>NZ_JBHTZF010000012.1:0-359009 GCF_042790435.1 Streptomyces sp. NPDC056738
GGTGGGGTGGGGGGGCCGGGGCCGTGCCGGTGCATCAGCCCGTCGCCGTCGGGTGAGGAGTGACCGTCGGTGGCGACGGCCATTGATGTACCGGCACGGCCCCGACGGCGCGCGGCCGACTGCGGGTGCGTGATCCAGTCGGTTCCAACCCCGGCCCGCCGAAGCTTCCCCGCTCGGTCGGCCGAAGCTTTCAGCTCCGGCCGGCGAAATTTTCAGCCCCTCCGGCGTTTGAGGAGCGGGGTCTGGGGCGGAGCGCCGGGGTGGGACGGGTAGGGGCGGAGGGGGCGAGAGAACGTGGGGCCTCAGGCGGTGGGCTCGGGCTTCGTCGTGTGGCGGGACACCGACTTGGCGATCTTCTCGGCGTCCAGGGCGAGTTCGCGGAACATGCCGCTGATGGGGTTGGTGAACCCGGTGAAGTACAGGCCGGGCGCGTTCCGCGGGGTGTGACCGCCGTGGACGACCGGACGCCCCCGCCCGTCGAGCACGTCGAGGTGCCCGACCATGCCCTCCAGGGCCCGCGCGTACCCGGTCGCGGCGATCACGACGTCGGGATCCACCCGGCTCCCGTCGGCGAGGACGGCCTTGTCGTCCTCGAACCCCTCCACCGCGGCCACGATCTCGACCTTCCCCTTGCGGACGGCGTCGATGAGCCCGACGTCCTGGACGGGGATGGAGCCCTCGTTGACACGGGAGTAGAGCCCGGTGTCCGGCCGGGGCAGCCCGTGCGCCCCGAGGTCGGGCACGCTCAGCTTCGCCATCGGCCCGGCCAGCGCGTCCACGAGCCGCACCGGCAGCCGTCGTACGGCGATGCCCGTGAACTGCGCGGCCCAGCCCGCCGTCGAGCGGCGCACGATGTGCGGCGCGGTGCGGACGGACAGCCGTACGCGCCGGGCGCCGCCCTCCACCAGGTCCACGGCGATCTCGGCACCGGTGTTGCCGATGCCGACGACGAGGACGTCGCGGCCCGCGTAGGGGGCGGGGTTGCGGTACTGGCCGGCGTGCAGGAGCTCGCCGGTGTAGGTGTCGCGGCCCGGCCAGTCGGGGACGCGCGGGGTGTGGTTGTAGCCGGTCGCGACGACCACCGCGCTGCCCGTCAGCTCGCGTCCGCCGGTGGCGTGCAGCAGCCAGCCGTCGCCGCCGGGGGCGGGCTCGATACGGGACACCTCGACGCCCGTGACGATCTCCAGGCCGTGGTGCTCGGCGTACTTCTCCAGGTAGCGCACCACGTTGTCACGTGACACCCACCGGCCGAACGAGCGCGGCATCGACAGCCCCGGCAGCGCGGACAGCCGACGGGTGGTGTGCAGGTGCAGCCGGTCGTAGTGGCGCCGCCAGGACGCGCCGACCTGGTCCGACTTCTCGAGCACGACCGCTCGTACGCCCCGGGCGCGCAGCGCGTACGCCGCCGCGAGTCCGCCGGGGCCGCCTCCGATCACGTACACGGGGCGGTCCTCGTGGGAGGGCACCGTGCGGGAGGTCGTGGAAGCAGTCGAGTCGGCCATAGCGCGAGCGTAATCACGCCTCAGCTTGATAGGTCTCGGTCAAGACCGGAATCGGTTGCGAAGTGGTCACGACTGTGGGAGGGGTGGGTGGGCCCGGTGGCGTAGGTCACCTCGATGGGGTGGGGGTGTGCGAAAAGTGCGCTGTTGTCGCAGGTGGGCGGCCCGGCGTACGTCTTTCGCCGGAGCGCGGGACCGGGCCCGTGCGCCCCTCGGGAGGGGTGGAACCGGAAAGGTGGCCGCGCGGTGGTCGCCCGCTTCGTCGGTGAGGAGTGCGGGGCCCTTGCGTGGGCGTCCCGGGGCATTGAAACTGACGTTCCGTCAGATGTGGTGCCTTCGCGGGAGGTTCGGCCATGGACACGATCTGGCTCGACGGGGCGCAGTGGCTGGCCGTGCTCCGTATCGGGCTCGGCCTCTGGTGGTTCGAGAGCTGGCGGCACAAGGACAAGAAGGGGTGGTTCGAGCGGGGGACCGGCATCGCCTGGGCGGCGGACGTCGCGGCCAAGCACCGCTGGAACGCCGTGCGCTCGGGCTTCGACACGATCGTCGCACCGCGTCCCCGGACGATGGCGTACGTCGTCGTGTACGCGGAACTGGCTCTCGGGCTCGGTCTGGTGGTCGGGCTGCTGACCCCCGTCGCGCTGGTCGGGGGACTGCTCCTCAACGTCCTCTACTTCACCCTCATGATCCACGACTGGGCCGAGCAGGGGCAGAACGCGATGATGGCGCTCGTCTCGGCCGTCGGCCTGTTCGCGATGTCCTGGCAGACGTGGTCCCTGGACGACACCCTGGGGCTCTTCCGGTGAGCGGGCCGGCGGGCCGGGGGGCCGGGGCCGACGTTCCCGAGGTGGACGCGTTCACCCGGCCGTACTGGGACGCGGCGGCGGAGGGGCGGCTGCTGATCCGGCACTGCGCGGCCTGCGACCGCGTTCACCACTACCCCAGGGAGTTCTGCCCGCACTGCTGGTCCGAGGACGTGAGCTGGCGCCCGGCGAGCGGCCGCGCCACGCTCTACACCTGGTCCGTCGTCCACCGCAACGACCTGCCGCCGTTCGGCGGGCGCGTGCCGTACGCGGCCGCCGTCGTCGACCTGGCGGAGGGCCCCCGGATGATGACCGAGGTGATCGGGTGCCCGGAGGCGGCCCTGCGGATCGGGATGGAACTGGAGGTGGCCTTCCGGGCGGGGATCCCCGTGTTCCGGCCCGCCTCACCCGCCGGAGGGTGACGGATCGGGGGCGGGTGCCGGCTCGGGGTCCGTCGCGAGGCGTCCATGGAGGTGCACGTCGCGGAACGCGTCGTGGCGGCCGGCCTCGAACATCGCGCCGCGCAGAGTCCCCTCGTGCCGGAATCCGCAGCGCTCGGCGACCCGGCAGGACACCTCGTGACCCACGGCGTGCCCCAGTTCGAGGCGGTGCAGGGCGAGGTCGGTGAAGCCGTAGCGGGCCGCGAGGGTGAGGGCACGGGTGGCGACCCGGCCGCCGCGGGCCTCCGGCAGGACCCAGTAGCCGATACGGGCGCAGCTCATGACGTGGTCGATCTCGTTGACGCCGATGTGGCCCAGCGTCTCGCCGGTCTCCGCCTCGGTGACGCAGAAGGAGACCCCGGTGCCGCCGACCGCCGCCGCGACGCGGGTCCGCAGCGACTCGCGGGCGGTGCCGATGTCCCGCACGAACCTGAGCGGGGTGTTCCACCGCTGCAGCTCGGGATCGCTCAGCCCGCGCAGATACGCCGACACGTCGGCGTCGGACTCCGGGTCCCAGGGGCGCAGTCGCAGTCCCAGGCCCGAAAGCTCGGGGGCGGGCTCGACGGAGAACTGCACATGGGCTTCGGTCATCCAGCCATTCAAACCCCTCCCGGCCCACGGGTCACTCCCTGGAGGAAATTCGCGGGCACGTCTCCGGGGCCGCAGGGGATCATCGGACATGACCTCCGTGACGTACGACTGGCAGCTCACCCACGACCTCGACGCGTTTCTCACCCGGGCCGGAGACTTCCTCCGGTCGCGGCCGGCGCGGCACACCGTCGCGCTGACCGTGACGGAAGCGCTGCGCAGACGGGGGATGAGCCAGTACGGGAAGGACGCGCCGGTCTTCGGAGCGCTGGAGCGCGACGGGGCGGTCCGGGCCGCCTTCTTCCGCACCCCGCCGTACCGGCTGAACCTCACCTCGCTGGACGAGCGGGGTGCCGAGACCCTCGCCGCGCTGCTGGCGGACGCGGGGATCGAGGTGCCCGGGGTCTCCGCCGACACGGACACGGTCGAGGCCTTCGCCGCGGCGTGGGGGCGGCGGACCGGGGCGAGGACGGTGCCGCTCCGGAGCGAGCGGCTCTACCGGCTGGACGAGCTGGCGGTGCCCGAGCCCGCCCCGCCCGGCCGCCCCAGGGTCGCGGACGCGGGCGACCGGGACCTGCTCGCGCGTTGGTACACGGAGTTCGCCGAGGCCATCGGCGAGGGCGCCCACCGCGAGAGCGGCTCCTGGGCCGACGACCGGATCTCCTACGGCGGCATCACCCTCTGGGAGGACGCCGAGGGCACCCCCGTCGCCATGGCGGGCGCGACCCCGCCCGTCGCCGGACAGCTCCGGGTCGCCCCCGTCTACACGCCGGCGCACCTGCGCGGCCGGGGGTACGCCGGTGCCGTCACCGCCGAGGTGAGCCGGGCCGCGGTCGCCTCCGGGGTCGGGGAGGTGCTGCTCTTCACCGACCTCGCCAACCCGACCAGCAACGGCCTGTACCAGCGCATCGGCTACCGCCCCGTCTCCGACTTCGCGACGTACGACTTCACGTACGAGGGGCGCGAGGGAGGTGACGTGTAGGGCCGGGCCGCGGGGGCCGGTGGCTCACGGCCACAGCAGCTCGGTGGTCCAGCCCGTCTCCGTACGGCGGTAGACGAGCCGGGCGTGGCGCCGGCGGGCGTCGCCCTGGAAGAACTCGACCTCGTCCGGGCGGAGGCGGTAGAGCGTCCAGGTGGGGGCGGGGGAGTGCGGGGCGTCCTCGGCCCGCTCCCAGGCCGCGTCGGAGGCCCGGTCCAACTCGGCCCGCGAGGGCAGGACTTCGCTCTGCCGGCCCACCAGTGCCGCGGCCAGTGCCCCGGTGGAGCGGGCGTGCAGGTCCGCCTGGCTCTCCTCGGGCGAGGCGGCCGTGACCGGGCCGCGGAGCCGGATCTGGCGGCCCTGCGCGGGCCAGTAGAAGCCGAGGGCCGCGTACGGTCGCGCGGCGAGCTGGCGTCCCTTGCGGCTCGTGACGTGCGAGGCGAACGCCCAGCCGTCGGCGTCCGCGCCGTGCAGCATCACCGTCCGGACGTCGGGCGAACCGTCCTCGTCGGCCGTCGCGAGCGTCATCGTGTGCGGTTCGGCCTGTCCGGCCGCCACGGCTTCCGCGAACCACCGGGTGAACAGGGTCAGCGGGTCCGCCGGTGCGTCCTCGGCCGCGAAGCCGGGCAGCTCCGTGTCCCACACCCGCAGCGACCTCAGCAGCTCATGAAGATCCGGTTCCATGGGTCCGAGTATCTCCGAGTACCTCCGAGCGCGGCGCGGGGAGCGGCGAGGGCTCACGCCGCCACCCGGGTCCCGGAACCCGGGCCCGCGCGGCCCGGCCCCCTCACCCCCGCCCCAGCACCACCGTCCCCGACGAGCAGAACCAGCCTCCCGTCCCGGACGCCACCGCCAGCTCGGGCAGGGAACCGTCCGGGCGGCGCACCTGGCGTTCCTCGGGAAGGCCGCCGCGCAACTGCCGTACGGCCTCCACGAGCAGGAACAGGCCGCGCATGCCCGGATGCTGGGCCGAAAGACCGCCCCCGTCCGTGTTCACCGGCAGGTCCCCGTCCACCAGCAGCCGTCCCTTCGCCGCGTCCACGAAGGCGCCGCCCTCGCCCTTGGCGCAGAAGCCGAGGTCCTCCAGGGTCACGAGCGTCATGTAGGTGAAGGCGTCGTAGATCTCGGCGAAGTCGATCTCGGCCGGGCGGACTCCGGCGCGCTCGAAGGCGAGCCGGCCGCTCACCGCCGCCGGGGAGACGGTGAAGTCCGCCCACTCGGACATGGTGGTGTGGGAGACGTGTTCGCCGGTTCCGAGCACCCACACCGGGGCCGTACGGCAGTCGCGTACGTACTCCTCGGCCGCCAGCAGCACCGCCGCGCCGCCGTCGGAGCGGATGCAGCAGTGCAGCTTGGTGAAGGGGTCCGCGATCATCGGCCCCGACAGGACGTCGTCGACGGTGACCGGGTCGCGGAACATCGCCTCGGGGTTGCGGGCCGCGTTCGCGCGGGCCTGGACGGCCACCGAGGCGAGCTGTTCGAGCGTGGTGCCGTACGTGTGCATGTGGCGGCGCGCGGCCATCGCGTACTTGGCGACGAGGGTGTGGCCGTGCGGGACCTCGAACTGGAGGGGGCCGCGGGCGCCGAAGGACAGGTTGCCGGTGCGGCGGCCCGCCTTGATGTCCGCCCGGGCGGTGGAGCCGTAGACGAGCAGGACGGCGTTCGCGTGGCCCATGGCTATGGCGTCGGCCGCGTGGGCCGCCATGACCTCCCAGGTGGACCCGCCGACCGAGGTCGAGTCGACCCAGGTGGGCCGCAGCCCCAGATACTCGGCCACCTCGGCGGGCGCGAGGGTGCCGAGCCCCGCCGACGCGAGGCCGTCGATCACCGAGCGGTCCAGGCCGGAGTCGGCCAGTGCCCGGCGCGCGGCCTGCGCGTGCAGCGCGTACGGGGTCGCGTCGTCCACCCGGCCGCATTCGGACAGGGATACGCCGACGACCGCGACCTTCCGACGGCCGTGGCCCGGAGTGGCATGCGTCATGAATCTGACGGTACATCAGATAAGTGCCGCACCGGGAGGCCGTCGCGCCCCTGTGCTTCTGGGGTCCCCCGCCCTAACATGACGGCCCGTCAGATCGACTTGTCCCGATCAAGCCCCCCGACGAGGGAGGAGCCCGCCCATGGACGCCCGTCTCACCGCGGAGCAGGAGGAGATCCGCCGTACGCTGCGGGAGGTGCTGGCGAAGCGGTGCGGACCGCGGGAGCTGCGGGCCGCCGAGCAGGCCCCCTCCGGCCACGACCCGGCCCTCTGGGAGACCCTCGCGGGCGAACTCGGACTGCCCGGGCTCGCCCTCCCCGAGGCCTACGGCGGTGCCGGCTGCTCGGCCACCGAACTCGCCCTGGCCTGCGAGGAGTCGGGCCGCGCCCTCGCCCCCTCGCCCCTGCTGGCCACCGCCGTCCTCTGTGCCCCGCTGATCCTGGCCCTCGGCACCGGGGCGCAGCGCGCCGCCCTGCTGCCGCCGCTGGCCTCGGGCGCGCTGACCGCCGCCCTCGCCGTCCCCGGCACGGGCCTGGCCACCGCCCTCGCCCTGACCGGCGACAACCACGGCGACTGGGCCGGCGGCGGCCGCGCCGGGGGCGTCCAGGCGCGCCGGGCGGACGGAGCGTGGCGGCTCTACGGGCAGGCGGCGCAGGTGCTCGACGGGCACAGCGCCGGACTGCTGCTCGTCGCCGCGCACACCGGCGGGTTCGCGCGGTCACGGACGCTGCTGTTCCTCGTGAGCGACGACGCCGAGGGGCTCGTACGCACGCGGCAGACCTCCCTGGACGCCACCCGGCCGCAGGCCAGGATCGAACTGCGTGACGTACAGGCCGAATTGCTGGGCGACGATCACGCCGACGTGCCCGGCGCGCTGGCCGCCGTCGGGGACACCGCGGCCGCCGTCCTCGCGGTGGAGGCGGTGGGCGCCGCCGACCGCGTACTGGAGCGCACCGTCGAACACGTCGGCAGACGTGAGCAGTTCGGGCGGGCGATCGGTTCCTTCCAGGCGGTCAAGCACCGGCTCGCGGACGTGTACGTGGGCGTGCAGTCGGCCCGTTCGGCGGCCTACTACGCGGCGTGGTCCGCCGGGACCGGCGGGGAGCGCGTGGGCGGACTCGCGCTGGCCCAGGCGCTGGAGGCGCTGCGCACCGCCGCCTCCGAGGCGGTCCAGCTCCACGGCGGCATCGGCTTCACCTGGGAGCACGACGTGCATCTCTACTTCAAGCGCGCGTCGGGCGACGAACTGCTCTTCGGCCCCGTCCACCGGCTGCGCGCGCACGCGGCCGACGCGGCGCGGCTCTTCGACGGCGGAGAGGTGACGGTGTGATGGCGGCGGGCGGTCGTTCGCGTACGGGCAGTGGGACGGGAGACGACGTGGGAGACGGAGTGGGCCGGAGGCCGGGTACGGGGACCGGGGCGCGGCGGATGCCCGGTGTGCGGCTGGTGCAGAGGGTGTCCTCCACCCGGATGTTCGCCAAGGCGGCCCCGCACCTCATCCCGGCCCTCGACCGTGCCGTGCACCGGCTCACCCGGGGGAAGGTGCTGCTCAGCGCCCAGATGCTGCCCGGGGTCGTCCTGACCGCGCGCGGCGCCAAGAGCGGTCTGGAGCGCCGTACCCCGCTGGCCTGCATGCCGGAGGCGGGCGGGTCCGGGTGGATCCTCGTCGGGTCCAACTTCGGCCGCACGGACCATCCCGCCTGGACGGCGAACCTGCTGGCCCGGCCCGACGCCGTCGTCAACTGGAAGGGCGAGGACATTCCCGTGACCGCCCGGCTCCTCACGGGCGCGGAGCGGGAAGCGGTCTGGAGGACGGTGCTGGCGTTCTGGCCGCCGTACGCCACCTATCAGGCCCGGGTGGACCGGGAGATACGGCTCTTCAGGATCGTGCGCCGTGCCGTGCCGGCCGCAGCGGCGGAGGGGGAGGGCGGGGTGGGCTGAGGCCGGGCGGGCTGAAGCCGGTCGGGATGGTGGCGATCGGGCTCGGGGCGTTCGGGCCCGGGGCAATCGGGCCGAGGGCGGTCGGGCTGGGGGCGGTCGGGCCGAGGGCGCTCCGCCGGGGGCCGTTGGGCCGAGGGTGGTCGGGCCGAAGGCGGTGGCGCCGAGAGGGCGGTCCGGTGAGGGTGCGGGGCTGCGAGGGGGCGGGGGCTGCGAGGGGGCGGGGGCTGTGAGGCCGGGGGCCCGGGGTCGATGGGTCCTCCGGGTCCGTACAGCGCAGCGGGCGGCAGTCCGCCGGAATCACTCCGGGACGAACTGCCGCCCGCATGACAGGAGCTGGGGCGTTCGGACGCGGGAATCTACTTCGTCGGCTTCTTCCCGGTCACACCCAGATACACCAACAGCGCGAGGTTCGGCTTGAGTTCGGCCTGCTTGACGCCCCAGGTCTGGAAGCCCTTCTGGTGCGAGGCGACCGCGGCGAGCATGGCGACGAGGGAACCGGCCATCGCGGCCGGGTTCACGTCCTTGTCGACCTTGCCCTTGGCCTGGAGCTCGGTGACCGAGTCCGTGAGGGAGTTGTTGACGGAGTTCAGGATCTTCATGCGGATCTTGTAGAACCGCTTGTCGCCTTCGGCGGCGCCGAGATCGACGACCCGCAGGATCGCGTCGTTCTTCCGCCAGAACTCCAGGAAGCCGTCGACGAGTTCCTGCGCGGTCTGCCAGCCGGCCTTGCCGACCCAGGAACGCCCTTCGAGCAGCTGGGTCAACGCGGCGCCCTCGGCGGCCATTTGCTCGGCGATCTCCAGGACGGCGCCTTCGACGTCCGGGAAGTACTGGTAGAAGGTCGCCGGTGAAGTGCCTGCCTTCCGGGCGACGTCAATGACTTTGACATCCCGGTAGGGCGATGAGCTGAGCATCTCGCTGAGGCAGTCGAGCAGCTTCTGCCGGGTCGCCTGCCCACGTCGTCCGGCCACGCGGCCGTCGACGGTACGCACTTGTCCTGTCATGCCGTCAGCTTACCGAGGGGTGATCGGAGCGCGATTCGGCCGACTGCAAATGGGGTGCGGCCGTACATCGCGGGGGTCCGGAGGCGGTTCTGAGCGGCTTCGACCAGGGGTGCGGCAGGGCTTTCGCCGGTTTCCGGACCCCTTCGCCGAAGCCGCTCGGGAAGGCGCGGAGGGCACCGGCGAGAACGCCGCGGGGAGGGTCGGCGAGAACGCCGCCGCGAGCCCCGGCGAGAACGCCGCCGTGAGCACCCCGGGGCACGTGTCGGGAACACCCGCCGGGAGAGCACCCGCCGGGAGCACGCGGGGGCAGCGCCCGCCAAGAACACGCGTCGGCGGTGCCTGGCGGGAGCGCTTCGGGAACACCTCGGGGAATTCCCGGGGAGTGCCGCCGGGATCGCCCCCGCGAACCGGCGCAGGGCAGGTGCCCGGGGACGCCGCAGGGCCGCCCCCGGATCCCCTCGCGGGGCCCCTGAGCAGGGACGGGGCGTCACCGGAGCAGGTGCGCACGCCCTGCGGGATGGCGGAAGGGCCGTTAGCTTGGCCGCATGGCCGAATCAGCCGCTGTCGCAGGGTTCTCCGAGGGTGTGCCCTGCTGGGTCGACGCCCAGCTCCCGGACGTGGAGGCGG
Organism: Streptomyces sp. NPDC056738; assembly: GCF_042790435.1. Taxonomy (NCBI): domain Bacteria; kingdom Bacillati; phylum Actinomycetota; class Actinomycetes; order Kitasatosporales; family Streptomycetaceae; genus Streptomyces; species Streptomyces sp. NPDC056738. Next base: position 9,860 of record NZ_JBHTZF010000012.1, read on the forward strand.
GCAAGCGCTTCTACGGCGAGCTGTTCGGCTGGACGTTCCCCGAGGAGTCGGGTCCGGAGGGCTGGGCGGAGCTGGACGGTGAGCCGGTCGCCGCGCTCACGCCCAAGCTCGACGGGCGGATGCCCACCGTGTGGACGGTGTACTTCGCGACGCCGGACGCGGAGGCGCTCGCCCGGCGGATCGTGGCGGCGGAGGGAGGGATCATCGCCGTGCCCACGGCGGTGGGCCTGGCCGGCGAACTGGGCACCTCCGCCCTGGCCACCGACCCCGAGGGCGCCGTGTTCGGCATCTGGCAGCCCGGCACCCACGCCGGTTTCGCCAAGCGGCACGAGCGGGACACGTTCTGCTGGGCCGAGCTGTACGCGCGCGACACCGCGACCGTCGACCGCTTCTACGGCGCTCTGTTCCACGACGCGCTGTTCGGGCCCGACGCGACCCCCGATTTCGGCCGCGTTCCGGTGACGGGCGTCTTCCCGGCCGAGATGCCGCCCCATTTCCTCGTCCACTTCGGGGTCGAGGACTGCGAGGAGACACTCGGGACGGTGAACAGGCTCGGCGGCCGTGTCCAGGTGACACCCTTCGACACGTCGTACGGGCGGGTGGCCGTCGTCAGCGACAATCAGGGTGCGTCGTTCGCGGTGCTCGAACGCTGACGGCGCCTCGACCAGCCGTGACGCCGTGTCGGCGGTGAAGGTGCTTCAACGTTGAAGGAAGTCGGGGGTACTTCGTCCGCAAAGGCCGAAACGCTTCTGCGGGGAGGGGCACGCCTTTTCGACGTGAGGGACGGCACTTCCGGGGTCCGGAGCGGGGTACTTCTGGGGTGAGGGGCGCATTTCGGCCCTGAACCATGAAGCCCTGGCGGCCGTACTCCTGCCGGGGCGGTTGTTTTGTCACAAGACACCCCGATCCGGCCCCGGGTTCGCAACCGGCGGCTCGGCCAGGAAGAATCGGGGTGCGTGCCGCCATGGCGGTGCGGTGGTGAGACGCTGCACTGGGCCGCGTTCATACGTGGATGACGTGACCCGTACGGGGAGGTGGCAGGCAAGTGGTGGATCAGCTGACGCAGCACGATCCGCGCCGGATCGGGCCGTTCGAGGTGCTGGGGCGGCTGGGTGCCGGCGGCATGGGGCTGGTCTATCTCGCGCGCTCGGCCTCGGGCCGGCGCGTGGCGATCAAGACGGTCAGGACCGAGCTCGCCGAGGACCAGTTGTTCCGGGTCCGCTTCTCGCGCGAGGTCGAGGCGGCCCGCGCCGTGTCGGGCTTCTACACGGCGGCCGTCGTCGACGCCGACGCCCGCGCCGCCGTGCCGTGGCTGGCCACCGCCTACGTGCCCGCGCCCTCGCTCGAAGAGATAGTGAACGAGTGCGGGCCGCTCCCGGCCCAGGCCGTGCGCTGGCTGGCGGCGGGTGTCGCGGAGGCGCTGCAGTCGATCCACGGCGCCGGACTCGTCCACCGCGACCTGAAGCCGTCGAACGTCCTCGTGGTCGAGGACGGGCCGCGCGTGATCGACTTCGGCATCGCGTCCGGCGTCTCGAACACCCGTCTGACCATGACCAACGTCGCCGTCGGCACCCCCGCGTACATGTCGCCCGAGCAGGCCAAGGACTCGCGCAGCGTCACCGGCGCGAGCGACGTCTTCTCGCTCGGCTCGATGCTCGTCTTCGCCGCCACCGGACACGCTCCCTTCCACGGCGCCAACCCGGTCGAGACGGTCTTCATGCTGCTCCGTGAGGGTCCGGACCTCGAAGGCCTGCCCGACGAGCTGCGTCCGCTGATCGAGTCCTGCATGCAGATGGACGCCACGGCCCGCCCCAACCCCGCAGACCTCCAGGCCCAGCTCGCACCCCACCTCTTCGGCTCCGGCTCCGACGACAGCGGCACGGCCTCGGCCTGGCTGCCCGAGCGCGCGGTGGGCCTGATCGAGACGCGCCGCGGCGGCCGTCCGCCGGTCAAGCAGCCGGCCGGGGGGAGCGGACGCAGCGGCGGTGGGCGTCCCGTGCCTCCGCCCCCTTCGCACGCCCCGGTGCCCGTGGGGGCGCCCGACACCGGTCCCGTGCGCCTCGCGGGCGGCAAGGTGCCCATCGGTCCCGGCCCGCGGGTCCTCGACGCCCGCGCGGCGGCCGTGAAGGCGCCGCCGCCGGAGGCCGGGCTCGCGGCGTCCTGGTCCCGGCCGCGCATCGGCGTGAACGGCGCCGAACCGGCGCCCGTGCCCACGGTCGCGCCCCCGGCGCCGGACGCGCCCGCGGGCTGGCGCCCCTGGCGCTTCCGCATGTCGAACGACGTGTGGGGCACCCCCTCGGTCGCCGACGACCTCGTCTACGTCACCTCCTTCGAGGTCCACGCCCTCGACGTGGCGACCGGCCGGCGCCGGTTCAAGACGCGTGACGTGGCCTGGTCGATGGCGGTGGCCGACGGTCGCATCCACGCCTCCGACGGGCCCACGCTGTACGCGCTCGAAGCCAGGGAGGGCGCGGACCTGTGGCGGCTGTCCACGGACGCCTGGGTCTACTCCCTCCAGGCCGACCGCGGAACGGTCCTCACCGGCACCCGCGGCGGCGGGGTCCAGGCGTGGGAGGCCGCGAACGGACAGAAGCTCTGGGAGATCAGCGGCGCCCAGACGGACTTCGAGTCCCCGGAGGCCGGTCCGTCGATCCACGACGGCACGGTGTACGTCTGGAAGGACGCCCGGCTGCGCGCCCTGGAGGCCCGTACGGGCGAGGAGCGGTGGTCGTACCCGATCGGTGACGCGGCCTCCTGCGGCGGCGTACCGGTCCGCATGACCCACGCGCCCGACGGCTACGTCTACATCTCCGCGGGCACCCGCGTCCTCGCCATCGACGTGGCCAACGGTCATGTCCGCTGGCACTTCGAGGCTCCGGCCGTCTTCCTCTCCCCGCCCGCCTTCGCCCCGGGTCCGGCGGTGACGGGCGGCGGCGTCTACCTCGCCGACTACCTCGGCACGGTGTACGCCCTCGACGCGACCGACGGCCGCGACCGCTGGCGCATCGCCACCGAGTCCCGCGCCTCCACCGAGCCGGTCCTGGTGGCCGCCGGACACGTCCACGTGGGCAGCGGCAAGGGCCTGTACACGCTGGACGCCGTCACCGGCACCCCGAAGTGGAGATTCCAGGCCGGGGGCGACCTGGTGGGCGCTCCGGTGGTGGCCGAGGGCCGTATCCACTTCGGCTCCACCGACCATCTGCTGTACACGCTGAAGGCCGACGACGGGCGCCTGCGCTGGAAGCTGGCCACCGGCGGCGAGATCACCGGGGCACCCGTGGTCAAGGACGGTGTCGTGTACGCGTGCAGCAAGGACCGCTGCGTGTACGCGCTGGACGCGGAGAAGGGCACCGGCACCGCTCGCACCACGTGAGGTGTCCGGGCGTCGCGGCGGCCACCGCCCGCCGCGGCGTGGGGCCGTGGGGCCGGTCCGGGCTTGTGTGACGGCCGCCGTACCGGGCACGGAAGGGTCTCCGGACGGCGGCCGTCGTACACGCGGACGGCCTGCGGAAGCCGCTCCGGCTGCGAGGCTACGCCCCGCGTGACCGGCCCGCCACAGGGAGCGAGCACCGGCCGGCCGCCCTCCGGTCCGGTTCGAGGGTTCCTCCGGTCCGGCCGGAGCGGTGTCCGGACGGCCGCCGTCCCACGGGCCCTCAGCGCAGCCGGAACCCCGGCCTGCGGGCCGAGAACAGCTCCGCCTGCCGCTCGGCGGGCAGGTTCCCGAGAGAGATGAGCTGCGGAGCGTGCGCCAGGGCCGCCGCCCGGGTCGCCTCCTGCGCCGACCACAGCGCGCGCACGGTGCCCTGGACGGCTTCGGACGGGTAGGACGCGATGACCGCCGCGCACGCGACGGCCGCCGCCAACGCCTCGCCCGGCGCGGTGAGTTCGGACACCAGCCCCACCTCGTACGCCCGCCGCGCGGAGACCCGCTCGGCGGTCCCCATCAGCGCCATCCGCGCCACCTCCCCGAACGGCATGCGCTGCGCGAGGTAGACCGACTCGTAGGCGCTGACCATGCCGTACGTCGTGTGCGGGTCGAAGAAGGTGGCCTCCTCGTCGGCCACGACGAACTCCGCCTCGCCCAGCAGGTAGAAGGCGCCGCCGCAGGCCATCCCGTTCACGGCGGCGATCACCGGCTTCCACAGTCCGTTGGCCTTCGGCCCGATCGCGGCGAGCGGATCGTCCACCATGTACGGGGAGCCGGGCTGCGGCACCTCGGCGCCGCGGTCGATCCCGGTGCAGAAGGCCCGCCGTCCCGCGCCGGTCACCACGAGCGCCCGTACGGTGTCGTCGAACCGGAACTCGCGCCAGGCGGCGACGAGTTCGGCGGCCGTCGGGAGGTCGATGGCGTTGAGCCTCTCCTGCCGGTCGAGCGTGAGGACGGCGACCCCGGCGTCCTTGTCGACGCTCACCACGAGCCCGCCGCCCCCCGCCCCGGTCACGCCCGCTCCAGGACCCAGCGCGGCACGGTCACGCCGTTCACCTCGGTGAACACCGCCTGCACCCGGGCCCCGATCCGGATCCGCGGTGCCGGAACGGAGTCGATGGGCGCGTCCGGCCCGCTCACCAGGTTCCCCGCCAGCCGTATCCGCGGCGCCTCGTCCAGCTCCACCACGATCGCGTTGTACGGGGCCAGCGCCGCGTAGGCGGGCAGGAGCGGCGGATGCGGGATCACGTACGACCAGATCCGGCCCCGTCCGCTCATCCTGCGCCACTCGTCGGCGAAGGAGTGGCAGTGCGGGCAGCAGGGGCGCGGCGGGAAGCGGAGCTCACCGCAGTCGGCGCAGGCCTGGACGCGGAGTTCGCCCCGGGCGGCGTACTCCCAGAACGGGGCCCCGTCGTCGTCCGGGACGGGGGACAGCAAGGACGGCAGGGGTTCCTCGGTCCCGGCCCTCGCGTCCGTCCCGACGCTCCCGTCCGTCCCGGCCCTCTCGCCGGCTCCGGTGGTCAGGTCTTCGCCGGCCGTGGTCGTCGTGCCGGCCCGGGTGCTCACGCCCGCCCCGGTCGTCTCCGTCATGTCGGTCATCCCGGCTCCTCAGCTCCTCAGCAGGAGGGCGGAGGTCGGGACCCCTTCCCCCGCCGTGACCAGACAGGTCGCCGCTCCCGGCACCTGTGCCGTGCTCGTGCCCCGCAACTGCTTCACGCCCTCGTTGATGAGGTTGAAGCCGTGCACATAGGCCTCGCTCAGCCCGCCGCCCCCGGTGTTGACCGGCAGCCGTCCGCCGATCTCCAGCGCCCCGCCCTCCGTGAAGGCGGCGCCCTCCCCGCGCCCGCAGAAGCCGTATCCCTCCAGCGAGAGGGGTATCAGGGGCGTGAACGCGTCGTAGATCTGCGCCACGTCCACGTCCTCGGGGGTGAGGTCGGCGTGCTTCCACAGATGCCGGGCGGCGGTCCAGGCGGGCCCGGTGAGCGGGTCGTCGTTCCAGTAGTTGACCATCCCGTGGTGCTGGGCGGGCAGGCCCTGCGCGGCGGAGTGGACGTAGACGGGCCGCTGCCGGCAGTCGCGGGCCCGCTCGGCGGACACGATCACGCAGGCGAGCGCGCCGTCCGTCTCCAGACAGTTGTCGAAGAGGCACAGCGGCTCGCTGATCCAGCGGGCGGTCATGTACATCTCGCGGGTCAGCGGGCGTTCGTACATCATCGCGGCCGGGTTCTGGTTGGCGCGGTTGCGGCAGGCCAGGGCCACGTTGAACAGGTGGTCGCGGGTGGCCCCGTACTCGTGCATGTACCGGCGCGCGAGCATCCCGATCTCGTCGGCGGGCCGCAGCAGTCCGAAGGGCCGGGTCCACTGGGCCGGGGTGGGGAGCTGGACGGCCGTGTTCTTCCAGGGGCGCGGACCGCTGCCCCGCTTGCGCGAGCGCCAGGCCACGCCCACGGTCGCCTGGCCTGCGGTGATGGCGGCGGCCAGGTGCGCGACGGTGGCGCAGGAACCGCCGCCCCCGTAGCCGACCTTGCTGAAGAAGGTGAGGTCGCCGAGCCCGACGGCCTTGGCGACCTCCACCTCGTCGGTCTCCTCCATGGTGTACGAGGCGAGGGCGTCGACCTCCGCGGGCGCGATGCCGGCGTCGTCGAGAGCGGCGAGGATCGCCCGGCAGGCGAGTGTCTTCTCGGACTCGGGGAGTCGCTTCGCGAAGGCGGTCTGTCCGATTCCGACGACGGCTGTGGCGTCCTTGAGCCCTGGCATGGGTGACCTCCGCACACGGTCCCGGCTGCTGACAGTCCGTCAGGCTACAGCTAATCTGACGGTCAGTCAGCTAGTGGTGCTCCGGCGGAAGGTACACGATGCGCGGTGACCTGGAGTGGGGCGGCGTCCCCGGACTCGTGCGGTCGGCGGCGGCCCGTTTCGCGGACCGCGAGGCCGTCGTCGAGGGCCGGACACGTGTCTCCTACGCGGAGTTGGGCGCGCGGGTGGAACGCGCCGCGGCCGCCTGCATGGCGAGCGGCGTCCGCGTCGGCGACCGTGTCGCCATCTGGGCCCCGAACACCCTCGACTGGATCGTCGCCGCTCTCGGCGCGGTGTCCGCGGGAGGGGTCCTGGTCCCGCTCAACACCCGCTTCAAGGGCGCCGAGGCGGCGTACGTCCTGGCCAGGAGCCGGGCCAGGCTGCTCTTCGTGACGGGCACCTTCCTCGGCACGTCGTACGTGGCCTCGCTGCGCCGGGCGGCGGGGGAGCCCGGGGAAGGGGCGGGGGAGCCCGGGGAAGGGGCGGGGGAGGCGGTCCCCGGACCCGGCGCCGGCCCGCTCCCCGGCCTTCCGCACCTGGAGCGGGTGGTGGTCCTCGCGGACGACGCCCCCGCCGACTTCCGCACGTTCAAGGACTTCCTGGCCGACGGGGAGGGCGTCGGCCGGGACGAGGTGCGCCGTCGCGGGGACGCCGTGTCGGGCGGCTCCCCCTCGGACATCGTCTTCACCTCGGGCACCACCGGCCGGCCCAAGGGCGCCCTGATCACCCACGCGCAGACCCTGCGCGGCTACGAGATCTGGAGCGACCTCGCCGGTCTGCGCGAGGGCGACCGCTACCTGATCGTGAACCCCTTCTTCCACACCTTCGGCTACAAGGCGGGGATCATCGCCTGCCTGATGCGCGGGGCGACGATGGTGCCGCAGCCGGTGTTCGACGTGGACACCGTGCTCGCGAACGTGGCCGCGGAACGCATATCCGTCCTCCCCGGCCCGCCCACCCTCCACCAGTCCCTCCTCGACCACCCCGCCCGCGACACCCACGACCTCTCCGCGCTGCGGCTGGTGGTGACCGGCGCCGCCGTGGTCCCGCTGCGGCTGGTCGAGCGCCTGCGCACGGAACTCGGCGTGGACACCGTCCTGACGGCGTACGGCCTCTCCGAGGCGAGCGGCATCGTCACCATGTGCCGCAGGGGGGACCGGCCGGAGGTGATCGCCTCGACCTCGGGCCGGGCGATCCCGGACACCGAGGTACGGGTCGTGGACGCCTCGGGCGCCCCGGTTCCGCCCGGAGCGCCCGGCGAGGTCCTGGTCCGCGGCTTCAACGTCATGAGCGGCTACTTCGAGGACGCGGCCGCCACGGCGGAGGTCCTGACGCCGGACGGCTGGCTGCGCACCGGCGACGTGGGCGTCCTCGATCCCGAGGGCAACCTCCGCATCACCGACCGGATCAAGGACATGTTCATCGTGGGCGGCTTCAACGCCTACCCCGCGGAGATCGAGCAGCTCCTCGGCCTGCATCCCGACGTCGCCGACGTGGCGGTCGTCGGCGTCCCGGACAGCCGCCTCGGCGAGGTCGGCAGGGCCTACGTCGTCCGCCGCCCCCGCTCCACCCTCACCGCCGAGGACCTGATCACCTGGTCCCGCCGCGAGATGGCCAACTACAAGGTCCCGCGCACGGTCGCCTTCGTCCCCGAACTCCCGCGCAACGCGAGCGGGAAGGTGGTGAAGGGGGAGTTGCGGGCCGAGGTGTCCTGAAGTCGTCCTGCCGAAGGCCAGCGACGGCTATGCCCGGGCGGGCGAGCGGCCAGGTGGGGCCGAGGTTGACCGCTCGGCCCCACCGCAGTGACAGCTCAGGTCGCGTGGATGTTGTCCGTGGTCACGGGGGTGTCCGTCGCGTGGATGTTGTCCGTGGTCACGGGGGTGTCCGTCGCGTGGATGTTGGCGAACGCCGGGGCGGACGCTCCGAACGCGGCTGCGGCCGCGATGGCCACCGTGATGACGGCTTTCTTCGTGCGAGTCATGCCAACTCCTGTGGGAGGGGAGACTTCTGATGCACGAGACCGTAGTCACTGCTCGGGCAAATGTTCGACCCGAGAGCGGATTTCGCCATTAGTTGGCCGAATCGGCCGCCACACACGGCGACCGCGGCGGCTCCCCCTCCGCGCCGCCGCGGTCGATCCCCGTGTGGTGTGGTCCGGGTCAGGCAGGCTCGTCCGTCACGTGGGTGTTGTCCGGAGTGGCCTCGCCGTCGGTGGCGCTCAGCGGCTTGATCGGGCTGCTCGTCACGTGGGTGTTCATCGGCGTGATGTCCTCGCCGGTCTCATCACCCGTCACGTGAGTGTTGTCCGGCTCCGCGATCGTCTTCTCGGTCTCGCTCATGGTGCTGCCTCCCCTTTGGCGGTTCATTTTGGAACTGTGGGCCCGTCCGGCCATTCCCCCGAGGATGGCCGGACGGGCCACTTGAGCCGCCAACCCTAGACTGTGAGTTCGGCGACCGGTGCGGCGGTCCGTCTGCCCCCCGACGCGACGGATCGACAAGAGAAAGACTGCCGGGCGGCGATAAACGAACGATGAACGTCCGTGCGCCTATGCGGCGGCGATCGGAGTCAGGAGCGCCCGGACCTCGGTGGCCTCCGGTGAGCCCAGCTTCTCGTAGATCTGCAGGGCTTCACGCCAGCAGACCTGGGCCCTGCCGGACTGACCGATTCCGAGCAGCGCCTTGCCCAGCACGGTCAGTACGTTGCCCCGGCGCCATTCGCCACCGATGCCCCGCAGTACCGTGAGCGCCATCTCGGCGTTGCTCGCCGCCCGGGCCGGCTTGCGGGCGTCCAGGTCGACCTCGGCGAGGCGGCAGAGAGCCATTCCTTCCCACAGTCGTTGACGGCTGTCCCGGAACACCCTGAGCGCTTCCTCGAGTTCGGCCGTGGCGTCCGTGTGGCGACCGCTCTTGCCGAGGGCCATGCCCAGCGCGTAGCGGCCGTTCGCCACCCGGAGGGAGTGGCCCAGCGTCTCGTAGATCTCGGTGCCCTGGCCCGCGAGCACGACGGCGCTGTCGGCGCGTCCCGTGGCGAGATGGAGTCGCGACAGGTTGCACAGTGGACTCGCCGACCCGGCCAGGTCGCCGCAGCCGCGGAACTCCTCGACCGCTCGGCTGAAGTAGGCCTCCGCGTCCGCGTACCGCTTCTGGTAGAAGGCGATGCTCCCGAGGATGTTCGCCGCCCAGCAGCAGGGCAACGGATCCTTGGACGCCTCGGCGAGGCGTAGTGCTTCCTTGGCCTCGCGGTAGGCCTGGTCGAACACTCCCGAGAACAGGAGCGCGTTGCTCAGGACAACCCTCGCGCGCCCTTCCGCGTGCGGGTCCGAAGCCTCCCGCGCGGCGTCCCGCAAAGCGGTCGCTGCGGCCTCGTACTCCTTCGAGTTGGCACCCGATTCGGCGAGGTCGACGGCCGCCCACAGCAGGTCGACGGCACGCCGAAGCGTCGGGGCTCCCGGCGACTGCCGTACACAGGCGAGGAGAGGGACGGCTTCCGCGTACAGCCAGTCCCAGGAGGCTTTCCGGTCCTCGAACGTCAGCCCCGTGTACGCCGTCGGCTCCAGGTGGTCCACCAGGCGGTCGCCGGGGCGTTCGATCGCGTACACCCCGGCCGCCGTGGCCAGATAGAAGTCCAGCAGCCGCGACATGGCCGCCGCCCGCTCGCTCGGGGGCTGTTCGTCGCGTTCGGCGCACGCACGCGCGTAGAGGCGGACCAGGTCGTGGTAGCGGTAGCGGCCGGGGGCCGCGGACTCCAGGAGGGAGGTGTCGACGAGGGACTCCAGGAGGTCCTCGGTGGCCTCGGCCGGGAGGTCGAGCACCGCCGCCGCGGCCGCGAGCGAGATGTCCGGGCCGTCGGCGAGGCCCAGCAGCCGGAAGGCGCGCGCCTGGGCCGGTTCGAGCTGGCCGTAGCCGAGCTCGAAGGTGGCCTTCACGGCCAGGTCCCCGGCCTGGAGCTCGTCCAGCCGGCGCCGCTCGTCGCCGAGCTTCGCCGCGAGCACCGACACCGTCCAGGTGCGGCGGGCGGCAAGCCGGGACGCGGCAATGCGGATGGCCAGGGGCAGGAAGCCGCAGGCCGCGACCACGTCGAGGGCGGCCTCCCGCTCGGAGGCGACCCGCTCCTCGCCCACGATCTTCGTGAAGAGCTGGAGCGCCTCCTCGGGGGACATCACGTCGAGGTCCACGAGATGGGCGCCCGCCAGGTCCACCATCCGGATGCGCGAGGTCACCAGGGCGGCGCAGCCCTCGGTGCCGGGCAGCAGCGGCCGTACCTGGGCGGCGTCGCGGGCGTTGTCGAGCAGGACCAGGACGCGGCGGCCGTCGAGGACGGAGCGGTAGAGGGCCGAGCGTTCCTCCAGCGAGTCCGGGATCGCGGAGTCCGCTGTTCCGAGGGCCCGCAGGAACGCGCCGAGGACCGTCTCGGGTTCGGCCGCCCGCGATCCGGCGCCCTGGAGGTCGACGTAGAGCTGTCCGTCGGGGAAGGCCCCGCGGGCCTGGTGGGCCACGTGCACCGCGAGGGTGGTCTTGCCGACGCCGCCGATGCCCGCGAGCGCCGAGACGGCCATGACACGGCCCTCCTCGGAGGACGCCGCGGCGAGCACGTCGCTCAGCTCCTGCACGAAGGACGCCCGGCCGGTGAAGTCGGTGACGGTCGCCGGGAGCTGGGCCGGGCGGACGAGGGCGACGACGGGCTCCGCCTTCGGGGCGGAGGGTTCGGCGAGGCCCGGGTCCGCCTGGAGTATGCGCTGCTGGAGTTCCTTCAGCCCCTGGCGCGGGTCCACCCCGAGCTCGTCGGCGAGCAGCCGGCGGGTGTCCGCGTACACGGCGAGGGCCTCGGCCTGGCGGCCGGAGCGGTACAGCGCCAGCATCAGCAGTTCCCGCAGGCGTTCGCGCAGCGGGTGCGCCGCGGTGAGCGCGGTGAGTTCGGAGACCGCCTCCGCGTGGAAGCCCTGTTCCAGGTCCATGTCGAGGCAGGATTCGAGGAGTTGCAGGCGCCACTCCTCCAGGCGGGCCCGCTGGGTCTCCGCGTGGGGGCCGGGGATGCTCGCGAGGGGTTCGCCGTCCCACAGGGCGAGGGCGTCCCTGAGCAGGTCGCGGGCGCGGGAGAGATCGCCCGCCGCGCGCGCCTTCTCGGCGTCGGCGGCGAGTTCCTGGGCGTTGACGTGGTCGAGCGCGCCCTCGCGCAGGGAGCGGATGGCGTAGCCGCCGGACTCGCTGACCAGCACGTCGGCGCCGAGCGTCTTGCGCAGCCGGGAGGCGTACGTCCGCAGGGCGGCCAGCGCCTGGGAGGGGGGCTCGTCGCCCCACAGGGCGTCGATGAGCTCGGAGGCCGTGGCGGTGCGGCCGTCGCGCAGCAGCAGCGCGGCCAGCAGGGCGCGTTGCTGCGGGGACCCGGCCGGCAGCGGATCGTCCCCCAGCCAGGCGCGCACCGGGCCGAGCACGCTGAAGCGCAACGCCGCGGGCTCCTCGGAGCCCGGATGCCACTGCTTCGGTACGCGCGGCACACCGTCCATCGCTGTCCCCCTGCCGAACTGTCAGTACAACGAGGCCAGTTTGCCTTGTTCATGGCGGATGCGTCAGCCGTGCGAGACAGCGATCACAAGGTGTGGTGCGGCAGTCCACACGGTCCCCACACAGGCTCCCCACACTTCCGCGCCCATTCATCTCCGCGCGGTCGCCGGAGGCGCTCCTCGGCGGGCCGCCGGGCGGGCGGCCGACGGTGAGGCGGCGGGCGCCCAACGGGGCGGTGACGGGGCGCGGCAAGAGAGCTGACGGGCCGTCAGATCAGCGCTACCGTGGCCGGTATGGAGACCACGGAAACCGCGCAGAGCCCCTCGGCGGACGCTCGGGCCGCCTTCCCGAGGATCATCTCGGTGGACGACCACACGGTCGAACCGCCCCACGTCTGGCGGGACCGGCTGCCCGCGAAGTACCAGGACACCGGCCCCCGCATCGTCCGCGCACCCCTGAAGGAGATGACCTTCCTGGGAGGGAAGTTCGCCCCCGTGATGGGCGCGCCGGGCGACGAGGGCCCCGTCGGGGACTGGTGGGTCTACGAAGATCTGCACCGGCCCCTCACCCGTCTCGACACGGCCGTCGGCTACGACCGTGACGAGATCCGGCTCGAGATCATCACGTACGAGCAGATGCGCCCCGGCTCGTACGACGTGCCGCGGCGGCTGGCCGACATGGACGTCAACCACGTGCAGTCCGCCCTCTGCTTCCCCACCTTCCCCCGGTTCTGCGGCCAGACGTTCACCGAGGCGGCCGACCGTGAACTCGCCCTTCTCTCGGTGCGGGCCTACAACGACTGGATGGTGGAGGAGTGGTGCGGGCCGGACGCCCGCGGGCGCCTGATACCGCTCACGCTCGTACCGCTGTGGGACGCCCGTCTCGCGGCGGACGAGGTGCGCCGCAACGCCGCCCGCGGGGTGCGCGCGGTGGCCTTCTCCGAGATCCCGCCGCACCTCGGGCTCCCGTCCGTGCACACCGACGACTGGGACCCCTTCCTCGCCGCGTGCGACGAGACGGGCACCGTCGTCGCCATGCACATCGGCTCCAGCAGCCGGATGCCCTCGACCTCCGCCGACGCGCCGCCCGCGGTCGGCTCGACGATCACCTTCGCCAACTGCTGCTTCTCGATGGTCGACTGGCTGATGAGCGGCAAGTTCGAGCGCTTCCCGAACCTGAAGGTGATGTACGCGGAGGGGCAGATCGGCTGGATCCCGTACATCCTGGAGCGCGCCGACGTGGTGTGGGAGGAGAACCGCGCCTGGGGCGGGGTGGCCGACAAGGTCCACCGCCCGCCGTCCGAGCTCTTCGCCGAGCACGTGTACGGCTGCTTCTTCGACGACGCCTTCGGACTGCGCAACCTCGACGCGATCGGCGTCGCCAACGTCCTCTACGAGACCGACTACCCGCACTCCGACTCCACCTGGCCGAAGTCGAAGGAGGTCGGCGAGGCCCAGATGGGCCACCTGGCCCCGGACGTGGTCGAGCGGATCGTACGCGGGAACGCGATCGACCTGCTGGGGCTGACGAGGGACGGGCTCTGGGCGGGCTGAGAGGCATGCGATGCGTGTGCCCCGGCCTCCGGGGCCGCGGGCTCGGCTACCCGCACACCTCTTGTCTGACGGTGCGTCAGGGATGAGTATGGCGGCGCGACTCAAGAAGTGACGAACCGTCAGATAGGAGGCGGGCCATGCAGGTCCTGCCCGAAGGGCGGCTGGCGTACGGCATCCAGCTCCCCGTCCAGTCCCAGAGCGCGATCTACGCGGAACCCTGGGAAGCCGCCGCCGGGCCCGACGACCTCGTCGAGATCGCCCGTGCGGCCGACCGTGCCGGGTTCGCCTACATCGCGAGCTGCGACCACGTCGCCATACCGCGCCGGCTCGCGGACGCCATGAGCACCGTCTGGTACGACCCCGTCGCCACGCTCGCCTACCTCGCGGCCGTGACCGAGCGCGTCCTGCTGCTCAGTCATGTCGCGGTCGTCGGGCTGCGGCATCCGCTCGTGACGGCCAAGCAGTACGCGACCCTCGACCACCTCTCCGGCGGCAGGCTGATCCTCGGGGTCGGCGCCGGGCACGTACGGGAGGAGTTCGAGGCGGTCGGGGCCGACTTCGAGCGCCGGGGGGCCGTCCTCGACGAGACGATCGACGCGCTGCGCGCCGCGCTCGGGCCCGAGGAGTTCCCCGTCCACCACGGCAAGACGTACGACTTCGAAGGGCTCGGCCAGCGGCCCAGGCCCGCCCAGCAGCGCGTGCCCGTGTGGGTGGGCGGCTCCTCGCCCGCCGCCGTACGGCGGGCCGCGCTGCGCGGCGACGGCTGGCTGCCGCAGGGCGATCCGCGCGACCGGCTGCCGGGGCAGATCGCCCGGCTGCGGGAACTGCGGGCCGAGGCCGGGATCGAGGAGCCACTGACGATCGGCGCCATCACCGAGCCGCTGTACGTCGGCGAGCCCGGCTGGGAGACCGGGCGGCGGACGCTGAGCGGATCGCCCGGGGAACTGGCCGCGTCGCTGCGCGAGTACGGCGCCATGGGCGTGCACCAGATCCAGGTGCGGTTCCGCAGCCGGAGCCGCGCCGAACTCACGGACCAGATCGCGGCGTTCGGAGCGGACGTCGCGCCCCACCTCGGCTAGGGAGTCACGGCATGGGCAAGCTGGACGGACGGGTCGTCCTCGTCACCGGCGCGGCGCGCGGGCAGGGCGAACAGGAGGCGCGGCTCTTCGCCGCGGAGGGCGCGCGCGTGATCGTCGCGGACGTCCTCGACGACCAGGGCCGGGAACTCGCCGAGGAGATCGGCGCGCACTACGTGCACCTGGACGTGGGCCGGGAGGAGGACTGGAGCGCGGCGGTCGCCTCCGCGAAGGCCGCGTACGGGCGGATCGACGGGCTGGTCAACAACGCCGGCATCCTGCGCTTCAACGCGCTCGTCGACACCCCGCTGGCCGAGTTCCTGCAGATCGTGCAGGTCAACCAGGTCGGGGTGTTCCTCGGGATCAAGGCGCTCGCGCCCGAGATCGCCGAGGCCGGCGGCGGCACGATCGTGAACACGGCCTCCTTCACCGGGCTCACGGGCATGGCGTACGTGGGCGCGTACGCGGCGACCAAGCACGCGATCGTCGGCCTGACCCGGGTGGCCGCGCTCGAACTCGCGGACAAGGGGATCCGCGTCAACGCCGTCTGCCCCGGCGCGGTCGACACGGCCATGAGCAATCCGGCGCAGCTCTCCGGCGCGGACGGCGAGGAGGCCTCGCAGGCCCTCGACGCGTTCTACGGCAAGCTCGTGCCCCTCGGCCGGATCGGCCGCCCCGAGGACGTGGCCAGGCTGGCGCTGTTCCTGACCGGCGAGGACTCCTCGTACATCACCGGGCAGCCCTTCGTGATCGACGGCGGCTGGCTCGCGGGCGTGAGCGTTCTCTGACGACGCGTCAGCTATTGACGGTCCCCGCGCACGGTGGAACAGTCGGCTCAATGAATCTGACGGTATGTCAGATAACTGGATGGGGACGGTGAACCTCCTTGGAATTCGGGCTCTTTGTACAGGGATACGTGGGCAAGCGGGCCGAGACCGACCCGCTCGCGGAGCACAAGGCGCTGATGGAGGAGACCGGGTACGTCATCCAGGCGGACAAGTCCGGCTTCAAGTACGCCTGGGCGTCCGAGCACCACTTCCTGGAGGAGTACTCGCACCTCTCGGCCAACGACGTCTACCTCGGCTACCTCGCGCACGCCACCGACCGCATCCACCTCGGCTCCGGCATCTTCAACCCGCTCGCCCAGGTCAACCACCCGGTCAAGGTCGCCGAGAAGGTCGCCATGCTCGACCATCTCAGCGGCAACCGCTTCGAGTTCGGGTCCGGCCGCGGCGCCGGCTCGCACGAGATCCTCGGCTTCCTCCCCGGCATCACCGACATGAACTTCACCAAGGAGATCTGGGAAGAGACCATCGCCGAGTTCCCGAAGATGTGGCTCCAGGACGAGTACGTCGGCTTCCAGGGCAAGCACTGGTCGCTGCCGCCGCGCAAGATCCTGCCCAAGCCGTACGGGAAGTCGCATCCGGCCATGTGGTACGCCGCCGGGTCGCCGCCCTCGTACGCCATGGCCGCCCGCAAGGGCCTCGGCGTGCTCGGCTTCAGCGTGCAGAAGGTCGCCGACATGGAGTGGGTCCTGGAGCAGTACAAGACGGCCGTCGTGAACGCCGAGCCCATCGGCGACTTCGTCAACGACAACGTGATGGTGACCACCACCGCCATCTGCGCGCCCACCCACGACGAGGCGATCCGGATCGCGGTCGCCGGCGGGCTGCACTACCTGCCCTCCCTCGTCTTCCGCTACCACGACACCTTCCCGCGCCCCGAGGGCTTCCCCGTCTGGCCCGAGACCCTCCCCGAGTACACCCCCGAGTTCGTCGAGCTCCTCATCGAGGAGGAACTGCTGATCTGCGGCGACCCGGACGAGGTGCTCACCCAGTGCAAGCGCTGGGAGCAGGCGGGCGCCGACCAGCTCAGCTTCGGGCTGCCCGTCGGCGTGCCCAAGGAGGAGACCCTCCAGACGATCCGGCTGATCGGCGAGCACGTCATTCCGAAGATCGACACGGACCCGGTGCACCGCACGACCCGGTTCCGCCAAGCCGCCTAGGGGGTACTTCCGCGATGCTCGACCATCTGATCAAGGGCGCGACCGTCGTGGACGGGACGGGAGCGCCCGCCCGCACCGCGGACGTGGGCCTGCGCGACGGCCGGATCGCCGTGATCGGCAGGGTCACCGAGCCGTCCCGGACCAGCGAGGACGCGCACGGGCTCGTCCTCGCCCCCGGCTTCGTGGACCCGCACACGCACTACGACGCCCAGCTCTTCTGGGACCCGTACGCGACCCCCTCCCTCAACCACGGGGTCACCACGGTCGCGGGCGGCAACTGCGGGTTCACCCTCGCCCCGCTGAACCCCGACCGCCCCGAGGACGCCGACTACACGCGCCGCATGCTGTCCAGGGTCGAGGGCATGTCCCTGGTCGCCCTGGAGGAGGGCGCGCCCTGGAACTGGCACACCTTCGGCGACTACCTCGACGCCCTGGAGGGCCGCATCGCGGTCAACGCGGGCTTCATGGTGGGCCACTGCGCGCTGCGCCGGTACGTGATGGGCGCCGACGCGGTGGGCGGACAGCCGTCGGGGGAGCAGCTCGACGCCATGCTGCGGCTGTTCCACGAGGCCATGGACGCCGGGGCCTGGGGCCTGTCCACCACCCAGTCCTCCACCCACTCCGACGGCGACGGCGCCCCGGTCGCCTCCCGGCACGCCCGGCCCGCCGAACTGCTCGCCCTCGCACAGGCGGTGGGCGAGCACGAGGGCACCCAGATCGAGGCGATCACGGCCGGCTGCCTCGACCAGTTCAGCGACGCCGAGATCGATCTGTTCGTCGAGATGAGCGCGGTCGCGGGCCGCCCGCTCAACTGGAACGTCCTGACGATCGACTCCGCCGTGCCCGAGCGCGTCCCGCGCCAGTTGGAGGCGAGCGACCGCGCCCGCAAGTCCGGCGGCCGGGTCGTCGCGCTCACCATGCCGATCCTCACCCCGATGAACATGTCGCTCGGCACCTTCTGCGCCCTGAACCTGATCCCCGGCTGGGGGCCGGTCCTCGCGCTGCCCGTCCCCGAGCGCATCGCGAAGCTCCGCGACCCGGGCGTCCGCGCCGAGATGCTCCGGCGCGCGGAGAGCAAGGAGGCGGGCGTCTTCCGGAGGCTCGCCGACTTCGGCCGGTACGTCATCGGCGACACCTACAGCGCCGCGAACGAGGGCCTGACCGGACGCGTGGTGCGGGACATCGCCGCCGAACGCGGCCAGGAGCCGTTCGCGTGCCTGGTGGAGATCTGCGCGGCCGACGACCTGCGGACGGTCCTGTGGCCCATGCCCACCGACAACGACCCGGACTCCTGGGCCCTGCGCGCCGAGACCTGGCAGCACCAGGACGTCCTGCTCGGCGGCTCCGACGCGGGCGCCCATCTGGACCGCATGTGCGGGGCCCCGTACACCACCCGGTTCCTCGGGGACTGCCTGCGCGGCCGCGGACTCGTGCCGCTGGAGCGGGCGGTGCGGATGCTGACGGACGATCCGGCGCGGCTGTTCGGGCTGCGCGGACGCGGGCGCGTCGAGGTGGGATTCCATGCGGACCTGGTGCTCTTCGACCCGGAACGGATCGACGCCGGCAAGGCCACCCTGGTGCACGACCTGCCGGGTGACAGTCCGCGTCTCGACTCCCGGGCGATCGGGGTGCGGGCCGTGTGGGTCAACGGGACCGAGGCGATCCGCGACGACGTCGTGACGGGCGCGGTGCCGGGCAGGGTGCTCCGGTCGGGCCGCGACACCCGGACGGTGAGCACCCGGTGACGGCCTCGCAGAGCACCGGGCAGCGGCTGTTCATCGGCGGGGCGTGGGTGGCGCCCGAGCACGGCTTCTACGAGGTCGTCGACCCGGCGACCGAGAAGGTGGTCGGGCTCGCGCCCGAGGCGTCCCGGGCCCAGGTGCACGCCGCCGCGGCGGCGGCCCGCGAGGCCTTCGGACCCTGGTCGCGCACACCCGCCGAGGAACGGGCCGCCGTTCTCGCGCGGGCCGCGGACGTCATCCAGCGCAACCTCGTGCCGTACGCCGAGCTCGCGCAGGCGGAGAGCGGCGCCACCACCGGGACGGCGCGCGGCATGCAGGTCGGGGTCGGGGTGGCCCGGTTCCGGCGCTACGCGCGGCCCGAGCCGGTCGAGAGCGCGCTGCCGCCGCAGATCAACGAGGCGGGACCGTTCGGCGGGGCCGCCGTGATGGGCGCGCTGGCCGTGCGCCAGCCCGTCGGCGTGGTCACCTGCATCACCTCGTACAACAATCCCTGGGCCAACCCGGCGGGCAAGATCGCCCCCGCGCTGGCGATGGGCAACACCGTGCTGGTCAAGCCGGCCCCGCAGGACCCGCTGTCGGTGTACCGGATGGCCGAGGCGCTGGAGGCGGCCGGTGTGCCGCCGGGCGTGGTGAACGTGGTCGGCGGCTCGACGGCGGAGTCCGGCGAGGCGGCGGTCGACTCCGGGGACGTCGACATGGTCAGTTTCACCGGCTCGACGGCGGTCGGGCAGCGGATCGCCGAGGTGTGCGGGCGCGGTATGAAGCGCCAGCTCATGGAACTGGGCGGCAAGGGCGCGGCGATCGTCTTCGACGACGCGGACCTGGCCTCGGCGGTGTCGGGCATCGGCACGACCTTCTCGTTCTACAGCGGTCAGATCTGCACGGCGCCGACGCGGGTGCTGGTGCAGCGCGGCGTGCACGATGCGCTCGTGCGCCAACTGGCCGCCTACGCGGGTCATGTGCGAGTGGGGGATCCGCGTGAGCGGGGCACGGTGGTCGGCCCGGTCATCTCGGCGGCCCACCGCGACCGCGTCGAGTCCTACGTCGAACTCGGCCGCAAGGAAGGCGCGCGGATCGTGACGGGCGGCGAACGCCCCTCCCTCCCCAGCGGTTTCTACGTCGCCCCGACCCTTCTGGCCGACTGCACACCGGACATGAGGGTCGTCCGCGAGGAGATCTTCGGCCCGGTCGTCGTCGTCCTGCCCTTCGACGACGAGGAGGAGGCGATCGCCCTCGCCGACGACTCCGACTACGGCCTGATCGACTACGTCTGGTCCGGGGACGTGGCCCGCGCCTTCCGCGTCGCCCGCCGGCTGCGCGCGGGCGGGGTCGGCGTCAACACGGTCGGCCGCAACATGGAGGCCCCCTTCGGCGGCTTCAAGAAGAGCGGCGTGGGTCGCGACGTGGGCTCGTACGCCCTGCACGCGTACAGCGAGACCCAGTCGATCGTGTGGCCGGGGTGAGACGGCGGGCGGCGGTCGGTCTCGGGTAGCGCCGCTACGGCGGGAGCGGGAGGACTCGGGTAGCGGCGCTACGGTGATGGTGTTAGCGTTGTTTCCATCGGGATGGTGAACGCCGCTACCCCGGCCGAGACAAGGAGCAACGCCATGAGTGAGCAGCCGAGCACCTCCCCGCGCGTCGCGATCGTCACCGGGGGGTCCCGCGGCATCGGCCGTGAGAGTGCCGAGCGGCTGGCCCGTGAGGGATACGCCGTCGTCGTGAACTACGCGGGCAACGCCGCCGAGGCCGACAAGGCGGTCGCCGCGATCGGCGAGGCGGGCGGGCAGGCCGTCGCCTTCCGCGCCGACGTCGCCGAGGAGGCGGAGGTCGCCGCCCTCTTCGACACGGCCGAGAAGACCTTCGGCGGCGTCGACGTCGTCGTCCACGCCGCCGGCGTCATGACCCTGGCCCCGCTCGTCGACCTCGACCTCGACGCCCTGGACCGGATGCACCGCACCAACATCCGCGGCACGTTCGTCGTGGACCAGCAGGCCGCCCGCCGGCTGCGCGCGGGCGGCGCGATCATCAACTTCTCCAGCTCCGTCCTGGCCCTCGCGATCCCCGGCTACACCGCGTACGCCGCCACGAAGGGCGCCGTCGAGGCCATGACCCTGATCCTCGCCCGCGAGATGCGCGGCCGGGACATCACCGTCAACGCCGTGGCCCCCGGCCCGACCGCCACCGCCCTCTTCCTGGACGGCAAGGACGAGGAGACCATCGCCCGGATGGCCGCCCAGCCGCCCCTGGAGCGGCTCGGCACCCCCGAGGACATCGCCTCGGTCGTCGCCTTCCTCGCCGGCCCCGGGGGACGCTGGGTCAACGGGCAGGTCCTGCGCGCCAACGGCGGCATCGCCTGAGACCGTCCGCTGCGCCCGCGGCGCCGAAGATGTCAGGATCACCGCCATGAGCGACAGTACGAACCCCGGCGCGGCCCCCGTGACCACCCGGGCGCGCATCCTCGCCGTGGCCGCCGAGCTGGTCGCGAAGTCCCCCGACGGCGACGTCTCGACCCGGGCCGTGTGCGAGGCCGCCGGAGTCGGCGCACCCGCGCTCTACCGCCACTTCGGCGACAAGGAGGGCCTGCTGTCGGCCGTCGTCGACCACGGCTGGGAACGCTACCTCGCGGCCAAGCGGGAACGGCACCCCGGCACGGACCCGGTCCAGGACCTGCGCGACGGGTGGGACGGCCACACCGAGTTCGCCCTGCGGAACCCGAACCTCTACCGCCTGATGCACTCCCCGGCGATGCGCACCCCGCCCGCCGCGGCGCTGGAGGCCCACCGCATCCTCACCGGGGACCTGCGCCGCGCCGCCGAACAGGGCAAGCTGCGGCTCGCCCCCGAACTCGCCGCGCAGATGATCATGTCCGCCAACGTCGGTGTCTGCCTGATGCTGGTCTCCCGCCCGGCGACCTTCATGGACGAGAGCCTGTCGCGCCGCGTGCGGGACGCGGTGCACGTCTCCGTCTTCACCCCGGACGTGACCGCTCCCGAGCCGCGGACGGCCGGATCCGAGGCCTCCACCGTCCCCGCCACCGCGATCCGCCTGGGCGCGCAGCTCCGCCAGAACCCGAGCCCCGCCTTCACCACCGCCGAGACGGCCCTGTTCACCGAGTGGCTGGACCGCCTGTCCGACTCGGGTTGACGTCCTGGCCCGGGGTCCGTCGCCTCGCTACTTCGACATGATGAAGTCCAGGGCGTAGCCGGAGGCCGTCGTCCAGTAGGTGACCCGCTGGAAGTCGTTGGCGTACAGCGTGTCGACGGGCATGGGGACGTCGATCGGCTTGCCCACGGTGCTGCCGGGCCTGCTGCCCTGGAGGGTGAGGGTGATGCTCTTCGCCTCGTACTCGTCCATGGGGCCGCTGACGAGCAGAGCGGCGTACCCCTCCTGGCCCGGGTCGAGGGTGACGGGCTTGCCCGGGTCCGGGTCGCTCTCCTTGATCACGGGGGCCGTGGTCCGGCCGTCGCCGAGCCGCACGAGCGGGTAGCCGTACAGGTTGCACTTCTTGTCGCTCGCGTTCTGGACGGTGAGGACGAGGTGCCGGGCGTCCCGCTCCGTCACGGCGGACACCCCGAGTTCCGTCTGGGAGCAGGCGACGATCGTCTGCTTGCCGCCGGCGCCGGTGCTGCCGCCACCGGTGCCGGTGCTCGTGCCGCCCGTGCCGCCGGCGCTGCTGGTGCCGCCCTTGCCGCCGGCGCCGCTCGTGCTCCCACCGCTGCCCGTGCCGCCGCCGCTTCCGGTGCTGCCGCCGGTGCTCCCCGCGCCGCCGGCACCGTTCCCGGCCCCGTCGCCGCTCGCGGCGCCCGAAGAGCCGCCCGGCTTCGCGGAGGCCGTCGTGCCCGGCCGGGCCGAGGACGTGGAACCGTCCGAACCCTCGGCCGCGCCCGGGTCGCACGCCGTGGTCGCGAGCAGCGCCGCTGCCGCCGCGGCCCCGAGGGCGTACGTCTTCCAGCCCCTGGGGCCGGTGTGGTTCCTGCGGGCAGGCGTGTTCATGGTGTCCCCGTTTCCTCTTCCGGTCCGTATGGAGGTCGCACACGCCGGCGGCCGGCCACCCCCGCGGGGAATCCGCCCTGGGAGTCCGCCCCGTCCTGAGTGCGGGAGGACATGTCCTGAGCGTGGGAGGACATGGGTGTCCCGTGGACGGGCGGGCCGGGATGCCGGCGCCGCCGAGCGGACGATCCTGCTCGGCCGGTGCGACATCCACAGCATGGGATTCCTCGCGGAGCCGGGGCAACAGTTGCCCGTCAACCCGGGACGGTGGAACCATCCCACCCCGGATGACCTGCGGAAACGCGGAAGCCTGGGATGCCCGACCGGGATGCGAGGACCCCGGCGGCCGCACCCCGCGGCGGCCTCACCCCCGCAGATCCACCCGTACCGTCAGCAGCCCCGTCCCGATGAGCCGTACGGCCGCGCTGTTGCCCCGGGGCAGGGTGTGCAGCCGGGCCACCGGGTCGTCGTCCGGGAGGAGGTGCGCGGTGCCCTCGTGCCAGCGGCCGCGGAGCCGCACCCGCACCCTCGGATCCGCCTGGATGTTGCGTATGTACTGCGACCGTTCCCCGAACTCCGAGACCAGCCAGAAGGCGTCACCGACACGGCGGCCGCCGAGCGGGGTGCGCCGGGGCAGGCCGGAGACGCGGCCGGTGGTCTCCAGGAGCGTCTGGAACGGCATCCGGCGCGCGAGCGGGTTGACGAGGTGCCGCTGGAAGGCGGTCGTGGCGCGGAACCTGAGGTCGGTGAGGCGGGCCATGGTCGGTGGGGCTCCTGTCCGGGCTGGTGTGTGGCACAAGGGAGTTGTTTCAATGGTCCCCGATGTCGCGCGACGGGAGCAGGTGGCTGAGGATGCGGGTCGTGACCTGGAACCTCTGGTGGCGGTTCGGGCCATGGGAGGAGCGGCAGAAGGCGATCCTGGCCGTGCTGCGCGAACTGCGGCCCGACGTCGTCGGGTTGCAGGAGGTGTGGCAGTGCGGGGGCCAGAACCTCGCCGGCTGGCTCGCCGACGAGCTCGGGATGCACTGGACCTGGGCCGCCTCCGACGCCTCGGACCGCTGGCAGCGGCGGATCGGGGACCCCACGGTCGAGGTCGGCAACGCGGTGCTGAGCCGCTGGCCGGTGGTGGCGCAGGAGGTGCTGCGGCTGCCGGCCCCCGAGGAGCTGTACGACGGTCGGCTCGCCCTGTACACCCGCCTGGCCACGCCCACCCACGAGGTGCCCTTCTTCACCACCCACCTCACCTCGGCCATCCACGCCTCGGGCGTGCGCCGCGAACAGGTCACCGCCCTGGCGGAGTTCGTCGCCGCGCACCGGGGCGGCACCGACTTCCCCCCGGTCGTCACGGGCGACTTCAACGCCTGGCCGGACTCCGACGAGATCCGCCTGTTCGGGGGGTACAAGACGTCCCCCGTGGTCCCCGGACAGGTCTTCCTCGACGCCTGGGAGTACGCCGACCCGACGGCGCCCTGGGCCACCTGGGACCCGGCGAACGCCCATGTGGGCCCGCACAGCCCCGCCGCCCGCATCGACTACGTCCACGTCGGCCCGCCCGGCCCCGGCGGCCTGGGCCACGTCCGATCCGTACGCCGGGCCGGGGACGGCCCGACCGGCGGGACATGGCCCTCGGACCACACGGCAGTGGTCGCCGACCTGTCCCTCCCGCCGGGCGGTCAGGACGCGCTCTGAGGCCTGACGCGCCCGGAAGCCCGGGGGAGTCCTACACCCCCAGGAAGATCGGATTCGTGAACGCCGCCAGTGCCCCCGGGACCGGGCCCGCCGCCGTCTCGTGGCGTAGTTCCGCGCGGACGTACGCCGCGTAGGACGCCGTCGTGCGCCACTCGACCGTTCCCGAGCCCGCGACCGGCAGGGGGGCGCTGGTGAACAGCGTGCCCTGGTCGGTGACGAAGCGGACCGTGCAGCGCGGGGCGCCGGCGGCTTCCAGGCGGACGGTGACCGGGGTGTCCGGGGCGACCCGCAACCGCTCCCCGATGCCCGCGTGTTCGCCCTTGGCGCCGGACACCGAGAAGGAGAGGGAGACCAGCTTCGACTCCGCGACGTAGGAACGGCCCGCGCGGATGCCCTCCTGGATCGCCTCGCGGGTCAGGTCGTCGGCGAGGACGACCGTCTGCGGGGAGCCGACCGGGTCGGGGTCGCGGTGCGCGTCGCTGTTGCCCATCGCCGGGAGCCAGTCGTGGCCGCCGCGCACGGAGGCGACCAGCATGTTGTCCCAGTCCGCGAGGGCGACCTCGTCGTCGGGGGTGTACGGGCCGTTCCACACCTCGACCGCGTCCGCCTCGCCGAAGCCGAACTTCCAGCCGCAGCCGACACACGTGGCGTGCGGGTGCGCGGGCACCACGAGGCCGCCGGCACCGCGGATCCGGCGCGCGAACCGGCCGAAGCGGTTGTCGCGGGCCCGGTAGCGCCAGTCGACGAAGGTCCCGGGCTCGGTGCCGAGCGCCAGCACGTGCCCGTTGCGGGTGGTGACCTCCTCGCCGAGCATGATCAGCAGATCGTCACCCGCCTGGTCCGCCCAGTGCGGATGCGCGGCATGCGTGTTGTGGTCGGAGGAGTTGATGAAGTCCAGACCCGCCGCCCGCGCCAGCGCCGCGATCTCCGCGGGCGTGCGGCGGCCGTCCGAGTACCAGGAGTGCAGATGGCAGTCGCCGCGGTACCAGGCGCGGCCGCGGCCCTTGGCGCGCGAGGGCGGGTACACCGGCTCCGGCGCCGGCGCCGGCTTCCCGTACGTCAGGGTGATCGTGACCTCGTACGCCAGGCCCTGCGGCGCCACCGTGTACGGACCGAGCGCGATGTGCCAGGTGCCGGGGCGCACCGGTCCGGGGACGTAACCGGGGGTCGCGTCGTCCGAGCGGATGAAGAACTCCGTGCGCGCGCCGCCCGACCAGCCCCGGAAGCCCCGCCCGCCCAGCTCCGTGCCGTGCTCGTCGAAGATGCCGATGTCCAGAGCGTTGCCCGCCGTGCCGGCCGGCACCGACGGCCGCTCGTAGCTGTAGGAGACCTTGATCTCCGCCACCCCGGCCGGTACTTCGACCGGGAGGTACACGAAGTCGGGGGAGCCGGTGGGGAGGGTGCCCCGCACCGTCCGGGTCTCCTGGTCGTCCGCCGCTTCCGCGTGCGCACCGCTGGGGAAGGTCACGCTTCCCAACGTAAGCGCGGCAGCCGCTCCCGTCACGAACAGGGCGCGTCTGCCGATGCCGTGGTCGTCCTCGCACATACTGCTGCTCCCCTGGAGTCGGGTGTGACAGTGACATGAGTGATGCGAAGTGCCACGGACCACTGTGCGAGGAGGCAGTGAACGCAGGTGCACACCAGGGGGATCGACGGCTTTCGGGGAGGCCGACAGATGCCGCGCGGCCGGAATGCCCTCGGGTCCCGCTGTCCCCGGTGACCTCGACCGTATGCTCGAAGGATGACGACCTCCGCGACGGGCGCGACTCCCGGATCCGGGCCGACGGCGAACTCCATGCGGCGCGCGCTGCGGCGCGCGCGGGACGGCGTCGCGCTCGACGTGACCGAGGCCGCGGTGCTGCTCCAGGCACGCGGCGCGGACCTGGACGACCTGGCCGCCTCCGCCGCGCGGGTGCGGGACGCGGGCCTGGACGCGGCCGGCCGGCCCGGCGTCATCACGTACTCCAAGAGCGTCTTCATCCCGCTGACCCGGCTGTGCCGGGACAAGTGCCACTACTGCACCTTCGTCACGGTCCCCGGCAAGCTGCGGCGGGCCGGCCACGGCATGTTCATGTCCCCGGACGAGGTCCTCGACATCGCCCGCCGGGGTGCCGAACTCGGCTGCAAGGAAGCCCTGATCACCCTCGGCGACAAGCCGGAGGACCGCTGGCCCGAGGCCCGCGAATGGCTGGACGCGCACGGCTACGACGACACGATCGCCTACGTACGGGCCATCTCGATCCGCATCCTGGAGGAGACGGGCCTGCTGCCGCACCTGAACCCGGGTGTGATGTCGTGGACCGACTTCCAGCGGCTCAAGCCGGTCGCCCCGTCGATGGGCATGATGCTGGAGACCACCGCGACCCGTCTGTGGTCCGAGCCCGGCGGCCCCCACCACGGCTCCCCGGACAAGGAACCGGCCGTCCGGCTGCGGGTCCTGGAGGACGCCGGCCGCTCCTCCGTCCCCTTCACCAGCGGGCTGCTGATCGGCATCGGCGAGACGTACGAGGAGCGCGCCGACTCCCTGTTCGCGCTGCGCCGGATCTCCCGGGCCCACCACGGCATCCAGGAGCTGATCATCCAGAACTTCCGCGCCAAGCCGGACACCGCGATGCGCGGCATGCCGGACGCGGAGCTGGACGAGCTGATCGCCGCCGTCGCCGTCGCCCGGCACATCATGGGCCCGGGCGCCTGCCTCCAGGCGCCGCCCAACCTGGTCGCCGGCGAGTACGGACGGCTGATCGGCGCCGGGATCGACGACTGGGGCGGGGTCTCGCCGCTGACCATCGACCACGTCAACCCGGAGCGGCCCTGGCCGCAGATCGAGCTGCTGCGCGAGCGGTCGGCCGCCGAGGGCTTCGAGCTGCGCGAACGCCTCTGCGTCTACCCGGAGTTCGTGCGGCGCGGCGAGCCCTGGCTGGACCCGCGGCTGCTGCCGCACGTGCGGGCGCTCGCGGACCCGGAGACCGGACTCGCGATGCCGGACGCGGTGGTCGAGGGGCACCCCTGGCAGGAGCCGGAGGAGGCCTTCACGTCCTCGGGGCGCACCGATCTGCACCAGGCCATCGACACCGAGGGCCGTACGGGCGACCGCCGCGAGGACTTCGACACCGTGTACGGGGACTGGGCGGCCCTGAAGGAGGCCGCGGCCCCCGGGATGGTGCCGTCGAGGATCGACACGGACGTACGGGCGGCCCTCGCGACCGCGGCCGACGACCCGACGCGGCTGACCGACGACGAGGCCCTCGCGCTGCTGCACGCCGACGGCCCGGCCCTGGACGCCCTGTGCCGGATCGCCGACGACGTGCGCCGGGCGGCCGTCGGCGACGACGTCACGTACATCGTCACCCGCAACATCAACTTCACGAACGTCTGTTACACCGGCTGCCGTTTCTGCGCCTTCGCCCAGCGCCGTACGGACGCCGACGCGTACACCCTGTCCCTGGACCAGGTCGCGGACCGCGCCGCCCAGGCCTGGGACGTCGGCGCGGTCGAGGTGTGCATGCAGGGCGGCATCCACCCGGACCTGCCCGGCACGGCGTACTTCGACATCGCGAGGGCGGTGAAGGAACGGGTCCCCGGCATGCACGTCCACGCCTTCTCCCCGATGGAGGTGGTGAACGGCGCGACCCGTACCGGCCTGTCCATCCGCGAGTGGCTGATCGCGGCCAAGGAGGCGGGCCTGGACACCATTCCCGGCACGGCCGCGGAGATCCTGGACGACGAGGTGCGCTGGGTCCTGACGAAGGGCAAGCTGCCCGCGGCCACCTGGATCGAGGTCGTCACCACGGCCCACGAACTCGGCATCCGCTCCTCCTCGACGATGATGTACGGCCATGTCGACCAGCCCCGCCACTGGCTCGGCCACTTCCGCACGCTCTCCCGCATCCAGCAGCAGACCGGCGGGTTCACGGAGTTCGTGACCCTGCCCTTCATCCACACCAACGCCCCCGTCTACCTGGCCGGCATCGCCCGCCCCGGCCCGACGACCCGCGACAACCGCGCGGTGATGGCGATGGCCCGCCTCCTGCTCCACCCGCACATCCCCAACATCCAGACGAGCTGGGTCAAGCTGGGCACCGAGGGCGCCGCCGAGATGCTCCGCTCCGGCGCCAACGACCTCGGCGGCACCCTGATGGAGGAGACCATCTCCCGCATGGCGGGCTCCAGTTACGGCTCGTACAAGTCGGTCAAGGAACTGATCGCGGTGGCCGAGGCGGCGGGCCGCCCCGCCAGGCCCCGCACCACCCTCTACGGCGAGGTCCCCCAGGAACGGCAGCGCGCGGCGGCCGCCTCGGACGGCCACCTGCCGGAGCTGCTGCCGGTGCTGGACTGAGGCCCGCAGAAAACCTTTTCTGCGCTGTCGGTGGTCCCTGTTAGGTTCATGCGGCTCGCTTGATCATCAAGCGCCAAGTGTCAACAGGGGAGAGTGACTTGAGGAGTTCCGGAAGAGCGGTCGGGCACGGTCGGCTGATGGTGGGGTGCTGCGCGGTGGCGCTGGTGGCCACGGCCGCCGGCTCGGCGTCCGCGCTGGACAACCTGCCGCCGAAACAGCCGCTCGTGCAGGACCTGAAAACGGGGAACAGCGCGTGCGCGACGGGCGAGGACACGGCGTACGTCGCGCAGCCGCCCCGGCTCAGCGCCGTGCTCTACGACCCGGAGGAGGACAACCAGCCCTCGGAGTCCAGCCCCGTCAAGGGCGAGTTCGAGGCCTGGTGGACGGACTCGGCGGGCGTGGAGCAGCGCCGCTCCTTCACCACCATCACCCTGTCGTCGGGGGTGCCCCAATACTGGACGACGCCCTCCGACCTTCCCGTGAACACGGTCGTCTCCTGGCACGTCCGCGCGAACGACACCAAGACCACCTCCCCGTGGAGCGACGAGGGAGCCGGCTCGGTCTGCTCGTTCGTCATCGACGACACGAATCCGGCGAACGCGACGATCACCTCGCCCGAGTACCCCACCCCGGACGAGAAGTTCTGGGTGGACGGCGTCGGCGTCTACGGCCACTTCACGATGGACTCGCCCTCGGACGACGTGGTGTCGTACACCTACGGCTTTCTGGGCGGCCCCTACGGCACCGTGTCCCCGGCCCGTCCGGGCGGGGCCGTGACCATCCCGTACCTGCCGCTCAGGAGCGGGCCGAAGTACCTCCAGGTCCGCGCGATCGACCGGGCGGGCCGCAGCAGCGGTCAGACGACCTACGACTTCAACGTCCAGTCCGGCCGCGCCCCCGTCGCCCGCTGGAAACTGACCGACGCGGCCGGCTCCCGGTCGGCCGCGGCGGAGACCGGCACCGCGGCCCGCGTCGGCATCGGCGCGGCCTTCGGCGGCCCCGCCCCCTCGGGCACCGGCACGGCCTCCACGGTGAGCCTGGACGGCAGCGGCCACGGCTTCCTCACCCCGGACGCCCCCGCCACCGACCTCCGCAAGTCCTTCGCGGTCAGCGCCTGGGTGCGGCCCGCCGAGACCGGCCGGACCATGACGGTCGCCTCCCAGGACGCCGACGGCACACCCGGCTTCGCGCTCGGCCTGCGCGCCGGGGACTCGGGTCCGGCCTGGGCGTTCACGATCGGCGGCGCGCGGGTCTCCGGCGGCGCGCCCGAGACCGGCGAATGGGCCCACCTCCTGGGGGTGTACGACGCGGAGACCGGCAAGGCGCGGCTGTACGTCAACGGTCGCGAGACGGGCACCGCGGTGGACGCGACGCCCGCCGAAGCCGCCGGCGCCTTCCAGATCGGCCGCGCGCGCGGCACCTCCGGCTACCGCGACCGCTGGCACGGCGAGGTCGGTGACGTCCAGGTCCACGACCGGGTCGTCGTGCCGGACGAGGTCTCCGAACTCGCCCACCGCACGCCGAAGCGGCTCGGTCACTGGTCGCTGGAGAGCGCGACGGACGGGGTGAGCCCCGAGCAGGGCGGCGGCTCACCGCTGCGGCTCGGCGGCGGCGCGACGATCCGGCAGGGCTCCGACGACTCCTGCATCCCGGAGCTCGACCCGGACTGCACCCCCGTGCCGCCGGCGCTGGCCGACGGGGCGGACCTGCAACTGGACGGCGAGACCGGGTACGCGGCCACCGACGGGCCGGTCGTGGACACCGGGGACAGCTTCTCCCTCGGCGTCGTCGTCCGCCTCGCCGACGCCGAGCCCGACCACGCGATGACCGTGCTCTCCCAGGCGGGCGAGCACACCGACGCCTTCCGGGTGCGCTACGAGCCGTCCACGCACACCTGGCAGCTCGTGATGCCGGAGAGGGACGAGGCCGGGGCCCCGGAGAAGGTGGTGTCCGAGGCCGAGTTCGCGGACGGCGGCGAGGGCCTCGGCCACCGCCTCGCCGTGGTCTACGACGACGGGGCCGACACCATCAAGCTGTACGTCGACGGACAGCTCGGCGGCGGGGACACGGCGGACTTCCCGAACGGCTGGCACAGCACCGGCGCGCTCCAGGTCGGCCGGGCCAAGGCCGGTGACGGCTGGACCGAGTACCTCCGCGGCGACGTGGACGAGGTGCAGGCCTACAAGGGCGTCCTGAGCGACACCCAGATCCAGCAGCTCGGCTCGGGCGCGGGCATCGACCCGTGATCCCACCGGTCCCGGGGGCCTGAACCCGGCCCCGGGCACGGGCACCGCCCAGACGGGCGGCCGGAAGCGCGTTCCGGCCGCCCGTACCCATCCCGTCATCCCCGTTCGGTCCCGGACAGGGTGCGTCAGACTGGGGGACGGATCGGGCGGACCACGGGGGAGGGGCGGGCGATGGTGCGGGCGCGGCCGTCGATGCAGGAGCTGATCGAAGGGCGGCGACGGCACGGGTTCGTCGGGCGCGGCACCGAACGCGCCCTGTTCCGCGCCAACTTCGAACTGCCGCCGGAGGACGAGCGGCACCGGTTCCTGTTCCATGTGCACGGCGACGCGGGCGTGGGGAAGTCGTTCCTCTTGAAAGAGATGGAACAACTGGCCGCCGAGCACGGGGCGTTGACGGCGTACGTCGACGAGAACGCCACCGGGCTGCCCGACGCCCTGGAGGCGATGAGCCGTCAGTTCGCCGCACAGGGACACCGGTTCAAGGAGCTCGACCGTCTGCTGACGGCGTACCGCGAGCGGCGACACGAGGCGCAGAGCGCCGTCCTCGGCCCGCAGGACACGGAGCGGCCCGGCCCCTCGGCGGCCGGCCTGACCGTGGCGCGGGCCGGCCTGCTGGGGCTCGGGATGGTGCCGGGCGTCGGAGCCCTCGCCGGGATCATGGACCCCGCCCACCTGGCCCAGGGCGCCGACCGGCTGCACGCCAGGGTCAGCGCCCGGCTGCGCAGCCAGGAGGACGTACGGCTGGTCCTCGCGCCCCAGGCCGTGCTCACCCCGGTCCTCGTCGCGGAGCTGTCCGAGGCGGCCCAGGCCGTGCCCTGGATCGTCCTGTTCCTCGATACGTATGAAAGGACCGGCTCCTTCCTCGACGGCTGGCTCCACGCGATGATGACGACCCGCGAGTACGGCGTCCTGCCCGCCACGGTCGTCGTCGTGACCGCCGGACAGCGCCCCCTCGACACCGCCCGCTGGGGCGGCTTCGGCGACTTCGTCACCGACCTGCCCCTCGGACCGTTCACGGAGGCCGAGGCACGGGGGCTCCTCGCCGGCAAGGGTGTCGTCTCGGAGCCGGTGGTCGCGGAGGTCCTGCGGCTCACCGGCGGACTCCCCCTGCTGGTCTCGACCCTGGCCGAGCAGCGTCCCGCGGATCCCGGGGACGTCGGAGACCCCTCGGCCACGGCCGTCGAACGCTTCCTGAAGTGGGAGGCGGATCCGCTGCGCCGGGCGGTGGCGCTCGCGTGCGCCCTGCCCCGGAGCCTGGACCTGGACGTGGTCCGGGCGGCCGTCGAGCGCACGGACGAGGCGCACGCGGACGACGAGAGCGGCGCCCTGTTCGACTGGCTGCGCGCGCTGCCCTTCGTGGACGGCCGCGGCGACCGGGTCCGCTACCACGACCTCGTCCGCGAGGCGATGCTCCGGCTCCAGCGGCGCCATTCCCCGCGCGGCTGGAGCGAACGCCACGAGCGGCTCGCGGAGGTCTTCCGCCGGTGGCGCGACGAGGCGGGCCGGGGACTGGTGGATCCCGACGAGGTGTGGCGCCACGAACCGTGGCTGCGGCTGCGGCTGGAGGAGTCCTACCACCGGCTGTGCGCGCGACCCGTCGCGGCGCTGGGCGAGGCGCTGCACGCCCTGGTCGAGGCCTGCCGCACCGGCCCGGCGGCCGGGCGCACCTGGGCCAGGATGCTCCAGGAGGCCGGGGACGCGGCCGGAGCCCCGGTCCCGGGCGAGCTGGGCAGGTCGCTGGGCGAGGCCCTCGCCGACGACGAGGACGGGGTCGGCCGGGCGATGGAACTGCTGCTCGCCCGCCCCGAACTCCAGGGTCCGGGGCGGGCCCTGGCGCACGGGGTGCGGGCCAGGGAGCTGCGGATCGCCGGGGAGTACGCGCGGGCCCTGGCCGAGTACGGCAGGGCGCTGGAGCTCGATCCGGACGAGGCACGGGTGCACTACGGCCACGGTCTGACCCACCAGTTGCTGGGCGACTACCCCGCGGCGCTCGCGGCCTTCGACCGCGCGGACGCACTGCGGCCCGGCACGGCCTGGATCATCGCCGAGCGGGCGGAGACCCACCGCATGGCCGGCCGCGCGGCGGAAGCGGCGGCCGACTTCGACCTGGCCGTCGCCCTCGACCCGACGAACGCCGACGCGGTGGCCACCCGGGCGGTGTGCCGGCACGCCCTCGGCCGGTTCGAGGAGGCGGCCGCGGACTTCGACCGGGCGCTGAGCATCGACGGGGACTTCCTGTGGCCGCTCGTGCGCAGAGCCCGGCTGCGCCGGGACACGGACGAATGGGAGCAGGCGTTCGCCGATCTGGACCGGGCGGCCCGCCTGGAACCCGAGAACGCCTGGGTCGCGTCGGAACGGGGCGACACCTACCGGCTCGCGGGCCGCTTCGAGGAGGCCGTCGCCGAGCTCGGCCGGGCCGTCACCCTGGAGCCCGACCACGCCTCGGCGCTGGCGGGCCGCGGGGTGTCGCACCACGAACTGGGTCACGGAGCGGAGGCACTGGCCGACCTCGACCGCGCCGTCGAACTGGCCCCGGAGTACTCCTGGGCGCTGGTGATGCGGGCGCGGGCGAGGCGCCGCCTCGGGGACCTGCCCGGCGCGTACGAGGACCTGCGGCGCGCGCTCACGGCGGATCCGGACGCCGACTGGATCGAGATCGAGCTGGCCAACACCTACCACCTGGACGACCGGCACCAGGAGGCGATCGCCGTGTTCCGGGACCTCCTGGAACGGGACCCCGGCAACACCTCGGCGACGGGCTGCCTGGGGGCGGTCCTCCGCGACCTCGGAGAGCACGCGGAGGCGCTGGTCCGGCTGGACCGGGCCCTGGCGGCCGACCCGGAGTACGCCTACGCCCTCGACCAGCGGGCCCGGGTCTTCCTGGCGACCGGCCGGACCGAGCGGGCGCTCGCCGACTGGGAACGGCTGATCGCCCTGGACGGGGACGCCGACACGGCACGCCGCGAGATCGTGGAACTGCTGATCCACCGCGGCCGGTGGGAGGAGGCGGCGGCCCGGCTGGCCGAGGACCCGGCGCCGGGCCCGGACGACGCCCTCGTCCCGGCCCGCGACCAGCTCCACGTCACGATCCTGCGGCACAGGGGCCGGGGGGAGGACGCCCGGGACCTCGCCGAGCGGCTGCGCGAGACCGCCCCGCTGTCGGGCACCTTCGAGGTGGCGATGACGGAGCGGCGGTTCCGCGGCCGGGCGGCCGCGCAGCCCTGGTGGCGGGAGCTGGCGCGGCTGCTGGACACGGAAGAGGAGGAACGGCTCCGCGCGTCGGGCCGGTGCATCGTCGCCTGGGCCCTCGCGGACTGGGCCGCCGCCGACCGGGAACTGACCGCCTTGCTGGCCCTGGACCCCGACTGGGAGGAGCTGGCGAACCTCGTGGACGTGCTCGACGAACTGCTGCGCTGCCCCGACGCCGAGACCGCCGAGCTGACCCCGCGCCTCGCGGCGGTCACGGCGGCCCGCGACGCCGTCCGGGAGCGCCACACCGGCTGATCACGCCCGTCGCGGATCCGACCGGGCCTTTATGGTTCCGTGGCCTCAACCGACCGTTCGCGTTCGATTACAGTGCTCTGCTGTCGGACGTAGGGACAGTGCCTCAGGAGGTCTCGGTGGGTGCGACAGCCGGTGCCGTCTGGGGCCGTGGGGAGCAGCAGGACTTCCGGAGCCGGGTCCGCGGGACGCTGCTGGGTGCCGCCGTCGGCGACGCGCTGGGCGCGCCGGTCGACGGACTCTCGCTGGAGGCGATCCGGGAGACGTACGGGGCGGAGGGCCTCGTCGGTCCCGCCCCGGCGTACGGGCGGCGCGGCGCCGTCACCGGCCTCACCCAGCTCACCCTGTTCGGTGTCGACGGACTCGTCCGCGCCCAGGTGCGCCGGGACACCGGCGCCTGGCATCCGCCCTCCGACCTGCACCGCGCCTACCGCCGCTGGGCGGCCACCCAGAGCGACTGGGGGCCCGACGAGCGCCGCAAGGACGACGGCTGGCTGGCCCGCGAGGAGTGGCTCTACGCCCGCCGCGACCCCGCCAAGGCCTGTCTGCTCGGCCTCGCCGACGAGATCATGGGGACGCTGGACGCCCCCAAGAACCCCGGCGAGCAGGGCCCCGAGGCCGCCGCCCGCTCCGCGCCCTTCGGGCTGCTCGTCGGCTGGGAGCCGCAGCTCGTGATGCAGCTCGCCGTCGAGTGCGCCGCGCAGACGCACGGCCACCCCTCGGCGTACCTGACGGCGGGGGCGTACGCCGTGATCGTGCACGCGCTGGCCCGCGGCGAGAACCTCGACGCGGCCGTGCAGCAGGCCCTCGCGCTGCTCGCGACCCGGCCCGGGCACCAGCCGGTCGCCGCCGCGCTCCAGCACGCGCTGGGCGCCGTACGGCAGGGCATGCCCTCCGCCGAGCGGGTCCAGGAGCTCGCCGTGAGCGGTATCTCCGAGGGGGCCCTCGCCGCCGCGGTGTACTGCGTGCTGGTCGGCGAGGACGTCCGGCACGGCCTGTGCCTCTCGGTGAACCATGGCGGGCCCTCCGCCGTCACCGGCGCCCTCACGGGAGGTCTGCTGGGCGCCCTGCACGGCGAGACGGCCCTCCCGCCGGCCTGGCTGGCCGAACTGGAGGGCCGTCCCACGGTGCTGGTCCTCGCGGACGACTTCGCGATGGAGATGACCCAGGGGCCCGCGCTGCACGGCCCCGCCGGATCGTCCCCGGGCTGGCTCGCCCGCTACCCCCGCGCCTGAGCGGTCCCGGGGTGTGTCCGCCCGCCGAGGCCGGGCGGACGGGAAGGGTCGGACACGCCCTAGTCCTTGACCTGCGTGGCGACCGCGCCGTCCGACGCCTCCGCACCCGCCGGTGCCGGGATCGCCGCGGCGGCCGAGCCGTCGTCGTCGGTGTTGATCAGCTCGAGGACGGCGTCCCGCTCCGGGGTGTCCTCGGGCCGCAGGAAGCCGATGAGGACGTACAGGACCAGGGAGATGACCATCGGGAGGGCGACCTGGTACTCCAGCTTCACGTCCGTGCGCTGCGAGAAGTCCAGGTGGTAGTTGACGAAGAAGAACGCGAGCAGACCGCAGGCCCAGCTCGTCAGCGCCGCCGTCGGTCCCGACCTGCGGAACGGCCGCAGCAGACCGAGGATGAACGGGATCGCGATCGGCCCCATCAGACCGGCCACCCACTTGATGACGACGGTGATGATGTCCTTGAACGTGGGGGAGTTGACCTGGGTCGCCACGGCCATGGACAGGCCGAGGAAGGCGACGGTGGTCACGCGGCCCGCGATGAGCCCCGCACGGGTGTCCCAGGCGCGCGCGGCCCGGGAGAACACCGGCATCACGTCACGGGTGAACACGGCCGAGATGGCGTTCGCGTCCGAGGAGCACATGGCCATCGTGTGCGAGAAGAACCCGACGACGACCAGGCCCAGCAGCCCGTGCGGCAGGAGCTGTTCGGTCATCAGGCCGTACGCGTCCGAGCCGTCCGGCTTCTGCGCGGTGACGAGGAGCGGCGAGAGCCACATCGGGATGAACAGGACGACCGGCCACACGAACCACAGTCCCGCGGACAGGAACGCGGACCGCGTCGCCTGCTTGGCGTCACGGGTGGCCATGTAGCGCTGGGCCTGGTTCCACATGCCGCCGTTGTACTCGAAGAGCTTGATGAACAGGTACGCGATGAAGAACACCGTCAGATACGGGCCCGCGAACCCGTCCCCGTGACCGTGCAGCTTGGGCGAGTCCAGCGCCTTGGAGAGGCCGCCCTGGTCGGAGATCTTGTTCAGCACGATGATCAGCATCGACAGACCGGCCAGCAACTGGATGACGAACTGGCCGAGTTCGGTCAGCGCGTCGGCCCACAGGCCGCCGATCGTGCAGTACACGGCCGTGATGCCGCCGGTGATGATGATGCCCTGGGTGAGCGTGACACCGGTGAAGACGCTGAGCAGGGTGGCGATGGCCGCCCACTTCGCGCCGACGTCCACGATCTTCAGCAGGATGCCGGACCACGCCAGCGCCTGCTGGGTGGGCACGTTGTAGCGGTCCTTGAGGTATTCGAGGGGTGAGGCGACGTGCAGCCGTGAGCGCAGCCGGTTGAGCCGGGGCGCGAAGGCCTTGGCGCCGATGGCGACGCCGATGGCGATGGGCAGTGCCCAGGTGACGTACGAGGTGATGCCGTAGGTGTACGCGATGCCGGCGTAGCCGGTGAACATCACCGCGCTGTAGCCCGACATGTGGTGCGAGATGCCGGACAGCCACCACGGCATCTTGCCGCCCGCGGTGAAGAAGTCGCTGACATCGTCCACACGCTTGTGGGACCAGACACCGATCGCGGTCATCACGCCGAAGTACGCGACCAGGACGGCCCAGTCGAGACCGTTCATGTGCCCCCTCCAGGGGTCCGCCTTGTGAACTTGCATATACCGGACGGCACTTCGCCGGTACGTGCATGGGCGGGCGCCCCGTGCGGGAGCGGGGACTTCGGGGATTGAACCGCCGTTCGGAGGGAGCGGTCAAGACCCTTCGCGGTCACAGATATGAACACAGATCAGAAAGCAGAACGATTTTGCCTCTACTTTACCCACCGGGCTGTTGTCGTGTTCGTGACGGGAGCCACACCATGGGCGGGCACTTCGCCGGACCCACAACAGCAACGACAAGTCGACAGCCGTACGGGATGCGGGTCCCGTGCGCCTGGGAGAGGGGCCGCCGGCCGTATCGACTACCGCATGAGTTCGCCCGCGTTCACGAGCAGCGACTGCCCCGTGATCGCCCGCGCCCGGTCGGAGGCCAGGAACACCGCGGCGTCCGCGACGTCGCCGTCCGTGGCCAGCTCGGGCAGCGCCATCCGCTCGGTGAGCCGCTTCAGGACGTCCGCCTCGGGCACCTGCTCGGTGTAGGCCGTGAACTGCACGTACGCCTCGACCGGAGGGCCCCACATCCAGCCGGGCAGCACGGTGTTGACCCGTATCCGGTGCGGGCCCAGCTCCCGCGCCAGGGAGTACATCGCGCTCGTCAGCGCGCCCTTCGAGGCCGCGTACGCCGCCTGCCGCACCTGGCTCGGCGCGGCGACCGAGGACTGCGTCCCGATGACGACGACCGAACCGCCGCGCTCCTTCAGCGCGGGCAGGCAGGCCCGGGTCATCCGCAGCGTGCCGAGCAGGTTCACGTCGATGACCGACTGCCAGGTCGCGAAGTCGGCGTCCTCCAGCCCGCCGAAGTAGCTGTCCCAGGCGGCGACATGGACCACCGCGTCGATCCGCCCGAAGCGCTCGGCCGCGAGCGCCGCGAGCGCTTCGCACTGCCCCTCGTCGGTGATGTCCGTCGCCCGGAACGCGGTGTGCGTGCCGTCCGGGTCCAGTTCGGCCGCCGACTTCGCGAGATTGGCCTCGGTGCGGGCGCCGAGCACGGCGTTGCCCCCGTCGCGCACCACCGCCGCCGCGACCTGATGGCCGAGCCCGGCCCCGACACCCGACACCACGACGGTCCTGCCGGCGAGCAAAGACATCCGGGGCCTCCTCGGCTCTGGCGCATTGTCTGACGGGGCGTCAGAGTATGGGCGTCCGGCGGAGGAAGGAAGTCCCGCGCACATCCCACCGAGGAAGGGGTTCGTCATGCCGGAGGAGACCCGCAGCGAGACCTACGCGGAACTGGCCGCCCTCGGCCCGTACGGCGTCCACCCGGGCCACGCCCTGATCACCCTGGTCGAACCGCACCCGGGCCACGAGTACGCCTACAACCGCTGGTACGAGGACGACCACTACTACGCCGGCGCGATGGCCATGCCCTGGATGTACGCCGGACGCCGCTGGGTGGCCACCCGCGACCTCCAGCTCCTGCGCTACCCCGAGAAGTCGGCGGTCGCCCAGCCGGTCACCGCGGGCTGCTACATCTCCACCTACTGGGTCACCGAGGGCCGCTACGACGACCACATGAAGTGGACCGTCGGCATCAACAAGCGGCTGAACCGCGACGGCCGCGTCTACCAGGACCGTACGCACGTCTTCACGGCCTTCCAGGACCACGAGGCCACCGTCTACCGCGACGGCGCCGCGGGCCCCCGTGACTTCCACGCCCTCGACCACCCCTACGCGGGCCTCGTGGTCGAGGTCGTCGACGCCGAATCGGCCGAACAGCGGGCGGAGTTGCTGGAGTGGCTGCGCTCCCGGCACCTGCCCCGGCGGCTCACGGGCTCACCCGCCGCCCTCGTCACCGTCTTCCGGCCGACTCCGCTCCCCGGCGACCGGATGACCTATGTCAAGCAGGTGGAGGGCGTGGACACCCGGCTGACCCTGCTGTGGTTCCTTCAGGAGGACCCGCGCGACTGCTGGGAGGCCCACTTCACGGGCCTGGACGAGGCCGTTGCCGAATCGGGCCTGGGGCGGGTGGAGTTGGTGGCCCCGTTCATCCCCACGATCCCGGGGACGGACACCTACGTGGACCGTCTGCGCTGACGCGCACCCGCCCTCTCGGCCAGGACGGCGGGCCGGACGAGAGGGCTCTTCGGTGGGGTGTATGAAGTTGTTCCGGCCACAGGGTCAGACGAGGTCGGACGCTCCGCGGCTCACCTCGGTGACGAAGGCGTTCCAGGCGTCCGCGGGGAAGGCGAGCGTGGGGCCGGCGGTGACCTTGGAGTCCCGGACCGCCATGGCCGAGACGACCGGGGACTTGACCTCGACGCAGGCGCCGTTGCCGGTGGAGTAGGAAGACTTGGTCCAGGTGTCGAGGGCGCCCTGCTGAATTGCCATGATCGCTCCAGAAAGCTGTCGTTCGTCGATGAGTTGCCGCCACGAAGCCGTCGGCGCACTGCCACCGGACTGTGGATCCGTCAGGAGTCCCGCGGTCCGGATTGCGCCAACGTTGTTGCTCGATGGCGTGATCGACGCTACTCGCCAACATCGGCTGACGAAGCGACTATTCACTCGACTGGATGGCATATTCCATGGGGGTCTTCCGCCCCGGGGTGACGACAGTGTAGGGTCCGGCCACTCATCGGCGGGGGCGCCCTCTCGGGCCGCCCCCGTGCCGATCAGCGCGCGTAGTCCTTCGCGAGGTCCGCGATGAACTGCCGTGACTGCTCCACGTTCAGGGCCTGGGCCCGCAGGTGCTCGTACATCACGCTGTACTTCTGGACGTCGTTCGCCTTCTCCAGGTACAGGTCGCTGGTCACGCCCTCGATGTAGACGACGCTGGAGTCGGCCGCGTCGGGGAACTCCAGGATCGCGTACTGGCCGTTCAGACCCGGGTGCGCGCCCATGTCGAAGGGGATCACCTGGACGGTGACGTGCGGCAGTTGGGACTGCTCCACGAGGTACTCGAGCTGCTCGCGCATGACCGAGCGGTTGCCGACGGCGCGGCGCAGGGCCGCCTCGTCGAGGACGGTCCACAGGCGCAGCGGGTTGTCGGGGGCGGAGATTCGTTCCTGCCGCTTCATCCGCACCTGGACGCGCTTGTCGATGTCGGCGGGAGCGGTCTCCGGCAGCGCCCCCGCGATCAGGGCCTCGGCGTACTGCCGGGTCTGCAGCAGGCCCGGGACGACCTGGGGGTCGTACACGCGCAGGCTGGCGGCGTCGGTCTCCAGACCGATGTAGACGCTGTACGGGATGTCGCCGAAGGAGTGCCACCAGCCCTGCTGGCGCGAGTCCTTGGCCATCTGCATCAGCGAGTCGACGATCCGGTGGTCCTCGACCTCGTAGACTCCGCACAGGTCGCGGACGTCGCGCTGGCTGATACTGCGCCGGCCGTTCTCCAGCCGGCTGATCTTCGACTGGGACACGAGCAGGCGCTCGGCGACCTCTTCGGCCGTCATGCCCTTGAGTTCGCGGAGCCGCCGAAGCTCCTGGCCCAGCCGGCGCCGCCGGACGGTGGGATTGACACTTGACGCCACGGGACGTGCACCTCCGGCTGCGGGCCTGTACTTTGCGTATCTGCTGTTGAGCAGATTGCCACCAAGGTGCTTTCTACCGCTGGGAAACGGCGTATATGCGCCTGGTGGGCGCAAGTTCGCAGATTCGGCGTGTATACGTGCTCGTACGCCCGAGTCGACGGCCCGGCCGAACTCCGCTGACGGGTCGGCGAGATCGCGGCGGGTCGGAGACGGGCCTTCCCTTCGCCCCGATGCGGTCGCGCGGGGCGCTGGGACCGTGTCGTCGTCCGGACGTACGGTCTCAGCCACCCCGCGCGAGCCGGCGGCTCCCGAACCGGATCATGGGGACTGCGGTGCGGCGCTGGTGTGGTGCGGCGGTGCGGGCGGTGCGGGTGCTGTGTGCCGCCGATGGTGCCGGCGGTGCGGGACGCGGGCCGTCGTGGGCCCGCGGCTCAGTGCGCCACGGCGCGCGCCATCGAACCATGGCGCGGTTGCATCGGAACACCGCGTGCGGTCTCCGGTGCGGTCCTGACGCCGGCGGTGGCCGGACGGCCTGCCGGTGCCGGGGTGCGGCGAGGCTGTGCGGCCACACCGCTCTGAACGTCCATCACGGCGTGCGCCACGAGGCCGCCCATGGGGTCGTGCCTGATCAGATCCCGCAGCCGGGAGCGGGACGAGCGTCCCTCGTTCCCCGGATACAGGTGCTTGCCGAGACCGACCGCGTGGGCCAGCGCGGCGAGCGCCGCGGTCCGCGGGTCCGGCGGTACGCCGGTGCGGATCGCGTTGTCCAGCCGGGTTCGGATCTCCCGGCTGATCTCCGTGTCCGTCGCTTGGTAGCGAGTCGTCGGAAGGACCCCGCACATCTGGCCGGCCACGGCATGGACCATGCCGCACCTCTCCAGATGCGAGAGGTAGGTCTGGCGGAGCCCCAGGCGGGGTCCGCCGATCCAGTTGACCGCGCGTACGGGTGCTCCGCGTCGGCGAAGGAGTTCCAACGCACAGTCCAGTGTTGGATCTCCGGTCGGCCGTGGCACCACCACGGCGATACGATCCCCGTCTGGGGCTATCCGTCCGGCCAGCGCCAGCTCCACTAGCTGTGCTCCGGCCAGACCGAGGTCGAGCGACTGCGGCTGCGCGGTGGTACCCGTGGCCGGGTCCAACGCCAGCAGCAGAAGCTCCTCCGGAATTGTTCTGCGGCTCTTGCCCATCCATGCCTCCCCGCGTGGATGAATGACAGGGTGACCCCTCTCACATTGGTCTGTCGAGAGCACGTGACCGGAATATGAGGGAACCGGCAGGTATGTCGTTCTCGTCTACCGCAAGGGTCGAGCCCTGGCACAGGACACTGGTACCTGGTTCGGGCAGCGGTGTCCGGGCGGCGGTTCAAGGGTTTGACGGTTCGTTTTCGGTGCGCGGAGGGCGCGCGCCGCATGGAGGAGGCATCGGTGGCGGGCGAGTCCCCCGACAGGTCGAAGCAGCACGAGTCGTCGGCGTCGTCGGCAGAAGCGACGCCGGCGAGCCCGGCATCGGTTCCGAGTCCGGCGCGGTCGGGCGCGCCGGCGTCGACGTCGACCCAGAGCTCGGCTCCGGCCGACCCCCGGATGGCGATGGCCCGCGAGCGGGCCGCCACGGTACGGGTGGATCAGGCGACGGCCGTGTTCTCGACGAAGGCGCTCTCGGGCGAGAGCGCCCGCACGGCGGACGCCCCCGGTACGGCGGAGCCGGAGCGGGCCTCCGGGTCCGAGGCCGGCGACGCCGCGGCCGGTGACAAGAACGCCGAGGGCGACACCCGGCTGCGCGCCGCGGTGGCCGCGTGGGTCTCCGGGGCGGACGAGTCCGCTCCGGCGGACACGACGGGCTCCGAGGGCTCCGAGGGCGGCGCCGGCTCGGCGGACGACGACGGCCCCGAGGGCGCCGACGACGCCACGGCCTCCGACGACGACGCTTCCGACGACGACGCCTCCGCTGCCGACGGGACGGACGCGGAAGCGGACAGCGCGGTCGCGGACACGGACCACGCGGAGCCGGCCGACGCGGCCGAGGGTGACGACGAGCCGGGCGAGCCCGGGGACTCCGCGCGGGCCGAGAGCGCGTCCGAGGCGCCCGCGGCGTCCGACGCGGCGTCCGACACGGACGAGGGGGCCGCCGAACCCGCCGACGGCGCCAACGACGAGAAGCCCGAGTCCGGCCGGGAGCCGCAGGCCGAACCCGAAGCCGCCTTGGGCGAGACGCCCGCGGACGAGGAGGACGAACCCGCCTCCGCGACCGCCGCCGAGGACGAGCCCGCCCCCGCGTCCGACGGCAAGCACGACGCCGAACCCGAACCCGAACCCGAACCCGAACCCGAACCCGAGGACGAGCGCGACGGCGACGAGGAGTCCTCCGACGCCCTCGCGGACGCCCCCGCCGACGCGGTCCCGGACACGGTGTCCGACGAGCCCGCGGACGCGGTCCCGGACGAGCGCCGCGACACGGAGACCGGCGAGGACGCGGACTCGAAGACCGCCACGGACGCGGACGCGGACTCGAAGACCGGCAAGGGTTCCGCCGCCGAGCCCGCCGTCGATCAGCCCACCGCCGTCTTCAAGACCCCCCGGCGCCCGGCCGTGGACCAGCCCACCACCATGCTCAAGCTGGGCGACGCCACCCGTAAGCCCGCCGACCGCAAGCCCGCCGCCGAGCCGACGGACGCCCCCGGCGCCAAGCCCGCGGACCCGTCCGCCGACAAGCCCGGCGCCGAGCCCGCCGACAAGCCCACCGGGGAATCCGGTGCCAAGCCCGCCGGCACGCCCGCGCGCACCAGCAAGTTCGTCCCGCTCAACCGCCTCGACGACTTCCCGCCCCCGGCGCGCCCGAAGCCCGCGCCCGAGCCCTCCGCGAAGCCGGAGCGGACCGCGAAGCCCGGGCCGACCGCCGCGCCCGCCCCCACCCCGAAGCCGGTCGACAGGCCCGCTGCGGCCACCGCGGCCATCCCGCAGGTGGGCCCCGAGCGCACCACCCAGCTCCCGCTTCCGCCGAAGCCCCCGCTGGACCTGCTCGCCGAGCTGACGAACACCCCGCCGCCGCCGCAGACCCCGGTCCGCACGCTGGTACGGCGGGTCAAGATCTGGACGCCGCTGGTCCTGCTGCTCGTGGTGATCTTTGCAGT
The DNA here is from genome assembly GCF_042790435.1 of Streptomyces sp. NPDC056738. NCBI lineage: Bacteria > Bacillati > Actinomycetota > Actinomycetes > Kitasatosporales > Streptomycetaceae > Streptomyces > Streptomyces sp. NPDC056738. The sequence continues at coordinate 53,225 of NZ_JBHTZF010000012.1, forward strand.
CGCGCAGGCCTTCCGCCCGCTGCCGGCCCCGACGCTCGCGCTCAGCGCCGACAGCACGTACACCTTCGGCGGCGGCAGCCTCGACCTGCCCTGGCCCGGTCAGGGACAGTCGGCGATCGAGGTGGACGGCGTCGGCAGCCTCGGCACCGACGGCAAGCAGACCCCCGCGCCCACCGCGAGCGTCGCCAAGATCATGACGGCGTACGTCATCCTTCAGGAGCACCCGCTGAAGGGGAACGAGGACGGCGAGAAGATCACCGTCGACCAGCAGGCCGAGGACGAGTCGAAGCTGCCGGACGAGTCGACCGCGGCGCTGTCCAAGGGCCAGCAGTTCACCGAGCGTCAGATGCTCCAGATGCTGATGATCCCCTCCGGCAACAACGTGGCGCGGCTGCTGGCCCGCTGGGACTCCGACGCCAAGACGTTCGTCACCAAGATGAACGCCGCGGCCAAGGACCTCGGCATGACGAACACCACGTACACGGACCCGAGCGGTCTGCAGAAGACGACGGTCAGCACGGCCACCGACCAGGTCAAACTGGCCAAGCAGGTCATGAAGAACGACGTGTTCCGCAGCGTCGTCGGGATGGCCAAGGCGGACATCCCCGGGCTGCCCAACCCGATCTACAACAACAACGACCTGCTGGTGCAGCAGGTCGGTGTGATCGGCCTGAAGACCGGTTCGTCGACGCCCGCGGGCGGCAACCTGGTGTGGGCCGCGACCAAGGTCGTGGACGGCAAGACCCAGACGATCTACGGCGCCGTCATGAACCAGAACGCCGGCACCGGCAAGGTCTGGGACAGCCTCCACCTGGCGATCACCAACAGCCAGAAGCTGATCGACAAGGTCCAGAAGAGCCTGGTCACCGCCACGGTGGTGAAGAAGGGCCAGGTCGTCGGCTACGTGGACGACCAGCTCGGCGGCCGCACCCCGGTCGTCGCCACCAAGAACATGACCGCGATCGGCTGGCCCGGCCTGAAGACGAACCTGAGCATCGGTCAGGGCAAGACGGCCGTCCCGCACAGCGGCAAGACCGGCACGGTCGTCGGCGAGCTGAGGGTCGGCGACGGTTCCAGCGAGGCGGTACGGATCCCCGTCGCCCTCCAGTCGGACCTGGCCGAGCCCGGCTTCGGCGCGAAGGTGACCCGGGTCGGCTGAGCGCACACACGCGCCGATGACGTACGCGCGCACGCATCGGTGAGGTAGGGCGGGGAGCAGCACCCGCACCGCACACCGTCGGACGGTGCCCCACTCGGGGGCCGTCCGGCGGTGTGCGTGCTAGCGTCGCGCTAATCGGGGCTGCTCGCGAGCCGCGGGTCCCGGCCCAGAACGGACCAACGGGACAGCGGGAGAACCTTGCAGTGGCGACAGCGGAGCCGACACACGCCGACGACGCCGACGCGGGCCACGGAACGGGCCCGCGAATACCGCGCGTCGGCATCCAGGAAGCGGTGCGGGACGACGTAGTCGCGGGCGCGGGCGTGCAGGCGCGCCCGGCCGCGGACACACACGCGGACACGCACGCGGACGCGAGCGCGCGTACCGACACGGCGGAGGATCCGGACGGTGGTACCGCAGGGGCCCCGGACCGGAGCCCGGGTGGGAAGCCGGCGGGGAAGCCGGGCGGGTCCGAGTCCGCCGGAGGGCCCGCCGCGTCCGAGCCCGCACGGTCCGAGCCCGACGACAGGCCCGCGGGAGACCCTGCCGCGTCCGAACCCGCAGACCCCGAACCCGCCGACCCCGAGGCCGTCGTGACCGGACCGGTCGCCTCGGCCGGCTTCGCGCCGCTCGGTCTTCTGCGCCGCTACCCCGTCCTCCTCCTCACCGCCTTCGCCGGCGTGCTCCACATCGTGTGGTTCTTCACGTTCGCGAACAGTGGTGGCGACCTCGCGGCGCAGGACGCGTGGGCCGAGTTCGTCGGCCGGCACCCGGACTCGGCGTACAACCTCGCCTGGTACGGCGGGATGCACCCGGTCTCCTACAGCGTCGTGTCGCCGTACCTGATGTCGGTGCTCGGCGTCCGCACGACGATGATGATCGCCGGAACGCTCTCGGCCGGTCTGCTGACGCTGATCCTCGTGCGCAGCCGCGTCGTCCGGAACCCGATCGCCACCTCGCTCGCGGGCATCTTCGCGCTGGTCTGCAACGCGATCTCCGGCCGGGTGACGTACGGCCTCGGCACGGCGTTCGCGCTCGGCGCGGTCGCCGTCGTCTTCTGCTGGCCCCACCGCTGGCGCTACAAGCGCTGGGCGAAGGCCCTGTGCGCCGCGCCGCTGGCCGCGCTCGCGACGGCCGCCTCACCGGTCGCCGGACTGTTCGTGGGCCTGCTGGCGGCGGCCATGTTCCTCCAGCGGCGCCGCCCCGGCGCCTACGCCCTCGGCATCGCCCCGACGGTCGTGGTCGGGCTCTCGGCCCTGCTGTTCCCCTTCTCGGGCACCCAGCCGATGACGTTCTTCTCGGTCATCCTGCCGTTCGCGTCCGCCGCCGCGGTCTACTACGCGGTGCCCAAGGAGTGGACGACGGTACGGATCACCGCGGCGGTGTACGGCCTCGCGGTGCTCCTCGTCTGGCTGATCAGCTCCCAGATCGGCTCGAACATCACGCGCCTCGCGATGCTGTTCGCGGGAGTCGCGCTGACCGCCGCGCTGCCCTTCACCGTGCCGAAGTCGCGCAAGTGGTACACCACCGTCGTCGCCCTCGCCGTGTTCACCGGCTGGATCGGCTTCAAGACGGTCGACGACATCGTGCACACGACCCCGGCGGCGTCCTGGGCGCGCGAGCTGGCCCCGCTCGTCAACCAGCTCCAGCTCGTCGACGCCGAGAAGGGCCGCGTCGAGGTGGTCCCGGCCCGCTCGCACCGCGAGGCCTCCGCCCTCGCCCCCTACGTGAACCTGGCCCGCGGCTGGAACCGGCAGGCCGACATGGAGCGCAACCCGCTCTTCTACGACGACACGCTCAACTCCGCGAACTACCACGAGTGGCTCCAGCGCTGGGCCATCCGCTACGTCGTGCTGCCCAAGGGCGAGCCGGACGGCGACGGCGGCCAGCGCGAACGCGAACTCGTCCAGCGGGGCATGCCCTATCTGAAGCAGATCTGGGGCGACGCCAACTGGCAGCTCTTCACCGTCACCGACCCCACCCCGCTCGCCGAACCGCACGCCGTCGTCGACCTGGCCGAGCAGGGCGAGATGACCATCGAGGTGAAGCAGGCGGGCCGCATCCTCATCCGCATCCCGTACTCGCCGTGGCTGAGCATCGTCGACGAGGACGGCAAGAGCCTGAAGGCACCCCAGGAGACGCGGGCCTCGAAGCGCCGCACGGACGGCACCCCGAAGACGTACGAGAACCTCAACGGCTGTCTGATGCCCACGGAGGAGACTCCGGCGGGCGACACGTGGACGGAGCTGCTCGCCCCGAAGCCGGGCACCTACCGGCTTGCGGCGCCGTACCAGCTCCCTCGCGGTACACCGTGCCCGGAGGAGCTGCGCTGAGCGCTCCGCCACCCCGTAGGGACCTGTCCGGCCCGATCCGCCGGACGGGTTCCGGGGTCCCTGTGCCCTAGAACCGCTCGCCCTGGTACCGCTCGCCCTCGAACCGCTCGAACGGCCCGCAGTACGGCAGACCGGCCTCCTCCGGCCGTCCGTCGCGGAAGAAGCGCACGAGCAGGTCGCAGAAGTCCCGGGGCCGCTGGAGATGGGCCAGATGGCCGCACTCCGCGATCGTGGTGAACGACGCGCCCGGCAGGTCCGCCGCCACCGAGCGGACCATGTCGGGGGTGGTCAGCGTGTCGTGCTCGCCGGTGAACACGAGGTACGGGACGGCGGGGACGGGTGCCCGCCGGTACCACTCGTGGGCCAGCAGCCGCCGGTTCCGCTCGACCGTCACGGCGACGTCGCGCGGGGTCTGCGCCGCGAACTGCTGGTACATCAGCCGGGTCAGCGCGGCGTGCTTGCGTACGGTGCGGTCGCCGGGCGGCGGGACGAAGCACCGTACGAACTCCTCGGCGGTCTCCTCCACGCGCCCCTGCTCCAGGAGCCGGACCCAGCCCACGAGCGCCTCGGCGAACCAGCGCGGAATGTGGTCCGACATGCCCTGCACCGCGATCCGGCGCAGCAGTTCCGGATACCGCTGGGCGAGCCGGAGCCCGACCGCGGCGCCGTAGCAGCCCGCGAACAGGTTCACCGGGCCGAGGCCGAGCCCGCGCAGCATGTGGCCCGCGCACTCGGCCAGGAAGTCGATCCCGTGCTCGGCGGGCAGGAAGTCCGCGTCCCCGAATCCGGGCAGGTCCACGGTGACGACGGTTCCGAGCTCCCCGAGCCAGCGCTCGTGCCGCGTCCACGAGTACCGCGTCTGGTCCGACCCGCCGAGCACGAGCAGCGGTTCGGTGACGGGGGAGCCGTACCGGGCGACCCGGGCCGTGTACCCGTAGCCCTCCCACGAGAGCCGGTACTCCGCCACTTCCGTGGACGCCTCGCCTCCCTGCGCGGGGGCGAGAACGGGGACCGAGGAAGCGACAGAAGGCACAGCGAACTCCCGAGAGGGGACGAGACCACCGAAACTCCCCACTCGTACACGGCTCCCGGGTGCGGCGCCCGCAATGTCACACGAAGGTGGGCGCTGCACCGCACGAAGGTGGGCGTGGCGCGGCAGCCGTGCAACGCCCCGCCCCGCCCACCGGCATGTCCCGTCAGGTCACTTCACGGGGAAGGCCACGTCGCAGACCGGGTCCTGCGGTCCCGCCGCGTCCCAGTCGGCGAAGTAGATCTCCCGGCAGGGTCCGTCGACGGTCAGCCCCTGCTCGCCGACCCAGCTCTCGACCGCCTCGAAGGCGGCCAGGATCTGCGGGTGGGCGACCTGCGCCTTGCTGATGCGCACGAACGCGACGCGCCGGGCCGGCTCGACCCGTACCCCGGCCCCGGTGGCCCGGCCCTGCCGCTCGGCCCAGGCCCGTGCGGCGGCCTCGTCGGCGACCGGCACGCACGCCTCCGCCGGGCCGTCGCTCTCCACGCTCACCTCCGCGTGGTACACGACGAACGGCGGCCCCGTGACGCCGCCGGCCTCCCGGGCGCCCTCCTCCAGCCGCCCCAGCGAGCCGGGGATCCACACCGGCAGCTCCGGCGCCAGCACGTGCCGCTTCTCGGTCAGCACGACCTGCTCGGGCACCTCTGCGGTCTCGACGACGAACTTCTCGTACATCTCGGAACTCCTCCCGGAAAGACGTCCACGGAGGTAGTCGGCGAGCGCCCGCTGCGAGGCGAACCGGGCCTCGGCACCGTCCCAGTACGCGGTGAGCAGCCCGGCGGCTTCGGTGCCGCGCGCCTCCACCACGTCCGCGATCCGCGCCAGCGGCATGTCGAGCTGGCGCAGGAGTGCGACGAGCCGGGCCCGTTCGGTCTGCGCGGCCCGGTAGTAGCGGTAGCCGCTGACCTCGTCGACGTACGCCGGGGTCAGCAGCCCCAGCCGGTCGTACAGCCGCAACGCCTTCGCCGAGAGCCGCGCCCGCGAGGCGAACGCGCCGATGGTGAGCAGGTCCTTGTCCACTCGGTCATCCTCCGTCACCGGGCGCCTTCCGCCCGGTGACAGGGACGCTCCCCCTTGCCCCAGGGGCAAGGTCAACAGCGGGACAGGGTTCAGCCGATGGCCTTCTCGACCGCCGAGACCAGCTCGGCCGCCTCGGGCTCGGTCTGCGGCGAGAAGCGGCCGACGACCGTGCCGTCGCGCCCGATCAGGAACTTCTCGAAGTTCCAGCGGATGTCGCCGGAGTGCCCCTCGGCGTCGGCGGTGCCCACCAGACGCTCGTACAGCCCGTGCCGCGCGTCACCGTTCACCTCGACCTTCTCGGTCATCGGGAAGGTCACGCCGTAGGTCGCGGAGCAGAACTCGGCGATCTCCTCGGAGCTGCCGGGCTCCTGGCCGAGGAACTGGTTGCAGGGCACGCCGAGGACGGTGAAGTCCTGGCCGGCGTAGCGCTCCTGGAGCCGCTCCAGACCGGCGTACTGCGGGGTCAGCCCGCACTTGGAGGCGACGTTCACGATGAGGACGGCCTTGCCCGCGTACTGGGACAGGTCGGCGGATCCCCCCTGGAGGGCGCCGATCTCGACGTCGAGCACGGAGGTACCGGTGTTGTCAGTAGTCATAAGCGGATGCTAACTCCGGTAGGTGACGCTTCCGCCGGTCCCGCAGCCGGGCTCCCCGGTCCCGTGCGGCGATTCCCGTGCGCCGGACAGGTCCTGGCGCTGCGCTGTGACGAGCACCTCACCGGCGGCCGTGCGCGAGTACAGCACCGACCGTCCCGCCCGGCGCCGCTCGACGAGCCGCGCGTCCAGCAGCACCCGCAGATGGCGGCCGACCGACCCGAGCCCCTGCCCGGTCACCGCGACGAGCTGGCTGGTGGACAGGGGGGAGTCGAGACGGACCAGGACCCCGGCCCGTGCCGTCCCGAGCAGCGCCCCCAGACTCTCCGGCACCACCGCGGCCTCCACGTCGGCCAGCGCGCCCGTGCACGGGTAGACCAGGGCGTAGCGCTCGTGCCCCTCCCAGGAGACCCAGCCGGCCTTCGGCGTGACGGGGACGAAGACGAGCTGGGCGCCGGAGATCTCGCGGGGCGGGTACTCGTGGAGGTTGACCTGGAGCCGGTTGCCGCCGAGCCAGCGCGTCCCGGGCCGCAGCCCGTCCAGCGCCGCCGCCCAGCCGCCCTGGCCGAGACGGGCCGTCCGCGCCACCACGTCGGCCTCGAGGACGCGCCGCCGCCGTTCCCAGTCGGGGCGTACGGACTCCTCCCACACGGCGGTGAGCAGCGCGGCGGCCCGCTCGGGCAGGTCGTCCCGGTCCGCGAGGGCGGCGGGCAGCGGGCCGCCCACCGAGCGGGCCAGATGGCCGCGCGCGTCGTGGGGCGGGACGTCCCGCACCCGGGCGACCTCGGTGTCGAAGGTCTCGTCGCCGTAGGGGGTCGGGGTGAGGAAGTCGGCGATCCACGCCTGTCCGATCCCGCAGCGCACGAGGAGCGCGGTGACGGGGTCGGCGGCCAGCCGTTCGCGGTACGCCGGAAGGCGGGCGTCCAGCCAGGCGCGTTCACCGGGGTGTGCGGCGGTCTCCGAGTGCAGCAGCCTCAGGGCGGCGAACGTCTCGGCGAGCGGCGACAGCACGAAGCGGCTCCCGGCCAGGGTGTCGGCGTTCACCTGCCACCAGCCCATGCCGTCCCCTTCCGCCCCAGCCCCTGACGCCTCCCACCGCGGACGTCTCCTGCCCCGGGACGTTCCGTGCCCCTGACGTTTCGCGTCCCTGACGTTTCGCGTGCGTGCGAAAGAATATCGACCGCTCGTACGGCCCCGCAGACTCCGCGCATGCGCAGCTACTCCGAGCTCTTCCGCACGCGGGAGTTCACCCCGCTCTTCCTGTCCTCCTGTTTCCGGACCGCCGCCTCGACGGTGGGCGGTCTGGCCCTCGGCACCCTCGTGTACCGGGCCACCGACTCGCCGCTGCTCAGCGCGCTCAGCATGTTCGGGCCCTCGCTCGCCCAGATGATCGGCGCGGCCACCATGCTCTCGGCCGCCGACCGGCTGCCGCCGCGCGCGACCGTGGCGGGCATCGCGCTGCTGTTCGGGCTCGGCACGGCGGCCATGGCCGTGCCCGGTCTGCCGATCTGGGCGATCTTCGTCCTCCTCCTGTTCCTGGGTCTCGTCCAGTCCTTCGGCGGCGGGGTCCTGTGGGGCCTGCTCACCGAGATCCTCGCCAAGGAGGGCTATCTGCTGGGGCGTTCGGTGTTCAACATGATGAGCGGGATCGCCCAGATCACCGGATACGCGACCGGTGGCGTCCTCGTGGCCCTGCTGTCCCCGCGCGTCACGCTCCTCCTGGCGGCCGGGCTGTACCTGGCGGCCGCCCTGACCGCCCGGCTCGGCCTGACACCCCGTGCGCCGCGCGCCCTGGGCCGCCCGTCCGTCGCCCGGACCTGGAGCACGAACGCCCGCCTCTTCTCGTCCCCGGAGCGCCGCACCCTCTATCTCCTGCTCTGGGTGCCGAACGGCCTGGTCGTCGGCTGCGAATCGCTGTACGTGTCGTACGCGCCGAACCGGGCCGGCGCCCTGTTCGCCTTCGCGGCCCTCGGCATGTTCGTGGGAGACGTGACGACCGGACGTCTCCTGCCGCCCCGCGTCCGCGCCCGCCTGGGCATCCCGTTCCTGCTGCTCCTCGCGACGCCGTACCTCTTCTTCGTGCTGCGTCCGGGCGTGGCCGTGGCGGCCGCCCTCGCCGCGCTCGCCTCGATCGGCTTCGGGGCGAGCCTGATCCAGCAGGAACGCCTGGTGGCGCTCATCCCCGACGAACTCAGCGGCCACGCCCTCGGGCTCCACACGGCGGGCATGCTCACCATGCAGGGCGTGAGCGCGGCGCTGGCGGGCGGGATCGCCCAACTCGCCTCGCCCGCAGCGGCGATGACGGTGATGGCCGCCGCGTCGATCGCCGTGACCCTGGCCCTGGCCCCCGCGCTGCTGCGTCACCGCGCGGCGCGCCCGACGGGCCAACGCCCGGAGCCGTCCACGCCAAGAGGGCGGCAATCCGAGGTGAACTCTCCCTGAACCGAGGGAAGTTGTGCGGCGGGCGTCACAACCCCCCTTCCTTCGCCGGTGTCGAACGGGATGTCCGGACACGTACGTTCCGGGCGCCCGGAACGCCGGGACGGCGGTGCCGCCAGGGACGCCGAACCGCGGAATCCCACCGAGGGGGAGACATGTTCAGTCGCCGTACCGCCGTCCTTCCGAAAATGCTGGTGCTGGCCGCCGCCACGGCCGCCGTGTCCGTGGCGGTCGTCGCGCCGACGGCCGGCGCCGCCACCACCAGCGCCACCGCCGCCTCCACCGGCCAGAAGCTCTTCTACACGGCAGCCGCCGGCCAGACGAACCACCTGAAGATCTCCTGGGCGCTCGGCGCGACCGACCCCGACTCCCAACTCGCCGACTTCATCTACACGTTCGACGACACGGTGAAGATCTCCCTCGGCGCCGGCTGTGTCCGTCCCGCGTCGGGCGACACCACCCAGGCGGTCTGCACGGTCACCGAGCCGAACACCTCGGCCTCCGACCTCGACACCCTGATCGTCCGCCTCGGGGACGGCGACGACACCGCGACGGTCGACCCCGACAACAACGGGTACTCCCGCATCTACGGCGGGACCGGCAACGACACCCTCACCGGCCACGGCCGTGACGTCCTCTACGGCCAGGACGGCAACGACCACCTGTCCGGGGGCGGCGGCGTCTACGGCGAGGGCGCCTTCGGCGGCGCGGGCAACGACACGCTCACCTCCTGCGGCTACACCTGTCACGGAGGCACGGGAAACGACGTCCTGAGCGGCGGAGTCAGCGAGGCCGACGGCAGCTACGTCGACTACGACAACAGCCTGTTCGGCGACGACGGCAACGACACGATCCACGGCAACGCGGGCGCCGACGACATCCAGGGCGGCCGCGGCAACGACCGCCTCTACGGCGACTCCGGCAACGACAGGATCTACGGCAACAGCGGCAACGACCTCATCCACGGAGGCTCCGGCACGGACACCCTCTCCGGCGGCCCGGGCACCGACCGGGTCTTCCAGAACTGACGGGACCGGGCGACCGGTCGGGATCCGGGAGGCTCCGGAGCGGGGGACCCGGGACGAGCGTACGAGGGGTTCCGCGGGCGCCGGTGTGCCTCCGCACGCTCTGCCCGGCGCGGCTCGCCGGATGGAACGATCCCGGTGCCCGGCCCCGGCAGGGGACCGCCTTCGGCCGCCGCCGAGATGTGGGCGACGGCGCACGGGTGTCTGCTGGTACCGGGGATCGGGTCACCACTACGAGCAGCAAGGGACCGGGACATGGCCATCGTGATGTCGATGCACTGGGCGGAAGCCACGCCGGAGCAGTACGACACCGTGCGGGACGCGGTGCAGTGGGAGGAGGTCCCGGGGGCCGGCGGCCAGATGCACGTGGCCTGGTTCGACGCGCAGGGGCTGCACGTCACCGACGTCTGGGAGTCCCAGGAGGCGTTCGAGTCCTTCTTCGCCGAACGCCTCGCCCCCGCGATCCAGAAGGCCGGCATGACCGGCGCCCCCGACACCTCCTTCAGCCCCCTCCACCGCCGCTTCGTCGCCCCCGGCGTCACCGGCGCCGCCTGATCCCGACGACCGGCCCGAAGGCCCCGGCCAGGACCGGCCGGGGCCTTCGCCCGGAAAACCGGAGGAGCCCGCGCCCGGTCGCGTGGAGACTGGGCTGATGACCGCTCTGATCGAACCGCCCCGGCTCACCTGGCCCACCGCGACGGTCCGCGCCTCGTATCTGGCCGGTGAGCGCGCCGACTGTCTGGCGGAAGGGCGGACGACCGACTGGCTCGCCCCGGCGTCCGCCGACTTCGACGCCTTCGTCGAGCGGCGCAGGGGCGTGCACGTCCGCTGGGACGTGCCCGCCACCATCTACTGGTACGTCTCGGGCGAGCACTATCTGGGCACGCTCGTCGTCCGCCACCGCCTGACACCGGAACTGGCCGAGGTGGGCGGGCACATCGGCTATCACGTGGTCGGACCGTGGCGCCGGCAGGGGCACGCCACGGCGATGCTCGGGGCCGGCCTGGCGGTGTGCCGGGACCTCGGCCTCGATCGTGTTCTGCTGACCTGCGCCTCCGACAACGAGGCGTCACGCCGCGTCATCCGGACCCACCGCGGTGTCCCCGACGGCCGGGTGCGCGGCGAGGACCGATTCTGGATAACCCTTCGCGGTGGCGAAGTTGCGGCGCCCGGACGGGAGACGCCCTAGCGGTAGAACCTGACCCCGCCGTTCGAGCCGAGGGCGTTGAGTTCCAGCACGCCGCCGTCCGGGGTCACGTACACCGTGCCCGCGGTGAAGTTCCACCTGCCGGTGCCCGCCGGCAGGCCCGCGACCGGGGTGCTGCGGCCGGTGCGCGGGTCGAGGGCGACGAGCTGCGGGGAGCCGGACATGGTGACGGCGTACACCTTGCCGTCCGTCGCGGACGAGGGGATCGCGAGCACGGCGGAGCGATACGTCCAGAGCTTGGCGCCGGTCCTGGTGTCGAAGCCGTCGATCACCGGGTGGCCCGCGGCCAGGGCCGGGGTGACCAGGACCTTGCCGTAGAGCCGCGCGGAGTGGTCGGCGCCGGTCTCGTTGCCGGAGGTGACCTCGTCGTTGCCGACGGCCAGCTTGCGGCCGGCCCCGGAGGCGTCGAAGACCCGCACGGCGTCCTGGCGCGCGGTGTGGACGGAGGCGATCAGCGGCGAGCCGGACAGGACGTGCGTCACGTCCGAGTGCGCCTTCTCGGGCTTCCGCCAGATCACCTTCCCCGTCTTCCCGTCGTACGCGGTGAGGGTGAACCTGGTCTTCTTGTCGAGGCAGAAGTCGTCCACCAGCACGATGCCGTCGGTGCCCCAGTCGTAGGCGTTGCAGTAGCGACCGCGGGCCTTGTAGCCCCAGACGCGGCCGCCGGTGCGGACGTCCACACCACCGAGGAAGTTCTCGCTCACGATGGTGGCGACGTTCCCCTGGAGGTAGGTCGTGGCGGTCGCCGGACTGCGGTGCTTGGCACCGGTCAGCGGCATCGACCAGAGGATCTTGCCGGTGGACGCCTTGACGCCGGCCAGCCAGGTGCAGGTGCTGCCGTCCGTGCCGAAGGCGACCGTGCCGATGCCCTGGGCGTTGAGCGTCGGCGACATCGCGCAGGGGACGGTGCCGTGGCCGGCGTCGGCGGCGGACGGCTTGGCGCGCCACTTCTGCTCGCCGTCGGTGAGGTCGTAGGCCCGCAGTCCGCCCCGGCTGCCGGCCCGGACGAGCAGCTTGTCGGTGAGCCAGCTACCGATCAGCGCGTCGTCGGCGGCGGGCGCCGGGGTCTGCCACACCTGCGTCAGGTTCTCCGAGGCGACGGCGGCGGCCTCCTCCTGCTTGAACACGACGGTGGCGGTCCCGACGGCGGCGGCGAGGATGGCGAGGGTGAGCACGATCCTGCCCACCCGCCGGGGCTTTGCGGCCCGCTCGCCGTCCGCTTCCGTGTCGGGCCGCGGCTGCGCGGCGACAGGCTCGACAGGTTCGGAGACCTTCAGCGGCATGGTGCCGTCCCACCGCGTGCCGGAGGACTCGGCGTACGGCTCGGCGGCCGACCGGTCGTCCCAGGATCCGGCCGGCTCCGTCCGCTGCCGCTCCCAGTGCGCCTGCTGCGCCTGGTGGGGCTGCTGCTCCTGGTGGGGCTGCTGCTCCGGGTACGCCTGCCGTGCCCGACGGGGCTGCGGCTCCCGGTAGGGCTGCTGCCGCTGCGGCTGCGGCTCCGCGTAGGGCTGCTGTCCCTGGTAGTGCTGCTGTGTCCCGTGGGGCCGCTGTTCCGGATACGCCCTCTGTGACCCGTAGGGCTGCTGACGGGGGTGGGGCTGCTGCTCCGGATACGCCTGCTGAGCCCCGTAGGACTGCCGTTCCTGGTACGGCTGCGGCTGCGGCTCCGCGTAGAGCTCCTGGTCCCGGTACGGCTGCTCTTCCCGGAAGGACCGCTCCTCTCGGAAGGACTGCTCTGCCCGGAAGGACTGCTCCTCTCGGAAGGACTGCTCCTCCCGGTACGACTGAGAGTCGCCGGCCGACCTGCGGGGCCGGAAGGCCCAGCCGTCGTCCTCCTGCGAAGCCCCCTGCCCCGGCGACGAATCCGTCGTCATCTCCGTGCTCTCCCCTGGTCGGGCATCCGCGTGCGCCTGCCGCGGTGATGCGCCACGATAAAGATCGTTTCTTTGAGGGCTTGCGCCCGACTTCCCCCGGCTGTCCCTGGATCAGCCCTTGGTGAACGGATGGCCGAAGCCGTTCCGCGCCGCCTCCACCTGGAACGCGGCCCGCGCACCCCTCGAGGTGCTGATCCGCCAGTCCATCAACTGCTTGCCGCCCGGCCAGTCCTTGCGCTGGTCGTACCAGACGAGCCCGATGACGCCGGCCTTCGCGGCACCCTGGAACAGGTCGCCGATGTCCGCCTCCTTGCGGCTGCTCTCCGCCACCCCGGTCTCCGCGATCAGCACCGGTTTGTCCGAGAAGCCCGCGATCTGACGCATGGTGGGCGTGAAGAGGCTGGAGAAGGCGACGCCGTCGATCGGGCCGTAGTAGCCGATGAGGCCGACCCAGTCGACGTAGGCGTCGCCCGGGTAGTACGGGCGCAGCTTGGCGGTGGTGCCCGAGTCGACGACGTGCGGGGTCCACACCCAGATCACGTTGGTGACACCCCGGTCGGCGAACAGGTCGTGCAGGTGCTTCCAGGCCGCGACGAAGTCGGCGGGCTTGGCGCCCCCGGGGCCCCAGGAGTTCCAGGGGCCGTTCATCTCGCCGGCGAAGGAGAGCGCCAGCGGGCCGTCGTAGGCGGAGATCTGGTCCGCCAGCCGGCCGATGTAGGTGTCGTCCTGGCCCTCGGCGATGTCGGCGAGCGAGGTGTCGGAGGGCACCAGTGCCATCATCGGCATCTGTCCGTGCTTCCACAGGAAGGCGTTGCCCTCCGGGTCGAAGTCGTCGCCCCAGGAGCTGTAGTACTCGCGGATGTCGGGAGCCCGCCCGGCCTCCTCGGCGAAGGTGTCGACGATGTCGTACTGCCAGGGCGTCTTGTCGTCGACGACGCCCAGCGCGCGGCCGGACGGATCGAGCAGGGACGAGACGTCGAAGTGCGCGCCCGATGCCGAGGCCTTGCCCGAGCCGGTCTCGCCCCCGCCGCCCGTGCCTCCACAGGCGTCCGCCAGGAACGTGAGCGCGAGCACGACGATCGCGGCGGCCGTCAGGCGGCGGCCGCGGCGGCTGCGGGGTATGGCCATGCGGGAAGGTCCGATCAGGCGGTGGGCGGGCGGTGCGCCGAACTCTACGAGACCCGCCGACGACACACCGAACTCTACGAGACCCGCGTGACCTTCATCGAATCTTCATAATAATCTTGGTACGGAAACGTGAGCGGGTCGAATAATCTCTCTTTCCTCGCACATGGATCACTTTTCCGCACTACTCACTGCCAGTTCGGCGCCGCCGGACTGGCAGTCGTCACGCCACGCACGAAGGAAGGCCCGGGGCTGTCGATGACCAGTACCTCCACGGAGGTCGAGCCGGCTCCCGTCTTCGTCGACCAGAGCGGTCAGCGGGGCCGCCGTCTGCGCGGCCTCGGCTGGCTGGTGGGCATCCTCTGCGCCGCGTGCGTGGTGGCGATGATCTCCGGCCTGGTCGGAACCCAGTCGCAGGCGCCCGCTCTCACCATCCCGGGCACGGCGAACACCACGCCGCCCAGCCAGTACCTGAACGCGCCCCTGCCCGCAGCCCCCGGTGTCGAGCCCGCGACGGGCACCACCGGCACGGTCGCCGCCACCCCCACGGCGACCGCACCCGACGCCACCGCGACGGCCACCGCCACCGCGGACGCCGGTACCACGGGCGCCGGTACGGGCGGCGGTACGGCGACGAGCCCGGTGACCGATCCGGCGGGCGCGAGCTCCGTGACCGACCCCGCGCAAGCCACCACACCCGACACCACCGCGTCAGATGCCGCGACGACGACGGCCGGTACGGCGGCGTCGGACCCCGTCACCGGCATCGCGCAGTAGCCAGACGCGAAGACCAGGAAGTCGATGTCCCGCTCCCGTCACCAACGTCCCCGGCAGTCCCTGGCGCGCCCGCGCCGGCTCGCCGCGCCTCCCCTGCGCTTCTTCCTGCCGGTGACCGTACTGGCGACCCTGCTGGCGCTGATGGTGCTGCGGGGCATGGCGAACAACGAGGTCTTCCACGACGAGAAGATCGCCACCTCGGTGGACAAGGCCACCGTCCCCACCAGCGTGCTGGAGGGCGGCCCGGTCGTCGACGCGCGCGGCGACAAGAAGAACAAGCCGGTCAACTACACGATCCCGGACAAGACGGTCGTCCTCAGCTTCGACGACGGACCGTCCGCCCAGTGGACGCCGAAGATCCTCGAGGTGCTGGAGAAGGAGGACATCAGCGCCGACTTCTTCGTCACCGGCTCGATGGTCACCCGCAACCCGGCGCTGATCCGCCGGATCGTGTCCGGCGGCCATGAGATCGGACTGCACACCTTCACCCACCCCGACCTCGCGCTGCACTCCGGCACCCGGCTCACCTGGGAACTGGGCGAGACCCAACTCGCGCTGGCCGGGGTCGCCGGCATCCACACCAGCCTGTTCCGCCCGCCCTACTCCTCCACCGTGGACGCGCTGGACGACTGGTCCTGGCCGGTGACCAAGCAGGCCGGGTCCGAGGGGTATCTGACCGCCTTCATCGACAAGGACACCGACGACTGGAAGCGCCCCGGCGTCGACGCCATCGTCAAGTCCGCCATGCCCGACCTCCCCGGCCAGGGCGAGATGATCCTGCTGCACGACGCGGGCGGCAACCGGTCCCAGACGCTGGCCGCGCTGCCGGTCATCATCGAGAAGCTCAAGGCCCGGGGCTACACCTTCAAGACCATCGGCGAGGCGCTCGGCACCGGCTCCGCCAACACCCAGGTCTCCAGCTACAACCTGTGGCTCGGCAAGGCGTTCCTGTGGTGCACCACCTTCTCGGTGCACCTGCTGCCCTGGCTCGTCGGCCTGCTCGCGGTCGTCGGCGTCCTCGTCATGCTGCGGTTCGCGCTGATGCTGGTGCTCTCGGCCGTCCACGTGCGGCGCACCCGGAAGAAGGGCTTCACCTGGGGTGACCCGGTCACCGAACCGGTCACCGTGGTGGTACCCGCTTACAACGAGCAGGAGTGCATCACCAACACCCTGCTGTCCCTGACCAGAAGCGACTACCCGATCGAAGTGATCGTGGTCGACGACGGATCGAGCGACGACACCTCCGCCATCGTGGAGGAGCTCGACCTGCCGATGGTCCGGCTGATCCGGCAGCCGAACAGCGGCAAGCCGGCCGCGCTCAACACCGGTGTGGCCGCCGCCTCGTACGACCTGATCGTCATGATGGACGGCGACACGGTCTTCGAGCCGTCCACCGTCCGCGAGCTCGTCCAGCCCTTCGCCGACCCGCGCGTCGGCGCCGTGGCCGGCAACGCCAAGGTCGGCAACCGCGACACGCTGATCGGCGCCTGGCAGCACATCGAGTACGTGATGGGCTTCAACCTCGACCGCCGCATGTACGACGTGCTCAACTGCATGCCGACCATCCCCGGCGCCGTGGGCGGCTTCCGCCGTTCCGCGCTGGAGCAGGCGGGCGGCATGAGCGACGACACGCTCGCCGAGGACACCGACGTGACCATGGCCCTGCACCGGGCCGGCTGGAAGGTCGTCTACGCCGAGAACGCCCGGGCCTGGACCGAGGCGCCCGTCAGCATGAAGCAGTTGTGGTCGCAGCGGTACCGCTGGAGCTACGGCACCATGCAGGCGATGTGGAAGCACCGGCACTCGGTGCTGGAGCGCGGCGCGGCCGGCCACTTCGGCCGCGTGGGCCTGCCCTTCGTCGCCCTGTTCATGGTGATCACACCGCTCCTCGCGCCCGCCATCGACATCGGCATGATCTACGGCGTGGTCTTCGTGGACGCGTACAGGACCCTGGCCGCCTGGTTCGCCGTGATGGCCCTGCAGGCCGTCTGCGCCTGGTGGTCCTTCCACCTGGACAAGGAGAAGGCCTGGCATCTGATCACGCTGCCGGCCCAGCAGGTGGTCTACCGGGTGCTCATGTACATGGTGCTGCTCCAGTCCGCGATCACCGCCCTGACCGGGGGACGGCTGCGCTGGCAGAAGCTGCGGCGCACCGGCGAGGTCGGACTTGACGTCACAACGGGGGCCAGCTCTTCATGAACACCGCGGAACGGGGTGCCTTCGGCACCCAGCACTCGTACGACACCGTCGCCCTGCGGGTGGACCCCGCCGGGATTCCCACCCAGCGCGGCCCGGGGCCCGAGGAGGAGACCGCCCCGGCCCCCGCGCGCAAGCCCGGCCGGGACCGCTACCTCGACCTGCTGCGGGCCCTCGCCCTGGTCCGCGTGGTGATCTACCACAACTTCAGCTGGACCTGGCTGCCGATCGTCTTCCCCTCCATGGGTGTCATGTTCGCGCTGGCCGGGTCGCTGATGGCGCGGTCCCTCAACCGGCCCGCGCTGAGCGTGATCCGGGGCCGGCTGCGCCGACTGCTGCCGCCGATGTGGCTGTTCGGCGCGGTCGTGGTGCCGCTGATGCTCCTCGAAGGCTGGCGGCCCGACCTGCACCACCCCAACTGGTGGTGGGGCGACCTCGCCTACTGGATCCTGCCGTTCAGCGAGCCGCCGTTCGGGGCCACGCTGCACACCTTCGGCGGACACCTGCCGGCCTCCTGGGCCGAACAGATCTGTGTGCCGCTGTGGTACCTGCGCGCCTACCTCTGGTACGTCCTGCTGTCGCCGCTCCTGCTCAAGGCCATGCGCAAGCTGCCCTGGGTCACCCTGGTGGTGCCGCTGGCGCTCGCGTTCTTCATCAACTCCGGCCTGGTCGACCAGTCCGGCCGGCTGATGGAAGCCGCCACCGACTTCACCACCTTCGGCTCCTGCTGGCTGCTCGGCATGGCCCACCAGGAGGGACTGCTCCGCAAGATCCCGCAGTACGTCGTGCCGTCCATCGCGCCGCTGGTGCTCATGTTCGGCTTCTGGTGGCTGATGCGGGCGCCGGTGGACGACCCCCGCCTCGGGGCCGACCTGGAGGCGGTGCCGGTCGCCCAGGCGATCTGGTCCTTCGGCGCGGTGATGCTGCTGCTGCACCTGAGCCCGTCCTGGGAACAGTGGCCCAAGCCGCTGGAGCGGTTCAACGGCGTGATCACCCTGCTCAACTCCCGCGCGGTCACCGTCTACCTGTGGCATTCCTTCGCCCTGGTGGTGACCGAGCCGCTGATCGACCCGCTGTGGAGCAACTCCTTCTTCTACGACCACGCCCAGTGGCTCCTGGCGAGCCAGTGGACCCCGCTGTTCCTCGCCGTCCCGCTGATCTGCCTGGCGATCGTGCTGTTCGGCTGGATGGAGGACGTGGCCGCCAAGCGCCGCCCGCGCCTGTTCCCGTATCCCCGCCGCTCCAAGGGGCGTCGCAGGGTCCGGTAGAGGCTGCGTAGCTTTCGCTCAGTGGACGTCGACGTAGTCCCCGGCGGCGTTGACCGCCGGGGTGGTCGTCGTGCCCGCGAAGCTGTAGCGCCAGTAGCCGTCCGCGGAGGCCTTCACGGTCGTCCTCAGGTTGCCGGAGGAGTCGCCGCGGATCGTCTTCACGGTGGTGTAGGCCGTCGTGCCCGCCTTGCGGAACTGGAGCCTGACGGGCTGGGCGGCATAGCCGTGGTACGCGAGGTCGTCCCACCAGCTCGCGCGGCTCAGCTTGCCGGCGACCGTGATCGTCCTGCCCTTGGCGACCGGCTCCGGTGACGCGTTCACCGTCAGAACGGACCGCCGCTGGACGCGGACGCTGGAGTACGGGTCGACGGCTGCCCAGCTCCCGTCCTTGGCGACGACCGCGATGTAGGTCTTCCACGTCCCCGCCGTCGCGTTCTTCAGCAAGGTCGGGTTGCCGTTGATCGTGAGCTTGCACGTGGAGGTCGTGGCGTCGACCTTCTGGCAGGTGGCGTGGTCCGAGGTCTGATTGAGGACGCCGTCGTAGCGGTCGGTGTCCAGATCGGTCCCGTGGAAGAGCACCAGCGACGCGTCCTTGATGCCGGACGGAGCGGTCGCCGTCACCGTGGCCGATATCGCCTTGGTGGTGGTGCCGATCACTATGTCCTTGCCGCCGTTGATCTGCGCACTCAGGACCTTGATGTCAGGGTTGCCGCTCACGGTCGCGTGGGCGACGGGCGCGATCGACGCGGTGAGAGCGAGCGCGCCGACGGCGGTGAACACGGTGGACGTGCGCATGAGGCTCCCTGGAGGCGAACGGGGATGGGGGCGGCCGGTGACGATCACCGACGGGCGAGCCGAGTGTAGGCCGCAGCCCGTCAACTCCAGGCAAAGCAAGGGCAATCGGTACCTCTGCCCCAGCAGACGGCCGATGTCACGTCTTCCGCCGCACGCCGTGAGGCCCCTCAGAGGCGCCGCGGGTCATGGCCGGTTGCCGTCGTTGCGGTACTTCACCGCTGTACCGCAGATCGACTTCCCCTCCTACGAGTTCCCCTTGCAGTCGGCTTTGATCGTGAGTTCGTGAAGCACCTTGCCATCGGCACCCAGGAGAGGCGCGGTGGTGCGTGTGACGAAGACCGCCCAGGTGCCGCGGGCGAGCAGACTCTCGTCGGTGCCCCCGGAGTGGATCTGCTTCCAGCCGTCCGCCCGAAGTGCCGCTGCCACATCCTCTCGGGAATGGGCCGCACTCCTGGCCGGTACAAAGCCGTCCAGAAAGATCGAGCAGTAATCGCCGGACGGCTCTTTTTCGCCGTCTCCTCGGAACCCACCGGGCACGTCCACCCGCGCCGCCGCGTGAAGCAGTTCCCCCCGGACGGTCGCGTATTCCTCGCGGTGCTGTGCCGCTGAAGGGTCGACGCTCACCTTTGCTCGGCTCGGGGAGGACTGGTGGGTCTGGGCGCTTCCGCACCCGGCGATCAAACCGATCAACGGCAGGAGACGAGCGAGACGGGGTAGGGCATGACGCATGTCCGAGATCGTAAACCGCTGGTCAACGGGCTGAGACCCGTCAAGTACGAGACAAGCGTCACGGAGGATTCGACATTGTTCCCTCCCTGCGTACACCTGTCATCGAGGCCGGCGGAACGCCTTTGGCCGGCACGGCCGCGCGATTGCCGATCGGCTCGACGATCCCGGAGATGGAAGGCGGACGCCCTACCAAGAAAGGGGAGCAGGACGGGCCGCCGATCTCCTGAGCGATCTGCGCAGGGCGTGCCTGCTGTGGACGCGCAGCAGGTCGCTCGCTAAGGGGCGTGGCGCAGCCAGGACGTTGTGACATGCGAGGGGCTCGATACCGGAAACGGCAAAGGGCCAGCCTGGGAGGAAATGCCTCCTGAGCTGGCCCTTCTGTCTGTGCCCCCGGCAGGATTCGAACCTGCGACACCCGCTTTAGGAGATCATTTGGTTGGCGAGCAGACCAGTACTGCGGGTGCACGCGGCCCTGTGAGGCGGGTGTGGGAGTTCACGGAAGTACGGCAGTGTGTACGCACGTTGCCGTCAAAGTTCGCCGTCAGCGGCGAACCCGGGAACGTCAACGGCCCGCACTTTGTGCGGGCCGTTGACTGCGACTGGATCAGCTGACGGGCGGGCTGTAGCGCAGGACCCATCCGGGTGCGGGACGGTGGACGGTCACCTCAACGGCCCGGCCGGTCTGCGTGTAACCGGTGTGCGTGATCTGAAGCAGGTTGCTGCCTACCTCCACACCGAACGCTTCCGCTTCAACTGAAGTCGCCGCGTACAGAGTGATCTCCTCGATGGCTTCGGTCTGCTCGAATCCGGCGTCACGCATCCGGCTGATGATGCCGCCGAGACCGGGGTCGGGGTTCTCGATGCTTGCCGCCTCGGCGACGTCGACGGGGACGTACGAGTCGGCAAGCTGCACCAGGCGGTCACCGTCATACATGTGCCTGGCACGGATCACGGTCTGGTCAGTGGCCGTAATGCCGAGAAGTTCAGCGACCTGAGAGGGTGCGGTGTCGCGACGGATCGCGGTCTCCACACGCGGGTTCCCTCCGAGTCGCTTGATCTCGGTCTCGAAGGCGCCGCGGCTTTCGCCGGCCTCGCGACGCTCGGTGCGGTAGCGCTCCGTGGCGTCTCGGACGATGGCGGTGTTGCTGCTCACTTCGGTCTTTCCTCTCAGACGGCGGGCTGGTCGATAGGCCACTCATAGCTGAGTGTCCAAAGGGTGATGGGCATGACGTGGACGCAGACCTCCACAGCCTTGCCGCTCTCGGTCAAGCCAACATGGGTGATCTCGTAGACCAACCGGTCGGATGAGACTCCGAGCGCTTCGGCCTCTTCCTTGCTCGGGGGCCGCACATCTACGGACTCGCGGATGCGGGTCTGCTGGTACCCCAGCTCAGCAAGACGAGACTTGCTTCCGCCGTCCCCGGTGTCCTGCTGCTCAAGTTGCGTATCGAACGCCACGTCACCGGGAAAGTACGAGGTCGCCACCTGCACGACGGTCGCATCGGCACGCATGACCCGTGCCCGGACGAGTGCCTTTGCAGCGTGATGGATTCCTAGGATTTGCGCCACGCGCTTTGGTGGCCGCTCCCGGCTGATGACCGTTGAGGCGCTCGACGTCATCCCAAGCCTGGCGATCTCTGCCGCGAACGCGCCCCGGGCTCCTGCCTCTTCCCGAGCTGACTTGATGTACCGGCCAGTCCCATCCCGGTGGATTTTGCCCAGGATCGGAGAGACGAATGTGCCTTCGCCCCTGCGGGAGATGATGAGGCCCTCGTCTTCCAGCACCCGGTACACGTCGCGCGCGGTCTGGTACGCGACGCCTTCCGATTCTTGAAGCTCTCGAACCTTGGGCAGCGCAGAACCCGGGGGATACACCCCTTCCAGGATCTTCGCCCGAAGCTCAGCGGCGACCCGCTGGATCTTCGGAACCTTGATCTCTTCCACGCATGACTCCCTTGGTGTGTGGCTCGCGACCCCAGTGTGGCAGAACTAGTCCTACAAGGATAGCCAAGGTCGTCCTGCATCCGCGCGGGCAATCTTCCGACCCTCTGAACTAGTTCTATTGACGCCCGCTCCAGAGCGTGCCTTAATCGTCACAGCGCACCGCAGAACTAGTTCAGTGAGGCGACAGGAGGGCCCTCTTTGGGCTGCTCCGAGCAGACGCGCCGGAGGAAAGCCCGAGGGGGTGAGTACGAAGGGAGTGTCGATTGGTTGAGAACTCAACAGCGTGCCTGGGAGGCCGTCCCTCCCCTGCCAGAAAGAGGACGGATACGTACGGGCGAGCCCCGTGCGTGACTGCACGACCAGCCTCCGTAGCTCGTCTGCTGCGGCCGGTTGCCTCCGCTGCTCGTCTCGTACGAGCAGCGCTGAGGGGAGCCGGATCTACCGACTTCAACGGCGCGCGGCCCCGGGTGGCTAGACCCGGGGCCGCTGTCGGGCCGTTCCTGTGTGAGAGGAACAAGACCCAATGAACGACATCGTCACTGTTCAGGATGCTGTTACCGCGTTCGCCGACTTCATGGAGCCGACGGGTGCGGAGCTGGACGCGATCGAGCTGGAGATGCCGCTGATCCTGGCGGACGTCGACCTGATCGACGCGCAGATCATCGCCATGGACCACATCCCCAACGACGTCGACACCCGCCGAGTGCGCCGGGCCCTGGCCCGGGTGCTCGCCGAGCGGGCCAGGCTGAACAACCGCACCGCCGACACGGCCCTGACGGGCGGTGCCGCATGAGCACGATCCCCGCACTCAACGCACTGTCGGCACCGCTGCGGGCGCTGCGCCTGCTGGCCGTCGACTTCCCGGAGCTCCCGGCCCCGGTCATCGACGTGAGTTCGATCTACCCGGAGCGGCTGTCGCTGTCTCTGCACCCGTTGCAGGGTTCGTTCGCGGCGTTCGAGGCGTGGCGGGTGGCGCTCGGTATCGCCCCGGCCGCGGTCGACTTCCACGTGCAGTCCGACCACTGCACCGCTGTGATGTCCGCACAGACGAGGTACGGCGGTGCCGAGATCGTCCTGACTGGCTACATGCAGGTTGCTGAGCGGGTGGGGGTGGCGTGGTGAGCCGGCCCAAGCGTCCGACTGCTCTGCCCGCTGTCGCCGTGACGGCGGTTTCTCTGGTCCTGACCTTGGCCGTGGTCGTGATGTGGCTGGGCACGGCGATGCCGTGGCCGGTCGCTCTCGTGGTCGGTCTGGGCATCGACGGGGGATGGCTCGCCACCCTCGCCTACGAACGCCGCCTCGCAGCGCAGGGCGACCACTCCAACGCCGTGACCGGGGTCGGCTGGTCGTTCGGGCTGCTCGCTACCGCGGTCCTGATCGCCCACGCCCTCACGGCGGAAGCGGACACGGGCGCGTGGTTGGCGGTGGCGTGGCTGCCGCTCGCGGCGAAGGCGCTGTGGCTGGTCCACGGGTTGTGGGAGCGGACCGCGCTCACCCCGGCCGCGCTGAATGCGATCACCGGGATTCAGCAGGAAGCCCGCGACGAAGCGGCCGTGGCCCGTGCCCGGCTGCGGGCCGAAGCGTCCACAGAGGAGACGCGGTTGACGGCCGTGACGCAGGCTGGCGCTCGCGTCGCCCGGGTGCAGGCTGACACCGCTAAGCGGCTCTCGGTTGCGTGGTCGACGCTGGAGGCGGCCCGGTCCGGTGACGACACCGGTAGGGCGCTGACCAGCGTGACGAGCCGCGTCACACCCGACGTCGCACCCCGTTGGGAACTGCCCACCTGGGGGCCGACCGAGCCGATGGCCGCGCTCGAATCCGGCCCCGCGCTCACCGACATCGAACTTGACGCGGTGGTCGATGAGATCCGCACCAGCCGGGTTCCGGCCCTGTCCTACCGGGAGATGGCGACCCGCTTCCGGGCGGCTGGCCACTCCGCCTCCGAAGTCCGGCTGCGGGCGGCGTGGAAGCGCGTCGCGTGATGGCCGCGCTACCGGTGTTCCGGTGGCACCTGGCCCCGGACGGCTACGCCACCCTTCGCCAACTCAGGGCGCGCGGCCTGCGCCCCGGTGGTCAGCCGGTGGCCGCGCAGCTCGAACGGCCGCGCCGCCGCCGCGGGCCGCTGGTCGCCTACCTCTACCGGGTGGACCTGGCCCGGCCGGTGCGGCCGATGACGGCCGCGAAGTGGGCGGCGCTGGCCAAGGCCAACGCCGCCCGCCGCACCTGCCCGTCCTGCCGGCGCGATGCGGGCTACGTCATTCCCGCCTCGCTCGGGACCTGTGTGCCCTGCGCCTGAACCCTTCCTCCACTCCTTGGAGTTCTGCTGTGACCAGCACCAACGCTGCCCCGGGCAGCATCGAATACGCCTGGCACGCGCACGTGAGCGTGCCGGGCAAGGGCCGTGCGTTCGCCCACGGAACCGTCACGGTCCCGATCACCTGCTGCTCCGACCGCGTCACCCGCGAGGTCGCCGCGTGGCTGCGCTCGCAGGGTTCGACCGTCCAGCTCGCCGACATCCATCTCATCCTCGCCCCGAACGCCGGAAAGGCGGTCTGACCATGGGTAAGCCCGACACGCGTCGCCTTGACCGGGCGATCCGCGAGACGAACCGAAAGCTCGAAGCCGTCCGACGCGGCGAGCTGTGGCCGCTCACCGGCTCGGAGCGGCGCCAGATGCTCGCCGCCGTGGCGGGCGGCTCGTACCGGGTGATGCGCGGCAAGAGCACCGGCCGCGCCGACAACCGGATCGACTCCATCTCCACCTCGGCGGAGACGCGGCTGATCGCGGAGATCACCGCGTTGCAGATCGAGCGTCAGCGCATCGTCACCGAGGCCGCCCGCGCCAAGGCTGCGAAGAAGTCCTCCGGCTGGTGGTGACCACCCGCCCGCACCGCGCCTTCTCCCTTCCCTCTCACCCCGGACACGGGGCAGTCAGGAGCGCCACCAACCATGAGTGACAACGTCGTACACCTGCACAAAGACAACCTCGCACCCGAGCCCGTCAACGTGACCACGTTGACCGTGGTCCCCGAACCGGCCCCCGCGCGGCCCGTCCCGCTGTGGGTCCGCTCCGGCCGCGCCATCCGCACCGCGGTCACGCACGAGACCACCAAGACGACCGCCCGCGCCGTTGCCCGGCACACCCTCTACGTCGCCGGCGGGGCCCGCATCGCAGCGAAGCGGACCTGGGACGGCCGGACCGCCTCCCGCTACGAGCGGATGTTCCGCGCCGCTGAGGCCGCAGGCAACCACGAGATGGCCACGGAATGGGAGGAGCGCGGGCAGCACTTCCGCGAGGCCCGCCACCGGCGCCGGATGGACCTCCTGCACTCGCCCGTGGACGCGGCCAAGGGCGTCGCCGTGAGCGCGGGCATGGGGGTTGGTTCGCTGGTCGCGCTCGGGGTCGTGATGGCCGTCGCTACGAAGGACGTCACGCAGGTCGTCACCCCGTTGATGGCCACGATCGAGTTCATCAACCTGCTGATCCGGATCGTTCAGGTGGTGTGGGGCCCGGCCCTGGCCATCGGCCCGTTCCTCGCGCTGCTGGCCTTATGGGGTGTCGGCCGGCACCAGCAGGCCGCCCCTGCATGGGCGCTCCCCGCGAACGTCCGAGCGGGCGAGGGGGAGCCGATCACCCCGTCGATCGTGGTCAAGGCGCTGCGTGACCTCGGCGTGCCCGCGCTGCGTAACGCCATCAAGGACATGGGGGACGCGGGCGCGTCGATGCTCGGGCCGATCCGGATCGCCGGATGCGGCGTGGAGGTCGACGTCACCCTCCCGTCCGGGGTGTCCACGATCGAGGTGCAGAACCGGCGCCGAAAGCTCGCCGAGAACCTGACCCGCCACGAGCACGAAGTGTTCATCACCATCCCGCAGGCCGCCCGCACGGTCCGGCTGTGGGTTGCCGACTCGGGGGCGCTGGACGAGCCGATCGGCCCGTCGCCGCTGGTCACAGACGAGACGATGACCGCGGACTACGCCAAGGGCCGCGCCCCCTGGGGCGAGGACCTGCGCGGCGACGCGGCAGCCCTGAGTCTGTTCCAGCGGCACCTGTTGATCACGGGCCTGTCCAACCAGGGCAAGACAGCCGCGCTGCGCTCGCTCGCGCTGTGGCTGGCCCTGGACAAGTCGGTGCAGTTCCTCATGGGCGACCTGAAGGGTGCCGGGGACTGGCGGATGTTCGACGGCGTCGCCACGACACTGATCGAGGGCCCCACCGACGACCACGTCATCCAGGTGACCGAGATGGTTGAGGGCGCCGTGGACGAGATGAACCGGCGTCTCCAGGCCCCGCCCGGGACGAAGTTCCCCGCGCTGATCGTGATCGTGGACGAAGCGCAGGTCGCGTTCATGTGCCCGGCCAAGGACGAGGACAAGCGCCCCTACGGCGGCGCCAAGGCCAACTCCCGCTACTTCATGGCCGTCCGCAAAATCCACAACCAGGGCCGGGCGGTCAACGTCCTGATGTGGCAGGGCACCCAGGACCCGACCAACGAGAACCTGCCCAAGCTGGTCCGCGAGGGCGCCCACACCCGCGCCTCCCTCGCGCTCGGCACCGAGGCGCAGGCCCGCATGGCCCTCGGCGACAAGGCGGTCGACGGCGGCGCCGCACCGAACCTGCTGCGCCCCGGGCTCGACAAGGGCACGGTCGTCGTCGCCTCCGACGGCATCGCGATTCCCGCCGGGCAGGCGTCCATCACGGTCCGCACGCACTACATCGACACCGAAGAGGCGACCGCCATCGCCGACCGGGCCAAGGCCCTGCGCGACGGGGTCACCACCCTGACCGTGATCGAGCGGGGCGAGGACCGCGACCCGCTCGCCGACATCGCCGCCGTCCTCGGCGACAAGCCCCGGCTGAAGACACAGGACGTCCTCAAGCGGCTCGCCGCGCTGAACGAGGACGCCTACGGCGGCTGGACGTTCCTGGACCTCAAGCGCGTCCTGGAGGACGCCGGCGCGGAGCCCTACAAGTCCGATGGCCGCATGGTCGTCGCCGCTGAACGCGTCGCCCGCGCCCTCGCCAACCGCGAGACGGACGGTTCCGCTTCCGCCGACGGATGACAGGGAGCCGACCCCGCCCGGGTCAGGGAGGCAGGGAGAACTCCCTGTGAGCCTCCCTCACCCGCCTCCCTGGCTCTGAGCTGCGCGAATGATCGTGCAGGGAGTCAGGGAGGCACCCCAGGTCAGACCCCCGAAACCCCCGTTTCAGCGCCCCCGCAAGGGGGTGCCTTCGCCTCCCTGACCGCGCACCGGAAGGGATTCCGCATGTACCCCGAACAGTCCGCCTACCTGCCCGCACAGCGGGCCGTGACCGTCCACCAGCCGCAGCCGCTTGAGCCCTACGACCCGGGCCCGTCGGTGGCCCTGGACCCGTACGGCGAGCGTCAGAGCGTGGTGTGGGTGCCCGACGCGTACGGGCGCATGGTCCCCATGCCCAAGCACCTCGCCCCCGCCCCGATGCTCGCCCCCGAGCCGCGCGACCTGACCCCGCTCCCGCTCCTGGACCCCGTCGCACAGCGCTTCATGGGCGCTGGACTCGGGGGCGGTGCCCTCGCGGCCGGCATCGGCTACGGCGTGGGCGAGATCGTCTCCGCCGCGGCCGGAATCAGCGGCGGAGCACTCGTGTGGGTCGCGGTCCTCGTCCTTGCCCTGCGTGCCCCGGCCCGCGCGATCAGCGGAGGCAAGGGCAGCACGGTCAACATCCGCAAAGCCGTCATCAAGCGCAGCCACTTCCACGGCTAGCTACGCCAAGGGCGACCCCCACTCCGCCAAGAACCGGGGTCGCCCTTGCTGTCCAGCAACTCATCAAGGAACTGGAGACATCCAGCATGACGCAACTCATCCGTACTTCGCGAGCGGCCGAAGGTGGTGGCCTCGTGGGCGGCCACCTTGCGACGGCTCTCAGCCTCGCGGCCCGCGGCGTCCCTGTACTGCCGTTACGAGCGGGGAAGGTGCCGTTCGGGAACTGCCCGGCCTGCGCCAAGAACGTCTGTGGCGGCCGGCCGAACATGAAGGTTCCTGGCCCGTGCGTCTGCCCGCAGCCCTGCCACGGGTGGGCCGCGGCCACCACCGAGCCCGGTGTCATCGGCTCCCCGGGGTGGGCGCGAGTCTGGCGGCAGGCTGCCGGGGTCGCCTATCACCCTGGCGGAGCCGGAGTGACCGTGGTGGACCTCGACAACGCGGACGCCATCGCGTGGGCCCGGGCGAGCCTGCCCGCCACCCGGACCGTGCCGACGACCCGCGGTGAGCACTGGATCTACCGGGGCACCATGCACGGCGCCAACGCGGTCCGGTCCGGCGTTGACATCAAGTCCCTTATGGCGTACGCCCGTTGGCTCGGACCCGGCACCGGCGTCATGGCCATCCTCCCGGACGCTGTGCGCGCCCTGGCAGTAAAGGAGCCGCCCGCGACTCGCAGGCCGCCACAGGCGCTCTCAATGCCCTTGGGGGGCGCGCGGGAGACCTGCCCGCACCGCACGCCGACCTATCTGGACCGCGGGATCGCCATGGCGGAGCAGCGCATCACCGGGGCTCGGGAGGCAGTGCACGCGACCGTCTACCGGACCTTCCTGGCAGTGCTGTCCACGCATGGCCGGTGCGGCTGTCTCACCGAGGCGCACACCACGCGGTGTTCACCGCGGCGCAGTCCAAGGGCGAATCACCCCGGCACTGCGAGGACGCGTGGACCAACGCCCTGACCACGTTGGGACTGAGTCATGTCTGAGGACGAGAAGAACCCGGCCCGCGAGGTCATCGCGGACTACGCACAGAGCCACTTCCGGTACTTCCGCACCGCGGACGGGACCGTGTACGCGCAGCGCAACGGCCACCCCGTCGCCCGTCCGATGCGCTCGCAAGGGACCACGGGCAGCCACCGGCAAGAACTCATCGTCGGCATGTACCGGGACGGGGTCGGCGTGTTCAACGGGACCGCGCTCAAGGAGGCGTTGGACTTGATCGAAGCACTCGCGCTGTACGAGGACACGCACGCCGTGCACATCCGCGTAGCTCCCGGGTTCGACGGGGCGACGTGGCTGGACCTGGGACGGG
Source organism: Streptomyces sp. NPDC056738 (assembly GCF_042790435.1). Classification (NCBI taxonomy): domain Bacteria; kingdom Bacillati; phylum Actinomycetota; class Actinomycetes; order Kitasatosporales; family Streptomycetaceae; genus Streptomyces; species Streptomyces sp. NPDC056738. The sequence goes on from NZ_JBHTZF010000012.1 coordinate 81,791, forward strand.
ACGATGGGCAGTCCGTCCGTATCCACCCGTCGGGCTGGGATGTCCTGACCCCCGACCCGCGCGAAGTGTGCTGGCGCCGGACTCAGCTCACCGGGGAACTCCCGCTGCCGGTCAAGGACACCGACGGTAAGGGCATCGATCTGCTGATGCGGCTGTGCAACTTCGCCACCGCGGAAACCGAGTGCCTGGCCATCGCGTGGCTGATCGGCTGTCTCGGTCCGTCCGTGCCGGTCCCGGCGCCGTTCCTCACCGGGCCGCAGGGCGCGGGCAAGTCCACCGGCGGCCGGATGCTCACCCGGATCATCGAAGGCATGAGCGGCGACCTGCGCCGGGCGCCGAAGGACGAAGAGAACCTGATCGCGGCCGTGGCCGCCGGATGGATCACCGCTCTTGACAACCTCTCCCACATGACGCCGGACCTGTCCGACGCGATGTGCTGCATCGTCACCGGGGCCGAAAGCGTCAAGCGGGCCCTGTTCACCGACGGGGACGTCTTCCGCGTCGGCTACCGCCGCCCCTTGCTCCTCACCGGCATCGACGTCGGCGTCATCCGCCCCGACCTCGCCGAACGACTCCTGCCCCTGCGTCTGGAACGTCCCAAGGTCCGGCGCACCGAGGCGGAGCTGTGGGCCGACTACGCGGAAGCGCTGCCCGTGGTCCTCGGCTCGCTCCTGGACCTCACGGTCAAGGTCCGCGCCATGGAGGCGGAGACGCCCACTGATCTGCGGATGGCGGACTTCGCCCACCTGTGCGCGCAACTCGACGCAGCCACCGGGCTCGGGGCGCTGCCCGCGTACCGGGCCAGTCTGGACGACCTGAACGACGACGTGATCGAGGGTGACCTACTCGCACAGACCGTTCTCCTGCACGCCGAGACCATCGAGCCCGGGGCGGCGCAGCAGATGACGTCCACGCAGTGGCTGTCCTGCCTCAGCACCCTCTACAGCGGGGAGGACTGCCGTCCCCTGCCCAAAGGGTGGCCGACCACCGGCAAAGTCCTCTCGGACCGCCTCAAGCGACTACAGCCCACCCTCGCCGCCCGGGGCGTGCTCATCGACTCGGGCCGCACCAACGCGGGCCGCTACCTCGAAATGACCCGCACCGTCGCCCTGACCCTGCCTCCACACGAGCAGACGTCAGCGTTCTGACCCGCGCCGGGGACGCTCACGCAAACAGCAAGAGGAGCACCGGCCACGGTGGTGCGTGCTCCTCTTGCTGTTCGGCGGAACGCCGCCCGAAGGTCGCGCCGCGCAGCGGCTCCGCATTCGCTCTGTAAGGCGCACCCACCTACTACAGACAGCCCCTCTTTGTCCTAAGTAGGAAAACGCTGCGTCACCTGCGTCACCCGGCCCGAAAAACGGCCATTGACCTGCGGAAACAGCGGTGACGCAGACGGAAAGCTCTGCGTCATCCTGCGTCACCTGCGTCACCCGGTGACGCAGCCCATGACGCACCAGTGACGCAGACCCAATCCGCAGCGTCACACAAAATCGCAGGTCAAAGCCTTAAGTGACGCTGGTGACGCAGTGACGCAGAAATCCGAGCTTCGGACACATAGGCCCCGCCACCGGAGGTTCCGACGTGCTCACCCTCGTTCCGACCGAGCCCCAAGCGCTCACCGTTCCGGAGGTCATGACCGCGCTTCGACTCAGCCGCAGCAAGGTCTACGACCTCATCCGATCCCGACAGCTTCCGAGCTACACGTCCGGCCGCGCCCGCCGCATCCCGGTGGACGCGGTCCGCAGCTACATGCACGCCCGACTTGAGGAGAACGCAGCCTGATGGCAGCTCGAAAGAGGAACCCCAACGGCGCAGGCAGCATTTGGCAGCGCAAGGACGGTCGATACGAGGCGCGCGTCTACGTCCCGCAACCGGATGGCACCCGCAAGCGCAAGACGGTCTACGGCGCCACATGGGAGGAATGCGACACCAAGCGTCAAGAGCTGGTGCGACGGGACCGACAGAACATCCCGACTCCTACCCGGTCCGCGAAACTCTCTGAGTGGCTGCCGTACTGGCTCGCGCACTACGTCGAGCCGCGGTGGAAGCTGAGCACGTACGACAAGTACGAGACGCATGTGCGGCTCTACCTCGTGCCCCTACTGGGAACTAGGCGGCTGGAGTCGCTGAATGTCGCCGAGGTGCGACGGTTCATCACCCGCGTGCAGAACACCCACACGGCTGCCACGGCCAAAGAGGCGCACCGCGTGCTCCGCACCGCGCTCACGGCAGCCGTACGGGAAGAACTGATCACCCGGAACGTTGCGTCGCTGGTGGAGCCACCCCGAGTCAAGCAGCGGGAGATCCGGCCGTGGACCCTGGACGAAACGCTGGCCTTCCTGGAGGTCGCACGTCGTGATCCGTTGTATGCCGCGTTCGTGCTCGCAGTGGCCATGGGACTGCGACGCGGGGAGCTGGTTGGGCTGCGCTGGTCGGATGTGGACCTGGATAACCGGGTGTTGCACGTACGTCAGCAGACGCAGCGCCGTAGAGGGACCCTGTACGACGACGACCCCAAGAGCCGTCGCAGCCGCGTGGTTCCGATGCCCGCACTGTGCATTGCGCCGCTGCGCTGGCACCGCTTGCGGCAGCGCGAGACCTTCGCGCGCACGGGTGTCGCGTGGTCGGAGAGTGGCTACGTCTTTGCCACTCGCAACGGTCGGCCGGTCGAGCCGCGCAACGTCTACCGGTCGTTCACGCGCGTCGCCGCTGATGCTGGGCTGCGCGTGGTCCGGCTGCACGATGCCCGGCACGGCACGGCCACGTTACTGACGGCGGCTGGCGTCGCCCCCAGGGTCATCATGGAGATTCTGGGCCACAGCCAGATCAGCATCACGATGGACGTCTACACACACGTCGTGCAGGACACCCAACGGGAGGCGATCAGCCACATGGACCGGCTGCTCAAGCGCCGTCGGCCGGCTGCCTGAGAGGGACTGCCGTCAATTGGTGCCGTCAAAAGGCCCCGGACCATGATCGGTCCGGGGCCTTTTGATGCATCGTGCCTGTTCAGGCATGGTGCCCCCGGCAGGATTCGAACCTGCGACACCCGCTTTAGGAGTCCGTTACAGAGACGGGTGTGACCTGCGGTCGGCGATCAGTAGCCCCCTGACCTGCACGTTTTTCATCTTGCGGCATCGTGTGGCATCGAATGATGTCGGGTTCTCGTGTGTATGGCATGTGTACGGGAACCTTGTGTCGGACTGTTGCACGTTAGACGCAAGCGGGTCTAAGGTGGCGTCATCGCTTCCATAACGGAAGCGGCCCCGCCCGGTGCGTCAACACCGGAACGGGGCCTAGGTACGACCCTCTCTCGAAGGGACCGAACCATGGGCAACACCGTACTGCCCCCCGTCAAGCCGTCCGTCGACCACCTGATGGACGCCCCTCTGCAGCAGCTCGTCGACGAGCTGGGCATCGAGCTGGTTGTCGCGTCCATCACCGAGCCGGGCTTCACCGGCTACGCCTACGCCGACCGCGACGGCGTCACCGTGGCACTTCCCCCGGACCGCACCGAGCTGGAGCACGACTGCATGGCTCGGTACCTGATCGGGTCCGCGTTCCAGGTTGACGGCCTGCCGCCGCTCCCCGACATGTTCAAGGTCGTCGACATCACGGCGGACGTGAACCGTGCCCACCGCTCCCAGGCCGACGAGGCGCTGCGCCAGGTCCGCGGGGAGGCCGTCTGATGCCGCGCCGCAACCGCAACGTCGTCGCCGGCCAGGCCCGCACGCCGCTGGAGCTGCTGACCGAGAAGGCCGCACGTAGGGCCAACGCCAAGGCCCGCCGCAAGGGGCGTGCCGCGTGAACGAGCGTGAAGCGCTGGCGCTGGTCCGGGGTCTCCTCCAGGAGGCCCTGGGCGAGCCCGGCCAGCCCACCACCTACGTCCGGGACCTCGCCGAGCGGATCGGCGAGCTGCGCTCCACGATGCGCGCCGCCCTCCGGGTCATCGACCAGGCGGAGGTGGAGAAGTGAGCGCCCGCACGGTCACCCTGGCCACCCTCGACCGCGGCCTGGTCGTCGTCCCGGAGCCGGGTTGGTGCCGCGGGCATGAGGGCGAACTGCCGCAGCGGTACACGGACACGTCGCACAGGAGCGTGACGGTCCGGGCCGGCGGGATCCTCGAGGCCTTCCTCACTCAGGCCCCGTACCTCGAGCAGCGCCCGGAGCCGCACCCGGTCGTCTCCGTCCAGTTGGCGTTCAACGGCGACGTCCGCGTCGAGGACATGGGCGAGCTGTACGACGCGCTGCGGTCCGCCGAGCGGGTCCTGCAGCGCGTCGTCACCGAGGCGATCCGGCTGCGGGAGGTCGAGCAGTGACCGCCCGTTGGCCCGTGCGCCGGCCGACCGAGCACGCCGCGATCCGTGCGGCCGAGCTGGCGGAGCGGCCCCTGCCCCCGATTCCGGCGATCCTCGCCGACCTGATCACCGCCAACCGTCTCGGCGACCGGCACGGCGTGAACCTGTGCGCCCACCTCGTCGCCCGCGCCGCCCAAGGAGGGCAGTCGTGAAGTTCCGTACCGAGACACGCAGAAGGACCGTCGAGCACACCGTCGACGGCATCACCCACCTCGTCAGCAAGCCGTACAGCGAGAAGGTGCCGGTCATGCCGGCGGACTGGGACGCCCGCGCCATCAAGGCCGCGTCCGGCCTGGTCCTCGCCCTCACGATCGTCGCGATCGTGTGGAGCACCGTCTCCATCGGCCAGCTGCTCAACGGGGGCGCCGGCTACGCCGCGGCCGTCGTCTTCGACATCTCGTGGCTGACCGTCCTGATCCTGGAATGGCTGGGCCGCTTCGACCCGGCCAAGCGGGAGTTCGCCCGCAACATGGGCTTCGTCCTCGTCGCCGTCACCGCCGGGGCGATCTTCTGGCACGGCATGCTCGTCGGCTCCACGGCGCTCGCCGTCGTCGGCGCCGCGGTGTCGATCGTCGCGAAGGCCCTGTGGATGGCGATCTTCAAGCACGTCGAGAAGCCGCTGTCCGACGAGGACCGGCAGTGGGTCGACGCCGAGATCTCGAAGGCGAACGCCAAGCTGGCTGTCGCCGGTGTCCGGCGTCGCGTCGCCGTCGCCGAGGTCCAGGCCCGCGCCGAGCTGCTGGCAGCCGAACGGCTCCTCGGCCAGCTCGACGACGCGGCGAACACCGCCGAACAGATCGACGAGGAGCCGGAGATCGTCCCGGCCCTGGCCAGCCCGAACATCGCCGAACTCGCCCGGCAGCAGCTCGTCTCCGGCGCCTCCAACCGGGACGCGGCCGAGGAGATCATGCGCCGCCTGCCGGAGGCGAACCTCGAGTCCGTACAGGCCACCGTCCGCCGTGAAGCCCGCAACCTCAGCAGCTACTCGTAGGAGACCTGATGCCCGACCTGAACCGAGCGCAGCGCCTGTCGATGGCGGAGGCGGCCGTGTCCCGCGCCGCCACCCTCGCCCGGGACGCCGAGCAGGCGGCCCGCGGTGACGCCCGCGCCCTGGCCGTGCCCCTCTCGGCGGCCGGCTCCCTGTGGGCCGACATCGCAAGCGCTCACGCCGACATCGCCGCTGCCCTGGAGGACTGACATGCCCGTCTCGAAGCACGATCCGCACAACGCCCGCGAGCTGGCCGCGGTGCTGCTGCTCGGCGTCCGGATCGACCGGCGCAAGAACCGCGGCAAGTCCGTGAAGCGGCTGGAGAACCGCGTCGCCAAGATCCGCGAGGACGCCCAGAAGCGCGAGAACCAGCGCGGCAAGTAGCTCAACCCCGGGGCGGCGCACCACGACCAAGCAGTCGCCGCCCCGGGCCCGTCCCTCCCGAGAGAGAAGGAAAGCCCAGCATGTCAGTGACCCTGATCAAAACGCCAGATGAGACGTCGACGCACACGGAGCGGCGGCGGGCCCGGTTCCGTACCGCCGCGAAGGCCGCGCTGGCCGACGAGCGGATCCGGGCCGCGGGGCGTATCGCCGTCCGCCATGGCGCCTACGTGATCGGCGGCACCCGGGTCCTCGGCCGCCGCACCTGGGACGGCCGCAGCGCCGCCCGGTACGAGCGGATGATCCGTGCAGCGGAAGCCGCCGGCCTGATGGACAAGGTCGCCGAGTGGGAGCAGCGCGGGCACGCCTTCCGCATGGCCCGCCACCGCCGGCGGATGGACACCCTGCAAGCCATGGTCGCGCTCCCGAAGGCCATCGGCTCCGCCGTCGCCGCGGGCACGGGCCTGCTCCTGTTCGTCGGCATCCTTCTGGCCTGGGCGAACAGTGATGTTCGGGATGTTCTCACCCCGCTCGAAGGCGCCGTCGAAGTGCTCCGCTGGGCCGCCTTCATCGCAGGCATCATCTGGGAGCCGGTGCTGTACTCCGTCCCGTGGCTCGCCCTCGCCGGAGCGTGGGCTGTGGGCCGCAGCCGTCACACCGCCCCGCAGTGGGCACTGCCCGCGGCGCAGCGGGACGACGTCGTGATCACACCGTCGGTCGTCGTGGTCGCGTTCCGGGACCTGGGCATCTCCGCGCTGCGGAAGGCTGTCGAGGAGATGGGCGACGCCGGCGCGGCCCTGCTGTCGCCGATCACCATGGCGGGCTGCGGCGTCGAGGTCGACGTCACCCTGCCGTCCGGGGTGTCCACCGAGGAGATCCAGAACCGGCGCCGCAAGCTGGCCGAGAACCTGGGACGTCACGAGCACGAGGTGTTCATCTCCATCCCGGAGAGCGCCCGCACGGTACGGCTATGGATCGCCGACGCCGGGGCGCTCGACGAGCCGATCGGCCTGTCTCCGCTGGTCACCGGGCAGGATGTACGCGCCGACTACAAGCTCGGCAAGGCCCCGTGGGGGCAGTCGCTGCGCGGCGACGAGACGGGCCTGAGCGTCTACCAGCGGCACCTGCTCATCACTGGCCTGTCGAATCAGGGCAAGACCGCGTCGCTGCGGTCCGTCGCCTTGTGGCTGGCCTTCGACCCGGCCGTGGAGTTCTGGATCGGCGACCTCAAGGGCATCGGTGACTGGGGGATGTTCGCAGACCTCGCCTCGATCTACATCTACGGGCCGACCGACGAACACGCGGCGGCAGTAACGGAGATGGTCGAGGCGGCCGTGCAGGAGATGGAGCGCCGGCTGCAGGACCCGACCGGTGACCACCACCCGCTCGTCGTCATCGTCGACGAGGCGCAGGTCGCGTTCATGAACCCGCTCAAGGGCGTCGACGGACGGCCCTACGGCGGGAAGAAGTCCACGTCCCGGTACTTCATGGCCTGCAGGCGCATCCACAACCAGGGCCGAGCGGTGAACGTCACCCTGTGGCAAGGCACCCAGGACCCGACGGACGAGAACCTGCCCAAGCTGGTCCGTGAAGGCGCCCACACCCGGGCCAGCCTGGTCCTCGGTACCGAGTCGCAGGCGAAGATGGCGCTCGGCGACGCCCCGGTCGAAGCGGGCGCGGCCCCGCACCTGCTGCGGCAGGGCAAGGACAAGGGGACGGTCGTCGTCGCCTCCGACGGCATCGACATCCCGGCCGGCGAACCGTCCATCACCGTGCGGACGTACTTCATCGACACCGACCCGGCGAAGGAAGTAGCCGCCCGCGCGCTGGAGTCCCGCAACGGCCGCGCCGTGGTCCGCCAGCTGGCACCGGTCCGCGACGTCGACCACCTCGCCGACATCGCGCACGTCCTCGGCCTCGAGCCGCGGGTACCGACCACGGAGGTTCTGCACCGGCTCTACCAGCTGAACGAGCCGGTCTACCGGGAGTGGAACCACAGCACCCTGAAGGAGTACCTCGAGGGATTCGACGCCGCACCGCACAAGAGCGGCGTGATGGTCGTCGACCGCCAGAAGGTCCGCGACGCCCTCGCCCGGCGCGAAGCCGCGTAGAGGGAGCCACCAGGGTCGAGGGAGTTCTCCCTCATCGCCTCCCTGTCCTGCCTCCCTCACGGTGACCTGCGCAAACGGCTACCGAGGGAGGCGGGGGAGGCACCCACCAGGGGAGCCCGGGAGCCCGTATATGGGCCTCCGGGCTCCCCTTTCGTGCTTCCCTCCCCGCGCGGTCAGACCGGCGGCAGATCTTCCGGGCGTAGGTAGTCGCCGAAGCCGTGCACCCGCCAGTAGCCGTCAGCTGGCCTCCACTGCATCGTGATGATCTGCGCGTTGATCATCACGTCGCCGTCCGAACGCATCGACTGGTTTGGATCAGGCAGTGCCACGACCTTCGCGTACCGAACGCCCGGCTCCCCGGTGCTCGGGGCATTCGCGCGCGTGGCAAGACCGCGATCACCGATCATCTCTACGATCTCGGAGAAGTCCCCCCAGGCGCCCCACGACTCGGGAGTACACAGAACCTTCAACGCGCCCAAATCGGGGCCGTCGTCGGCCATCACGGCGTTGTAGAAGGCGAACGCAGTCGACATCGGGTTACGGACGTCGCTGAGGTCGCCTGCATCCGCAGCAGCTGCCACCTCGTCATCGTCAGGCACCAGGCCCGCGCCGCTTGGCCGGTCGTCTTCAGGTAGTTCTCTCATGCCCCACAGTGTCCTCCGGCCGGCGCAGGATCCGGTGCGGTTCCTCGCGCTCGATCCGCTTGAACTCCTGCCAGGTGCACGGGTGGTGGTCGCGAGTGACAAGGCCGCGCTCGTCCAGCCACGCCAGACACGCCTCCCTCCACTTCACCTGCGCCGCATGGTGGCCGTCCAAAGACAGGCCCGCCCTCGCCGCGCCGCGTGGGTCCTTCGAGTGCCAGCCCCACTCCCGGCCGTCGAACTCCCACAGCCAGTCAGGAGCGTCGTCCGGGCCCCGCTGAGGCTCCTGTCGCCTACGCCGCACCGTTCCGCCCCCTGTGCAGCGACCAGCGGACCTCAGCGGCCTTGCTGGCCCGCAGCTGGTTCGGCGTCCTGCCGGCCTCCTCGCCCTCGCTGGGGAACGCCAGCTGCTCCAGCAGCTTCGCCAGCACCACACGGTGAGCACGGGCCTCGGCGAACAGCGGCGACGCCTTCGGCTGCCCCGTCGACCCCTGCACCACAGCAGGCCCGGCCGCCAACGCCGCGGCGATCGCCTCCAGCTCGTCGACCGTGCGGCACGCCTCGCCCAGCAGGGCCAGTTCATCCGGGGCCGGGTCGAAGCCTTCAAGCACCTGCTGCCACAGGCTCAAGCCGGCCTCGCCGAGCCCGTCAGGGGCGTTCACTGCACCCATGGCTACCTCACTCTCCGTGTTGATCAAGGCCAAAAAACGATCACTGAGCAATGCTCGGGACCCGAGCCACCTCCCCGGCGGTCCCTGTCAGAAAGTTGATCAAGGTATCCCCCCAGGGTGATCAAGAACCCTTGATCACTCTGAGTATTGGCAGCCCGCAAAGTTGGTGACTCTGCGGGCTGCCGTGGCGCTGGCCAGGGGGTTGCGGGACTGGCGTCCTGCTCTGGCCATGGCCCCGGGCGCCGGCCGGACCATGGAGCGGCACGGGGCTTTGACGCCGGCTTGGGGGTCCGGTCAGAAGCCGGCTGCTCGCCGCACGGGGTTGCCAAGGTCGGCTTCGGCTTCGACGGCCTTCGCCTGCTCGTCGGGCGTCGGCAGCCACAGCTGTCCGCTGTGCGCTGCCATGTAGTCGAGGAAGTGACGTGTGCTGAGGCCGTGCCATGGCGTGCGCACGTTGGCCCACCTCGTGGTGTGCAGCGTGTGGTAGTTGCGGATGAACGTGTACTTGCCGGTCGGGTCGGCCTCGCACCGGATGCGGACGCTGAGCCACAGGTCGGTGCGTGCGGCGGCGATGGCTTCGTACCGTGCGGCCATCAGGTCGCACGTGTCGGACGCCTTGCGGACCTTGGCAGGTGCGGCGAGGAGCCGCTTGGGTTCGGTCTCGCCGTGCTCGATGAGCGTGCGGTACGCGTCTTGGTACGTCTTCCACGTCTCGTCGAGGGCGGGCCGGAGGTGGGCGGTGAGGGTGGGCAGGGCGTGCTCCCGGAGCGTGGCGAGCGTGCGTGCCTTCGCCATGTCCTGGCACTGGCCCATGATGTCGAGAGCGTCTTGGTAGATGCGCTCTGCTGCTCGGGCCTTCTCGATGACGTCGAGGTCGGGCACGGGCTTGCCCGCGTGGACGGCGTCGACGATGGCTTCGGCCGTGTCGCTGACGGTCTCCCAGCTGTTGCGGGGCGGCTGGGGGTAGGGCAGGGCTTCGATCCCGCGGTACGTGTCGCGGGCCTTGAGGACGTCGTCGGGGAGCGTGTAGTGCCCGGCGTCGTGGCCGGCGTACAGCTTGAGGCAGGGGATCTCAGGCACGGTCGGTCTCCTCGTCGGTCGTGGTGGTGGGGTTGGTCCAGTCGCGGCGGAGGTGGTCGAGCATGGCCTGCGCCTTCGGCTTGATCGGTACGTCGCGGATAAGCCGGCTCATCAACTGGCCGTTGCTCTCGGGCTTGTCGGTCACGGCGTCTCCTCAGCTGTAGTTGCGGTTGACCTGGATGCGAACCAGGCCGCCGGGGTCGGTGATGCCGGTACCAACGTGGGTGGACCGCCACAGCAGGGTGTCGCCGGCGGCGAGCACAAGGTTGGCGGCCGTGCCCGACAGGGTGATCGCCTTCTCGTCGTTGGCGGCCAGGTTGACGCCGCTGGTGAGAGCGAGGGTGGCGACGGTGGTTGTCCCGGTGCCGTCGGCGCCCTTGTTGACGAGGGTGAGGGTCCGGCTGTTGGTGTTGGCGCCGGTGATCGCGGCGACCGGCACGTACTGGACGGCGGTGACGGTGCACGCGTAGGGGGCTTGGGTGAGGACGCTGTCGTTGTCGTTTCCGGCGGTTGGGACGGGCGGCACGTCCTGCTCGGTGATGTTGGAGAAGGGCGAGATCTCGGGCATGGTCGGTCTCCTGTTCAGCCGACGAAGCTCATGTGGCGGACGATGTCGCGGGCTTGCTCGGCGCTCGTCTGCTTGGCTCCGTTGAGGGTGATGTTGGTGATGCGGGTCATCTCCCGGGCGACGGCCGCCGCGGAGGGCCCACCGCTCCCGTAGCGGCCCGCGGGGACGAGTTGGTAGCCCATGCCCGCGGCGGTCTTGGCGAGCAGGGCGCGGGAGCGCTGGGAGCCGTTCCACGGGATCCACGACTCGACGTCTCCGGCCTCGGCGCCGAGGACCATCGTCGGGCGGTTGAGGATCCCGCCGCGCGCCATGGCCTTGCCGCCCTGCTGCACCCACTGGCGGACGAACGTCGACTTGTTCGCCTCGGGCAGGCTGCCGATCTGCGCGGTCATCTTCGGCACGAGGGCTTTGATGGTGGCGGTGTCGAGGCCGGCGGCGATGAGATCGGCGTAGCCGCGGTTGGGGCCGCCGCGGAGGGTGGTGAGGAGTACGAGGCTGTTGGCCAGGTCCTCGCCCGTGAGGGCGTTCTGTGCTTTGCCGACGGCCGCGTTGGCGGTGGCTGCCTGGGTCTTGTTCCCCGCGGCCTGGTGGGCGAGCTCCATGGCGCTGGAGTCACCCTGGGCGGCGAGCGCCTGGGCAAGGTCGCCGAACCCGCTGGCTGCGAGGGTCTGCAGGTCCTTCGCGAACTGCTCCGACTCCTTCGTCGACCCGGTCAGCTGCTTCGTGAAGTCGGCCAGGGTCGCCTTCGCGAGCTCGCCGGTCTTCTGCAGCTTGGCCGTGATGCTCTTGAACTGCTTGTCGCTCGCGCCAGCCAGCGAATTGACGAGGGCGTAGCCCTCCTCGCCCATGCCTTCGAGCATGGCCTGGAGTTCCTTGCCTCCACGTTGGCCGACTTTGGCGAGGCTCTTACGCCACTTCTCGGTCGCAGCGACAGACTCGTCCAACTGAGTCTCGTAGGCCTTCAGGTTGAAAGTCTTCGGCGTCTTGGCGCCCTTCTTGAGACCTAGCTCCTTGTCCGCGGCGTTGACCGCCGCGCGGTCCTTGCGGACGGTGGCGTCGGTCTTCTTCTTCGCCGCCTTCGCCTTGTCGACACGTTCCTCAGCCGACCGCAGCTGGGCGGCAGTGTGGTGGCCGTGGCGCACTTTGCTGAGATTCTTCTCGGCGGCCCGGAGGCTGTCGGCGGCCTTCTTCTGTTCCTTGAGCGCCTTGTTGAGCTCGTCCCACGCCTTCTTGAGGTCCTCAATCTCGCCGTCATACCGCTGCTTCGCGTCGGACGGCCCGCCCAGGACCGCGGCCCCGGTGGGCGTGTACGTGAAGCCCGGGATACCACCGCCAGCGAACCACTGAACAGCGCCGCCCAGCCGCTTCACCGTCTCGGCTGCGATCTGCCGGGAGCGGGGCCGCTTGGAGGGGTTGAGGGGGATGTAGGCCTCGTCTCCTGCCTCGTCCTCAGCCCATACCCTCCAGGAGCCCTTCTTCGCGATCTGGGCGACGTGGTTCTCGTGCATGCCGCCGTTGGCGTAGAAGGACAGGATGGAGCCGTTGGCCTGGGCACCGTAGTCGCGGTGCGCTGGCGCGACCGTGCTCTTGGAGCCCTTCGTGTAGAAGGTCGTAGTCACCGCGACGGACTTGTCGTGCAGCGCCCTGATGGCGGCGGCGAGGGCGTCGACTGCCCGCTTCTGCCCGCCGGTCGGCACCGTGATGGTGACCTTCTTGCCCTTCGTGTTCTTGATCTTGAACCCGAGGGATTCGAGCTGATCCCGCGCCTCCTTGGTCAGGGCAGACATGGTGAACGTCCGGCCCTTGGTGGACTTCACCTTCGCCTGGACCGCCGACAGGTCGTTGATCGCACCCTGCGTCTTCGCGTCGATCGTCGTAGTGACCTTCGGGGGCAGCTTCAGGTAGGCCGCGGCGAGCTTGTCGACCGCGTCCTTGGAGAAGCCGCGCGCCAGCATGTCCTTCTTCAGCAGGGCGATGTCCGTCTCCAGGGCTTTCTGGCCGGCTGCCTGGTTGTTGGTCTGGTCTGCGACCGCCTCGGCGTGCTGCTGGGCGGCCTTGGCTGCCTCCAGGAACGCGCCCTTCACCTTCCGGCCCTTGTCGCCGGTGACGTCGAGGCTGTGCCCGTTCTCCTTCACCGCGGTGTTGAGGTCGGCCAGGCTCTGGCGGAAGCCGATCTCCGCCTCGGCGGCACCGATGGACTTGCCGTTCAGCGAGTTCAGGGCGTCCGAGAGCTGCTCCGCCGCGGACTTCTGGGCCTTCAGCTCCTCGGCGGTGGTCTTGGCTTCCTTGCCGAGATCCTTCTGCGAGCCGGCGGTGAGCTTGCCCTGTACGTCCGTGTCGGCAAGCGCGTCGGTGTAGCCGTGCAGCAGGCTCTTGAACTTCTCGGGCGACGTCCCCTCCAGGGACCCGGCGAGCTCAAGGAACGCGGCGTTCGCCTCGTCGGTGGCGCCCGACTGGACGAGCGAGGTGAGGGCTTCGTCGATGGCCGTGATGTAGTTCTTGGCGTCCGACAGCTTCATGTTCTGGCTGTCGTCGAACAGGGAGTGGTCGCTGGCCAGCTCCCACTGGTGCCAGCTCTCGGTGAGGTGGTTCAGCTTGTCGGTGGTGGAGGGGTGGGCGATCTGCGTGACCGCGTCGTTCAGCTTGTTGAGGTCGCCGCCGAACTGCTTCGTCAGCTCGCCGCTCTTCTTTCCGGTGGTGCCGAGTTCGAGGAGCGAGGCGGACAGCTTGCTGGTGCTGACGGGAGCGTCGCTCAGCTTGTCCTTGAGCAGGCCCGCGGCGTAGGTGACGGCGGCCAGGCCGGCGATGACGGCGCCGACCGTGCCGAGGGCGCTCATGGCTGCGCGGGCTCGGGCAGCCGTGAGGCCCATGCCGACGAGCGCGGTCCGCGTGGCGGCGATCCTGGGCAGCATGAGGAGGACGCCGGAGACGACGAGCAGGGCGGCCCCTCCGACACCGGTCAGTCCGGTCACGGTCTTCTGGAGTTCCGGGGGCAGGTCGTTGTACGCGTTGACGACTTTGGTGATCCACTGGGTCATTCCGCGCAGCGCGGTGTTGGCGCCGGAACCGGACTGGATGAGCGCTACCTCGATGGCGCCCTGCAGCCGTTCGAGGTCGCCGGAGAGGTTGTCGGTCTGGATCCCCGCGGTGCGGCTGGCATACGCGGTGTCGTTGACGCCCTTGATCCAGGTACGGAGGCCGCCTTCTCCGTTCTGGTAGATGATCGACGCGGCGCGCACGGCGTCTGATCCGAAGATCGTGGCCATAGCCGAGTTGCGGGCCTCCGGGGTGAGCTTGGAGAACGCGTCCCGCATCTGCCCGGCGGCGGCCTTCATGCCGATGAAGTTGCCCTGGCTGTCGTAGACGGTCAGTCCGAGTTTCTTCATCATGTCGGCGGCTTCTTGGGACTGCGGCACGAGTCGCTGCAGCATCGTCTTGAAGCTGGTTCCGGCGTCCGATCCGGTGAGGCCGCCCTGGGCGAACTCGGCGAGGGTGCCGACCGTGTCCTCCAGCGACAGGCCCGTCTGGGAGGCGACGACGGAGACTTGCCGGAACGCCATCCCCATGTCGTGCACGTTGGTCGCCGACTTACCTGCACCCGCCGCGATGACGTCGGCGATGTGCTCCATGTCCTTGCCCTTGAGGTTGAAGCTGTTCATGGCCTGTGCCGACAGGACAGCGGCCTCGGCGAGGTCGAGCTGCCCGGCCGCGGCCAGGTCGAGGGAGCCCTTGAGGGCGCCGCCGACGATGTCGGCGGTGGAGATGCCGGCGCGGGCGAGTTCGGCTTCGGCTTCGGCGGCCTGGCTGGCGGAGTAGTTCGTCGCCGCACCGGCCTTGAGGGCGGCGTCGCGGAGCCGGTTGAGTTCCGTACTGCTGGCGCCGGTCGCGGCCCGTACCTGGCTCATGGCCTTGTCGAACTTGGCGGCGGAAGCGGCGGCCACGGCGAACGCGGTGACCATCGCGGTGCCGACGGTGGCGCCCTTCCCTGCCAGGTCGGACGTGCTGCGGGCGGCGGCTCGCATGCCGCGGGTGTAGCTGCTGATGTCCGCGCGGAGGCGGACCGTCACGGTCCTGGTAGCCATCAGGCATCACCCCGGGCCCGGCGGAGCTTGTAGGCGTCCATGAGGAAGTCGGCCTTACGGATCTCGTGGGGGTCGCCGGACTCGTGGACCTGGCGGACGAGGACCTCGTTCAGCTGCTCCTGGGGGGTGAGGGGTTCGGTACGGAAGGCGTCCTCGATCGCCGCGTCGGCGGCGAACTGGTCAATGGCGGCAGCCAGGTTGAGAACGTCCTGAGCGGTGGGTGGTTCGGTCACGGGGGTCTCCTCGTCGGGGAGTAGGAGGTTGGGGCACTGCCCTCCGTGAAGGTCGGTGCACGGGGGTTGGTGGGGGGCCCGGCACAGGCGGGCGCCGCAGTCGCGGACGCACGGCCGCGAGCGCTTGGCGGTGAGGGGGCGGTCGCAGGCGCCGCACCGGTGCCGGGCCCGGGTCATGACGCCTCCGCAGTCAAGGTCTCGTCAGGTCCCGTCCCAACCGTCCCAAGCCCATTTCTGCTGGTCAGCGCGGGGACGGTTGTTTTGCTGGGACGGTTCAACCCGTCCCAGGGATCGGACCCGTCCCGCTCTGACCTGGGAAGCGACGGTTGGGACGGTTGGGACGAGTCATCGCGCGGGACGGGTTCCGGCTTCTCCGGCGGGCAGTACCGAGACCACGGATCCTCGAACTTGAGGCGCAGGAATCCTTTGCGCTGAGGTCCGTCCGCGGGACGGATGTTGCCCGACCGCACGCCGTACTTCTCCAACATGATTCCGAGCCGCCGGGCAGTGAGACCGTTCGGCCCGTACTCCGCCCAGGGCGCCTCCTTGTCGGCATTCAGCGCGGCGAGCAGATCCTCGGTCGTCATCTCGGCGGGCCAGCCGGCCGCCCGAAACGCCTTCCGGCAGTCGACGAGGATGCGGGACTCCTGAGAGCCGCTCCCGTCGGATTCGTCGCGTTCACCGAGCAGCCTGAGAGCGGCCTCGCGAGCCAACTTCGGCCAGGCTTCCCCTGCCAGGTCCGCCACGATGATGAGCGGCTCCCAGGTATCAGCCGCCCGGTCCTCGAGCGGCATCTCAGGCTCCATGCCACACAGCTCGTCGGTGATGTCGCGAAGCCAGGCGGCCAGCTGCATGCCCAGCGTCTTGAGCCTCGGAGCGTCCCTCCGTGTACGGAAGGGCTTCACGTGCTCGTGCGGCGCCCGGCGGCGCATCTGGATGATGACGGCCCGGTCCATGATGGTGTCGGGCATGTCCCCGATACCGGCGATCCCAGCCATGCAGAAGGTGGGGAACTCCTTGACCGTCTGCTCGGTGCCGACACCGACGACTCGCAGGGTGGGCCGGTTCCGCTGATGGCCGGCGTTGAGCAGGCCGCGAAGCTCCTCATTGCTCTCAGCGACCTTGGCCGATCCGAAGATGGTGTCCGCCTCGTCGACAAGGAGCGTCGGCGGGTCGTCGCCGATGCTCCGGAAGACGGCGGCCACCGTTGAGTTGACCGTGATCAGGGGCCTGTGGGTCGCCTCATAGATCACATCCATCAGCCGGGACTTACCGCAGCGCTTCGTCGGACCCGTGATGACGAGCCGCGGGGCGTGCTGCCACGCCTGCTGCCCGTAAGTGGCCGCGGTCCACAGCGTGGTGGCGATCGCCGCTTCCTCGCTCGGGAAGATGACGTAGTCCTGCATCGTCTCCTTGAGCTCGGTCAAGATCTCTGCGGGCGTCATGTCCGCGTAGTCCGTCACGCCCTCACCCCGCGCTCCGCGGAGGCGACGGTGCGGCGGGCCTCGCCGTCGGACAGGCCGATCTGGACAGCCGCCGAGATCAGTTCAGCCTCGACGTCCCCGGCCGCGAGATGCCCGTCTTCTACGTGCGCCCAGGCCTTCGAGGCGGCCCAATACAGCTTTGAGTTCCGCTCGCCCTGGGGGGCGTTGAGGACGACGTTCACGAGTCCTTCGAGGGCCCGCCCCGCAGCGTCCCCGGGCGTGGGGTTGTGGCGACGCTGGGGGCGGACGACGGGGGCCGGAGGCAGCATCAAGCGGAGCAGCTGATCCGGTGCGGGCTGGGGTTCGGTGTACCCGAGATCCGGGTGAAAGACGTACTCGCCAGCGCGGCCGGTGGAGCCGGGCCCGACGATGTAACCGCCCGTCCCTCGGACGTCGAGGCCAGCCCCGAGCCGTCCGACGGAGTTCGGTACGACGACACCCTCCGGAACGGTCATCCACAGGTGTGCACCGCCGGACGGGGTAAACACGGTGGTCGTCAGCCGGGGGATCTCGAACCCGTGCTCACGGCCGAGTCTGGCGAGCGTGGCATAGCCGTCGACGCCGTTTTTTCGGTCGATGTCGAGACCTACCAGGCGCCCGCGGCAGGCGATCAGATAGCCGACCGCTTTCGGGGCGAGAGCGAACAGGCGACGTACATCAGCCGCGTTGGTGGTGGCGTCGTACACGCCGTGACCGGGCTGCCCGCAGTCGCCCTTGCAGCTGTGTCCCTTGTCGTGCGGGGACGGGATCGCGGGTGTCTTGTTGATGGTGGTCGGCGCTACGGCGTAGCCCTGGGCTGCGGCCCGCTGTGCGTTGTCGAGGGCCTTCTCGTGATTGCTCATGCGGCCCCCTTGAGCTTGGTCTTGAACTCGAGGACGTAGTGCGCGCCGCAGGGCGCGTCCTTCTCGCCGAGGCTCACGTGTCGATGCCAGTCGTGGCATTCGGGGCAGCGGGCTGCGAACTCCAGCCGGCCGGAGGTCTGGACGGGTACCGGGCGGGCGATGAGCTGTGGCACGATGCCTTCAGCGACCGCCGCGTTGCTTTCACGAACCCCGGGAGTTAGGGCCTCTCGGGGTTCGTTGCTGTTCTGGGTCATGCCGCGCGCTGACCTCCCATCACGGTGCGCTCGTCGAGCCACCGCTCGATGGCGCTCCGCCGGTAGAAGACGCGGCCAGCACGCCCCTCTGCGGTCTTGATGTAGGCGGGCCCGGTCCCTCGCCAGCGCATGTCTGCCAGCGCCTGCGGATTGCGGAAAACCCTTCGGTACTGCTCGCACACCTCTTGGGGGTCCAGAACGTCGTCCACGGCCCTCCCGGTGTTCGACATTGCGTCTCCTTAGATCGCACTGTTGCTTACGTGCAGCGATCGGATCTATGCTGCGCCGTATGAACGCGATGGTAACCCAATCCAGCCGATACGCAAGAGGCTTGCTGCCGCATAGGCTTGCCGACATGAGCGATCAGCAGTACGGCCGCCGAGCCGTCGAGGTAGGCCCCACCGGCAAGACCGTGGCCGACAACCTGGCGCGACTCCGTAAGGTCCGCGGCTACAGCACGCGCCAGCTGGCCACCGAGTTGGAGCGCAAGGGCCGGTCGGTCTCTCCCTCGGGGATCACCCGTATGGAGAAGGGCGACCGCGTCGTCACGGTCGATGACCTTGTGGCCCTCGCCGCAGTCTTCGGCGTCTCCCCGGTGTCCCTCCTGCTGCCGCTCACCACAACAGCGGAGACCTCCGTCGAGATCACCGGAGGGGGGACGGTTGACGCCCTTCGGGCCTGGGAGTGGGGCATCGGCCGGCTGCCGCTCCGCACCACTCCTGAGCACGAGCGCACACAGCTGGCGGAGCACCGCCTGTACGGCATGCCGCAGTGGCTTTCGGACCACGTCGGCTACAACGTGAAGGGCGCAGCGACAGGCGTGCTGCAGCTGTCCGACGAGGTGAAGGCGCAGATCGAGAAGGACCGCTTGCAGATCGAGCGGGAGGCCGGCGAGAAGGTCGACCCCGAGATGTTCACGCGCCTTTGGGTGCAGAGGGTGTTCGGGGGTGGAGATGCCCCGAGTGTGGATTGAGGACCGCGCCAACCACGCCGACTATCAACAGGCTGTGGAGAAGTGGCAGGCCGCCAAGAAGCAGGGCAGCAAGCGGCAGCCACCAGGCCGCTGGCGCGTCCGCTGGTACGGGCCCGACGGACTACCGAAGGCCAAGACGTGCCGGACGGTCCCGCAGGCCGAAGCCGAGCAGCAGGCCCTACTGCAGAAGCTCGACAAGGGCTCGTACCGAGATCCCCAGTCAGCCAAAGCGGCCGTGCGACTGATCGCCGACGAATGGCACGGGTCGCTCCGGAAGCAGGGCCGGCGAACCAAAGACGACTACCGGGAGCTGCTCGACCTGTACGTGATCCCGAAGTGGGGTGACTGGCAGGTCGGTGCGGTCCAGTGGGCAGACGTCGACGCGTGGGTCACCGAGCTGTGCAACACCCCGGGGAAGCGTGGGGCACCACTCGGGCCTGACCGGATCAAGAAGACGTACTACGTACTCAGTAGCGTCATGAAACACGCGGTCAAGACCCATCGAGTCGCGGTCAGTCCGTGCCACGACCACGACCTGCCTCGCAACGACGATCAGGACGACCACGTCTATCTGACTCACGAGCAGCTGGAGACTCTGGCTGACCAGGCCGGCCGCTACCAGACGTTCGTCAGGACGCTCGGGTACACCGGGATTCGGTGGGGCGAGGCCATCGCCATCAAGGTCGGCCGCACGCAACTGGACGACCGCCGGATACGAATCTTGCAGGCGTACTCCGACATCGACGGGCACCTCGAACTGGGCCCCGTGAAGAACCACGAGAAGCGGTCCGTGCCGCTCCCACGCTCGTTCGCCGAGGAGCTGCGGCCCCTGGTCGCCGGCCGCCCTAGGGATGCCCTGGTCTTCACCGCTCCTGAGGGCGGGCCAATGCGGTACCCGAACTTCCGACGTCGAGACTGGGACAAGGCGGTGATCGCGGCCGGACTCGACGGACTCGACCTGACACCTCACAAGTTGCGTCATACGGCCGCCTCGCTGGCGATCAGCGCCGGGGCGGACGTCAAAGTCGTCCAACTGATGTTGGGCCACAAGTCGGCGGCGATGACGCTTGACGTGTACGGGCACCTGTGGCCGGACCGGTTGGACGAGGTGGCAGACGTCCTCGATGCGGGCCGTTCTGCCGCTCTGACAAAGCTGAGAGCGGCAATCGCGCCGGTCGGGTGACCAAATCCAGGTGTACTAAATGTGTACTGGCCCCGGGGATCACCCCCCGGGGCCAGTCTCATGATCTAGCCCGTGACCTGCACGAACTGTGCTGTGCCCCCGGCAGGATTCGAACCTGCGACACCCGCTTTAGGAGAGCGGTGCTCTATCCCCTGAGCTACGAAGGCGTGCGGATCGTGTGCGATCCGGTAGCTAGCGTAGCGGATACCGGGTGGGGGCTGGGAAGGTTCCCGTTCGTGCAGGTGGGGCGGGGTGGGGTCGGGTCAGTTGGCCGGGAGGTTCGAGAGGGCCGGGCGGGTCAGGTGGAGCATGCGGGTCAGCCACAGGGCGCCCGTCTCCTGGGGGGAACGGGGAGGGAAAACGGGGGCCGAGGTGTGTCGTGGGCGAGGGGGGCGGGCGGCGGCGGGGAGGCGGGGGAGGGTCGTCGTGCCGGTGATCATGGACAGCATCAGCACCGCCGCCGCGCGGACGTCGACGTCGCGGAGCAGCGAGCCGTCCTCCCTGGCCCGGGCCAGGATCTCGTGCAGGGCGCCGAGCCAGTTGACGTGACAGTGCAGGGCGGGGTCGTCGGGAGTCCTGATCTCCTGGGCCAGACGTGCCCCCGCCCGGACGGTCATGTCGGTTTCCAGGAGGTCGACGAGCGTGTGCGCCATGGCGGTGGCTGTCTCGAACGCCGGCGTCTCGCGCCGCGCCAGCTTCTCCAGCGCGGCCCCCGACGTCACGCAGGCCTGCGTCTGCACGGCCCGGGCCAGATCGGACTTGGCCGCGAAGTGGAAGAACAGCGCGCCCTTGGTGACCTGTGCCCGCTCGCTGATCGCGGACAGGGTGGCCCGTTCGTAGCCGGACCGGTCGAACACGGCCGAGGCGGCCCGGATCAGGTTGCGCCTGGTCCGCTCGGACCTCTCCTGCTTCACCACGACGCGACCACCCGGACGCTCCTTGTCGTTCGGCTGCTGTTCGTCCTGCCGCAAGCGACGCTAGAAACCTGCTTTTGGATCTGTCAACGGGGCCTCCCCCGCGCAGATCATCTTCACGCCAGGCAGTAACTCCCTTGAATCCAGGGGTGGTTGAAGGGTGAAGGAGAGGGAGGGGTGTTTCGGTCTGGGGTGGAGGTCAGGTTCTTGGTACGCGGCGGAAGCGTGCCGCGATGTGCAGGTCCGCCTCGATGCGTCTCGCCGTCTCCCGCAGCTCGGGCAGCACCTCGCTCACGCACGCCTCCGCGGTACGGCGGCTGCTGTGCATGGCGACGTTCACCGCGGCCACGGTCCGTCCCGCGCGGTCCCGCACCGGGACGGCGACGGAGCGCAGTCCCTGCTCCAACTCCTCTTCGATCAGCGCGTATCCGGTGGTGCGAACCCGGTCCAGTTCGGCCCTGAACCGCTCCGGGTCCATGCCGGTCCGCCCCGTGACGGGCCCGCGCGCTCCGGCCGTCGCCTCCATCGCCCGGGCCACCGGGAGATCGGCCAGGATCGCCCGCCCCAGGGAGGTGGCGTACGCGGGCTGCCGCGTGCCGACGGTCACGCGGACGCTCATGATGCCTCGGGTCGACACGTGCCCGGTGTACTGGATCTCGTCGCCCGTCAGCACCGCGAGCGACACCGAGTCGCGCAGCCGCTGGGAGAGTTCGGTCAGGTGTGGGGCCGCGATCTCGGGGAGCGTCGTCCGTGAGAGTGGCGGGAAGCCGAGCCCCAGGACACGCGGGGTGAGGCGGAAGACGCGGTCGTGCGCGGTGACGTAACCCAGGTGCTCCAGGGTGATCAGGGCGCGGCGAGCGGTCGCGCGGGGGAGCCCGGTCGCCTGGGTCACCGCGGTGAGGGTCAGTTCGCCGCGGCCCTCGCCGAAGGCGGTGATCACGGTCAGGCCCCGCGCCAGCGACTCGATGAACTCCCGTCCCAGTTCCTGCTTGGAGGCGCCGGTCCAGTCGGCGAGTCCGGAAGGGGGCGAGGGGAGGGGGGTGGCAGTGATCTCGGTGGCGGCATTGACGGCACTGGCGTCAGTAACGGCATCGGTGGCGGTCGCGCTCCCCGCTTCGTCCTGCGCCAGTGCCCGTTCCATCTCGGCCACCGCCGTCCGTAGCCGTGGCAGCAGGGCGTCCCGCAGTTCGGATGCGCTGTGCCGGCTCGTGTGGCTCACGACGTTCACCACGCAGGCGATCCGTCCCGCCTCCCGTACAGGCATCGAGAGCGCGACGAGGCCCGGTTCGACGAGCTGGTCGTCCAACGCCCAGCCTGCCCGCGCCGCGTCGGCCGTCCGTTGCTCGAAGTCGTCACCTACGGTGGGGCGTTGCGAGGCGGGCAGCGCGGAGACGGCCGCCCCTCCGTCGTACGGTCTGCTCCGCGCGGGTACGGCCGGAAAGCCGCGGTCCTCCGGGTCTGCCGCGCGGCGCTCCCGCCAGCGCGTCCAGTCCTCCTCGCTCCACTCGGACGCGAACAGCGGTCCCGGAGCGGTGCGTTCGGCGGGGAGCAGGTCGCCGATGCGGAAGCTCAGCGACATCGCGCGGCGCCGGGTCGCCTGATGGATGAAGCGGACGCCGTCCCGGTCGCGGACGGCGAGGGACACCGACTCGTCGAGCTCGTCGGCGAGGGCGTCGGCGTGCGGGTCCAGGACGCGGGGGAGGCGGAGCGCGGCGAGGTAGGCGTTGCCGAGTTCCGCCAGGCGCGGGGCCAGTACGGCGTCCCGGCCGTCGAGGCGTAGATAGCCCATGCGTGCCAGCGTCGCCGTGATCCGGTCGACGGTGGACCGCGCGAGCCCGGTGGCCCGTTCGAGTCCGCTGAGACTGGCCGAACCGTCCGCCTCGGTCAGCCTCCGCAGGACGGCGATCCCGCGGATGAGCGGTGTGACCGCCTCCTCCGGCGCTTCCGCCCCGGTCGAAGCCCGGTCCGACGGCGTGGCAGGCGAAGGAGCCGCGTGCGGCCGCGGCGATGTGGGGCTCGATGACCCGGAGCCTGATACCCCGGAGCCTGATGACCGGGAGTCGGATGACCGGGAGTCGGATGACCTGGAGCCTGATGGCAGGGAGCTTGATGGCATGGGTTCTCCGGTGGGGCTCTCGGAGGAGTCACCGTGCGGCGGATCTCGGATGAGTCACCGTGTGGATCTCAGGAAAGCCACGGTAGTGCTGCCCGCCCGTCGCAGCAGGTCGGCCGCCTCCCGGTTCGGGCGCCGGTCGCTTCCCGCCACGGGTGTCGGCCGCTTCCCGGAACGGGCGTCGACGAGGGTGCCGGTCCGCCGCCGAACACGCTTCTCCGGCTGGCCTGCCCCGCGATCCGCCCCGCTACGCGGCGCCCGCGAGCCGTCAGCGGCGCGTCACATACACCCGGTACCTCCCCGCCGAGTCCGCCGCCGCGACCTGGACGGTAGGCCCGCCGTGGGGGGCCTTGAAGGTCTCGCCGGGAGAGAAGGGCGCGTCGGAGAGTTCCGCCTGGACGTTCGGTGAGCGGGTGCACCCTCCGCTGTCGCGGCGGGAGTCGTACACGGTGACGGGACCGTTCCCGGTGTCCACGTCCGCGTCGACCTTGTAGATGAGGATGCCGGGACGGCAGACGGCGTCGTCGTTCCCCGCGCGGGTGCGCAGTTCGAGGACGTACCCGCTGTGGGTGCCGGAGGGTATGACGACGAGCTTGACGCCGCCCTTCCGGGCCAGCGGGGTCAGCGTGTACTCGCTGGTGCCCGGGGTCGCCGCGCAGGCGACCTGGGAGGCGTCGAGCCAGCCGAGCTTCCACTTGTGCCAGCCGAGCAGGTCGTTGTCGGCCCCCCAGTCCTCGCTCATGATGTCCCAGTGCCCGACCGCGCCGCCGCCGTCCTGGGTGTAGAGGTCGGGCAGGCCGAAAGTGTGGCCGTTCTCGTGCGGCAGGACGCGGTAGCCGGTGTCGGCGTAGGAACCCGAGCCGTCGTCCTGGCGGCTGTAGACGAAGGACGCGTTGGCGACCGGGACGCCGTCGGCCACCGGCGCCTCGGTGTTGCCGGCGAAGGTCACGGACAGCACGGTGTCCAGCGCGGAGGGCCCGGCGTTCGGTGTGACCAGCACGTTCAGGATGTCGTACGAGCGGAAGTCGACCTCGGGATCGGCCGTCGCCACGATGTCCTGGACCAGTTCGCGGTAGCCGGGGTCGAAGGGGGCGCCACGTTCTATCCCGTACGCCTTGAAGGGCTTGGGCATCCGCAGCCAGTGCTTGACGGGGGCCTCGGGGCGATAGTCGAGACGGCCGTAGGAGGCGGTGCGGAACCATTCCTGCGTCTTCGGGAAGAACTCGTCGTACCGGTCACGGGCGCTGCCCTTGCCGGGGGCGTCGGAGAAGTCGACCATCAGTGTCAGCGCCCGGAGGGTGCCGGTGGAGCGGGCGTAACCGGGAGTGGTCGGAATCCCTTCCCCCATCTGGACGTCCGACGGACCGTTGATCATGCAGGGACCGAGCGCCGTGGACCGGGCCAGCGCCGTGGAGCCCGCCGTCGCGGAGCCGGCCGTCAGATGCCCGGTGCCGGCGGAGGTGCTGACCGCGAGCGTCAGCACGGTCACCGTGGCGAGCGCGGCCACACGGCGCGGGCGTATGCGGCGGCTGGACGGCTGCATGCGGGGGGCCCTTCGCTCCACGGCAGCCACCGGTCTCCGACTGCACCCTTTCGATCACCCTGAGTCGCCGACGCGCCGGGCGCGCGCTGAATGAGCCCGATCGGGTTCATCCCTGGGAGGGGCGCGAAGCGGGGGCGCGTGGGGGTGCGTGTGAGTGGGTGCGTGGGGTGGCGAACCAAGAGCGGGCGGCGGTCGCGGGTCCGGCCGGTGGGTGGGGTGGGGCCGCGCCGGTGGGTGGGTCGGGGCCGCGCCGGTACATCCGCCCGTCGCCGTTGGGTGAGGGGCGGGCGTCGGTGGCGACGGGCATGTGATGTACCGGCACAGCCCCTCGCGCCGGATCCCGGGTGCGGGCGCGCTCCGGGGAAGTCTCAGTCGTTCCGGGGTGCGGCCCTTCGCGCCGGATCCCGGGTGGGGGCGCGCTCCGGGGGAGTTTCAGCTGTTCCGGGGCACGGCCCCTCGCGCTGGATCCCGGGTGCGGGCGAGAAAGAATGAATGTGACGCAGGTCACACCTTTCTCTTCCCGGTCCGGGAAATAACCGGGGATCGTTTCCCCGTTTAGCCATACGTCCGAGCGAAACGGGGACCGAATCCCCGGATCGTATGCAAGGCCCGAGATCTTCGAGGAGTACGCCGTGGAGACCGCAACCCCCGTGCAGCGCCGAGTGGCCCGGCCCCGTGCCGACGCCCTGCGCAACCGGGAGCGGATCGTCGCCGCCGCCCGCGAGATGTTCGTCGAGTTCGGCGCCGAGGTGCCGTTCGACGACATCGCCCGCCGGGCCGGTGTCGGCAACGCCACGGTGTACCGCAACTTCCCCGACCGGGACGCCCTCGCCCGCGAGGTCGTGTGCTCGGTCATGGACCGCACCTCGGAATGGGTCGAGGAAGCACTCGCCGTGGACGGCGACGCGTTCGAGGCGCTGAGCGGCTTCGTGCACTTCGCCGCCGACGAGCGGATCGGCGCCCTGTGCCCGATGCTCTCGGCGAACTTCGACCAGAACCATCCCGACCTGGTCGCCGCGCGCGACCGGATCACCGAACTGATCCAGCGGCTGATGGCCCGCGCCCGTGAGGCCGGACAGCTCCGCCCCGACGTCGAGGTGGGCGATCTGATGATCGCCGTCAGCCAGCTCACCAGGCCGCTGCCGGGCACCGGTTGCCAGGGCATCGACCAATTCGTACACCGTCATCTGCAGCTGTTCCTGGACGGGATGCGGGCCCCGGCCCGTTCCGAACTGCCGGGAGTGGCCGCCACCGTGGAGGGACTGCGACGAGTGTGACCGACACGCAGGCGCCGTGACCGGTCGGCCGACGACCGATGAGTCAGGCACCGGAGACCGGTCACCACTCGTGACCCCTGTTCGCATCCGACCATTCGCGATCCACAGCTCACCGTTCGCCCAGCACGACGCGCGACTCACCGTGCGTCGCCCCTAGCTCAAGCAGCCGTACAGCCCGAGCGGCACGTGTCGCTCCACCGGCCGTCACCGTCGACGCGCCGTCCCCTTTCACTGCCTTTTTCGCTACGAAGTCCCGGAGTGGGTACCCCCATGTCTGAAACACGCATGTCCAAGGCGCTTCCGGATCCAGCGTCCGACGCGCACAGCAACCGCTGGAAGGCGCTCGTCTTCATCGCGCTCGCCCAGTTGATGGTGGTGCTCGACGCCACCATCGTGAACATCGCCCTGCCCTCGGCCCAGCAGGACCTGGGGATCTCCGACGGCAACCGGCAGTGGGTCGTCACGGCCTACGCCCTCGCCTTCGGTGGTCTGCTCCTGTTCGGCGGCCGTATCGCCGACATCTGGGGGCGCAAGCGGGCGTTCGTCGTGGGCCTCGTCGGCTTCGCCGCGGCCTCCGCGCTCGGCGGCGCGGCGCAGAGCGGCGCGATGATGTTCGGCGCCCGCGCCCTGCAGGGTGTGTTCGGCGCGCTGCTGGCGCCCGCGGCTCTCTCGCTGCTCGCCGTGATGTTCACCGACGCCAAGGAGCGCGCCAAGGCCTTCGGCATCTACGGTGCGATCGCCGGTGGCGGTGGCGCCGTCGGCTTCATCCTCGGCGGTGTCCTCACCGAGTACATGAACTGGCGCTGGACCTTCTTCGTCAACATCCCGTTCGCGATCGTCGCCGCGGCCGGCGCGTACTTCGTCATCCGTGAGCCGAAGGGCGGCCGCAACCGTTCGCCGCTCGACATCCCGGGCGTCGTCCTGTCCACCCTCGGTCTGGTCTCCCTCGTCTACGGGTTCACCCGCGCCGAGTCGGACGGCTGGAGCGACACCCTGACCGTCGGCCTGTTCGTGGCCTCGGCCGTGCTGCTGGCCGCGTTCGTCTTCACCGAGTCCAAGGTCAAGGCCCCGCTGCTGCCCCTGCGTGTGGTCCTCGACCGCAACCGCGGCGGTGTCTACCTCTCCCTCGGCCTCGCGATCATCGCGATGTTCGGCACGTTCCTCTTCCTCACCTACTACCTGCAGATCGTCAAGGGCTACTCGCCGATCTCGACCGGCTTCGCCTTCCTGCCGATGATCGCGGGCATGATCACGGGCTCCACGCAGATCGGCGCCCGTCTGATGACCCGCGTCGCGCCGCGGCTGCTGATGGGCCCCGGCTTCCTGGTCGCCGCCGTCGGCATGCTGCTCCTGGCACAGCTCGAGATCGGCTCGTCGTACGCGTCCCTGGTGCTCCCGGCGATGCTGCTGCTCGGTCTCGGCATGGGCACGGCGTTCATGCCGGCCATGTCGCTCGCCACGCACGGCATCCAGCCGCGTGACGCCGGTGTCGCCTCGGCGATGGTCAACACCTCGCAGCAGGTCGGCGGTGCCATCGGTACGGCCCTGCTGAACACGATCGCGGCCTCCGCGACCACCGCCTACATCAAGGACCACATGGCGGGCGCCGGTACCAAGGCGCAGCAGCAGCTCGTCCAGGCCGAGGGCATGGTGCACGGGTACAGCAACGCGATCTGGTTCGCCGTCGGCATCCTCGTGGTCGCCGCCGGCCTGGCCTTCACCCTGATCAACACCGGCCGTCCGGACGCCTCGGCGGTCGTCGGCTCGGGCGAGGGTGCGGAGGACGAGCTGAAGGTGCCGGTCGTCGCCCACTGACGATCCCGGCGCAGACTCCCTTCGGGTACTTCGCGTACGGACGCGGGGTGGGGACGCCTCGTCCGTACGACTCCGGGGACTGCCCCGGCTCCCACCACAGGGAGCCGGGGCAGTCCCGTGTCCGCTGCGGGGGAGCGGGCGGTCAATCCTGTGTCCGCCGCGGGGAGGCGGGCGGTCAGTCCTGTGTCCGCCCGCGGGGAGGCGGGCGGTCAGTCCTGTGTCCGCCGCGGGGAGGCGGGCGGCCGGTCCCGTGTCCGCCGGTCGATCCCGACGGCAGGCCCTAGCGCAGCCAGGGCAGATCCGCGCCCGCGTCCTTCGGCTGGAGCCCTTCGGCGATGATCCGCATGGCCTCGCCGAGAGCCTTCCGCTGGTCCGGGCCGAGCCGGTCGAAGAGGGCCTGGCGTACGGCGGCGACATGGCCGGGCGCGGTGCGCCTCAGCACCTCGTAGCCCTCGTCGGTCAGGACGGCGAACTGGCCCCGCTTGTCGGACGGGCAGTCCTCGCGGCGGACCCAGCCGTTCTTCTCCAGCCGCGCGACGGCGTGCGAGAGCCGCGAGCGGGTGATCTTCGCGTTCATGGCCAGCTCCGTCATCCGCAGCCGGCGTTGCGGGGCCTCGCCGAGCTGGACGAGCAGGCCGTAGTAGATGTGCGGCATGCCCGCGTCGCGCTGGAGCTGACGGTCGAGGTGGTCCTCCAGGAGGGTGGTGGCGTGCATGTACGCGCGCCAGATGCGCTGTTCCTCGTCGGTGAGCCAGCGCGGCTCTTCAGCGGGGGCGGATGCCGTGTTCATGTGTCCACTGTACGAGCTCGTCCTTGAAACTTAAACAAAGCAGCCGTAGTCTCGACTGAGAACTTGAGACTTTAAGCAACTGCTTCAAAGATCAAGCAGTGCCGCCGTACGATGGAATTCTCCGGAGGGAGCCGCCATGTCAGCCGCCACCGAGGAGCGCCCCGCACCGGAGCGCATGCCCGCCCTCTACCTCAGCCACGGTGCCCCGCCGCTCGCCGACGACCCGGTCTGGCCCGGCCAGCTCGCCGCCTGGTCCGCCGACCTGCCGCGCCCCAAGGCGATCCTCATGGTCTCCGCCCACTGGGAGGAGGCCCCCCTCGCCCTCGGCGCCATCGAGACGGTCCCTCTCGTCTACGACTTCTGGGGCTTCCCCGAGCACTACTACCAGGTGACCTACGCGGCCCCCGGCGCCCCCGCGCTCGCCGAGTCCGTACGGAAACTGCTGCGCGCGCCCGGTACGCCGGTGCAGGACATCCCGGACCGGGGACTCGACCACGGCGCGTACGTCCCCTTGAAGGAGATGTTCCCCGAGGCCGACATCCCGGTGCTCCAGATCTCCATGCCGACGCTCGACCCGGTCCGGCTGTTCGAGATCGGGCGGAAGCTGGCGCCGCTGCGCGACGAGGGTGTGCTGATCGTCGGCTCCGGCTTCTTCACCCACAACCTCGCGGCCCTCAGGCACACGGGCGGGGGAGTGCCCACCTGGTCGAGCGAGTTCGACGACTGGGGGCACCGCGCGCTGGAGGCCGGTGACGTGGACGCGCTGCTCGACTTCGAGCGCAAGTCCCCGGCGGGCCGTCTCGCCCACCCGCGCACCGAGCACTTCGCCCCGCTCTTCGTGACCATGGGTGCGGCGGACGCCGTCGGCGGGCTCGACGGGCAGCGGTCCGTGATCGACGGATTCTGGCTGGGAATGGCCAAGCGGTCGGTGCAGTTCGGCTGAGCGGGCCGACCCACCGGGGCGCGCCCGGGCGCGCCCTAGTGGGCGAGCTTCTTCTCGTACCAGGCGACGTCCCAGTAGCGGCCGAACTTGCGGCCGACCTCCCCGTAGGTGCCGACGTGCCGGAACCCGAAGCGTTCGTGCAGGCGCACGGACGCTTCGTTGGGCAGCGCGATGCCGGCGTAGGCCCGGTGCAGGTCCTCGCCGGCGAGCGCCTCGAAGAGCGCTTCGTACAGGAGGGTGCCGACGCCACGGCGCGCGGCGCCCGGGGCCACGTAGACCGTCACCTCCACGGAGGTCGCGTAGGCGGGTTTCGCGCGGAAGGCGCTGGACGTCGCGTACCCCAGAATCGCCTGTGAATCGGCTTCTGTGGCAACCATCAGGCGGTGCGGTCCGTCTTCAGGGTGGGAGAGCAGCCACGGACGACGTTCCTCCGGCGTGAAGACGATGGTGTCGAACGTGATGGGCGTCTCACGTACGTAGTGGTTGTACAGCTCCGTGAGTGCGTCGAGGTCGGCTGCGACTCCCGGCCTGACCTGCACATCTGTACGTTCTGACCGCATTGACCCTCCCGCGTGGTGCGACAGGGTACTGCATGATCAGAAAAATCAAGGGGCGGGTTGGGAATTCTGTCCTGATTCCAGTCGTTGTTTCCATCGGATGCCGGGCACCCGGGAGGGTGAAAACCGGATGTCCGGGACCACCCGCAAGCCCACCACGCAAGGGAGCACGCATGGCAACCCGTGCCGTCGCCCGTCGTCAGTCCGCCACCGGCGGGACCGCCGACGCGGCACGCAGTGTTCGCGCCGGAGGCGGCGAAATCGCCGACCGCGACCTGGTCGGCATGTACCTCGACGAGATCGCGCGAACACCGTTGCTCGACGCCGCCAAGGAAGTCGAGTTGTCCCAGGTCATCGAGGCGGGTGTGTTCGCGCGACAGATCCTCGACGGCGAGGCGGAGGCCAAGGCCGACGCGTCCCGTGAAGAGCTGGAGGCGCTGGTCGCCGACAGCGAGCGCGCCAAGGACGTCTTCATCCGCTCGAACCTGCGGCTGGTCGTCGCCGTGGCGCGCCGTTACCCGCGCAGCGGCCTGCCCCTGCTCGACCTGATCCAGGAGGGGAACGCCGGCCTGGTGCGCGCGGTCGAGAAGTTCGACTACCGCAAGGGCTTCAAGTTCTCGACGTACGCCACCTGGTGGATCCGTCAGGCCATCACGCGCTCCATCGCCGACCAGTCGCGCACGATCCGCCTCCCCGTCCACCTGGTCGAGGAGCTGGGCCGGATCCGTCGCGTGCAGCGCGAGTTCAACCGTGAGAACGGACGCGAGCCCGAGCACGCGGAGATAGCCGCCGAGCTCGGCTCGACGCCGGAGCGCGTCGGCGACGTGCTCGACTGGGCCCGCGACCCGGTCTCCCTGAACATGGCGGTGGACGACGAGGGCGAGACCCAGTTCGGCGACCTGCTGGAGGACACCTCGGCGGTGTCGCCCGAGCAGTCGGTGCTCACCCTGCTGCGCAGCGAGGAGCTGGACGATCTGATCGGCCACCTCGACCAGCGCACCGCGTCCATCATCAAGATGCGGTACGGCATCGACGACGGCCGGGAGCGGACGCTCACGGAGGTCGGCAAGGAGCACGGGCTGACGCGCGAGCGCATCCGTCAGATCGAGAAGCACGCCCTGCTCGAACTGAAGAAGCTGGCGCGCGACACCGGATTCGACGCGGCGGCGTAACGGCGACGGGACATCCGGAGCGCACGGGGTGGTCCGGGCGGGCGGGGTGAGTGGGCCGTACGGGTCGACTCCTCCGGCGGCGCCGGACCCGCCCGGCCCGGTCCCCGCACGGGATCCCCCGCCACGTTGGCCACAAGTCGACCAGACATGGCCATGTAAGGCCGCTTCAATCCGGCGGGCCCTGGGAACAAGACTTCAGGGTCCACGCTTCGGGCCCCGTCCGAGCGGAAGAAGCGACAGAAGAAGCGAACAGAAGCACCGAACGGAAGTACCGAGCGGAAGCCTCGGACGGAACCCCACCGGACGAAGGCAGGCCGCTCCCCAGAACCGAGTCCCGACGCTCACCCCCCCCGCGCCGGGACTCTCCCAGAGTCGAGCTTCGGCGCCTCCCCCCCCTGGCGCCGAAGCTCGACTCCCTTGTTTCAGGGGGCCCCTGGGATTCCGGGCAGCATGGGGGCGGGCCACCCCGAACCTGAACCCCGGGGTGACCCGGATGGCAGATTCTGCCACAGCGACATAACCTGCCGTCGCCGACGGTCCACCGGGTGTCACCACCCCCGTGGAGTGCGGCCGACCGTCAGGCGCCGTCAGTCTGCGCCACGGCCCCCGCCCGGCTCAGCCGTGCACCCAACTCCCTTACGTAATCCACAAGTTCTCTCGGTTCTCGTACCGTGAAGTCGCAGTCGACCATCGCGATCCGCACCGCGAGCCATTCCACCGAGTCACTGGAGGAGGCGCGCAGCCGGCAGCTCCGCTCGTCGATCGGCTCGGGCGCGCCGACCCATGCGGGCACGCGCGCCGCCACGAACTCGGCCGGGGCGGCGAAGGTGACCTCGTACGTGTAGGTCTTCTGGCGCCCGTACATCGACTGCCGCAGGAACTCGGCGGCGTTCCCCGTCGGCAGTTCGCGGGGTGTGAACCGGGCTCCCGTCGCGAAGGGTTCGGACACCCGGTCGACGCGGAACGTCCGCCAGTCGTCGCGGTCGACGTCGTAGGCGACGAGGTACCAGCGGCGGCCGGTGGAGACCAGCCGGTACGGCTCGGTCAGCCGCCGCGAGGGTGTTCCGTCCCCGGAGCGGTAGGCGAACCGCAGCCGTTCCGTGCCCGCGATGGCCGACGCCATCACGGTCAGCGTCTCGGGGGCGATGCTCGCCCCGTCCCCGCTGGTCAGGGGGGTGGTCGCGGCCTGGAGCATGGACACGCGGCGACGCAGCCGGGACGGCAGCACCTGTTCCAGCTTGGCGAGTGCCCGTACGGAGGCCTCGTCCACGCCCTCGACCGCGTGCCCGGCGCCGGCCCGCAGGCCCACCGCGATCGCGACGGCCTCCTCGTCGTCGAGGACGAGCGGGGGCATCGCCGTGCCCGCCACCAGCCGGTAGCCGCCGTCGGCGCCCTTGGTCGCCTGCACCGGATAGCCGAGCTCGCGCAGCCGGTCGATATCGCGCCGGACCGTACGGCGGGACACCCCGAGACGCTCGGACAGCTCGCCGCCGGGCCACTCGCGGGGCGTCTGGAGGAGGGAGAGGAGCTGGAGAAGCCGGGCCGGAGTATCGGTCGTCATGGTTTCCAGGGTGCCGGACAACTAGGTCATGATCTGACCTAATAGGGTTCTAGGTTTGTCGCATGACCTCCACCGAGACCCCTGAGACAGCTCTCAGCAGCCCGGCACCAAGCGCCGCGGCCGACCGACGCCGCTGGTTCGCCCTCGCCATCGTCATGACCGCGGCCTTCATGGACCTGGTCGACGTCACGATCGTCAACATCGCGATCCCCTCGATCCGGCAGGACGCGGGCGCCTCCTTCAGCCAGATCCAGTGGATCACCGCGGGCTACGCGCTGGCCTTCGCCGCGGGACTCGTCACCGGCGGGCGGCTCGGTGACATTCACGGCCGCAAGCGGCTCTTCCTCCTCGGCGTGGCCGGCTTCACCCTCGCGTCCGCGCTGTGCGGTTTCGCGGCGAACCCCGAGATGCTCGTCGCCTCGCGCATCCTGCAGGGCGCCATGGCCGCGATGATGGTGCCGCAGGTCCTGTCGATCGTGCACGCCACCTTCCCGGCGCACGAGCGCGGCAAGGTCTTCGGCCTGTTCGGCGCGATCGTCGGTCTGGGCGCGGTCTCGGGCCCGCTCCTCGGCGCGCTGCTCACCGAGTGGAACCTGTTCGGTCTGGAATGGCGGCCGATCTTCCTCATCAACCTGCCCGTCGGCATCGTCGCGCTGATCCTGGGCCGCCGCTTCATCAGCGAGTCCAAGGCCCCGAAGGCCCTCAAGCTCGACCTGGTCGGCGTCGCCCTCGTCACGCTCGGCCTGCTCATGCTGCTCTACCCGCTGACCCGGGGCCGCGAGCTGGGCTGGCCGCTGTGGGGGTACGCGTCGATGGCCGGCTCCCTCGTGGTCTTCGCGGCGCTGGTGGCCTACGAGAAGCGCAAGACCGCTCGGGACGGTTCACCGCTGATCGAGCTGTCGCTGTTCAAGGTGAAGAGCTTCGCGGCGGGCATCGCCGTGCAGACCGTCTTCGGTGTCTCGCTCGGCATCTTCTTCCTGGTCTGGACGCTGTACATGCAGATCGGACTGGGCTGGCGCCCGCTGCGGGCGGGCCTGACCGGGGTGCCGTTCTCGATCGCGGTCTCGGCGGCGGCGGGCATGTCCGTGCAGCTTCTGGTCCCGCGCTTCGGACGCAAGGTGCTCCAGGCGGGCGCCCTGATCATGGCGCTCGGCGTCCTGCTCTACATCTGGGAGTCCGACCGCTACGGCATGGGCATCGCCTCCTGGCAGATGGCCCTCCCGCTGGTGGTCATGGGCGCGGGCATGGGCTTCATCGTCGCGCCGCTGACCGACGCCGTGCTCTCCGACGTCCCGCGTGAGCACTCGGGTTCGGCCTCGGGTCTGATCAACACCGTGCAGCAGATGGGCAACGCGCTCGGCCTCGGCCTGGTCTCGGTCCTCTTCTTCGGCGAGATCCCCGACCGGCTGACCCGCACCCAGGTGGGCCCGGCCTTCGTGGACGCCTTCCAGTACGCGCTGGGCTGGGTCGCCGCCGTGCTGGCCGTCATCTTCCTGCTGATGTTCGCCCTGCCGAAGCGCCCGGCCCAGCACCTGGAAGGCGCACAGGACGAGACGGAAGCCCAGGACGCCGGCCAGGGCCGGGGCGAGGACGCGGGCCAGGACCAGGGCGCGGGTCAGAAGCAGGACAAGGACCACGGCTCGGGCCAGGATCTGAAGCCGGAGTTCGTCGGCTGATCCCTGTCCCGGGCGGCGCCCGGGGAGGCGTTGCCCGGGTCGCCGCCGACCGCAGGACGTGACGCGGAGGTCCGCAACAGGGAAGGGCCCGGCACCTCAGGTGCCGGGCCCTTCCCCGTCGTCAGCCCAGTCGTGCCGCCCGGCGCTCCATCGCGTCCCGGGCCGCGTCCTCGCTCGCGTACACCTCGCACATGTGCCGCCGGTCCGGTGTCGCCGTGTGCTCGACCTCCCACAGGGAGATCTCCTGCCCGTCGCGCAGCAGGAACGCGTGCTCGTAGAGCGAGAAGCACAGCCCCGCCTGCCCCGCACGGCAAGGGCGTCCGAAGGCCTGCGTGATCTGGTGCGCGAACGCCTCCCGCAGCAGCAGCGAGGTGAGGTCTGCGCCGGGACGGTCCGGATTCTCCGCCCGCCGCAGGAGCCGGCGCGCGTGATCGGCGGAGTCGTCGGGCACATAGGTGTGACGCGGCTCGGGGACCGAC
Source organism: Streptomyces sp. NPDC056738 (assembly GCF_042790435.1). Lineage (NCBI taxonomy): Bacteria > Bacillati > Actinomycetota > Actinomycetes > Kitasatosporales > Streptomycetaceae > Streptomyces > Streptomyces sp. NPDC056738. Next base: position 116,480 of record NZ_JBHTZF010000012.1, read on the forward strand.
GACAACTGCACGAACACCGGCAGCTCGAAGTCCGGCGCGTCCGGCGGAAGCGGGAGCCGGGCCGTGGCCGTGCGCAGCTCCTCCTCGTCGACGTAGACCTCGTGCTGGGCGTCGTGGCCGGCCGCCGTGTTGTGCACCAGCTCCCACAGCGTGACGGTGGAACCGTCGGCGAGCAGCCAGGTGTGCCGGTACGTCTCCCGGTGCAGCCCCGCGCTGTGGTGCGCGGAGTGCAGCGAGCTGTCGTGCGCCAGCGCGCAGTCGAGCCGCCGTATCGCCTCGTCGGGCAGCTCGAACGAGTTCAGGGCGCGGCCCAGAAGTCGTGCGAGATGCTCCTCCGGAGACTCGGGCGACTCGGGTGGTTCGTACGCTGCTGTCTCGTACGGAACGCTCAAGGTTTCTCCCGGCGTTGCTGCATGTCACCTTGTGGGTGCATACCGTAGCCCCTCGGTCGGACATCATGTCCGCGAACCGAGAAAACGTACGGACGGAAAACGGGCGGACCGTTCGGTCAGTTCCCCGGCGGCCCGTCAGTTCGTCAAAAAGCCCTCGTCGGACGGCACTTCCAGCGGTCCACGCGCCCCGCGAAAGGTTCCGGCCCGTCGCGTCCATTGTCCTGCAAGGCGCCCTTGCCGCACCAGTTCCAGGGCGCTACGACGTCCGGTTCCCCAACCCGCCCTCCCCGTACAGCTCTTCGTACGACGGCCACGCTCCGCCCGGCCCGTCCACCGGCTCCGCCGCGCGTACGGCCCGCACGATCGCGCGCGTCACCAGGTCCGCGCCCGCCGCGAGGATCTCGTTGAGCGCCAAGGGGTTCCCGGCGTCGAGCGCCCTGTCGCCCGTGGCCAGCGCGAACACGGTGTCCCCGTCGTTCAGCAGATGCACCGGCCGCACGGCGCGCGCGATCCCGTCGTGTGCCGTGCCCGCGAGCTTCTGCGCCTGCGCCCGCGTCAGCGCGGCGTCGGTGGCGACGACGGCGAGTGTGGTGTTCAGTGGCGGCGGCGCGTTGCGCGCGGCGGCCTCCGCGAGCCGCAGTCGGGCCGCCTCGCGCACCGCGGCCGACGGACCCGCCGTACGCCCTCGCGCCAACTCCCCGTACAGCGCCCCCGTTTGCGGCTCCACCACCGAGCCCACCGCGTTCGCCACCACCAGCGCGGCCACCGTGACACCGGACTCCAGCACGGCGCTCGCCGTCCCGACCCCGCCCTTGAGCCCCCCGACCACCGCGCCCGTACCGGCTCCCACGCCGCCCTCGCCCACCGGCGCCCGCACCGCACTCGCGTCGGCGGCCTCGACCGCAGCGCGTCCGGTGGAGGCGTCCGGCCGCGACCGGAAGTCACCACCGCGCCCGAGGTCGAAGACGCAGGCGGCCGGCACGACGGGCACGACGTGCGTCGGGTCCGGCCCCACCCGCACCCCGCGGCCCCGTTCCTCCAGCCACGCCATCACGCCCGACGCCGAGTCCAGCCCGTAGGCGCTGCCCCCGGTCAGTACGACCGCCTCGACCTTCTGCACGAGGTTGCGCGGGTCGAGCGCGTCCGTCTCCTTGGTGCCGGGCCCGCCGCCGCGCACGTCCACGGCGGCGATCACGCCTCCCTCGGGAGCGAGCACCACGGTCGTCCCCGTGAGCCACCCGTTTCCGCTGCGCGTCGCGTGCCCCACCCGCAGACCCACGACATCCGTCAGAGCGTCAACTGTCATGCGCCCAGTCTTCCCCGGCCGCCGCTTCCCGCGTCGCCGTCCGTGTCGTCATCACCACCCCGACCGCCACGGACAGGGCGGAGACGATCCCGGCGGAGAGGACCGCCCAGTCGCCCAGGAAGGTGCACAGGATGACGAGCAGCGCCGTGGTCGGCAGCACGAGCTGCTGGGCGATGCCGACCTTGAAATAGCGGGAGTGCAGGACCCAGACGGCGAGGAAGTACAGGGCGGTCGGCAGTGTCACCGCGGCGGACGCCGAGAGCGCGGAGATGTGCGCCGTGCCGACCGTCTGCTCCACCGCGACCTCCAGACCCGCACCGATCGCGGCGGCCGACGCGAAGATCAGATAGTGGCCGTACCCCCACAGGAAGGCCTGGCCGTTGGACCGCAGATGGCCGTGGATCGGCACCACGAAGTAGATCCACCAGGCGGAGAACACGATCAGCAGGCCGCCCGCGGCGATGGGGAGCAGCTCGCCCAGCGCGTCGTGCTCGTCGACGGCCGACTTCACCGCGACAGTGGCGGCGGCGATCGTCTCGCCGAGCACGATGATCGTGAACAGTCCGTACCGCTCGGCGATGTGGTGCGGATGCCAGGACGTGGTGAAGTCCTTCTCCGCGAACAGCGGGACGCACAGTTCGGCGAGGGCCACCACGAGGAAGACCCACGGGCGGCCGCCTTCCGGTGTGATCAGCAGGCCCAGCCAGCCGATCTGGCAGAGCAGCACGCCGCCCGCGTACCGCAGGGCCGCCGTTCTCTCGGTCCCCTCGGTGGACCGGGCCACCCGCAGCCACTGCGCGATCATCGCGAACCGCATGATCGCGTAGCCGAGCCAGACCACCAGGAAGTCGTGGCTCTCGAACGCCTTCGACACCCCGGCCGCGAGCACCAGGACGCCGGCGATCTGCACCAGCGTGACCACCCGGTACAGCACGTCGTCGTTGTCGTAGGCCGAGGCGAACCAACTGAAGTTCATCCACGCCCACCAGATGGCGAAGAAGATCATCGCGTAGTCGAGGATGCCCTGACCGGCGTGCCCCTCGGCCACGGCGTGCACCAGCTCGGCGCCCGCCTGGGCGATGGCGACCACGAAACACAGGTCGAACAGGAGCTCCAGCGGCGACGCGACCCGGTGCGCCTCGTCCCGGCCGCGGGCCGTCATTCTGCGCAGCGGCCAGTGGCCGGCGGACCGTGGTGTCGAGGCGGATTCCGGAGCGGAACGGGAGGTCATAGGGCCAAGCACAGCAGAAAAGCGCCGGAAATTCTTGTGAATGCCTTCACAAGCGACGGGCCGGCCGGGGTGGCCCCGCACCCCCGCGGCGTACCCTTGGGGCATGAGTCCCGCCCCCGCCCCCGAACCGCGCGATCCGAAGCCCGCACTGGTCTTCGACGATCCGTTGAACCAGCAGTCCTCGGACGATACGGACCGTGGGTGGGGCGAGCGGGCCGACAGCACCGGTGACAGCGCCGCCGACCTGAAGCGCTTCCTCGACGAGAAGCCGCCCCACCACATCTGAGCCCGGCTCCGGGCGCTCTCGCCCCGGGACGGGCGCGCCCCGGTCCGCCGGCACCGCCGGCCGAGTTCCCGGGCACGCGCCCACGGCCTCGCCGTCAGTACTCGCGGCGTCCCTGACCGCGCTGGGCGACCAGCTCGTCGCGGATCTGCTTGAGCACCTCCAGCTCGGAGACCTCGAGGACCTCCTTCGCGCCTTCCTTCGCCTTCTGGCGGGCCGCCTGCCGGGCCAGGAACTTGGACATCGGCAGCACCATCAGGAAGTAGACGACGCTGGCGGTGATCAGGAAGCTGAGCGAGGCGCCCAGCACCGAGCCCCACATGATCCGGATGCCCGTGGCGTTCGCTCCGGTGCCGGTGCAGGGGCTCTCGATGCAGGAGGTGTAGTTGTCGAGGTCCTTCGTACCGACAGCGCCCACCATCGGGTTGATGACGCCCTTCACCACGGCGTTGACGATGTTGGTGAAGGCCGCGCCGATGACCACGGCGACGGCCAGGTCGATGACGTTGCCGCGCATCAGGAAGGCCTTGAAGCCCTCCCAGACGCCGGGCTGCTTGTTGTCGCTCACTAGGAGGCCCCTCCGCACGGGTTGTGGAACAAACAGCTCCGCAACCTACGGCAGGGTGTTCCGGGCCTGTCCAACTGGGTAGCTCGATCGAGAGACTTGACACGGTTTCGGTGGTCATCGCAGGGTCACCGCCAGTCGTGACGTGGTGCCCGCGCCGGCCAGCCGCACGGCCGTCGCGCGGGGGACGGAGAGGACGACCAGCGCTCCGGTGCCGGTCGTGACGGCGTCCGGCACCCCGCTGACCCGTGCCCCGGCCGCGACCACCCGCACGTCGCCGCCCTCGTCCGCCGCGACCACGTCGACCCGGTCGCCGGGGCGCAGCAGGCGTGCCGCGTCTCCGTCCGCGATCCGGACCGGCGCCCTCACCGTCTCCACCGGGCCGGGCCCGCGTACGGATGGGGGGACCGTGGTGGAGGCGGACGCGGAGGGCGTGGACGCCGGATGGCCGCGCGCCCGCCCGGTGTCGCCCGGACCGGCGGCCACGAGCGCGGCCGCCGTCATGGCCAGGCCCGCGGCGACCGCCCGCCGCCTGTGCCGGGCGAAGGGCCGGAGCCGGGGCCGGAACCGCCCGCCCCGCACCCGGACGGGCGCGAACTGCGGCACCTCGCACGTCGGGGGTGTGTCCGCGCCCGGCGGGCGGATGTGTCGTGAGCGCTGTGCCATGGTGACCACCACCTGTGACGAGGGACCGGCTGCGAGGGACCGGCCACGACGGACCGGCTTGCGATCCCACGATGAGGTCTCGCGCCGAAGTCCGCAGGCACCCGTGGACGGCCCGGGAACTGTGGACAACTCCCTCACCCGAACGGGAGGTTCCACCCCGCCCGGGCACACGTCACGACAGCCCGGTCACGCCGCTCGGGGCACGGCAGCTCGCTTCACGGCAGCCCCGTCCGCGTCCGTTCCCTTCACAGCAGTCCAGGCCGAGTCCGTTCGCGCCACAGAGGGGCGGGCCACCCCGCCCCACAGAGGTGTGGGCCACCCCGGCGCGGAGCGCGGAGGTTCAGCCACGCCCGTTCGCGCCACGGAGGCTCAGGCCACGCCCGTTCGCGTCACGGCAGTTCGAAGCCGGGGTCCATGCCGCCCAGGGCCTTCGTGCACAGGCAGTCGCGCGATCCGTTCTCCGGCAGCGCCGCGACCGCGTCGAACAGCACGCCCCGCAGCCGGTCCACGTTCGCCGCGAACACCTTCAGCACCTCGTCGTGCGAGACGCCTTCGCCGGTCTCGGCACCCGCGTCCAGGTCGGTGACCAGCGTCAACGACGTGTAGCAGAGCTCCAGTTCGCGGGCGAGCGCGGCCTCGGGATGTCCGGTCATGCCGACCACCGACCAGCCCTGCGCCTGGTGCCACAGCGATTCGGCGCGGGTGGAGAACCGCGGGCCCTCTATGACCACGAGCGCGCCGCCGTCCACAGCCTCCCAGTCACGTCCGCGAGCCGCCTCCAGCGCGGCCTTCCGTCCGACGGGGCAGTACGGGTCGGCCAGCGACACGTGCACCACGTTCGGCACCGTGCCGTCGGGCAGCGGCAGCCCGTCGAAGTAGGACTGCGCCCGTGACTTCGTACGGTCCACGAACTGGTCGGGCACGAGCAGGGTGCCGGGCCCGTACTCGGGACGCAGTCCGCCCACGGCGCAGGGGCCGAGGATCTGGCGTGCGCCGACCGAGCGCAGCGCCCACAGGTTGGCCCGGTAGTTGATGCGGTGCGGCGGCAGATGGTGGCCGCGCCCGTGGCGGGGCAGGAAGGCGACCCGTCGGCCGGCGATCTCGCCGAGGAACAGGGAGTCGCTGGGCGGCCCGTAAGGGGTGTCGACCCGCAGCTCGGTCACGTCGTCGAGGAAGGAGTAGAAGCCCGAGCCGCCGATGACGCCGATCTCGGCCGATGCCGTCGGCTGCTCCCCGGCCGGGGTCTGTGAGTTCTCCGTGTTCGCCATGAACGGCACCCTACGGGCTGTCCCGGTGAAGGAACGCGGAAGACCCCGTCGTCGTAGGGCGACGGGGTCTTCCGCGGAAACGGACCTGTGCGGCCTGCGGGCCGTGGGCCACGGCGGCCGGGCCGGGCCGGGGGGAGCCCCGGCCGCGGGCCGAGGAGTCCTAGGCGGCGGAGCTGCCGGCGGAGCCGGTGCCCGACGACTTCGCGCTCGACGACTTCGTGTCCGAGGACGACGAGGCGGACGACGAGGACTTCGTGTCCGAGGTCGAGGACGTGGACGGCTTCGACGCCGGCGAGCTGCTCGACGAGGAGCCGCGGCTGTCGTTGCGGTAGAAGCCGGAGCCCTTGAAGACAATGCCGACGGCCGAGAACACCTTCTTCAGGCGGCCGTTGCAATTCGGGCATTCGGTCAGGGCGTCATCGGTGAACTTCTGCACCGCCTCGAGGCCCTCGCCGCACTCGGTGCACTGGTACTGGTAGGTCGGCACTTGTCTTCCTCCTGGCACTCTCACTCAGTGAGTGCTAACGACGGTCCATACTGACGTATTCCGCGAGATCAGTCCACTGTCACCGGCACGCGGTGACCGACGCCACGTGCGACGGCACGGCTCGGGGCCTGTGCGGCGAGGCGTGAACGCTGTGCCACCAGGGTCGCCAGAGCCAGTGCCGTACCGGCCATCGGCACCAGGAACCCGGCGCCGTCCCAGAGCCTGTCCTCGAGCTGTCCGGCGACCGTGACGGCCGCGGCCTGGCCGAGGGCGACGGCGCCGGTGAGCCAGGTGAAGGCCTCGGTGCGGGCGCCCTGCGGGACGAGGCTCTCGACCAGGGTGTAGCCGGTGATCAGGCTCGGAGCGATGCACATGCCGACGACGAGGCCGAGGCCCGCGAGCACGATCACCGAGTTCGCGGCCCACAGCCCGGAGGCGGCCAGCGCGAGGGCGGCGTACCCGACGACGAGCCGACGCTGCGGGGCCACCTTCCACGCGATGGCGCCGCAGACGATGCCCGAGAGCATGTTGCCGGCCGCGAAGACGCCGTACAGGACACCGTTCATGCCGGGCTCGCCGATCGACTCGCTGTACGCGGCCAGCGAGACCTGCATGCCGCCGAAGACGGAGCCGATGCCCAGGAAGGTCATGATCAGAACGCGCACTCCGGGGATCCGCAGGGCGGAACCGTGCTCCACGCGTGCGTGTCCGGCGGCCGAGACCGCGGGCTGCGTGCTCTTCTGCGCGGCGAACAGCAGACCGCCGACGAGGGTCAGCGACGCCTCGGTCAGCAGGCCCGCGGCGGGGGCGACGGCCGTGCACAGCGCGGTGGCGAGCAGCGGGCCGAAGACGAAGGTGAGCTCGTCGGTGACGGACTCGAAGGCGGCGGCGGTCGACATCAGGGGCGAACCCTGGAGCTTCACGCCCCAGCGGGCCCGCACCATGGGGCCGACCTGCGGCACCGAGGCGCCGGTGGGCACCGCGGCGGCGAAAAGCACCCACAGGGGGGCGTCCGCCAGTGCGAGCGCGGTCAGGGAGAAGCCAGCCACGGCGTGCACGAGGACGCCGGGGAGCAGGACCGCCCGCTGTCCGTGCCGGTCGGCCAGACGTCCGGTGAAGGGCGCGAACAGTGCCATGGAGACACCGGTGACGGCCGCGACGGCGCCGGCCGCCCCGTACGAGCCGGTGGTGTGCTGCACGAGCAGCACGATGGAGATCGTCAGCATGGCGAACGGCTGACGGGCGGCGAAGCCGGGGAGCAGGAACGTCCAGGCGCCGCGGGTGCGCAGCAACTGTCCGTATCCAGGGCGGGAGGTGACCGTGGATGCCACGGCCCGTGCCTTTCTGCCGCCTGGTAGCGCGCCCGTGCGGGGGGCGCCGAGAGCTGTCCTCTTGCGCGGATCTGCGGTAGATACCGGCGCCCCCTGCGGAAGGACGTCACGGCCGCCATACGGTCGCGCCAGCTCTGCGTCAGGCAGAGTTGGTTCGATCAAGGTGTGCCTTCATCGTACAGGGGGTGGCCGTCGGGCCGGGCCTGTGAAAAAGAGCACTCCGCCGCCGTGAGCCTGTGATTGCCCTTCGTCTTCGCGTTTTCGTTCGATGTGTCGTAAGCCCGGCGGGGTCTTCTTAAGAAGCGCGTCCCGGGTTTCGTAAGAACCGGCCGACCGCGCGGCGGTCGTGGTGTGTCACAGACCCGTTCGGTGCTGGGTCCGGTGTTCCCTGCCGCCGTCGTCGACGCCCAGCCAGTCGGCGAGCTTGCCGCCCTGGCCCACCGCGCGCAGACGTCTCTCGGTCGCGTCGCGGACCGGGTCGGTGGCCACGACCAGCAGTTCGTCGCCGAGCCGCAGCACTGTCGTCGGCATGGGCACGAAGGACTTCGACTCGCGGACGACGAGGGTGACGGCCGCGCCCGGGGGCAGCCGCAGCTCGCCCACCTCGACTCCGTGCATGCGCGAGCCCTTGGGGATCGCGACGGACAGCAGATGGCCGCGCAGCCGCTCCAGGGGCGCCGATTCGATGCCCAGGTCGGAGGCCCCCGCGGACGCGCCGAGGCGGAGCTTGCGGGCCAGCCACGGCAGGGTCGGGCCCTGGACGAGGGTGTAGACGACGACCAGGACGAAGACGATGTTGAAGATCCGCTCGCTCTCCGCGACTCCGCTCACCATCGGGATCGTGGCCAGGATGATGGGCACCGCGCCGCGCAGGCCCGCCCAGGACAGCAGCACCTGCTCCTGCCAGGGGATGCGGAACGGCAGCAGGCCCGCGACCACGCTCAGCGGCCGCGCCACCATCGTCAGCACCAGGCCTATGACGAGGGCCGGGACGATGTCGTCGCCCATCTCGTGCGGGGTGACCAGCAGGCCGAGCAGCACGAACATGCCGATCTGGGCGATCCAGCCGAGCCCCTCGGCGAAGCCGCGCGTGGCGGGCCAGTGCGGCAGCTTCGCGTTTCCGAGAAGCATGGAGGCGAGGTAGACGGCGAGGAAGCCGCTGCCGTGGGCGAGCGCGCCGGCGGCGTAGGCCGCGACGGCGATCGCCATCACGGCGATCGGGTAGAGGCCGGAGGCCGGCAGCGCCACGTGCCGCAGTCCGTACGCGCCCAGCCAGCCGACCGCGACACCGATGGCGGCGCCGATGGTCAGCTCCAGCGCTATCTCGCCGAGCAGCGTGTACCAGTGCTCCACGGGGCCGGCGGTGGAGAACGCGACGACCAGGATGACCACCGGGGCGTCGTTGAAGCCCGATTCGGCCTCCAGGATGCCCGTCACGCGCGTGGGGAGGGGGATCTTGCGCAGGACCGAGAAGACCGCCGCGGCGTCCGTCGAGGAGACGACCGCGCCGATGATGAACGCCTGGTGCCATTCCAGGCCGATCAGATAGTGCGCGCCCGCGGCCGTGACGCCGACGCTCACCGCGACGCCCACCGTCGCCAGCGAGGAGGCCGCCGGCAGGGCCGGTCTGATCTCCTTCCACTTCGTGCCGAGTCCGCCCTCGGCCAGGATCACGACCAGGGCCGCGTATCCGATGACCTGGGTCAGTTCGGCGTTGCTGAACTGGACGTCGCCGACTCCGTCCTGGCCGATCGCGACGCCGATTCCCAGGTAGACGAGCAGCGTGGGAAGCCCGCTGCGCGAGGAGATCCGGACCGCCGCCACCGCGACGAGGAGGACGAGCGAGCACACGAGCAGGAGCTGGTTGAGGTGGTGGACAGTCAGGGGCTGTTCCTTTCTCGCCGATCCGGTGCCGCGGGGGCGACGTCCGGATCCGAGCACCGGAAGCCGGCCACTTCAGTGCAAGTACTTCGTTACCTTACCTAACTCTTGACGTTTTCTTGACGTTCCCGGAGGCAAGATCGAACAGTCGTGCTTCCCGGTTTCCTACTCCGCGTCAAGGCGCGGTTGGCCCTGCGCCTATGGTTGCCCCAGCACTCCAGGACCGCCTGCCGCTCGCGTTAGGACAGCAAGGACAGCGATGCCCCCCAACACCACCGCCTCTTCCGGCCAGCAGCCCGGCAAGTCCGGCAGGAAGAAGGGGCGCAAAGCCCGACTGTTCTTGATTGTCCTGGTTCTCGCCATCATCGGAGGCATCGCCTTCGGCGCGTACTGGAGCATCAGCACGGTGCGGGCCTCCTTCCCGCAGACCAAGGGATCCATCCGCATGGACGGGCTGTCCGGGCCCGTGACCGTGCAGCGCGACGGCAACGGGATTCCGCAGATCTACGCCTCGTCCGACGCGGACCTGTTCATGGCCCAGGGCTTCGTCCAGGCGCAGGACCGGTTCTACGAGATGGACGTGCGCCGCCACATGACCTCGGGCCGGCTGTCCGAGATGTTCGGCGAGGGTCAGGTCAAGAACGACGAATTCCTGCGCACCCTGGGCTGGGACCGCATCGCGAAGAAGGAGTACGACACCAAGCTGTCGGCCTCCACCAAGAAGTACCTCCAGGCGTACTCCGAGGGAGTCAACGCCTACCTGAAGGGCCGGAGCTCCGAGGACATCTCCCTGGAGTACGCGGCCCTCGGCTTCACCAACGACTACAAGCCGACCGAGTGGACCCCGGTCGACTCGGTGGCCTGGCTCAAGGCGATGGCCTGGGACCTGCGCGGCAACATGCAGGAGGAGATCGACCGCTCGCTGATGACGAGCCGGCTCGGCCCGAAGCAGATCGCGGACCTCTACCCCGAGTACCCGTACAGCCGGAACAAGACGATCGTCCAGACGGGCTCGTACGACAGTGTCACCGGGACGTACGGCCCCTCGGACACCACCTCGGCGTCCAGCGCGGGCACGGGGCTCGCGGGCGGTACGGCGACGCCCTCCGGGTTCCAGAGCCAGCTCTCGGGGCTCTACAAGGTCCTCGACGACCTGCCCACCGCCGTCGGCGTGAACGGCAACGGCATCGGCTCCAACTCCTGGGTCGTCGCCGGAAGCCACACGATCACCGGCAAGCCGCTGCTGGCCAACGACCCGCACCTGTCCGCGTCGCTGCCCTCGGTCTGGTACCAGATGGGCCTGCACTGCACCGCGGTCTCCGCGAAGTGCCAGTACGACGTCTCGGGATACACCTTCGCGGGCATGCCCGGCGTGGTCATCGGCCACAACGCCGACATGGCCTGGGGCATGACCAACTCCGGGGTCGACGTCACCGACCTCTACCTGGAGAAGATCACCGGCCAGGGCTACGAGTACGACGGCAAGGTGCTGCCCTTCACCACCCGCAAGGAGACGATCAAGGTCGCCGGCGGGGCCGCCAAGACGATCGTCGTCCGGCAGACCCAGGACGGGATGCCGCTGCTCTCCGACCGTGACGACGAACTCGTCCAGGTCGGCAAGAAGGCCACGGTCGACGCGGAGGCGCCCGACCGGGGCGACGGGTACGCGATAGCACTGCGCTGGACCGCGCTGGACCCGGGCAGGACCATGGACGCCGTCTTCGCGATGGACAAGGCCTCCGACTGGAGCGAGTTCCGCAAGGCCGCCGCGTCCTTCGAGGTGCCCTCCCAGAACCTCGTCTACGCCGACGGCGCCGGCGCGAGCGGCAACATCGGCTACCAGCTCCCCGGCAAGATCCCCACGCGCGCCAAGGGCGACGACGGCTCGCTGCCCGCGCCGGGCTGGGACTCGAAGTACCGCTGGACCGGCTACATCAAGCAGTCCGCCCTTCCCTACGAGTACAACCCCAAGCGCGGCTACATCGTCACCGCCAACCAGGCGGTCGTCGACCCGGACAAGTACCCGTACACGCTCACCACGGACTGGGGCTACGGCACCCGCAGCCAGCGGATCACCGACCTGATCGAGTCGAAGACCCGGGGCGGCGCCAAGATCTCGACCGACGACATGCGCCAGATGCAGCTCGACAACAGCAGCGAGATCGCCAAGCTGATCGTGCCCAAGCTGCTCAAGATCGACGTGCCCGACAAGGACGTCCGCGAGGCGCAGAAGCTCCTGGAGGGCTGGGACTACACCCAGGACGCCGACTCCGCGGCGGCCGCGTACTTCAACGCCACCTGGCGCAACATCCTCAAGCTCGCCTTCGGCAACAAGCTGCCCAAGGAGCTGCGGGTCAAGGGCCAGTGCCTGTCGGTCGAGCGGGTCGACACCACCGGTCCCGCGGACGAGGACCAGACGGTGCGCGAGTGCGGCGAGCGTGAGCCGGACCAGGCGCAGCCGGACGGCGGCGACCGCTGGTTCGAGGTGATCCGGAAGATCATCGACGACGAGCACAACGACTGGTGGAAGCTGCCCAGGACGCGCACCGAAGAGGCGAGCACCAGCCGTGACGACCTCTTCCTGCGGGCCATGGGCGACGCCCGCTGGGAGCTGACCGCCAAGCTCGGCAAGGACATCGACACCTGGAGCTGGGGCCGGCTGCACCGCCTGTTCCTGAAGAACCAGACCCTCGGTACCGAAGGCCCCGGTTTCCTGCAGTACATGCTCAACCGCGGTCCCTGGAACCTCGGCGGCGGCGAGGCGACGGTCAACGCGACCGGCTGGAACGCGGCGGGCGGCTACGGGGTGGTCTGGGTGCCCTCGATGCGGATGGTCGTCAACCTCCAGGACCTCGACAAGTCCAAGTGGATCAACCTCACGGGCGCCTCGGGGCACGCCTACAGCGCGCACTACACCGACCAGACGGAGTTGTGGGCCAAGGGAGAACTCCTGCCGTGGGCCTTCAGCAAGAAGGCCGTCGACAAGAAGACGACCGACACCTTGGTCCTGAAGCCCTGAAGCCCTGAAGCCCTGAAGCCCTGAAGCCCTGAGCCCTGAAGTGCTGAAGCCCTGAAGTGCTGAAGCCCTGACGCTTCGGCGGCCGGATGCCGGTGCCTGACGAAAGTGGCCCTCCACGCTTGAGTGGAGGGCCACTTCGCGTTCGCGGCTCCGGGGCCTCGTCCTCCGCAGCCCGCAGCCCGCTGCCCGCCGTCCGGCCCCCCCGCGTCAACGGAAGCGGCGGACGCCGGAAGGGGTCACCACCGCGTGGACGGGCCGGTCGTGCGCCTCCTCCGGGACCCGGTCGACGACTTCGGTGTCGTACAGAAGCACCACCAGTGCCGGATCGGCGCCCGAGCGCTCCAGACGGGCCAGCACGCGGTCGTACGAGCCTCCGCCGCGTCCCAGCCGCATCCCGCGGGCGTCGACGGCCAGACCGGGCAGCAGAACGGCGTCGGCGTCCTGGACGGCCTCGGGTCCCAGCCGCTCGCCCGCGGGCTCCAGGAGGGCCATCTTCCCGCCGTGCCGTACCTCCGTGAGGGAGTCCGGCCCCGTGTACGCGCCCCAGTCCAGGTCGTTGTCCGCGAGCAGGACCGGCAGCAGGACACGCACCCCGCGCGCGTGGAGCGCGTCCAGGAGCGCGAGGGTGCCCGGCTCGCTCCCCACGGACACATAGGCGGCGACGGTGCGGGCCCGCGCCAGTTCGGGCAGTTCCAGGGCGCGGGCGGCGAGCGCGGCGGCCGTTTCCCGCACGTCACCGGCCGTCAACCCGTTTCTCACCAGGAGGAGTCCTCGCCGCAACATTCGCTTGTCAGGCTCTGGTTCGCGTCCGACGTGTCTCACAGGCGACTCCTGTAGCTCTCTTAATCAGTTCATATGACCGTGAATTAACCGGAGCCACAGATTCTGCACATAGCAACCGGTTATGGTTGCGGACATGACTGAGTCACACCCCAGGATCACCAAGGCTGTCATTCCGGCGGCAGGCCTCGGCACCCGGTTCCTGCCGGCCACCAAGGCCACTCCCAAGGAGATGCTGCCGGTCGTCGACAAGCCGGCGATCCAGTACGTGGTCGAAGAGGCCGTGTCGGCGGGTCTTGACGACGTCCTGATGATCACCGGACGCAACAAGCGCCCCCTCGAAGACCACTTCGACCGCAACTACGAGCTGGAATCCGCCCTCCAGAAGAAGGGCGACGCGAGCCGGCTCGCCAAGGTCCAGGAGTCCAGCGACCTCGCGACCATGCACTACGTGCGCCAGGGCGACCCCAAGGGCCTCGGCCACGCCGTCCTGTGCGCCGCCCCGCACGTCGGCCGCGAGCCCTTCGCCGTACTCCTGGGCGACGACCTGATCGACCCCCGCGACCCCCTCCTCGCCCGCATGGTCGAGGTCCAGGAGCAGCACGGCGGCAGCGTCATCGCGCTCATGGAGGTCGCGCCCGAGCAGATCCACCTCTATGGATGCGCCGCCGTCGAGGCCACCGGCGAGGGCGACCTGGTCAAGGTGACCGGTCTGGTCGAGAAGCCGGACACGGCGGACGCGCCCAGCAGTTACGCCGTCATCGGACGTTACGTCCTCGACCCGCACATCTTCGACATACTGCGCAAGACCGAGCCGGGCCGCGGCGGCGAGATCCAGCTCACCGACGCCCTCCAGCAGCTCGCCGCGGACGAGAAGGTCGGCGGCCCCGTGCACGGCGTCGTCTTCAAGGGCCGCCGCTATGACACCGGCGACCGCGGCGACTACCTGCGTGCCATTGTCAGACTCGCATGCGAACGTGAAGACCTGGGCCCGGACTTCCGGACCTGGCTTCGCAGTTACGTAGCCGAGGAGATGTAGGGATTTGAGCAGCGCCGCGACCCGCACCACCGGCCAGGAACACCTCTGGTCGGTGGACGACCACCTGGAGGACATCCTCACGACCGTCCGCCCCCTCGAACCCATCGAGCTGCAACTCCTCGACGCCCAGGGCTGTGTCCTGGTCGAGGACGTCACGGTGCCGGTCTCCCTGCCGCCGTTCGACAACAGCTCGATGGACGGGTACGCGGTCCGGGTCGCGGATGTGGCGGGCGCGAGCGAGGAGTATCCGGCGGTCCTGACGGTCGTCGGTGATGTCGCGGCCGGCCAGGCCGACCAGCCCTACGTGGGCCCCGGCCAGGCCGCCCGCATCATGACCGGTGCCCCGCTCCCGCCGGGCGCCGAAGCCGTCGTCCCCGTCGAGTGGACGGACGGAGGGCTCGGCGAGGGGCCGGTCTCCGGGATGCGCGCGCACAGCGCCTCCCCCGAGGGCTCCTACGGACAGGTCCACGTCCACCGCCCGGCCGAGGCACGCGCGCACGTCCGCGCGCAGGGCAGCGACGTGAAGGCGGGCGACCGTGCCCTCGAAGCGGGCACGATCCTCGGCCCGCCGCAGATCGGCCTGCTCGCCGCCATCGGCCGCGGCACGGTGCGCGTGCGCCCCCGCCCGCGCGTCGTCGTCCTGTCCACCGGCAGCGAACTCGTCCAGCCCGACGAGCAGTTGGGCACCGGACAGATCTACGACTCGAACAGCTTCGCCCTGTGCGCGGCGGCCCGCGACGCGGGAGCCATCGCCTACCGCGTCGGCGCCGTAGCCGACGACGCCGAGACCCTGCGCTCGACCATCGAGGACCAACTCGTCCGCGCGGACCTGATGGTCACGACCGGCGGGGTGAGCGTCGGCGCCTACGACGTCGTCAAGGAAGCGCTCTCGTCCGTCGGCGACGAGGACGAGGAGGGCGGCGGCATCGACTTCCGCACCCTCGCCATGCAGCCAGGAAAGCCCCAGGGGTTCGGCTCCATCGGCCCCGACCACACCCCGCTGCTCGCGCTCCCCGGGAACCCCGTCTCCTCGTACGTCTCCTTCGAGCTGTTCGTACGCCCCGCGATCCGGACTCTGATGGGACTGCCGGACGTCCACCGGTCCACGACCAGGGCGAAGCTCTCCGCGGACAAGGCGCTGACCTCGCCGAAGGGCCGCCGGCAGTTCCTGCGCGGCACCTACGCGGACGGCACCGTGACGCCCGTCGGCGGCGCCGGATCGCACCTGGTCGCCGCCCTCGCGCACGCCGACGCACTGATCGTCGTCCCCGAGCAGGACACCTCGGTCGAGCCCGGCAGCGAGGTCGAGGTCGTCCTCCTCGGCTGACCGGCGACCCGGGGCGGGCGCCCGTCCCGGGTCCACCGCGGGGGCGCCCAGGTCGGGCGGGGGACGAACGGCCCCTCACGGCGATTCGGCGGCGGACGGACGGGCGGTAACGTGTCGCGCACACCAGGCCCACGCGCCGCACCGCGACGGGCCCTGACCGGGAGCGCCCACGCATGACTGTTCCGTCCCGGGGGGAGACCTCCGGAGCACCTGTGCAGAACCGGCTGACCCATATCGACGAGGCCGGCGCCGCGCGCATGGTCGACGTGTCCGGGAAGGACGTGACCGCCCGCACCGCGCGCGCGAGCGGCCGGGTCCTGGTCTCGCCGCGCGTCGTGGAGCTGCTGCGCGGCGAAGGGGTCCCCAAGGGCGACGCCCTCGCGACCGCCCGCATCGCCGGGATCATGGGAGCCAAGCGCACGCCGGACCTGATCCCGCTGTGCCACCCGTTGTCGGTGTCCGGTGTCAAGATTGACCTGTCGGTCGCGGACGACGCCGTCGAGATCCTCGCCACCGTGAAGACGACCGACCGCACGGGCGTCGAGATGGAAGCCCTCACCGCGGTCAGCGTGGCGGCCCTCACCGTGATCGACATGGTCAAGGCTGTCGACAAGGGGGCGGTCATCACGGACGTGAGGGTGGAAGAGAAGACCGGCGGGAAGTCGGGCGACTGGAGCAGGGCATGAGCAGCGGCACCGTCATCGGCGCGGCACTGACCGCCGGCTACAGCGCGCTGGTCGTCACCGCCTCCAACCGCGCCGCCGCCGGCGTCTACGAGGACAAGGGCGGCCCCCTGGTCGCCGCGGGCCTCGCGGAGTCCGGCTTCGCGGTCGACGGGCCGTGGGTCGTCCCCGACGGGGACCCCGTGGAGGAGGCGCTGCGCGCCGGGGTCGAGGCGGGCTACGACGTCATCGTCACCACCGGCGGCACGGGCATCTCGCCCACCGACCGGACCCCCGAGGCGACGCTGCGCGTGCTCGACCGCGAGATCCCCGGAATCCCGGAGGCCATCAGGGCGTTCGGCAGGGACAAGGTGCCCACCGCGGCGCTCTCCCGGGGACTCGCCGGAGTGGCCCGGGCGACGCTGATCGTCAACCTGCCGGGCTCCACCGGCGGGGTCAGGGACGGACTGGCCGTTCTCGACCCCCTCCTGATCCACGCCGTCGACCAGATCCGCGGCGGCGACCACCAGAGACCCAGCGGCACTGGGGGTGCGAGCTGAACAGCCCATCCTGGCCGGTCGAGCTGGTGGACGGCGACGTCGTCCTCCGGCCGATAAGGCTGCGCGACCAGCGGGCCTGGCGCGAGGTGAACCGGCGCAACCGCGACTGGCTGCGCCCCTGGGAGGCGACGATCCCGCCGCCCACGCCGAGCGGCCCGATCGCGCACCGGCCGACGTACCGGCAGATGGTCCGGCACCTGCGTGCCGAGGCCAACGCGGGCCGGATGCTGCCCTTCGTGATCGAGTACCAGGGGCGCCTGGTCGGTCAGCTCACCGTCGCCGGGATCACCTGGGGTTCGATGTGCTCCGGGCACATCGGCTACTGGGTCGACCAGTCGGTGGCGGGCCGCGGCGTGATGCCGACGGCCGTGGCGCTGGTGAGCGACCACTGTTTCCGCACCGTCGGACTGCACCGCATCGAAGTCTGCATTCGCCCCGAGAACGGGCCCAGCCGCAGGGTCGTGGAAAAGCTCGGATTCCGGGAGGAAGGGCTGCGCCCGCGCTATCTCCACATCGACGGTGCCTGGCGCGACCATCTCGTCTTCGCGCTCACCGCGGAGGAAGTCCCCGAGGGACTGCTCGGACGCTGGAGGCGGACGCGTCCGGCGCCGGGACGCTCGGATCAGGTCGGATCGGAGCAGGCCGGTTCACAGAACCCGAGCAAGCGCGGACACCCCGGAAAATGAAATAGGTGTTCGAAAATGATCGGCAGGCGATCGCGCCAGGGCATTAAATTCACGCTCGCGGTGGCCTGCTGATCGCATCGGTCACAAAAAAAGGTCGAAATATCAGCCGGATCGTGCGACACACCGGCGCAATTGGCAGATGGCCTCATACAAACCCCTCTACCGTGTGAGGCGTGAGCAGCAGCGGCCTCATCTACGCAGTCATCGTCGGGGCCTGGGCCGCCTACTTGGTGCCGATGTGGCTCCGTAGGCAGGACGAGCTGAACGAAGCCCGTCCGACGGAACGCTTCAGCACCGCCATCCGGCTGCTGTCCGGACGGGCGGCCATGGAGCGTCGATACGCCAAGGACCTGCGCGCACGCTCCGCCGAGGAGGAGGAGCCCAGCGCCGACCCGGACGGCGTCACCGATTCGGTGGACGTCCGGGCCTTCGCCGTGTCCCCGCCCCGGCCCCAGGCGACGGACCGGCACCGTCCGCACGTGCAGGAACGCGTGCAGGTGCCGGAGCCGGCCCAGGCGGAACAGGGACCGGGCGCACGCGCGACCGGCAAGGAGAGCGGCGCGTACGAGACCTCGGGCACCGCCCGGTCCGTACCGCACCAGGCGGGCCCGCCCGCCCCGAGACCCGCGGCCAAGTCCGCGCCGCAGCAGGCCGCGCAGGCCACGCCGGGCGCGCGCCGGGCGGCATCGGCGGAGGCCGCGGCGCGGGCCCGGCGCACCAAGGTCCTCGCGCGCCGTCGGCGTACGACGGTCCTGCTCTTCCTCGCCTTCACCCTCGGCGCGGTCGTCGCGGCCGTGGGCGGGCTCGCGTTCCTGTGGGCACCCGGCGTGCCGGCCGTGATGCTGAGCTCGTACATCGTGCATCTGCGCGCCAAGGAGCGGCGGCGCTTCACCTACACCATGGACCGCCGCCGGGCCGAGGCCGCGGCGCAGCGGCTCCGGGAGCGGCAGCCCCGCCGGCGGACGGCCGCCGAGGCCGTGGCGGACGAACCGGAGGAGGGCTCCGCGCCCGACACCGACCCCGGCCTCCTGGCCCTCGCCGCCGACCGTCGCGCGCTCGTCGAGCAGACCGACCACGCCGAGTGGGTCGACCAGCAGCGGGAGCGCCAGTGCGGGCCGTCGCAGGGCGAGAGCTGGGATCCGGTGCCGGTTCCGCTGCCGACCTATGTGACCGCGCCGGTCGCGCCGCGGGCGACGTCCAGCGTGGACCTGGGCGCGCCGGACGCGTGGAGCTCCGCGCGTTCCAGCGCGGTGGAGCCGAGCGCGCACGAGGCCGAGCCGGCCGACGAGGACCTCTCCGACGGTGCCGAGGGCACAGGGGCGGCGGACGACACCCGCAGCGACGCCCGCCGGGCCGCGTCCGCGCGGCGCGCCCGCGAGCGCGGCCGCACGCCGCTGTTCGACCAGTACGAGGACGGTGAACGGCCGCGCGCGGCCAACGAGTGACGGGTGGGGCGACGGGTGCCCGCGGCGGTCCGGCTGACCAGGCAGGAACGGATTACCAAGCACCTCGATCGGGATGCTAGAGTTTCACTCGTTGCAAGGGCCTGTGGCGCAGTCTGGTAGCGCACCTCGTTCGCATCGAGGGGGTCTGGGGTTCAAATCCCCACAGGTCCACCGCAGCAAAGAGGCCCGTTCCCATCCGTGGGAGCGGGCCTCTTGCCATGTCCGGAAACAGGCGGCGGCAACTCCCGCCGGTGGCCCCGGGGCTGGCGGTCCTTCGGACGGCGTCCGGCCGCGGGGGAGCCGATGCCGGGGCGGCGGCCGGTCCGGGCACCGCCGGAGGGCCACCGCCCCGGTGGCTAGAGGGCCTTGGCGTAGCAGAGGCTCAGTTCGTGGAAGCGGTAGTAGCCGAACTTGGCGCACGGCTCGTAGCCGCTCGACGCGTAGAGGGCGACCGCCTCGGGCTGCTTGGAGCCGGTCTCCAGGACCATGCGGGTGCGGCCGGCCGCGCGGGCGTCCTCCTCCAGGGCGGCCAGCATCCGCCGGGCGAGGCCGAGACCGCGGGCCTCGGGGACCACGTACATGCGCTTGAGCTCGGCGTCCCCGTCCGCGTAGCCCTCGTCGTTCTCGTCCTGGGTGCGCCAGCCGCCCGTGGCCACCGGGCGGTCCAGCTCGTCGTACGCGATCAGATAGAGGCCGGCCGGCGGGGCGAACATCCGCGGGTCCAGATGCGTGGCGTCACCGCCGTCGCCGTAGCGCACGGCGTATTCGGCCTGAACCTGGTCGTTGAGCTTCAGGGCGTCGGGGTGGTCGAAAGGAACCGGACGGAAATTCATGCGTAATACCGTACATCTATGCGATAGGCGAATGGGTGGACGGGTGATGCCGGGGCCGGCCCCGCCGATAAAGATCGAGTTCTGGACGGCCGCACGGATTAAGTATCGTGCCGGGGTGCTGACTGTGACCTCTGTGAATGTGAACGGGCTCCGCGCCGCCGCGAAGAAGGGTTTCGTGGAGTGGCTCGCGGCGACCTCCGCGGACGTGCTGTGCCTCCAGGAGGTACGGGCGGAGCCCGGGCAGCTTCCCGAGGAGGTGCGCGCGCCGGAGGGCTGGCACGTCGTGCACGCCCCCGCCGCCGCCAAGGG
The DNA here is from genome assembly GCF_042790435.1 of Streptomyces sp. NPDC056738. Taxonomy (NCBI): domain Bacteria; kingdom Bacillati; phylum Actinomycetota; class Actinomycetes; order Kitasatosporales; family Streptomycetaceae; genus Streptomyces; species Streptomyces sp. NPDC056738. Next base: position 136,550 of record NZ_JBHTZF010000012.1, read on the forward strand.
CCGGGCGGGTGTGTCCCTTTACACACGCCGCGAGCCCGACAGCGTCCGCGTCGGCTTCGGGTCCGAGGAGTTCGACTCCGCCGGACGGTACGTCGAGGCGGACCTGCCCGGTGTCACCGTCGCGAGCCTCTACCTGCCCTCGGGCGAGGTCGGGACCGACCGGCAGGACGAGAAGGTCCGGTTCATGGGCGAGTTCCTGGCCCACCTCAAGGAGCTTCGGGTGCGCGCCGCCGCCGACGGACGCGAGGTCGTCGTCTGCGGCGACTGGAACATCGCCCACCAGGAGGCCGACCTCAAGAACTGGCGCGCCAACAAGAAGAACTCCGGCTTCCTCCCGGAGGAGCGCGAGTGGCTCGGCCGGGTCCTCGACGCGCAGGACGGCGGCTATGTCGACGTCGTACGCGCCCTGCACCCGGACGAGGAGGGGCCGTACACCTGGTGGTCTTACCGGGGGCGGGCCTTCGACAACGACTCAGGCTGGAGGATCGACCTTCAGGTCGCCACGCCGGGGCTCGCGGGCAAGGCCGTCAAGGGGTTCGTGGAGCGCGCGGCGACGCACGGGGAGCGCTGGTCCGACCACGCGCCGGTCACGGCGGTCTACGACCTCTGAGCGGCCTCGCCGGGACCCTCGGGCCGAGGGTCCCGTCCGTCCTGGTGGTCCCGGTGGTCCCGCGGGCCCGGGTGATCCCGTAGCCGGCGGTCCATCGCCATCGACAGTTCCGCCTCCACGACGCTCTTGGCCAGGGGGCGCAGGCGTTGGAGGTCGTCGGGGGTGCGGTCCTCGGTGAGGACCAGGGTGGTGAAGAGTTCTGCCAGGGCCTCGGTGTGTTCGCGTACGCGGCGGGCCGCCGTCAGGACGTCCGCGAGCGGGATGCCCTCGCGGACCAGGGCCGCCGAGACGTCGAGGAGGCGGCGGCTGATGTGCACGATCTCGCCGCCGTCCGTGCCGAGATAGCCGAGGTCGAGCGCCGCGGCGAGGTTCTCGCCGGTCACCTGGCCCGCGAAGACGTCGGCCAGTTCCTCGGGGGAGAGGCGGACCGGGGTCTCCTCGCTGGGCTCGCCGAGCCCGAGCAGTTCGCCGACGTCACGGCCGTGGTCGAAGGCCTCGGCCAGTTCGGCGATGCCGTTCAGGGTGTGGCCGCGTTCCAGCAGTGCCGAGATGGTGCGCAGCCGGGCCAGGTGGGTGTCGTCGTACCAGGCGATGCGGCCCTCGCGCCGGGGCGGCGGTATGAGCTTGCGCTCCCGGTAGAAGCGCAGCGTGCGCACGGTGATGCCGGCCTTCTCGGCCAGTTCCTCCATGCGGTACTCGCGGCGGCCCGGCTCCGGTGCGGAGTTGGCGGAGACGGGCTCCCGTGTGGAGCGGGTAGTGGTGGGATCCGGCGCGGGGTGGGTGGTGCCGGGGTCCGGTGTGGAGCGGGGGGTGCCGGGGTCCGGTGCGGAGGCGGCTGCGCCGGGCTCCGTCGTGGGGCGGGCGGTGCCGGGGGTGGGGTTCGGGGGTTCGGGCGGCGCGGCCCGGCGGTGTTCGCCGGGCTTTCGCGTTGCCGTGCCCTCTGTCCGCGTCTCCGCTCCGCGCATTCCTGATCCCTCGGCCACGTCCGCACCCTACGTCGTACCCCCGGTAACTTTCCCGGTCGCGACCCCTACCCATGAGTACGAAGCTGCCCTACCCTCCCGATTGTGCCAGTGTTCACTGGCAGGGTCGCGCGGACCAGGGAGGCGTCGGGATGACCGAGCACGAGCATGTACGGGTGGCGGTGATCGGGTCCGGGTTCGGCGGGCTGGGCGCCGCCGTACGGCTGCGACGCGAAGGGATCACCGACTTCGTGGTCCTGGAACGGGCCGGCGGCGTCGGCGGCACCTGGCGCGACAACAGCTATCCGGGGTGCGCCTGCGACGTCCCCTCGCATCTGTACTCGTTCTCCTTCGCGCCCAACCCCGAATGGCCGCGCACCTTCTCCGGGCAGGAGCACATCCGCGCGTACCTGGAGCACGTGGCGGACGTCTTCCGGCTCCGGCCGCACCTGCGGTTCAACTCCGAGGTCACGATGATGACCTGGGACACCGACAAGCTCCACTGGCGCATCGAGACCAGCAGCGGCTTCCTGACCGCGGACGTCGTGGTGTCCGCGACCGGACCGCTCTCCGACCCCAAGATCCCCGCGATCCCGGGGATCGGCACCTTCACCGGAAAGGTGTTCCACTCGGCCCGCTGGGACCACGACTACGACCTGCGCGGCAAGCGCGTGGCCATGATCGGCACCGGCGCCTCCGCCATCCAGATCGTGCCGGAGATCCAGCCGGACGTCGCCCGGCTGACACTGTTCCAGCGCACGCCGCCGTGGGTGATGCCCCGGGTCGACCGGGCCATCAGCGGCCCCGAGCGGTGGCTGCACCGGCGGCTGCCCTTCACCGCGCAGGCCCGGCGCGGACTGCTCTGGGGCATCCGGGAACTCCAGGTGCAGGCCTTCACCAAGCGGCCCGACGAACTCGGCCTGGTCGAGCGGCTCGCCAAGCGGAACATCTCACGCGCCGTCAAGGACCCGGAGCTGCGCGCGAAGCTGACGCCCGACTACCGGATCGGCTGCAAGCGGATCCTGCTCTCGAACGCCTACTACCCGGCGCTCACCCGGCCCAACGTGGACGTGGTGGCCTCCGGGCTCGCCGAGATCGACGGCTCCACGCTCGTCGCCGCCGACGGCACCAGGGCGGAGGTCGACGCCATCGTGTTCGGGACCGGCTTCCACGTCACCGACATGCCGATCGCCGATCGGGTCGTCGGGGCGGACGGCCGGACGCTGGCCGAGGCGTGGAAGGACGGCATGAAGTCGCTGCGCGGAGCCACCGCGGCCGGCTTCCCCAACTGGATGACGATCATCGGACCGAACACCGGTCTCGGGAACTCCTCGATGATCCTGATGATCGAGTCCCAGCTCAACTACATGGCGGACTTCGTACGGCAACTGGGCGTCCTCGGGGGGCGCGTGGCACTCGACGCCCGCCCCGGCGCCGTCGACGCCTGGAACCACCGGGTCCAGGAACGCATGAAGCGCACGGTGTGGAACACCGGCGGCTGCACGAGCTGGTACCTGGACGCCAACGGCGTCAACACGACCGTGTGGCCCGGCACGACGACCGAGTTCCGGGGCGCCACGCGCCGCGTCGACCTGGGGGAGTACGACGTGCTGCGCACGGCGGAACCCGCACCGGGGGAAGCGCCGGAAGCCGCGCCCGAGCCGCGCACCAAGAGCACCCGCGAGAAGAAGGTGGAGGCAGGCGCGTGAGCCGACTGACGCACGAGGCGCAAGGGACGTACGCGCCCCCCGTACCGGCGCGGGAACTGATCGCGCACTCCGCGGACGGCGCCCGACTGCACGTCGAGGTGCACGGCCGCGAGGACGCGCCCGCCGTCGTCCTCGCGCACGGGTGGACCTGCTCGACCGCCTTCTGGGCGGCCCAGATCCGGGACCTCGCCGCCGACCACCGCGTCATCGCCTACGACCAGCGCGGACACGGACGCAGTCCGGCGAGCGACGCGTGCAGCACCGAGGCGCTCGCCGACGACCTGGAGGCGGTGCTCGCCGCCACCCTCGCGCTGGGCGAGAAGGCCGTGCTCGCGGGCCACTCCATGGGCGGGATGACGCTGATGGCGGCCTCGGCGCGGCCGCGCTTCCGCGAACACGCCGCGGCCGCGCTGCTGTGCAGCACGGGGAGCACGCGACTGGTGGAGGAGTCCCGGGTGCTGCCGTGGCGCGCCGGACGGCTGCGGACCCGTCTCACCGGGGCCGTGCTCGGCTCGCGCGCGCCGCTCGGGCCCGTCACGCCCGTCGCCCGGCGGATCCTCAAGTACGCGACCATGGGCCCCGGTTCGTCGCCCGCGATGGTGGAGGCCTGTGCGCGGATCGTGCACGCCTGTCCGCGGGGTGTGCGCCACGCCTGGTCGGCCGTGCTCTCCACCCTCGATCTCGACGCGGGAGTGCGGGAGTTGAGGGTGCCGACCGCGGTGATCGCGGGCAGCGTGGACCGCATGACGCCGGTCGTGCACGCGCGCGCCCTCGTGGCGGCGCTGCCCAACTGTGTCGGCAGCACCGAACTGCCGGGCCTCGGGCACATGACCCCGGTGGAGGCGCCGGACCTGGTGACCGCCCGGATCAGGGAACTCGTCGCCACGTACGCCGTGAAGTCCGCGGAAGCCGAGCAGGTCGCAGAGATCAAGGAGGGCGCATGAGCAAGGTGAGCCTGGAAGGGCAGGTCGCCGTCGTCACGGGGGCGGCGCGCGGTGTCGGCGAGCTCCTCGCCCGCAAGCTCTCCGCGCGCGGGGCGAAGGTCGCGCTGGTCGGACTGGAGGCCGACGAGCTCAAGCGGGTCTCGGAGCGGCTGACCGGCGAGAGCGACCACTGGTACGCCGACGTCACCGACCACGAGGCGATGGCGCGGGTGGCCCGGGAGGTCGAGCAGCGGTTCGGGAAGGTGGACATCGTCGTCGCGAACGCCGGTGTCGCGAGCGGCGGGCCCTTCATGGACTCCGACCCCGTCGCCTGGCGGCGGGTGATCGAGGTGAACCTGATCGGATCGGCCGTCACCGCGCGGGCGTTCCTGCCGGCGCTGACGGCGAGCCGGGGCTATCTGCTGCAGATCGCCTCGCTGGCCGCGATGACCCCCGCCCCGATGATGTCGGCCTACTGCGCCTCCAAGTCGGGTGTGGAGGCGTACGCGCACAGCCTGCGCGCCGAGGTCGGCCACAAGGGCGTCCGTGTCGGCGTCGGCTATCTGTCCTGGACCGACACCGACATGGTGCGCGGGGCCGATCAGGACGACGTGATGCGGGAGTTGCGGCAGAGGCTGCCGTGGCCGTCCAACAAGACCTATCCGCTGGGGCCGGCCGTCGACCGGATCGTGGCGGGCATCGAACGCCGCTCCAGCCATGTGTACGCGCAGTGGTGGCTGCGCGGGATGCAGGGCGTCCGGGGATACCTGCCCGGTGTCATCGGCTCGGTCGGGCAGCGCGAGATGCGGCGGTTCGAGCCGCGCCTGGGCGAGGTGCGGACCGGGCTGGTCGGGGCGGGCGGCGCGGCCGACGAGCAGGAGCGGAAGTCGACCGCTCCCTGAGGCGGGCGGGGCGCCCCCGGAGGTGTCCCGGAAGCCGCCAAGAGGCCTCCCGAGGGGTTCCGGCGGGCCTCCGGAACGCGTCCTACCGGCGTGTCTCACGGTGAGTGACTGACCGAAATGCGTGCTGTGTTCCTGCGTGTCAGTCTGGTCGAGGCCCGGATCTCCCCCACTCCCAGGGGGAGATCGAGGGCCGAATCCCTCACCCGCAACAGGAGTGAATCTCATGAGCATGCAGGACCAGTTCAAGGACAAGGCCGAGCGGATGAAGCAGCAGGGCAAGCAGCAGGCCAAGACGAAGACGCGCCCCGAAGCCCGCCACCCCGAAGGCCGCCAGGACGAGGCGAGCCGTCGTGCCCCGGCCGGCCGTGACGGCGCGATGCCGGAGGCCGAGCGTGCTCGCCGAGAGGCCCAGGACCGCTTCGACCAGGACTACGACGCCTGACCGAAGTGCCTGTGCTCGGCCTGAATGAACAGGGCGCCCTCCTCCGGGAGGGCGCCCTGTCCGCGTGTCCGGCGCTCGTGCCCCTCGGGCCGGGCCGGTCACCGGCTCGGCCCCCGACTCGGTGGAGCCGGGGGCCGGTTCGCTCGATGGAGCCGATGGCCGGTTCGCTCGGTGGAGCCGAGGGAAGGGACGGGCGCCGCTTCGGGCGGGTGAGGGTCGGGTCAGGGGCGGTGCCGGGTCCGGGGCGGTGGCGGGTCAGTTCGGTCTCGGGGGGAGCTTCGGCCGTCGTCTGTCGGGCACGTCCGAGTGGTCCGGCGGGGAGGCCGCGGGGTGGGTGCGCAACATGTCGAGGGAGAGCTGTACGGCGTCGTCCAACTGGGCGTGGCGGCCCTCCGCCCAGTCGAGCGGGGTGCGCAGGATCTCCAAGTCCGGTGCGACACCGTAGTTTTCGACGGACCAGCCGTACGCGTCGAACCAGGCGGCGTTCATGGGCACGGTGATGACCGTGCCGTCGCCGAGGCGGTGCCGGCCGGTCATGCCGACGACGCCGCCCCAGGTGCGCTGCCCCACCACCGGGCCCAGTTTCAGCAGTTTGAAGGCCGCGGTGATCATGTCGCCGTCGGAGGACGTCGCCTCGTCGGCCAGGGCCACCACCGGGCCGCGGGGGGCGTTGGAGGCGTACGACACCGGCTGGGCGTCACGGGTCAGGTCCCAGCCGAGAATCGTGCGGGTCAGCTTCTCGACGACGAGCTCGCTGATGTGGCCGCCCGCGTTGCCCCGCACGTCGACGATGAGGGCCGGGCGCGAGACCTCCATCCGCAGATCGCGGTTGAACTGGGCCCAGCCGGAGCCGCCCATGTCCGGGATGTGCAGATAGCCGCAGTGACCGCCGCTCAACTCCCGGACCACCTGGCGGCGTTTGGCCACCCAGTCCTGGTAGCGCAGGGGGCGTTCGTCGATCAGCGGGACCACGGCCACCCGGCGGGAGCGCCCCTCGCCCTCCGCCGGGGTGAAGGTCAGCTCCACCGTCGTGCCGCCCGCGCCCGCGAGCAGCGGATACGGTCCGGTGACCGGGTCCACCGGGCGCCCGTCGACATGGGTGAGGACCGCGCCCTCGCGGATGCCGGCACCGGCCAGCGGGGAACGTGCCTTGGAGTCGGAGGAGTCGCCGGGCAGGATGCGCTTGAGCATCCAGTTCCCGTCACGGCAGACGAAGTTGGCGCCCAGCAGGCCCTGCCAGCGCTGGTAGTGGGGCGGTCCCTCGTTGCGGCGGGCCGGGCTCACGTACGCGTGCGAGGTGCCGAGCTCGCCGAGCACCTCGCGCAGCAGGTCCGCGAACTCGTCGGGGGAGGAGACCCGTTCGACCAGCGGGCGGTACTGCTCCAGGACGGCGGCCCAGTCGATGCCGCACATGTCCGGGTCCCAGTAGTAGGCGCGGATGATGCGGCCGGCCTCCGCGTAGGCCTGGCGCCACTCGGCGCACGGGTTCACCTCGTGCAGGATGCGGCGCAGATCGATCCAGACGGTGGAGTCGCTGTCGCCGGACTCGGTGGACGGGACGGCGCGCAGGTCTCCCTCGTCGACGACGACCAGCCGGGACCCGTCACCGCTCACGGCGAACCAGTCCAGGTGGTCGACGAGTTCGGACTTCTTCGCCTTGGTGATGTTGAAGAACTCCAGGGTCGGCCGGCCGGTCGTGTCGTCCGGGTTGGCGAACGTCTCGCCCAGCGCTCCGGAGATGGGCCAGCGCAGCCAGACCAGGCCGCCGCCCGCGACCGGGCGCAGCGCTGAGTACTTGGAGGCGGTGACCGGGAAGGGCGTCACCCGGCTCTCCAGTCCTTCGAGCTCGACGGTCGTCGCGGTGCCGTCGCCTGACCCGTCCTCGACCGGGTCGAGCCCCCCGGCGACCGGCCGCCCGTCGGGGTTCAGCGCGAACGGGGACGGGGTGGCGGAGGACAGGGGGACGAGATAGGGGCGGCAGCCGAGGGGGAAGGACAGGTCGCCGGTGTGCACGTCGTACACGGGGTCGAAGCCGCGCCAGGACAGGAAGGCGAGGTAGCGGCCGTCCCGCGTGAACACCGGGTTCTCGTCCTCGAAGCGGCCGTTGGTGACGTCGACGACGAGGCGGTCCTTTATGCGGGCCATCTTGATCTGCCGCAGGGAACGTCCGATCCCGGGATGGGACCAGGTCAGCCAGGCGCCGTCCGGCGAGAAGGCGAGGTCCGTCACCGGTCCGTTGATGGACCGGATGAGCTCGGTGACCTCACCCGCCGCGCTCGTCGGGACACCTCCGGACTCCACCCCGGATCCCGCCTCCACCCCGGATCCCGCCTCGGCCCCTGTCGCGTCCCCGTCCCCTGTTCCCTCCCCTTCTCCGGCCTTCGTGGCCGCGGTCCCGGCCCGGTCCCCGGCCTCCGTCCCGGCCCCCGCCCCGTCCTCGGACTCGGCTCGCGCCGCCCCGGCCGCATCACCCTCCCCAGCGGCCCCCGATCCATCGGCCCCTCCGACCTCATCGACCTCATCGACCTCGTCGAGGTCCTCCAGCCCGCCCAGTTCGGCGGCCTCCCCCGGCTCCTCCGTGGCGTCGAGCAGCAGCAGGCGTCCGTCGTTCGAGGCGATGGCGAGGCGTTCGCCCTGCGGGTCCGACACCAGTTCCTGCACGCGCCCCAACCGGCCGGAGGCGAGGCGGCGCGGCTCTCGGGCGCCGGTCGCGCGGGGCAGGTAGGCGATCTCGACGGCGTCCTCGCCCTCCGCGTCGGTGACGTAGGCGACCTGGCCGCCCGAGCCGAGCATCTCCGGCAGCCGGACCCGTACGCCCGGGGTGTCCGCGATGGTGCGCGCGGGCCCGTCGCGATGGGTGAGCCAGTACAGGCTGCCGCGGACGACGACGGCGCTGGCCCGGCCCGTCTCGTCCACGGAGATGCTGTCCACGTGCTGCGCGGCCGGCACCGGGTACGTACGCCGTCCCGCGCGCGGACCGCCCAGCAGGACGTCGAGGCGGCGGGGGACCGACTCGGGGGAGAGGTTGTCGACGATCCACAGGTCGCCCGCGCACTGGTAGACGATCCGGGTGCCGTCCGAGGAGGCGTGCCGGGCGTAGAAGGCGTCGTGATCGGTGTGGCGGCGCAGGTCGGAGCCCTCGTACGTGCACGAGTAGAGGTTGCCGATGCCCTCGTGGTCGGAGAGGAACGCGATCCGCCCGTCGACGAACATCGGGCAGGCGAGGTGGCCGCCCAGTTCGGCGACGAGTTGTCTGCCGTGCAGCCAGATGCGGCCCATGGCCCCGCCCCGGTAGCGCTTCCAGGCGGCCGGTTCGTGCGGCGGGGTGCCGGTGAGCAGCAGGGTCTTCCGCTCTCCCGCGATGTCGGCGACGCCGATGTCCGAGACCGGGCCCCAGGGCTGTTTGCGGCCGGGGTCGCCGTCGGTGGAGACGGAGTAGGCCCAGGTGAAGTAGGAGAAGGGCTGGCCGTGCGAGGCGACGGCGAGGATGTCGCCCTCGGGGGACCAGCCGCACACCTGGGTGTCGGCGCTGCCCCAGTACGTGAGCCGGCGGCCCGGTCCGCCGTCCACCGGCACCAGGTGGATCTCCGGGACGAGGCTGCGCCAGCTCGTGTACGCGATCCGCCGGCCGTCGGGGGAGAAGCGGGGGTGGCCGACCTTCGTACGGTCGACGGTGAGCCGCCAGGCGCGCCCGCGGCCGTCGAGCGGGGCCAGCCACAGGTCGTCCTCGGTGACGAAGCACAGCCGGTCGCCGCTCAGGTGCGGGAAGCGCAGATAGCCGGGGGAGTTCTCGTCCGTCGTCGCGTTCTCGTACTCGTGGCTCACCTCCCCATGCTTTTCCGCTGGAGGGGCCCCGGCAACTCGTGGCACCGGGGGCGCGTTGTGGGACGGGGGCGCGGGCGCGGTACGAGAGGGGCGCGTGGGGCGCGTTCAGGACCGCACGCGCCCCGCACGAACCCAGCCCGCCCCCGGCCGTGCGCCCCGCCTCGTCCCGGCGTGACCCAGCACACGTACGAAACGGTTTCGTTTCGCTGGTGTCGGGGGGTATCTTCAGGGACATACGAATCCGTGTCGTTCGAAGCGGGAGAGGTGAGTGGGATGACTGAAGCCGCGACGGCGCGTCGCAGTCGGATCACGCCCGAGCGTGAGGCCGAGCTGTACACGGCCGTGCTCGACCTGCTTCGGGAGGTCGGCTACGACGCCCTCACCATGGACGCCGTCGCGACCCGCACCCGTTCCAGCAAGGCCACCCTCTACCGCCAGTGGGGCGGCAAGGCCGAGCTCGTCGTGAAGGCCCTGCGGCACCAGAAGCCGCTGAAGTTCGGCGACATGGACACCGGGAGCCTGCGGGGCGACTTCCACGCGCTGACCCTCCGGCAGGACGACTGCCAGATGGAGCAGGACTCCGCGCTGATGCGAGGCCTGGCCATGGCGGCGCACGGGAACCCGGATCTGCTGAAGGCGTTCCGGGAATGGCTGATCGAGCCGGAGATGGAAGAGCTGCGCAAGGTGCTCCAGCGCGGTGTCGACCGAGGTGAGATCCGTGCGGACAACCCGGCGATGGAGTACGTGATGCACATGCTCATCGGTGCCTTCGCCGCCCGCACCATGATCGACGAGCTCCCACCGACGCAGGCCTTCCTGCATTCCTACATCGACGCCGTGGTCCTCCCCGCTCTCGGCGCCTGACGTCCCGCACCCGATTCCGTACCACCCCTTTACTGCAGATCCCTGCAGTCGCACCTGACGCGCCGCTCACGTCGTCGGGCTGATCCCCCCTGCCCCCACTCGGGTGATCACACCAGCCCCTGCCCTTCCACGACCTGACCGGGAGTACGCCCTCGTGGCCACGTTCCTCTACAAACTCGGCCGACTCGCCTTCCGGCGTCGGCATTTCGCCGCCCTGATATGGGTGGCGCTGCTGACCCTCGCGGGCGTCGGCGCCGCCTCCGCGCCCGTCGCGGGATCGTCCTCCTTCTCGATCCCCGGCACCGAGGCGCAGAAGGCCTTCGACCTGCTGGAGAGCCGCTTCCCCGGAATGAGCGCCGACGGGGCGACCGCGCGGGTCGTCTTCAAGGCGCCCGCCGGCGAGAAGATGGCGGACAAGGACAACAAGGCGGCGGTCAAGAAGGCCGTCAAGGTGCTCGGCACCGGTTCCGAGGTCACCTCCGTCACCGACCCGTTCAAGGCCCACGCCGTGAGCAAGGACGGCTCGATCGCCTACGCCTCGGTGAAGTACGAGGTCTCCGGCATGGAGCTGAAGGACGCCTCGAAGGACGCCCTGAAGGCGGCCGCCGAGGACGCCCGGCACTCCGGGCTGACCGTCGAGGTGGGCGGTGACGCGCTCCAGGCGACGCCCGAGACCGGTTCCAGCGAGGTCATCGGCATCGCGATCGCCGCGGTCGTCCTCGTCATCACCTTCGGTTCCCTGATCGCGGCCGGACTCCCGCTGCTGACCGCGCTGATCGGTGTCGGCATCGGCGTCTCGACGATCACCGCGCTCGCCAGCGCGCTCGACCTCGGGTCCACCACCTCCACCCTCGCGATGATGATCGGCCTGGCGGTCGGCATCGACTACGCCCTCTTCATCGTCTCGCGCTACCGGGCCGAACTGGCCGAGGGCCGCGAACGTGAGGAGGCGGCCGGACGGGCGGTCGGCACGGCGGGCTCGGCCGTGGTCTTCGCCGGACTGACCGTCGTGATCGCGCTGGTCGGGCTGTCGGTCGTCAACATCCCGATGCTCACGAAGATGGGTGTCGCCGCGGCGGGCACCGTCGCCCTCGCGGTCCTCATCGCCCTGACGTTGATCCCCGCGCTGCTCGGCTACGCGGGCCGCCGGGTCCAGCCGGCCGGCCAGAAGAGCAAGCTGCTCGGCGGCGGCCGTGCCGCCAAGAAGCAGGGCAGGCCCAACATGGGCACGCGCTGGGCGAGCTTCGTCGTCCGCCGCCCGCTCGCGGTGCTGCTGCTCGGCGTGGTCGGCCTCGGTGCCGCCGCGGTCCCGGCCGCCTCGCTCCAGCTCGGCCTGCCCGACGACGGCTCGCAGCCGGTGTCCACCACCCAGCGCCGCGCCTACGACCTGCTCTCGGACGGCTTCGGGCCCGGCTTCAACGGCCCGCTGATGGTCGTCGTCGACGCGAAGGCCAGCGACGCGCCCAAGACGGCGTTCAGCACGGTCCACGACGAGATCAAGGACATGAAGGGTGTCGTGAGCGTGAGCCCGGCGGCCCCCAACAAGGCCGGGGACACCGCGATGATCACGGTGATCCCCGACTCGAAGCCGTCCTCCGTCACGACCGAGGACCTGGTCCACAAGATCCGCGGCACGGGTGCCGACATCACGTCCGAGACGGACGCGACCGTCCTCGTCACCGGCTCCACGGCCATGAACATCGACTTCTCGCAGAAGCTCAACGACGCGCTGATCCCGTATCTCGCGCTCGTGGTCGGCCTCGCCTTCCTGCTGCTGATCGTGGTCTTCCGCTCGATCCTCGTCCCGCTGAAGGCGGCCCTCGGCTTCCTGCTCAGCGTGACGGCGGCCCTCGGCGCGGTCGTCGCGGTGTTCCAGTGGGGCTGGCTGTCCGGCCTGATGGGCGTCGAGGAGACCGGCCCGATCATGTCGATGATGCCGATCTTCATGGTGGGCGTGGTCTTCGGTCTCGCCATGGACTACGAGGTGTTCCTCGTGACGCGCATGCGGGAGGCCTTCGTCCACGGTGAGAAGCCCGGTCAGGCGATCGTCACCGGGTTCAAGCACGGCGCCCGCGTCGTCACGGCCGCCGCCGTCATCATGATCGCCGTGTTCTCCGGGTTCATCGGCTCCAGCGAGTCGATGATCAAGATGATCGGCTTCGGTCTCGCCATCGCCGTCTTCTTCGACGCGTTCGTCGTCCGGATGGCCCTCGTGCCGGCGGTGCTCGCGCTGCTCGGCAAGCGGGTCTGGTGGCTGCCGAAGTGGCTCGACCGCGTGCTGCCGAACGTCGATGTCGAGGGCGAGGGCCTGCGGGCGCTCGACGAGAAGCCGCGCGACGGGGACCACGACAAGGAGCTGGTCGGCGTCTGACCCGCGGCCCGCGCGCAGCCAGGCCCCGGCTCCCGCGAGCGCGGCCTCGGTTCGCGCGGAGCCCGGACTCGGCTCCCGCGGAGCCCGGACTCGGCTCCCGCGGAGCCCGGACTCGGCTCCCGCGGAGCCCGGACTCGGCTCCCGCCGTGACCGGCCGGACCGTTCACACGAGAGACCTCGCCGACGCCTCGGCGAGGTCTCTCGCGTATGCGGCGTTCCTCAGTGCGCCACGGGCGTGGCGGCCATGTACGTACGGCGGAGGAACCGCATGAGCGCCTTCGTGTCGAGCTGCACGACCGCCACCCCGTGATCCGAGTGGAACTCCAGGACTGCCTGGACCCGGCCGCACGGCCAGATCCGGACCTCGCCGCTGTCGACCGGGACACGCAGACCGCGTTCCAGGAGCTCGCGCTCGAAGGTCCACTCGTGCGGGCCGGGCAGCGTGACGCAGACCAGGCGGGGGTCCGCCTCCGGGTCGTACCGGAGGGCCACCGGGACGGCCCGGTGTTCGTCGTCGAGGGAGTCGGCGGTGTCCGTCACGATATGAGCGCGGGCGTACTGTTCGACGGCGTGCATGAACCGACTCCTTACGCTGCGTCACCTATGTGGAAGATGTGAATTCCGTCACCATTCCAATGTCGCACATCTCGCGGAAACCGCTCTCCGGCCGTCCGTGACCCTCCCTCAGAGGACGCCTGCCCGGCCACGGCGCTTGCATGTGTGCGCGGACCACATTCGCCCCGAAGGGCCGAGGCGCCGGAGCCGGTGAACCGCGCCCGTACACCCGGCCACCAGCCGTGAACCGCTTCCGTACGCCTGCGTGTCGCAAGCTGTTCGCACTTCCTGGCTCTTGCAAGTCGTTCGCAACAAGGCACTATCATCGGACGGTGCATGTACCTGACGGATTCATCAATGCCCCGGTCTCCGCGGTCACGGGTGTGGTCGCCGCAGGCGCCGTCGCCGTGAGCCTGCGAGGTGCCCGCCGCGAACTCGACGAACGGACCGCGCCGCTCGCGGGCCTCGTCGCCGCCTTCATCTTCGCCGTGCAGATGCTGAACTTCCCGGTCGCCGCCGGGACCAGCGGACATCTGCTCGGCGGCGCCCTGGCCGCGATCCTCGTCGGCCCCTTCACGGGCGTCCTGTGCGTCTCCGTCGTCCTGCTCATGCAGGGCATCCTCTTCGCCGACGGCGGGCTCACCGCGCTCGGCGTGAACATCACCGACATGGCGATCGTCACCACGGTCGTCGCGTACGCCGTCTTCCGCGGCCTGGTGAAGGTGCTGCCCCGCACGCGGCGCTCGGTCACCGTCGCGTCCTTCGTCGCCGCGCTGCTCTCCGTCCCGGCCGCCGCCGTCGCCTTCACCCTCATCTACGCGATCGGCGGCACCACCGACGTCGCGCTCTCCAAGGTCGCCACGGCCATGGTCGGCGTCCACGTCCTCATCGGCATCGGCGAAGCCGTGATCACGGCGCTCACCGTCGGCGCCGTCATCGCGGTGCGGCCCGACCTCGTGTACGGCGCCCGCGGCCTCCAGCAGCGCCTCAAGCTGCGGGTGAACGGGGAGCTCGTCGACACGCCCGCGGCCGCCCCCGCCCCGGTCGCGGCCCGCTCCTCGCACCGGAAGGTGTGGATCACCGGCCTGGTCACCTCCCTCGTCCTCGCCGGGTTCGTCAGCTTCTACGCCTCCGCGAGCCCCGACGGCCTGGAGAAGGTCGCCAAGGACAAGGGCATCGACACCAGGACGAAGGCGCACGCCTCCGAGGGCTCGCCGCTCGCCGGCTACGGCGTCAAGGACATCTCCGACGCCCGCCTCTCCGGCGGTCTCGCCGGGGTGATCGGCGTCGGTGTCACGGTCGTCGCGGGCACCGGTGTCTTCTGGGCGGTCCGCAGGCGCCGTACGGCCGACTCCACGCCCACCTCCGTGGCGGGAACCGTCTGACGTGGGAGCGGGACACGCCCACAAGCTGTACGTGCACGGGCACTCGCCCGTGCACGCCCTGCCGCCGCACACCAAGCTCGCCGCCACCCTCGCCTTCGTGGTCGTGGTCGTCTCCACCCCGCGCGAGGCGATGTGGGCGTTCGCGCTGTACGCCGCGCTGCTGGCGGTGGTCGCGCACCAGGCCCGCGTACCGGCGGGGGTCCTGCTGCGCCGGCTGCTGATCGAGATCCCGTTCGTCGCGTTCGCGGTGCTCATGCCGTTCGTGGCGGAGGGCGACCGGGTGGACGTGCTGGGCCTGTCCCTGAGCGTCAACGGCCTGTGGGGCGCCTGGAACGTCCTCGCCAAGGGCACCCTCGGCGTCGCCGCCTCCGTCCTGCTGGCCTCCACGACCGGACTGCGCGAACTGCTCCTCGGCCTCCAGCGGCTGAAGCTCCCGCCGCTGCTCGTGCAGATCGCCTCCTTCATGATCCGCTACGGCGACGTCATCACCGACGAGATGCGGCGGATGCGGATCGCCCGGGAGTCGCGCGGCTTCGAGGCCAGCGGGGTGCGGCACTGGGGGGTGCTCGCCAAATCGGCGGGCGCGCTGTTCATCCGTTCCTACGAACGCGGGGAACGCGTGCACCTGGCCATGGTGAGCCGGGGATACGCCGGTTCCATGCCCGTCATCGACGAGGTGACCGCGTCCCGGGCACAGTGGTCGTACGCCCTCGCCCTTCCGTTCGCCGCCCTCGTCGTATGCCTGTTGGGATGGATCCTGTGACGCCTGCCGCAACTTCTCTGGAGGTCTCCGGCCTCGCGTTCGCCTACCCGGACGGGCACCAGGCCCTGTTCGGCGTGGACTTCCGGATCGGGCGCGGCGAGCGCGTCGCCCTGCTCGGCCCGAACGGCGCCGGGAAGACCACCCTCGTCCTGCACCTCAACGGCATCCTGACCGGCGGCGCCGGCACGGTGACGGTCGCCGGACTCCCCGTCGGCAAGCGGAACATGGCGGAGATCCGGCGCAGGGTCGGCATCGTCTTCCAGGACCCGGACGACCAGCTCTTCATGCCGACCGTGCGCGAGGACGTCGCCTTCGGGCCGGCCGCCGCGGGCATGAAGGGCGCGGAACTGGAGGAACGCGTCCGCACCGCGCTGGAGCGCGTCGGCATGGAGGCCTTCGCCGACCGCCCGCCGCACCACCTGTCCTTCGGGCAGCGGCGCCGGGTCGCCGTCGCGACGGTGCTGGCGATGGAGCCGGAGATCCTCGTCCTCGACGAGCCCTCCTCCAACCTCGACCCCGCCTCCCGGCGTGAACTCGCGGACATCCTGCGCTCGTTGGACGTCACGGTGCTCATGGTCACGCACGACCTGCCGTACGCCCTCGAACTGTGCCCCCGCTCCCTCGTCCTCAGCGACGGCGTGATCGTCGCCGACGGCACGACCGGTGAGGTGCTCTCCGACGACGAGCTCATGCGCACCCATCGTCTGGAGCTTCCCTTCGGGTTCGACCCGCGCTCCGTGACAATGGGGGCGTGACGAAACAAGAGGACGTCGGGCCGCCGGCCGGGTCGCTGCTGCTCGACGACCAGTTGTGCTTCGCGCTGTACGCCGCCCAGCGGGCCGTGACCGCGGCCTACCGCCCGCTGCTGGACGAGCTCGGCCTCACCTACCCGCAGTACCTCGTGCTGCTGGTCCTGTGGGAGCGCGGCGAGACCACGGTCAAGGAACTGGGCGCCGCCCTGCACCTCGACTACGGCACGATGTCGCCGCTGCTCAAGCGGCTGGAGTCGGCGGGGTTCGTACGCCGTGAGCGTTCGGCGCACGACGAGCGCTCGGTGCGGGTCGCCCTCACCGGGCGCGGCGAACTGCTCAGGGAGCGCGCGGAGGACGTACCGCAGGCGCTGCTGACGGCGACCGGCCTGAGCGAGGACGACGTGGCGCGGCTGCGCGAGGAGCTGCGGCGGCTGGCCGAACGGGCGGAGGGCGCGGCGGCACGCGGGCGCTGAACGTTCGTCGCCACCCGAGGCTTCCCGGAGCGCATACCGGCCGGTACCTTGTGCACGATACATTTGTGCGCGATGCGCCTGTGTGCGCTTCTGTTGCCCGCTCCGGGGGAGGTCCTGCCGTGATCGACGGCGCCGTAGTCGACACCCGTCCGACGAAGATCATGTATGTCGCCGAGGCCACCGCGCACGGCGGCCGCAGCGGCTTCGTGACCAGCCAGGACGGGCAGCTCGAACTGAAGGTCGCGATGCCGCCGGCCCTGGGCGGCGACGGCAACGGCACGAACCCCGAGCAGCTCTTCGCCGCCGGATTCAGCGCCTGCTTCCACAACGCCCTGGTCATGGTCGGCCGCCGCGCCGGCCTCGACCTCTCCGGGTCCACCGTCGCGGCGAAGGTCGGGATCGGCCCCAACAAGCAGCGCGGCTACGGACTGGCGGTCGCCCTGAGCGTCTCGCTCCCCGTCGTCGACGAGGACGTGGCGGCGAAGCTCGTGGACGCGGCGCATGAGGTCTGCCCCTACTCGAACGCCACCCGCGGCAACATCGAGGTCACGATCCTGCTGGGCTAGCCCTCCCTAGGAATCGAAGGCCGCGGACGCGTGTTGGACTCACCATCGGCAGTGTGAGGCGACAGGGAGCGCGGGCGTGGATGTGAACGGCACGGTGGCGGAGGGCTTCGAACCGGTCAGGGAGGCGTTCGCGGCCAACTTCGCGACGCTGGGGGACCGGGGCGCCGCCGTCACCGTGTACCGCGACGGGCACAAGGTCGTCGACCTGTGGGGCGGCACCCGTGACGTCGACGGCACCGAGCCCTGGGAACAGGACACCGCGCAGATCGTGCGCTCCGCGACCAAGGGCGTCGCCGCCGCCGTACTCCTGCTGCTCGCCCAGCGGGGACAGCTCGACCCGGACGCCCCGGTCGGCGCCTACTGGCCCGAGTACAAGGCCCACGGCAAGGAGCACACGCGCGTACGGCATCTGCTCGCGCACCGGGCCGGCGTCCCCGCCGTCGACCGCCCGCTCACCCCCGCCGAGGCCGCCGACCCCGACCTGACGGCCGCGGCGGTGGCCGCCCAGACGCCCGCCTGGGAGCCCGGGGCCGAGCACGGGTACCACGCGCAGACGTACGGCTGGCTGACCGGCGAGCTGGTCCGGCGTGTCACCGGGCGCACGATCGGCCGGTGGATCGCGGACGAGCTGGCCGGCCCCCTGGGCCTCGACCTGTGGGTCGGGCTTCCCGAATCGGTGGCCGGCCGGGTGGGCCGGGTCGCGCAGACCGAGGCACCGGCCACGCCGGGCGGCCTCAAGACCCGCCCCAAGCGCGCGGTCTCCGACGCCTACGCCGACCCCGGCAGCCTCACCCGCCGCGCCTTCGCGGCCATCACCCCGATGCCCGACGAGAACGACCCCGCCTACCGCGCCGCCGTCCTGCCCGCCTCGAACGGCATCGCCACCGCCGACGGCCTCGCCCGCTTCTACGCCGCCCTGATCGGAGAGGTGGACGGCGTCCGGCTGTTCACACCGGAGACGCTGGCGGCCGCGCGCTCGGAGCAGTCCGCGGGACCCGACCGTGTCCTCGTCGTCAACACCCGCTTCGGCCTCGGCTACATGCTCCACGGCGGGGCGTCGCCGCTGCTCTCCCCGGGCTCCTTCGGCCACCCCGGCCGAGGCGGCGCCCTCGGCTTCGCCGACCCCGAGTCCGGCATCGCCTTCGGCTACGTCACCAACGGCTTCCGCAAGAGCGTGACGGCGGACCCGCGGGCCCAGGCCCTGATACGGGCGCTGCGCACGGTCGTCACGGCGTAGTCGCCGTGTGGCCGCCGGCCGGTCACGCCCCGGCCGGATCAGCGGCCGGAGGAGGGGGGTGGGGTGCGGCTTGCCTCGATTCACGCCCGGGACGGCTTCCGGGGCGCTACCCCTTTACCCACCCCCCTGTGCCGCGGGCCCCGCGCGGGGGCAGCTCCGTCCGGCCTCGGCTTCGCACACTACGGGGACCCACTGACAACGGCCCGCACGCGACCGTCTACCCGGCCCCCGCGTGCAGCATCAGCCCTATCCCCACGACCAGGAGTCCCGCCGCCGCGATCCGGGGCGCGCCGAACCGCTCCTTGAAGAAGACCGCTCCGATGGCCGCCCCGACGATGATCGAGGACTCCCGCAGCGCCGCGACCGGTGCCAGCGCGGCGCGGGTCTGGGCCCACAGCACCAGGCCGTAGGCCGCGACCGAGAGCGCGGCGCCGAGGAGGCCCACGGCGGCGTGCGGCCGTAGACGTGCGAGCGTCCCGCCGCGCCAGCGGTACAGCGCGTACGCCGGGACGGCCACGCCCTGCGCGGTCATCAGCCAGGCGATGTAGCCGAGGGAGGTCCCGGAGGCGCGCACGCCCAGGCCGTCGACGACCGTGTACGCGGCGATCGCCACGCCCGTCGCGAGCGCGGCGCCGATCGCGGCCCAGTCGGGGCGCCGGCCGCGCAGCCCCCACAGCGCCACCCCCGTCAGGCCCGCGCAGGACAGCGCGACGCCCGAGGCCGCCCAGCGGTCGGGCACCTCGTGCGCGAACAGGGCCGCCAGCACCGTGACGACGAGCGGAGCGGAGCCGCGCGCGATCGGATACGCCAGCCCGAAGTCGCCGAGCCGGAAGGAGCGCATCAGCAGCATCATGTACGCGACGTGGATGGCGGCCGAGACGAGCAGGTACGGCCAGGCCCCGGACGAGGGGAGCGCGACGAACGGCGCCATGGCCAGGCCGAGCAGCACCCCGCCGCCCGCGATCAGCGTGAAGCCGACGAGCTTGTCCTCGATGCGGTGCGCGAGCGCGTTCCAGCCCGCGTGCGTGACCGCGGCCAGCAGGACGGCCGCGGCGACGAGCGGCGTCACGCGATCGGCTCGCGCACATCCACCACCGTGGCGCCCGCGTGCGCGATCAGACTCTCGGGGTCCATCGGGAAGACGCTGAACGGGGTGCCCGCCGAGGTCCACACCGTGTCGTGACCGAGCACCGAACGGTCCACCAGGACACGGATGTCCGTGAGGTGCCCGAAGGGCGGGACGGCACCGGGCCCGTATCCGGTCGACTCCCGTACGAGCCGGCCACCGGCCCGGGTGAGCTTCGCGGCGCCCAGCTCCCGTCGTACGAGCTCCATGCCGACGTGCGCCGAGCCGTCCAGCAGCACCAGGACCGGGGCCCCGTCCGCCGCGAAGAACAGCGACTTGCAGATCTGGCTCGGCTCGCAGCCGATCGCCGCGGCTGCCTCGGCGGTGGTGCGGGCCGTGTCCGGGAAGCGCCGGACCCGCCCGATCACCTCGCCGAGGCCCAGCTCCCGCAGCGCCTCGGCGAAACGGGGGTCGGTGTCGCTCGCGACGGAGGAGGGACCCTCGCCGGCGTTCTCATCGGTGACGTTCATGCACGGCACGCTAGCGGTCGGTGTACACCCCATGCGACCGGGCCCCGAGCGTCCGCCCGGACTCCCGCCTCAGTCCCACCAGAACCTCCACAACGGAGCGCCGACGAGGGACGCCGCGTTCCGCGGGCGGGTGTCAGCCGCCGTTGCCTGCCTTCAGGAGGGCCGCCACGATCGGGCCCGCCGTGCTGCCGCCGTGGCCGCCCTGCTGGACGACGCCGGCTCCCGCCAGATCGCCCTTCCACGCGGTGAACCAGCCGTTGGGCTGCTTCTGGTTGTCGACCTCGGCGGAGCCGGTCTTGGCGCCGTAGTCGGGGCCGAGTCCGGCCATGGCCTCGGCGGCGGTGCCCGCGGCGGCCGTGTACTGCATGACCTCGCGGAGCTGGGCGAGCGTGGTCGCGGACATCGTGCGGGACGCCTTGGCCAGGGTGCGGTGGTCGACCGACGGGGCGACCAGGTAGGGCTGGTGGAAGGTGCCGGACTGGACGGTGGAGGCGACCGACGCCATGTTCAGCGGGTTCATGCGGACCCCGCCCTGGCCCATCAGCTCGGCGGCCATCTGCGCGGCGCTCTGCACCGGCACCGAGCCGTCCGCCGAGGGCACGCCGATGGCCCAGTTGTTCAGGCCCAGGCCGAAGACCTGCTGGGCCTGCTTGGTCAGGTCGTCGTCCTTCAGCTTCTCGGCCTGGGTGATGAAGGCCGTGTTGCAGGAGCGCGCGAAGCTCGCCTTGAACGTGCCGTTCTTGATCTCGAAGTCGTCGTCGTTGTGGAACTTCCAGCCGCCGTACGTCGCCGTCTTGGGGCACGGGTGCGGCTTGTCGGGCGAGGCGAGGCCCTTCTCGAAGAGCATCGACGCCGTGATGACCTTCATCGTGGAGCCGGGCGCGAGGGAGCCCTGGAACGCGGTGTTGAAGCCGTGGCCGCTGTTCGCGACGGCGAGGATCTCGCCCGTCGAGGGGCGCATCAGGACCACCGACGCCTTCGGCTTGGCGGCCACCAGACGTTCGGCCTCCGCCTGGAGGGTCGGGCTCAGTGTCGTCTGGACCTTGCCCGGCGTGCCCGCGCTGAGCGTCAGCAGGGTCTTGTCGGGGGTCTTCTGGGCGCCCTTGGCCGCTGCCTTGCGGACCACGCGCAGCTCGATGCCGGCCTTGCCGCCGGCCGTCTTGCCGTACTTCTCGCGCAGCCCGTCGAGGACCGTGCCCAGGGAGGGGTACTTGGCGGCGGTCAGCTCACCGCCGTGCCGGTCGATGGCGGTGACCGGCGGCGTCCCGGCCTCGCCGGTCACCAGCCGGTCGCCGTCCTGGAGGTCGGGGTGGACCACGGACGGCTTCCAGCCCACCAGGGCCACGCCGTCCTTCGCCCGCCGCACCACCGTCAGCTTCGTGGAGTACGACAGGGGCTTGGTCATGCCCTTGTAGGTGACGGTGCCCTTGACGGTGAAGGGGATGTCGGCGCCCGAGCGCTTGCCGGCGGTCAGGGTCACTCCGCTGATGCGGGCGTCCTTGCCGAAGCCGGTCAGCGTGGTGGCGGCGGCGGCCGAGTCGTCGGTCGCCGCGGCCGCCCGGGTGACGTCGCCGCTCTGCCAGGCCTTCAGGAAGGTGGTGGACGCCATGGTGACCTCGGCGGCCGACAGCGGGCCCGTCTTGACGGCCTTGCGGGTGGTGGCCGTGGTCCCCTCGTCGGCCGACGCCCCGCTGCCGTAGAGGCTGTAGGCACCCAGGGCCACGCCGACGACGGCGACGGCGATCACCCCGCCGAGCACGGCGGGCTGCTTCGTCTTCGGTCTCTCGGCGACGCGCCTTCTCTTGCCCACTGCCCTGTGTCCTCCGCCGTCCCCTGGTGCCCCGTGGTGCCCTCTGGTGCCCCCGTGCCTCTCGCTCCTCAACGAGAGGCACCACCCTAGGGTCCCGTCCTGTGCGGAGCGACTTCAGCCGCCCGTTCGTAGCACAGCTGCGACGATCGGGCCGGCCGCCTGCCCGCCGTGGCCGCCCTCCTGCGTCATGGCGGCGGCCGCGATGTCGTTGCGGTACCCGGTGAACCAGCTGTTGGACCTGGCCTGGCCGTCGACCTCGGCGGAACCGGTCTTGGCCCCGATGCTGCCGCCGAGTCCCGCCATCACCTGGGCCGCGGTGCCACTGACGGCCGTGCGGTTCATCATCGCGCGGAGCTGGGCGACCGTACCGGAGGACAGGCCCTTCGCGGTGGCCAGTTCACGGCCGTCCAGGGAGCGCGGCACGATGACCGGCTGCCGGAACGCGCCCGTCATCGCGGTGGCGGTGACCGACGCCATGTTCAGCGGGCTCATCTGGACCTGGCCCTGGCCGATCATGTTGGCCGCCGTGTCCGGGCCGCCGGAGGCGGGCACCGAGCCGTCGAAGGACTCGATGCCGGTCTTCCAGTTGTTCTGGCCCAGTCCGAAGCGCTGCTGGGCCTCGTTGGTGAGGGAGTCGACCTTCACGTCGTCCGCGTACTTCACGAAGGCGGTGTTGCAGGAGCGCGAGAAGCTGTCGGAGAGCGTGGCGTTCTCCTGCGGCTTCATGCCGGTGAGGTTGTGGAAGGTCTGGCTCTGCCAGACCGCGGTGTCGGGGCAGGTCGCGGGCCCGTTCGCCGTCGTGATGCCGTTGTCGATGAGGGTCGCCGCGCTGATGATCTTCATCGTGGAGCCGGGCGCGAGTTTGCCGAGGAAGGCCGCGTTGAAGCCGTCCGAGCGGTGGTTGGCGACGGCGAGCACCTCTCCGGTGCTGGGCTTGACCGCCACGACGGAGGACTCGGCGTACCGGGTGACGGCCTTCTCGGCCGCGGCCTGCGCGTTCGCGCTGAGTGTCGTACGGACCCTGCCCGGCCGTCCCTTGGCGAGGGTGACCAGGGTCGTGTCGCCGCCGGTGCCCTCGGCGCCGTGCCGGATCGACAGCTCGATGCCGGGTGTGCCGCCCGCCTTGTCGCCGTACTTCGCCCGGAGCGCGTCCAGGATCGGCCCCAGGGAGGGGTACTTCTCCTTCGTCAGGACAACGTTGTTCCGGTCCACGGCCTCGATCGCCGGGCTCGCCGACTCGCCCGTGACCAGCGTGTCGCCGTCCTTCAGCTCCGGGTGGACGACGGAGGGCTTCCAGTCGACCAGGGCCTTGCCGGTGGTCTCGCCGCGCACGACGGTCAGTTCGGAGTCGTACGCGAACGGCTCGCTCTTCCCGTCGTAGGACACCGTGGCCTTGACGGAGAACGGCACCCGGGCCCCGGAGGCGGCACCCGGGGTGATCTTCACGTCGGTCAGATGCGCGTCGTCGCGGTAGCCGGCGAGCAGGCCCTCGGCGTTCGTCGCGTAGTTCGTCAGCGCGGCCGCCTTGGCCGCTTCGCCCTTCTCCCAGGCAGCGAAGAAGGCGCGGCTGGTCTCCTTGACCTCGGCGCCGCTCGGCGGCCCGGTCTTCACCGCCGCGGGCCCGCCGGCTCCCGTGCCGCCGTCCCCGCTGACCGCCGTCACCACGTTGTAGGCGCCGT
Source organism: Streptomyces sp. NPDC056738 (assembly GCF_042790435.1). Classification (NCBI taxonomy): domain Bacteria; kingdom Bacillati; phylum Actinomycetota; class Actinomycetes; order Kitasatosporales; family Streptomycetaceae; genus Streptomyces; species Streptomyces sp. NPDC056738. Next base: position 159,974 of record NZ_JBHTZF010000012.1, read on the forward strand.
ACCCGGCGCCGCCCACCATCACCGCGAACACGCTGCCTATGACGGCAGCCCTGGCCCCCTTGCGCATCGCGCGACCCCTCCCCGTGACCCCTTCTCCGAACTTCTGAACGCGTTCAGAAAAGTCGGTGCATGCTGCACTCTAGGCGCGGGAGGGGCTGGTGGTGCAGACCTTCGCCGAATCGTTAGCCACGAAAACGGCCGCATCCACGAACACCGTTCACGGACGTGTCCCGCGGACCCATTCCAGCCACCCACCCCACCCGGAACCCACGAATCCAGCCACATCCGTGATCCCCTTGCCGCGGCCTCACCGGCAGGTCGGGTCGACGAGAGGATCGCCGTGCTGATCGTCCGAGGCCGGCCGACGGTGAAGCGTCAGGTGCGGCGGCGGCCCGCGCGAGGCGTGGACGCGCGGCGCCAAGGGCTGTAATGATCGCGCCACGTTTCGTCGGGGATTCGGCGCGTGACGGGGGGAACCGTGCACCTGCTCTTCATCTGCTTCACGACATTCATGGCGCTGATGGCGTCGGTGGGCGTCGCCCTCGGCGTCGCGGCGATCACCTTCGGGTGGGTGCTCCCCAGGATCCGACCGAGGGTCGAGCGCCCTCGCCTCTACGGTTGGGGAGCGCTGCTGATGGCCCTCAGCATGGTCTTGACCGGGCGCCTCATCGAGCTGTTCACCGACCCGATCCCGGGGTTGGGGCCGGCGACCGGGTCGGGGCCGTTGTTCCTCGGTGCCGTGGTGATCCGGTCGAGTCGACGACCTGAGATCGCCGATCCGCAGGAAGCGGACAAGCCCTAGCCACCGACGACCACGGGGGCGCGGCTCGCGGCCGCGCCTCCCGTGGTGTCCGTCCAGTCAGACCCGCGCTCCAGGGAGCGTCCTTGGGGCCCCGAGGAGGGCGCTTTGGCTCCGCCTGTGGTCTCCCAAGCCGCGTGCGTCCCTGGGCCGTGATCGTGAGAACCGGACGCTGGTTGGTTTTGGCCAGGTGCGGCATTCCTTGCCCGGCATCGGTAGGGCGGGCCGCATGACGGTTCTACCAGCCGGTCAGGTCGACCAGGAGGTCACAGTGCGGGTCGTCAGGGGCCGGCCGTCGGTACTGCTCCTCCCCGAGGAGGGAGGGCACGGAGGCGATCAGGGCGGTGTGCGGGGTCCCGGCCGGACGGACGTCCACGCCGACGATGCCGGGCCGATCGGGACGCTGCACGTACAGGCGCAACAGCCCGTCGCCGTGCATCAGGAAGCCGATCAGAAAGGGGTCCTCGACGTCACCGGGGTCGGACAGGGCGTGCACGAAGGTGAGGGCCCGACCCTGTTCCGGCTCCGGGTCGGGGGTGATCTCCTCCGGGCGCAGGCGGATGAGCGTCATCCCCATGACCTCGTCGACGTCACCGCTGCCGTACGTCCGGGGTCCAGTCAGGACGGTACGCAGCAGGCCGGGGATCCAGTAAGGGGTCACCGTGTCGTCGGGGATCTCGTAGAGGAGGTCCCGGCTGTCCTCGTCGTCTCCGACGCGGACGGCGACACGCACGGCGCCCGGTGCGGGCAGGACGCCGCGCAGGTGGCAGTGGTCGGTGATCGGAGCGTTCAGGTGGTACAGCAGGCGGCGGGTGACCGCCGCCTGCTGTTCGCGGTCTTCGGGCTCTGCCCGGTCGGCTAGACCCACGTGTCCAGCCACATCCTGGACCGCCACTGTTCGATCGGGATGGCCGTGCCCGTGTACAGGGGCCAGAAGTAGATGAAGTTCCACAGGATCAGGAGGACCAGGACGCCGGCTCCTGCTGCGCCGATCACTCGGCGGCGTTCTCCGGAGCCGGGTGGGCCGAGGATCGCGCCGATCATCATCGTCACGGCCAGACACAGGAACGGGACGAAGACGACCGCGTAGAAGAAGAAGATCGTGCGCTCCTGGTACAGGAACCAGGGGAGGTAGCCGGCCGCGATGCCGCAGGCGATGGCGCCCGCCCGCCAGTCGCGGCGGAAGGCCCAGCGCCACAGCACGTACAGGACCGCGAAGCAGGCGGCCCACCACAGCAGGGGCGTGCCGAGCGCCAGCACCTCGCGGGCGCACTTGTCGCCGGCGTCGGCGGGGCAGCCGTCCTTGCCGGGCAGCGGGGACTCGTAGAAGTACGAGACCGGGCGGCCCGCGACGATCCAGCTCCACGGGTTGGACTGGTAGGTGTGCGGCGACGACAGGCCGACGTGGAACTTGTAGACCTCGTGCTCGTAGTGCCACAGGCTGCGCAGCCAGTCCGGCAGGAAGGTCCAGTTGCCGCCCTTGCCGTCCGTCACGGCCCAGTTGCGGAAGTAGCCGCCCTTGCCGTTGTCCGGCGACAGGATCCAGCCGGTCCAGGAGACCAGGTAGACGGCCAGGGCGACCGGGACCGTCGCCAGGAAGGTGATGCCGGTGTCGTGCCGCAGAGCCGCCGTGTAGGGGTGCCGGGCGCCCGCGACCCGGCGCGAGGCCACGTCCCACAGGACCGCCATCACGCAGAACGCGGCGAGGACGTACAGCCCGTTCCACTTGGTGCCGATGGCCAGGCCCAGCATGAGGCCCGCCGTCCAGCGCCAGGGCCGCAGGCCGAGACGGGTCGTCTCCGCGATGTGGGCGTCGGGGCGGACGACACCGTTCTCGTCGACCGGCAGCGCCTCGGCCAGTCTCGCCCGCGCCTTGTCCCGGTCCACGACCAGACAGCCGAAGGCCGCCAGCACGAAGAACATCAGCACACCGTCGAGCAGCGAGGTGCGGCTCATCACGAAGTGCAGACCGTCCACCGCCATCAGCAGCCCCGCGAGGCAGCCGAGGAACGTCGAGCGGAACAGGCGGCGCCCGATCCGGCACAGCAGCAGCACCGACAGGGTGCCGAGCAGCGCCGTCATGAAGCGCCAGCCGAAGGGGTTGAAGCCGAACATCCACTCGCCGAGCCCGATGACGTACTTCCCGATCGGCGGGTGCACGACATACGCGGCGTCGGTCGGGATCTTCACATGCCCGTTGCTCCGAAGGATCAGGTCGTTGGCGTCCTTCGTCCAGTTGACCTCGTAGCCGCGGTGGAAGAGTGCCCAGGCGTCCTTCGCGTAGTACGTCTCGTCGAATATCACCGCCTTGGGGCTGCCCAGGTTCCAGAACCGCAGCAACCCGGCGAGCAGGGTCACCAGGAGCGGGCCCACCCAGCCCGACCAGCGGTTGAAACGGTCGGCGACTCCCTGACGCAGCCCGAGCGCGGCCCAGATACCCGGGCCTGGCTGGGCGTACGGCGGTACGAGCCGGTCGCGCACATCACTTCGGGGCGGCGCCGTGTAGCCGAATCGGCGCAGCCGCTGCTGCCACGACGGCCGCCGAGCGTCGGCGGCCTGGCCCTGCCCCTGCCGGGTGTCCGTGGAGGACGCGGTACTGGTCACCGCGCCATCGTAGGGAACAGGTCTGTGGGAGTCCCGTGCATGGCCCCCTTCCGGTCGGATGAGCTTGTCGGGCCGCACCCCTGCGAGGATGGGACCGTGACAGGAATCCTTGTGTTGGCAGGCACTCCCATCGGCGACATCTCGGACGCGCCGCCACGGCTCGCCGCCGAACTGACCGGGGCCGATGTCGTCGCCGCCGAGGACACCCGCAGGCTGCGCCGGCTCACCCAGGCCCTCGGCGTCCAGCCGACGGGGCGGATCGTGTCGTACTTCGAGGGGAACGAGGCCGCCCGGACCCCGGAACTCGTCGAGGCGCTCGTCGGCGGGGCGCGGGTCCTGCTGGTGACCGACGCCGGGATGCCGTCCGTGTCGGACCCCGGCTACCGGCTCGTCGCGGCCGCGGTCGAGAAGGACATCAAGGTCACCGCCGTCCCCGGCCCCTCCGCCGTGCTCACCGCGCTCGCGCTGTCCGGCCTGCCCGTGGACCGCTTCTGCTTCGAGGGCTTCCTGCCCAGGAAGGCCGGTGAGCGGCTGTCCCGGCTGCGGGAGGTCGCCGAGGAGCGCCGCACGCTCGTCTACTTCGAGGCGCCCCACCGGCTCGACGACACCCTCGCCGCCATGGCGGAGGTCTTCGGCACCCAGCGGCGCGCCGCCGTCTGCCGCGAACTGACCAAGACGTACGAGGAGGTCAAGCGCGGCCCGCTGGGCGAGCTGGCCGCCTGGGCCGCCGAGGGGGTCCGCGGCGAGATCACCGTCGTCGTCGAGGGCGCCCCCGAGAAGGGCGCCGAGGAACTGGACGCCGGTGAGCTGGTGCGCAGGGTGCGGGTGCGCGAGGAGGCGGGGGAGCGGCGCAAGGAGGCCATCGCCGCCGTCGCCGCCGAAGCGGGGATTCCCAAGCGGGACGTCTTCGATGCGGTCGTGGCGGCAAAGAACGCCGAACGAAGCGGCCCATAGAAGGGCAAAGGACTATCGTGAAAAGCAAAGATCAGGCCGCGTGACAGGAGCCTTCCGACAAGGAAAGGCCAAGACGGCTCCAACACTCGGCAGGCCGGATGCGTTCGGGCCGGGAGAGGCGTCCACTGGACGAAGGGACGTACCCGTCCCTCGCCTCCGGCGAACCGGTGGAATTCCGGGGGAATTCGCCGACGGGGGTGCTTGTCCAGCGGACAAGAGGAGCGGCTGGCATGAGTGAGACCACAGGACGGACCGGGGGCGGCGCCGCCGGTCAGGTCACCGAACAGACCAGGCATCGCGGCACGGCGACGGCCGTCGTCCACGAATCGTATTCGTTCGCCTGCATGCGCTGCGGGCACGGCTGGGAGCAGTCCTACGAGATCGAGCACCACCGCGACACGGAAGGCTCCGAGTACGTCGTGTACGTGGCGGACGGCGAGGTCGTGCCGTCTCCGCTCAGCCGGCCCACCTGCCTGAACTGCGACAGCCACGTGGTGCGCATCATGCGCGCCGGCCAGGTGTCCTTCGCCCTCGACTCGATGCGCTCCGCGACCCACGGCACCCGCAAGCCCGTGCCCGCGCGCCGGTCCGAGGACGGCGCGGAGGGGGAGACCCGGGCCGAGTCCTCCGCCGACACCCCGAAGGAGCCGCACCACTGGCACCTGTCGGACCTGCTGCACCCGTTCCAGCACCGCCGGGCGGGCTGACCCCGCCGGGCGGGACCACCGGCCCGGGAGGCGGGACCACCGGCCCGGGAGGCGGGACCACCGGCCCGGGAGGCGGGACCACCGGCCCGGGAGGCGGGACCACCGGCACGGCCCGCCCGCTCCCGGGCGGTACTCCAGGGACGGCCTGCCCGCTCCCCGCGAGGTGAGGCCGGGCATGCCCCCTTCGTAGGATCGGGGCATGCCTTCCGCCTCCTCCGCCGCCGACAAGAACGCCGCGCCGCCGCTCCCCGAGCCGCTGCGCGTGCCCGTGGCCGATTCCCACACCCACCTCGACATGCAGTCCGGCACGGTCGAGGACGCCCTCGCCAAGGCCGCCTCCGTCGGCGTGACGACGGTCGTCCAGGTCGGCTGCGACGTGAAGGGCTCCCGCTGGGCGGCCGAGACGGCGGCCACGCACGACACCGTCCACGCCACCGTCGCCCTGCACCCGAACGAGGCACCCCGCATCGTGCTCGGCGACCCCGACGGCTGGTCGCGGCAGGGAGCGCGCGTACCAGGCGGCGACGGGGCCCTGGACGAGGCGCTCGCCGAGATCGACCGTCTCGCCGCGCTGCCGCACGTGAAGGGCGTCGGCGAGACGGGCCTCGACCACTTCCGCACCGGGCCCGAGGGCAAGGAGGCGCAGGAGCGCTCCTTCCGCGCCCACATCGAGATCGCCAAGCGGCACGGGAAGGCCCTGGTCATCCACGACCGCGACGCCCATGCCGACGTCCTGCGCGTCCTCGCGGAGGAGGGCGCCCCGGAACGGACCGTCTTCCACTGCTACTCCGGCGACGCCGAGATGGCCGAGATCTGCGCCCGCGCCGGATACTTCATGTCCTTCGCCGGCAACATGACCTTCAAGAACGCCCAGCCGCTGCGCGACGCGCTGGCCGTGGCCCCGCTCGAACTCGTCCTCGTCGAGACCGACGCGCCCTTCCTGACCCCCGCGCCGTACCGCGGACGGCCCAACGCTCCGTATCTCATTCCGGTCACGGTGCGCGCCATGGCCGCGGTGCGGGGGATCGACGAGGACACGCTGGCGACCTCGATCTCCGCCAACACCGCGCGCGCGTTCGATTACTGACCCGTAACGGTTCCGAGGGTTTTCCACGGCCGGTCAGGTGTCTTCGGTGAGGGAGTGTCGCGACACAGCGTAGCCGCGTTGCTTGGGAGAGTGACGATCGCTCCGCTAGGTTCTGGTCGCCCGATCCGGACCCTGGAGCGTGTCGTCGTGAGCAGCTCGCGGTACGAGCCGTACAAGACGTACGGACCGAACGGTGGCCCCGAGGCCACGACCCTCGTCACCGGCGCCGCCGCCGTGGCCGGCGCGCCCACCGTGGCGGCCCCGCTCGGCATGGCCGGACCGCCCGGAGTGTTCGGACCGCCCGGAGTGTTCGGACCGCCGGGGGTGTTCGGACCGCCGGGAGTGTTCGACGGGGCTGACGCGTCCGCCGGATTCGAGCCGGCCGGAGCGGTCTCCCAGGAGGGGTACGGCGGTCACGGGGAGTACCGGGGGTACGGGGCGGGGCCGGCCTCCGGTCACCGGGCGTACCCGGACCACGAGACGCGCGCCGTCCATCCCGTCCATCCCGGGCACGCCGGGCAGGAGGCCTACCCCGGCCACCAGGGGTATCCCGGCCAAGAGGGTCACTCCGGCCGCGAAGGCTTCTCCGGCGGGTACGGAGGGTACGGCGAGCACACCGGCCATCCGGAGCACCCGGCCCACGAGCAGCCGTACGCCGCCGTCTCCCCCGAGTCCTGGGGCCCCGCCTACGCGCCGCCCGTCGTCGGGCCCGCGGTGCCGGAGGCGCCCCGAACCCCGCCGTACGGCGTACAGGGCGTGCCCGGCGCCCGGGGTGGCCGCACCGTGCGGGTCGCGCCCGACGCGCCGACCGAGCCCCGTCTGCCGCGCCCGCTGCCGGACACCCCGGTCGGCGGCACCCCGTGGGACGGCACTCCCGGCGGGCGGGAGGCCGGGCGCGGTACGGGCGGCCGGGCCGAGGCGCGGCGCGCGGCCCGGCGCAAGCGGGGCTCCGAGCGCCCCGAGGCCCAGGCCCTGCGCCGGCTGATCCCGCAGGCCCTGGTCGTGGCCTTCCTGGCAGGCGGCACCTCCGCGTTCGTCGCCAACGACAAGGCGATCGAGCTCAGCGTCGACGGCAGACCGCGCACCCTGCACACCTTCGCGGACGACGTGACGGAACTGCTCGCCGACGAGGGCGTGAAGGTGGGCCCCCACGACATGGTCGCGCCGGCCCCCGGCACCGCCCTCGCCAGCGGGGACGAGGTCGCCGTGCGCTACGGGCGCCCGGTGCACCTCACCATCGACGGGGAGCGGCGCAGGGTGTGGACCACGGCGCACACCGTGGACGGGGCGCTCGGCCAACTGGGGGTGCGCGCCGAGGGCGCCCATCTGTCGGCCTCGCGCTCGCGGCGCATCGGGCGCGAGGGGCTGGAGCTCGACGTACGGACCGAACGCGCGGTCACGATCATGGCCGACGGCCGGGCCCGGACGATCCGCACCAACGCGGCGAGCGTCGCGGAGGCCGTGCGGGAGGCCGGGATCACCCTGCACGGACAGGACATGACCTCCGTACCGGCCGGGAGCTTCCCGCGGGACGGGCAGACCGTCACCGTCCTGCGGGTCACCGGGGCCAGGGAGGTCCGCGAGGAACGGATCCCGTTCGAGGTGCGGCGGGCGGACGACGACTCGCTGTTCCAGGGCGTCGAGGTCGTCGATGACCCCGGCAGGTACGGGGCCCGGCGTCTCACCTACACCCTGCGCACGGTCAACGGCGTCAAGCAGCGGCCCCGGCTGGAGGCCTCCGAGGTGGTGCGGCAGCCGCAGCCCCGGACGGTCAGGGTCGGCACGAAGCCGCATCCCCCGTCCCGAGGCGGCGCCGACCACCTGAACTGGGCGGGCCTCGCCGCCTGCGAGTCCGGCGGCCGGCCCGGCGCCGTGGATCCCTCCGGCACCTACGGCGGCCTCTACCAGTTCGACACCCGCACCTGGCACACCCTCGGCGGCAGCGGGCGCCCCCAGGACGCGCCGGCCGCGGAACAGACCAGCAGGGCCAAGAAGCTGTACATGCGCCGCGGGGCGACCCCGTGGCCGCACTGCGGCAGGCACCTGCACCGCTGACCCCGACACGGCCGCACGCCGCATCCGGCACCGAGGCACCGGATGCGGCCGCACGCCGACTCCGGTACCGAGGCGCCGGCCGGCCGGATGCCCACTCCCGGCACCGCGGGACCCCGGTGGCACGGCTGACACCCGTGCCGCCGGGCCGCGGCTGCACGGCCCGGGCCCGGCCCCCCGTACCCTTGGCTCGTGACCAGCCCCACCTCCGACGCCCTCCTGGGCCCCGCCGAGATCCGCGAACTCGCGGCCGTCCTCGGCGTACGGCCCACCAAGCAGCGCGGCCAGAACTTCGTCATCGACGCGAACACGGTGCGCCGCATCGTGCGGACCGCGGAGGTGCGGCCCGACGACGTGGTCGTGGAGGTGGGCCCCGGCCTCGGCTCCCTGACGCTCGGCCTGCTGGAGACGGCGGACCGGGTCGTCGCCGTCGAGATCGACGACGTCCTCGCGAGCGCGCTCCCCGCGACGGTCCAGGCCCGCATGCCGCAGCGCGCCGACCGCTTCGCGCTGGTCCACTCGGACGCCATGCAGGTCCGGGAGCTGCCGGGCCCGCCGCCCACCGCGCTCGTCGCGAACCTCCCGTACAACGTCGCCGTGCCCGTCCTGCTGCACATGCTCGACACCTTCCCGACCATCGAGCGCACCCTCGTGATGGTCCAGGCGGAGGTCGCCGACCGGCTCGCCGCGCCGCCCGGCTCGAAGGTGTACGGCGTGCCGTCGGTGAAGGCGAACTGGTACGCCGACGTGAAGCGGGCCGGTTCCATCGGGCGCAACGTCTTCTGGCCCGCGCCCAACGTCGACAGCGGTCTCGTGGCGCTCACCCGGCGCACCGAGCCGATCAGCACGACGGCCACCAAGAGCGAGGTGTTCGCCGCGGTGGACGCCGCCTTCGCCCAGCGCCGCAAGACGCTGCGCGCCGCCCTCGCCGGGTGGGCCGGTTCCGCGCCCGCCGCCGAGGCGGCGCTCGTCGCCGCCGGGATCTCGCCGCAGGCCCGCGGGGAGTCGCTGACGGTCGAGGAGTTCGTCCGCATCGCGGAGAACCGCGCGGCGGCGGACCGGGACGACGCGGGCACCCCCCGGCACACCCCCGAGAACGAGGAGTCGACCCAGCCGTGACGGAGACGGTGACGGTACGCGTCCCTGCCAAGGTCAACGTCCAGCTCGCGGTCGGCGGCGCACGCCCCGACGGCTTCCACGACCTGGCCAACGTCTTTCTCGCGGTCGGCCTCCACGACGAGGTGACGGTCACCCCCGCGGACGAGCTGCGCGTCACCTGCGCGGGCCCGGACGCCGGCCAGGTGCCCCTCGACCGCACCAACCTCGCGGCCCGCGCCGCCCTGGAACTGGCCCGCCGCCACGGCATCGACCCCGCCGTCCATCTGCACATCGCCAAGGACATCCCCGTCGCCGGCGGCATGGCCGGAGGCAGCGCGGACGGGGCGGGCGCGCTGCTCGCCTGCGACACCCTGTGGGGCACGAACGCCTCGCGCGAAGAACTCCTCGACATCTGCGCCGAGTTGGGCAGCGATGTGCCGTTCTCCCTGGTGGGCGGGGCGGCGCTCGGTACCGGCCGGGGCGAGAAGCTGCGCCTCCTGGACGTCGGCGGGACCTTCCACTGGGTGTTCGCGATGGCCGAGCGCGGACTGTCGACCCCGGCGGTCTTCCGGGAGTTCGACCGGATGAACGAGGGCGTGCGCGTCCCGGAGCCGGTCGCCTCGCAGGATCTGCTGGACGCCCTGGCGAAGGGCGACGCCGGAGCCCTCGCGCGCACCGTCTCCAACGACCTCCAGCCCGCGGCGCTCTCCCTCTTCCCGGCCCTCGCCGACACCCTCGCGGCGGGCCGCGCGGCCGGCGCGCTCGCCGCGCTCGTGTCCGGGTCGGGCCCGACGACGGCGTTCCTCGCGCCGGACGCGGAGTCCGCGCGGGCCGTCGGCCGGGCGCTCCAGGACTCGGGCACCTGCCGCGCGGTGCGCGTCACGCAGTCCCCGGCGCCCGGGGCGACCGTGCTCGGCTGAGCGGCCGCTGAACGCGCGGCGGGGGACACCCGCCGCGCGGACTACCCTTGAGGGTCGATCGTCCGGTCGATCGTCCCCGTTGTTCAGGAGAGAAATGGCCGTCAACCTGGTCAATGTCGAGTCCGTCAGCAAGGTGTACGGCACCCGTGCACTGCTCGACGGGGTCTCCCTCGGCGTCAGCGAGGGCGACCGCATCGGCGTGGTCGGCCGGAACGGTGACGGCAAGACCACCCTGATCCGCATGCTCGCCCGGCTGGAGGAGCCCGACACCGGCCGTGTCACGCACTCCGGCGGCCTGAACGTCGGCGTGCTCACCCAGCACGACTCGCTCGACCCCGAGGCCACCGTGCGCCACGAGGTCATCCGGGACATGGCCGACCACGAGTGGGCGGGCAACGCCAAGATCAGGGACGTCCTGACGGGCCTGTTCGGCGGTCTCGACCTGCCCGGCTTCCCGCAGGGCCTCGACACCGTGATCGGCCCGCTCTCCGGCGGCGAGCGCCGCCGTATCGCGCTGGCGAAGCTGCTCATCGACGAGCAGGACCTGATCGTCCTCGACGAGCCCACCAACCACCTGGACGTCGAGGGCATCGCCTGGCTCGCCGGACACCTGCGCGAGCGCCGCTCCGCCCTGGTCTGCGTCACGCACGACCGGTGGTTCCTCGACCAGGTCTGCACCCGGATGTGGGACGTGCAGAAGGGCGCGGTCTACGAGTACGAGGGCGGCTACTCCGACTACGTGTTCGCCCGCGCCGAGCGTGAGCGCATCGCCGCGACCGAGGAGGTCAAGCGGCAGAACCTGGTCCGCAAGGAGCTGGCCTGGCTGCGCCGCGGCGCCCCCGCCCGCACCTCCAAGCCGCGCTTCCGCGTCGAGGCCGCCAACGAGCTGATCGCCGACGTGCCGCCGCCCCGCGACAAGAGCGAGCTGATGCGGTTCGCCAACTCCCGGCTCGGCAAGACCGTTTTCGAACTGGAGGACGTGACCGTCCAGGCCGGTCCCAAGGTGCTGCTCAAGCACCTGACCTGGCAGCTCGGCCCCGGTGACCGTGTCGGCCTGGTGGGTGTGAACGGAGCGGGCAAGACCTCCCTGCTGCGGGCCCTGGCCGAGGCCGCCCGCACCGAGGGCGAGCAGCAGCCCGCCGCCGGCCGGATCGTCACCGGCAAGACCGTCAAGCTCGCCTACCTCTCCCAGGAGGTCGGCGAACTCGACCCCACCTGGCGCGTCCTGCAGGCCGTCCAGTCCGTCCGCGACCGCGTCGACCTCGGCAAGGGCCGCGAGATGACCGCGGGGCAGCTCTGCGAGACGTTCGGCTTCAACAAGGAGAAGCAGTGGACGCCGGTCGGGGACCTCAGCGGCGGTGAGCGCCGCCGGCTGCAGATCCTGCGCCTGCTGATGGACGAGCCCAACGTCCTCTTCCTCGACGAGCCGACGAACGACCTCGACATCGAGACCCTCACCCAGCTCGAGGACCTCCTCGACGGCTGGCCCGGCTCCATGATCGTGATCTCCCACGACCGCTTCTTCATCGAGCGCACCACGGACAACGTGTTCGCGCTCCTCGGCGACGGCACCCTGCGGATGCTTCCGCGCGGAATCGACGAGTACCTGGAGCGGCGCAGGAAGATGGAGGAGGCGGCCGCGGCCACCGTGCTCGCCGCCGCTCCCGCCCCGGCGAAGTCCGCGTCGGCCGCCGACGCCCGCGCCGCGAAGAAGGAACTCCAGAAGATCGAGCGGCAGCTCGACAAGATCTCCGAGAAGGAGACGAAGCTGCACGCCCAGATCGCCGACAACGCCACCGACTTCGGCAAGGTCGCCCGACTCGACACCGAACTGCGCGAGTTGGCGGGCGAGCGGGAGGAACTGGAGATGCGCTGGCTGGAGCTGGCGGAAGACGCGTGAGCGCGAGGGGCGACAGCCCCTTGTGAGGCGGGCGGTGTCTTCGGGTCGCGGAGGCACCGCCCGCCCGGCGTGCGGGCCCGGCGCGCACGGCCCGCGCGAAGGGCGCGCAAGTGCCCCCAGGTGCCCCCGAGTTGTCGAAAGCGCCCCGCGTGACGGACGTCCCCGGCCGCTGAACTCGCCTTGCGCGCCCGGCGTGAAGGGCGCGTGAAGGCGCGTAACGGCGGCATCACAGCCCGGTCCTCCCTTGGGAACAGGGCGCGCACCGGCCCCCTGTTCACGCCCCCTGGAGTGATAGAAAGAGCGGTCTGAGAACAGTCTGAGATCCACCGGACGAGGCGCGAAACGGGTGCCGCCGGTGGGGGGTCACATCAGTGAAGAGGGGGACGCGCTGATGAGTCAGCCGCCGAGTCAGCCACCGCAGGGCGGTTTCGGAGCACCGCAGGACCAGCCGCCGACGGGCGGCGCCGGCGCCTCGCCGGACCCGCGGTCGGGTGGTGGCTTCGGCGCACCGCAGAGCACGCCTCCGCCGCCGCAGGGCACGCCTCCGAACACGCCTCCCGCGCCGCAGGGCACGCCCGCTCCTCCCGCGCAGCCGCCCCAGGCGCCCGCGCCCCAGAACACCCCGCCCGCCGGACCTCCGCAGCCCGGCTACGGATACCCGCAGCAGCCCGGCCCCTACGCCCAGTCGGGTCCGTACGGACAGCCGCAGCAGCCCGGACCGTACGGGCAGCCGCAGCAGCCGGGCCCCTACGGCCAGCCCGGTCCGTACGGATACGGGCAGCAGCAGGGGTACGGCTATCCGCCCCAGGCGCCCTACCCGGGCGGTCCCGGCACCCCGCAGCCCGGCGGTCCCGGCGGTGGCTCGAAGAACCCGCTCAAGGGGAAGCCCGCGCTCGTCGTCGCCGCGGCGGTGGCGGGTCTGCTCGTCGTCGGCGGCACCGTGTGGGCGGTCACCAGCGGCGGGGGCGACAAGAAGCCCGTCGCGAAGGAGAGTCCCAGCCACAGCCCGTCCGTGTCCGCGCCCGCCTCGGACGATCCGGTCAACCCCGGCGACGGCAGCGGTGACGGCGGCGAGGAGAACGACGACCTGAACGCCGGCCGCAAGGCGGGCGAGGCGAAGGTCCTCTGGTACAAGTCGGCGCCGGACGCGCCCGGTTCGGGTGCCGAGGCCCCCGGCATGTGGATCACCGGCAAGGCGGCGGTGAAGGCCGCGTACAAGCAGCTCTTCGCGTTCGACGTCGGTGACGGCAAGCCGGCCTGGCCCGCGCTGACCTTCCCGCAGAAGATCTGCGCGGTCACCCCGCAGAAGACGGCCGACGACAAGGTCGTCGTCGCCTACATGAGCGGCTCCGCCAGCAGCGCGAAGTGCAACCAGCTCCAGCAGGTCGACCTGAACACCGGAGCCAAGGGCTGGACCGCGCAGGTCGCGGAGGGCGATCTGTTCGACAGCACGATCTCGATCGACCTGTCCATCACCGGCAAGACGCTGACGGTCGGCCGCTCGATGTCGGGAACGGCCTACGACGTCGGCAGCGGCAGGAAGCTCTGGGACAAGAAGAAGTACGGCGCGAGCTGCTACCCGGCGGGATTCGCGGGCGGCTCCAAGCTGCTGGCCGTCTCGGCCTGCGGGGCCGGCAGCAGCACCGAGCACGACGAGGTGCAGGAACTGGACCCGGCCACCGGCAAGGCCCGTTGGACGACGAAGATCCCCAAGGGCTGGCGGGTCGGGCGCGCCTACTCCGTGGACCCGGTCGTGCTCTACCTGACGAACGACGCGAAGAAGAAGTTCAACATCACCGTCCTGAAGGACAACGGCGACCTGCGCTCCCAGCTCAAGAGCGACGACGGCTTCGCGCCGGAGTGCGGATTCGCGATCCTCGACCGTGACCTGGCGGGCTGCTTCGGTGCCGTCGCCGACGCCGACACGCTCTATCTGCCGACCGAGGCGAAGACCGGGCCGAACGAGATCGTCGCGTTCAACCTCGCGACCGGCAAGGAGAAGTGGCGCGTCAAGTCCCCGACGGACGCGACGATGATGCCGATGAAGACGGACGGCGGCGCGCTCGTCGCCTACGTCGAGGCGTCGTACGACGGGGGCGGCCGCGTCGTGTCGATCCCGACGGGTGGGAGCGGCCACACGCCCACGAAGCTGCTCCAGAACCCGCAGGGCACCGCGGCGATCGAGGCCGGCTTCTACTCCAAGGCCGTCGACTTCGTGGACGGACGCTTCTACATCTCCACGACCCGCCTGACGGGCAACGACGAGGCGAAGGAGAAGCTGATGCTGGCCTACGGCAAGTGACCGACGCTCCCGTCCCGTTCCCTCGCGTCCCGCACGCGCACAGGCCCGCCGTCCCTTCTTATCCCGAGGTATTCACGTCATGAGCCAGCCGCCCCCGCCGCCGAACGAGCCCCCGAAGGGCTTCGGCGCACCGCAGGAACCCTCCCAGGGCTCTCAGCAGACTCCGGGCGGGGCAGACCCCGAGCCCGGCGCCCCGCAGGAGCAGCCCGCGCAGGGTTCCGGCGCCCCGCAGGACGCGCCCGCGCCCGGTTTCGGTGCCCCGCAGAGTGCGCCCGCGCAGGGCTTCGGTGCCCCGCAGGAGCCGCCCGCCGGCGGGTTCGGCCCGCCCACCCCTCCGCCCGCCGCCGCGGGCCCCGGCTACGGCTACCCCCAGACGCCCCCGCCGGCGTCCCCGCAGCAGCCGTACGGCTATCCGCAGACGCCGCCCCCGGGCCAGCCGGGCTACGGCTACCCGGGCCAGCCGCAGGCTCCGTACGGCGCCCAGGCCCCGTACAACCCCGCCGCGCAGCCGAGCCCGTACGGCTACCCGCAGCCGCAGACCATGCCGATGCAGCCGCAGGCCCCGCAGGCGAGCGGCGGGCGCAAGGTCAACAGCCAGTTGCTCATCATCGTGGCGGCCGTCGTGGCCGTCGCGCTGATCGTCGGCGCGGGAATCGTGTACTCGCAGCGCTCCGACGGGGGCAACAAGCACGACGTCGGGAAGTCGGGCGGTGTCACCGGCGGCAACGGTGACGACAAGGGCGGGGACAAGAAGGGCACCGGCGGCGAGAAGGTGCCGGCGAACACCAACTCCGACCTGCTCTTCCAGATCCCCGCGCCGGCCGTGCCGAAGGACGTCACCAGCGTGACCACGTCCGGCTCCTGGCTCACCGACAAGGTGTACGCCAAGACCGGCAACGCCGAGATCAACGGCTACGACCCGAAGACCGGCGCCAAGAACTGGACGATCAAGCTTCCCGGCCCGGTGTGCCAGGCCAGCCTGCACAGCACGGACGCCAACCGCTCGGCGATCATCTACGAGCCGGCCATGCCCACCAAGGCGCAGCCCTCGCACGGATGCACCCAGCTCGCCGCGATCGATCTCGACGCGGGCGCCAAGCTCTGGACCCGGACGATCAAGTCCGGTGACCAGGTGATCAACCTCGACAACGTGACGATCAGCGGAAACACGGTCGCCGCGGGCAGCACGGGTGGCGGGGGAGCGTTCGACATCTCCACCGGCAAGGCCCTGTGGGCGCCCAAGACGGGCGACAGCTGCTACGACTCCGGGTACGGCGGCGGCGTCAAGCTGGTCGCGGTCCGCAAGTGCGGCCAGTACGGCAGCACGCGCCAGCTCCACATCCAGACCATCGACCCGAAGTCCGGGAAGGTGATCTCCGAGTACAAGATGTCGCCCGGCATCGAGTACGCCAGCGTCGTCTCCACCGACCCGCTGGTCGTGGCGGCCGACGTCGGCGACTCCGCCGGTGACGGCAGCGGCATCTCGGACTTCTTCTCCATCGACAACAAGACCGGCAAGCTGCGGGCCAAGATCTCGGCCCCCGGCAAGACGTACGCGGCCAAGTGCGACGGCATCACCAAGATCGAGTTCTGCAAGTCGCTCGCGGTCGGCAACGACAAGCTGTACATCCCGACCGAGGAGCACGACGGCTCCGGTGACTACAGCCGGACCAACGAGATCGTCGCCTTCGACCTGGCCACCGGCAAGCAGACCGGCCAGCGCGCGGACGCGGGCGACGGCTACAGCATCACCCCGCTGCGCATGGACGGCACCAGCCTCCTCGCGTACAAGCGGCCGCCGTACGACAAGGGCGGGCAGATCGTCAGCATCGACGGAACCTCCTTCAAGGAGACGAAGCTGATGGAGAACCCGGCCACCCAGTCGACGCGTGACGCGGAGTCGAGCATGCTCCCGGACTACGCCGAGATCCTCTACGCCGACGGCCGGCTGTACATGTCCCAGGTCTACGCGGACAAGCCGACCTCCGCGACGGACAAGGCGTACCTGGCGATCGCCTTCGGAACGAAGTAACCGTCACCTTTCGAGTGAACCAAAGTGATCATCTTCGAAAGAATGCGGTGATCGTTTCCCCGGATTGATTTGTTCGGGCCGAAACACCGTGTGCGGCCCCGTCCCTGTTCAGGGGCGGGGCCGCACACGTACCCCGCAACACTTCCTATTGGGTGGGATTTCGATATTCCGGGGCACTTCTCTCCAGTAGGGGAAGCGCAACGTCGAACAAGCGTGTAGCTTCCGGGGGATGGAGAGCCGGGGGGCTCCTAATCCACGGGGAACCAGTGGGGATGCTCGGGGGGACTGGGGGGTTGCCTGATGGGAGTCCGGCTCATGGTGGTCGACGACCACCGACTGCTCGCCGAGGCGTTGGCCTCGGCGCTGAAGCTGCGCGGGCACCGGGTGCTCGCCGCGGCGGCGCCCGCCGCGGGGGCGGCGGAGCTGGTGATCACACGGGCACCCGAGGTGTGCCTGATCGGCACGGCGACACCCGCCGAGCCGGGGATCTTCGACCCGGTGGTGCGGATCAAGCGGGAGCGTCCGCAGGTGGCCGTCCTGGTGCTCGGACCGGTGCCCAACCCGCGCGGGATCGCGGCCGCGTTCGCCGCCGGTGCCTCCGGCTACGTACGTCATGACGAGCGCATCGAGGGTGTCGAGCGCGCGATCATGAAGGCGAGGGCGGGCGAGGCGGCCGTGGCCCCGCAACTGCTCCAGGGCGCCTTCAGCGAACTGCTCAACCCCGCCGCCCAGCCCGACGACGAGGGCCAGCGGCTGCTCCAGATGCTCACACCCCGCGAGGTGGAGGTCCTGGTGCGGGTCGCCGACGGCGAGGACACCCGGCTCATCGCGGCCGGCATGGGCATCGCCCCGTCCACGGCCCGCACCCACGTCCAGCGGGTCCTGATGAAGCTGGGCGTGGGATCCCGCCTGGAAGCGGCGGCGCTCGCGGCCCGCACGGGCCTGCTGGACCGCGCGGGCCCGATCCCGGCCCAGAGTCCCCACGGCCCCGCGGACACGTCCCGCTGAGACGTACGGGCTCCGCGGGTCCGCGCGGCTCCGAGGAGCCGGGTCCGCGGTGCTACGAGGAGGGGGGCTTGCCCTCCTCGAAGCTCGCGAAGTACGCGGCGGCCATGTCCTCGTCCCCGTGGCCGAGGGCACCGGCGCGGCCGAAGCGTTCCGCGGCGGCCTCGGCCACGTCGAGCCGCACGCCGTGCCGCGCTCCCGCTCCCACGATCAGGCGGGCGTCCTTCTCAGCGGTGGTGACGGCGAAGCTGGCCGGGGACAGCCGGTCCTCCAGGACCAGGTCGGCCTTGGCGCGCAGATAGCCCATGTCGAGCGGGCCGCCCTCGATGAGGCCGAAGAAGTCCTCCGGGGCCACGCCGAGGCCCTTGGCCAGGGCGAGCACCTCCCCGGTCGCGGCCGTGGCGGCCAGCACCCAGCTGTTGGCGACGAGCTTGAGCCGGGTGGCGCTGCCTGCCGCGCCGTCCTCGCCGGTCCACACCGTCCGGGCGCCGACGGCGTCGAAGACGGGTGTCACGGTGTCGCGGGCCGCGCTCGGGCCCGCGGCGAGCACGGTGAGCTGCCCGGCCTCGGCGGGTGCGCGTGTCCCGAGGACGGGTGCGTCGAAGAAGGGGAGCCCCTGCGCGTCGGCGAACTCGGCCAGCTCGCCGAGGGCTTCGGTGCCGGCGGTCGTGGACTGCACCCAGACGGCCCCCGCGCGCAGCCCGGGTGCGGCCCGGCGCATGACGTCGAGCGCGGCCGGGCCGTCGTGGAGGATGGTCAGGACGACGTCGGCGCCCCGTACGGCCTCCTCCGGGGTGTCCGCGACGTGCGCGCCGTCGCCGGCCAGCGGCTCGGCCTTGTCCCGGGTCCGGTTCCAGACCCGCACACCGTACCCGGCCCGCACGAGATTCCGGGCCATGGCGGCCCCCATGATGCCGGTGCCGAGAACACTGACAGTGAGTTTGTCGGTCATGGGGTCAGCCTTCCCCGTCGGTCCTGTTCTTTATGTGGTTCAGGAGATGGACAAGGGCACCAGGGTCGGTCGAGAGCCGGGTGCCCGGGGTGTCGCTCTCGCGGAGGTGGACGAGGTCGGGGGTGGAGGCGAGTTCGACGCAGTCGTTGCCCTCACCGCCGCCGGAGAAGGAGGACTTCTGCCAGTTGGCGGGATCGGCCATGACGTCGCCTCACAGTTCCTTTGCCAGCTTCCGGATGAAGTCGCGCGAGCGCTCGGGGCTCAGCGACGATTCCTCAACCCTACGGAAGAGTGTTCGGAAGTGGGCCAGTTGGGCCTCGGAATCGATGAACCCGGTGCCGTGGGGTGCGTCGCGTACGACGGTGTCCAGACGGGGTACGGGACCTCCGAGATGGCCCATCGCGCTGCCGGCACCCGCGAAGCCGTCCACGTCGAAGGGGATGGCTCGAACGGTGACGTGCTCCGCTTCGGAATGCTCCAGGATGCGTTCCAACTGGGCGCGCGCGACGGCACGGTCGCCCACACGGATCCGTAGCGCGGCCTCATGGATCACGGCTTCGTACCTGATCGGGTCGGGTCGGTCGATGACCACGCGACGCTTCATCCGGTGGCCCACCCGGGCGTCGACCTCGCTCCGCGGAAGCTCGGGTGCCATGTACGAGAAGAGGGCGCGCGCGTAGTCCTCCGTCTGGAGAAGTCCGGGAACGTGGATGACGGCCACGTCGTGGCGGAACGCCGCGTGGTGGTCGAGCTCGGACAGGTCGAGGAACGGGGTGGGCAGTACACCTCGGTACTCCTCCCACCAGCCCTTTGTCCGGTCCGAGGCCATCGCGACGAGGGCCTCGATCAACTCCCCGTCCGCGCAGGCGCAATGAGCCGCCAGTCGGCGCAGACGTTCCTCGTTGATGCCCGAGGTGCCCGCTTCGATCTGGCTCATGTGGGTCGAGCTGGAGCCGAGCAGCCCTGCCACTTCCCGCGCGGACCTGCCCGCGGCTTCCCGCAGTCGGCGCAGTTCGGTGCCCAGGCGTACCTGCCGTGCCGTGGGCTGGTTCCGCATCGTCATCCAGTGCCGCCCTCTCAATGGCCCCGAGAACGGGTGGGGTTGGCCTCCCCGTTCGGGTGTCAGATTACGCGAGGAGGTTGCGAGGGTAGGAATTCCTACCCTACCGTCGGTGACGCGACGCACACGCTGCGGAACCTCGGGGTCCCGGAAGCGCACCACTCCGTCCTGCCACGGCGGCTGTGACACTGCCACCGCCCGCGCGCCCAGCGAACTCCCGACTCCCCACACCAGAACCGGAGTTCAGCCATGCCCACGAACGAGCCCTGGACCTACTCCCTTCACATCCCCCACGACACCCGCGCCGTCACCGTCTGCCGTCGCACCGTTCGCCTGGTCCTGACCCTGCACGGACTGATCCGGCTCGCGGACGTCGCCGAGCTGCTGGCGGCGGAGCTGGTCTCCAACGCCGTACGGCATACGAAGGGGCCAGCGGCCCTGCGGCTGGCCTGGCGGGGCGGGGTGCTGCGGATCGGAGCCTGGGACGCGAGCCCGCTGCCGCCGCCGTACGACCTGCCGGTCACCTCCGACGCCGAAGCGGGCCGGGGCCTGGTCCTGGTCCGAGCCTGCGCCGACGACTGGGGCTGGCATCCACTCCGCCAGGGCGGCGACACGGGCAAATACGTGTGGTGCGAATTGGCTGCCGCCTAGCTCATCGGTAGCCGTCCTGGAGGATCTGCCGGGCCACCTTGGTGCGCGCGTCGGCCAGTTCCCCGGCGATCCGGTGCTCCCGCTCGTCGTCGGTCACGACCGAGGGGGGCACGGCCTCCCCGATCAGCAGGCAGGCGTGGCGCAGATGGGTGGGCGGATGGGTCGCGTCGACGCTGTGGCCGCGCAGCGTGCCCACCCGGCGCAGACGTTCGCGCTCCCGCTCCGGAACGGACGCCAGTTCCGCGGCCAGACGCTGCCACAGCTCGTCCGCCCGGCCGGCGGTCTCGCGCCCGTCCCGCCCGCCGCGCGGGCCTTTCAGGGCGGCGAGGTTGGTCTCGCGCTGCAGTACCACCGCGGCCGAGTCGGAGATGAGCGTCTGCTCCATGAGTTCCAGCGCGGCCCGGGTGGACCCCACCCGGGCCGCCGTCCGGTCGGCGAGATATTCGGCCCGCTGGGTGGAACGCAGGGTGAGGCCGTCGAGGACGGTCAGCATGCCGCGGACGAGCAGACGGGGTACGACGTAGATCATGTTGAGGATCACGGTGAACACGTCGGTGTCGTCGAGCGCGTCGGCGCCGACCGGCGCGAAGTAGTAGTACCAGGTCGCCAGCGAACGCTGGGCGGTCCCGACGACCAAGCCGTGCCGGGTGTCGCCGTTGACGAAGTGGCCCATCTCGTGGCCCAGCAGGGCGATCCGCTGCTGCGGTGTGAGGATTTCCCAGAAGGGCAGCCCCAGGGTGAGGAGCCGCCGCCCGCGCAGACCGTAGCTCCGGACGCTCGCGTTGATCTCGCCGTCGACCACGACGGCGTCGACACCGCGGGTGCCGGCGACGCGGGCGACCTCGTCGACGAGCGCGAAGAGTTCGGGCGCGTCGGCGCGGCGCAGGACGGAGGTGTTCTCTGGCAGCCTGCCGAACCGGGGCCGCAGCGACCACCCCAGGGCGAGGAGGAAGGCGCCCGGCAGCATCCCCCAGCCGCCCCAACTCCCGATCAGGAACCAGACACCGCCCGCGGTCAGGGCCAGGGTCAGGGCGTGGACGACGAGCGCGACAGCGAAGGCGAGACGGGCCGAGGAGTCCCGCCGGGCCTTCAGGGTTCCGCCCGCGGTCAGTTCGGCCAGCAGACGCTCACCGTGCCGTCGGGCCTGGGCCCGCCGCGCCTCGGCGAGCCGGCCCCGCTTCTCCTCCGGGCGTTCCGGATCGACGTTCCAGTCGCAGCCGGTGCACCACGAAGGAAAGCGGCTGTCCCCGCGGACCTCGGCCCCGCAATCCGGGCATGGCTGAACCGTCTCCACCGCGGCGGTGTCCATCGCTTGCTCTCCCCTGCCCCACGGCCCCTCCCCAGAGGCCGTCCGTACCTGTCCCGGCGAAGGAGATCACAGAGGTGTGGCGACGTAAAGGGCCAGGTCCAGGAGCTTTTCGTGCACCGGGGCCGGAGTTCCGAGTGAACTCCGGCCCCGGTCGGGGGAGTCAGGCCGTCGGCGGCGCCTGCTCCTCGGACGGAGTCTCCGGCACCGTCGGCGGCAGCGGGCGCAGCCACAGCCAGGCCAGGAAGAACAGGCCGAGGGCGAGCATGCCGAGGCCGGTCCACAGGTTGATGTTGATGTCGCCGGCCTTGGCGAGGTCGGCGTCGGAGGCCGTGATGCCGGCGATGGTGACGATGATCCCGTAGATCACGAACAGGCCGCCGATGATGCGGCGGATGTCGAACAGACGGGCGGCGGTCGCGGACTTCTTCTCGAGGTCCGAGACCTGGCTCTGCGCGTCGCTTTCCGAATAGTCGGACATGGTTTCCTTATTCTCCCTCGTCGGAGTGGGCCGGGGCTCGTCGGAACGAGGTCAGAACGAGAACGGGATGTAGCAGGCGGCGGCCAGGATCATCGCGCCCCAGCCCAGCAGGGCGGGCTTGCGGTACCAGGCGTCGTCACCGGCGGCCGGCGGCTCGGCCATGCCCGGGGACACGGTGCCGTAGACCAGGCCCTCCAACTCCCGCGCGGGCTTGGGGGCGGTGAAGAGCGAGACCCCGACCATCACCACGCCGCCGGCCACGAAGGCGACGATCGCGGAGACGAAGTTGGCGCCCTGGTCGGAGGGGAAGCCGATGATGCCCTGCTTGTAGAGGACGAAGTAGTTCACCATCGCGGCCGTCGTCCCGGCCAGCAGGCCCCAGAAGCCCGACTTCACCGACGCCCGCTTCCAGAACATGCCGATGATGAAGACCGCGAACATCGGCACGTTGAAGAAGGAGAAGAGCGTCTGGAGGTAGCTCATGATGTTGGAGAAGGACGAGGCCAGGAAGGCCGTGCCGATCGACGCCAGGACACCGATCACCGTGATCAGCCGGCCGAAGCGCACGTAGTAGGAGTCCTCGCGGCCCTTCACCACGTACTTCGCCCAGATGTCGGTCGTGAAGACCGTGTTGAAGGACGAGACGTTGGCCGCCATGCCCGCCATGAACGCGGCCAGCAGGCCGGTCACCGCGATGCCGAGGACACCGTTCGGCAGCAACTCCTGCATCAGATAAGGGATCGCGTCGTTGTACTGGAGATCCGAGCCGGGGGTGCCGATCTTCGGGACCAGGACGGCCGCCACCAGGCCCGGGATCATCACCAGGAACACGATGAAGATCTTCGGGTAGGCCGCGATCAGCGGGGTGCGCTGGGCCGCGGAGAGGTTCTTGGCCGACAGCGCGCGCTGCACCTCGGCGAAGTTCGTCGTCCAGTAGCCGAAGGACAGCACGAAACCGAGACCGAGCACGATGGTCAGCCAGTTGGCGCCGAGCGGGTTGTCGCTGCCGATGCCCGTACCGCCCCAGGCCGTCGTGAAGTCGGTGCCGTGGGTCTTGTCGAGGGAGTCGGTCAGACCGCCCCAGCCGCCCACCCGGTGCAGGCCGAGCACGGCGATCGGGATCAGGGCCGCCAGGATCACGAAGAACTGGAGCACCTCGTTGTAGATCGCGGAGGAGAGGCCGCCGAGCGTGATGTACGCCAGGACGAAGAACCCGGCCACCACGATCGCCACCCACTGCGGCCAGCCGAGGAGCGCCTCGACCACGATCGCGAGCGAGTAGAGGTTGACGCCGGCGATGAGGACGGCGGCGAAGGCGAACAGGACCGAACTCAGCAGGTGCGCCCATTTGTCGAAGCGCAGGAGCAGGAACTCGGGGACCGAGCGGACCTTGGAGCCGTAGTAGAACGGCATCATCACCAGGCCCAGGAAGACCATCGCGGGGATGGCGCCGATCCAGTACCAGTGCACGGTGTAGACGCCGTACTGCGCGCTGTTGGCGGCCATGCCGAGGATCTCGGTGGCGCCCAGGTTGGCCGAGATGAACGCCAGCCCGGTGATCCAGGCGGGCAGTGAGCGTCCGGACAGGAAGAAGTCGAGGCTCGTCCGCACCGAGCGGCGGGCCGCGAAGCCGATGCCCAGGACGACCACGAAGTAGATGCCGAGGATTGTGTAGTCGAGTGCGTTCGTGGGGAGACGCAGCTCGGCGGCGAGCAGGGTGCCCGCTTGGGGCGGATACGTGGGGGACTGCATCAGAACTCGCTTCGTCGCATGAACCTATCGGACCGGAACCTATGCCTCCGCATTCAACAAATGCACCCTCCTGATGGTGACCTTTGTTTGATTGTGACGTTGACTGCGGTGGTGGCTTGTGGTTTGTTGTGTTCGGTTATGTTTGAAGGTTTGATCGGGTGCTGATGGGGAGTCCGACTGTGAAGAAGACCTCGACCCGGCTCGCCGACGGTCGTGAGCTCATCTACTACGACGCGGGCGACGACCAGGTGCGCGACACGGTGGACCGGCGCCCGCTCGACCCCACCGTCACCACCTCCGAGGTGCGCCGCGACCCGCTGCTCGGCGACTCGGTGGCCATCGCCTCCCACCGTCAGGGGCGCATCTACCACCCCCCGGCCGACGAATGCCCGCTGTGCCCGTCCTCGGGCGACCGGCTGAGCGAGATCCCCGAATCCTCGTACGACGTGGTCGTCTTCGAGAACCGTTTCCCCTCGCTGGCGGGCGACTCCGGCCGCTGCGAGGTCGTCTGCTTCACCTCCGACCACGACGCGTCCTTCGCGGACCTGACGGAGGCGCAGGCGGCCCTCGTCCTGGAGGCCTGGACGGACCGCACCGCCGAACTCTCCCATCTCCCCTCCGTCCAGCAGGTCTTCTGCTTCGAGAACCGCGGCGCCGAGATCGGTGTGACACTCGGTCACCCGCACGGGCAGATCTACGGCTACCCCTTCACCACCCCCCGTACCGCCCTGATGCTGCGATCCCTCGCCGCGCACAAGGAGGCGGCCGGCGGGGCGAATCTGTTCGACGACGTCCTCGCGCGGGAACTCGCCGACGGTTCGCGGATCGTCCTGACGAGTGACCACTGGGTCGCCTTCGTCCCGTACGCCGCCCACTGGCCCTACGAGGTCCACCTCTACCCGCGCCGCCGCGTGCCCGACCTGCTCGGCCTCGACGAGGACGCGCGCACAGAGTTCCCCCAGGTCTATCTGGAACTCTTGAGGCGCTTCGACCGGATCTTCGACGGACCGGACGGTGGGAAGGACGGGACGGGCGAGCCGCCGACGCCGTACATCGCGGCGTGGCACCAGGCTCCCTTCGGCCCGCTGGAGGAGTTCGAAGGCGTCAACCGGGACGACTTCGCGCTCCACCTCGAGCTTTTCACCATTCGCCGCACTTCCGGCAAGCTGAAGTTCCTCGCGGGTTCCGAGTCCGGCATGAACGTGTTCATCAACGACGTGCCGCCGGAGACCGCGGCTCAGCGACTGCGAGAGGTAGCGAGTACATGAGTGGGAAGTACCTGGTCACGGGCGGAGCCGGCTATGTGGGCAGCGTGGTCGCGCGCCACCTGCTGGAGGCGGGCCACGAGGTCACCGTCCTCGACAACCTCTCGACGGGCTTCCGCGAGGGCGTGCCCGCCGGCGCCGCCTTCGTCGAGGGCGACATCCGCGACGCCGCCAAGTGGCTGGACCCCTCGTACGACGCCGTCCTGCACTTCGCCGCGTTCTCGCAGGTCGGCGAGTCCGTGGTGAAGCCCGAGAAGTACTGGGACAACAACGTCGGCGGCACCATGGCCCTGCTCGCCGCGATGCGCGACGCGGGAGTGCGCACGCTGGTCTTCTCCTCCACCGCCGCGACCTACGGCGAGCCCGAGACCACCCCGATCGTGGAGTCCGCGCCGACCCGGCCCACCAACCCCTACGGCGCCTCCAAGCTCGCGGTCGACCACATGATCACCGGCGAGGCCGCCGCCCACGGGCTCGGCGCCGTCTCGCTGCGCTACTTCAACGTGGCCGGCGCCTACGGCGAGAGCGGCGAGCGGCACGACCCCGAGTCGCACCTCATCCCGCTGGTCCTCCAGGTCGCGCAGGGCCGCCGCGACGCGATCTCCGTCTTCGGCGACGACTACCCGACGCCGGACGGCACCTGCATCCGCGACTACATCCATGTCGCGGACCTCGCCGAGGCGCACCTGCTGGCCCTTTCGGCCGCGACCCCCGGCGAGCACCTGATCTGCAACCTCGGCAACGGCAACGGCTTCTCCGTCCGCGAGGTCATCGAGACGGTGCGCCAGGTGACCGGACACCCGATCCCCGAGGTCGTGGCACCGCGCCGCGGCGGGGACCCGGCGGTCCTGGTCGCCTCGGCCGAGACCGCCCGGGAGCGGCTCGGCTGGAACCCGTCCCGCGCGGATCTCGCGGGGATCGTCGCGGACGCGTGGGAGTTCGCACAGAACACGACGAAGGGATAGCGGGTGGAGCAGGTGGGGGTACGTGAGGGTTTCGAGGCGCTGTACGGCGCCGCGCCCGAGGGCGTGTGGGCGGCGCCCGGCCGGGTCAACCTGATCGGCGAGTACACGGACTTCAACGAGGGGTTCGTGATGCCGCTCGCGCTGCCGCACACGGCGGTCGCGGCGGTGTCCCGCCGGTCCGACGGCGTGCTGCGGCTGCACTCGGCGGACATCGACGGACCCGTCGTCGAACTGCGCGTCGACGAACTGACG
The DNA here is from genome assembly GCF_042790435.1 of Streptomyces sp. NPDC056738. Taxonomy (NCBI): domain Bacteria; kingdom Bacillati; phylum Actinomycetota; class Actinomycetes; order Kitasatosporales; family Streptomycetaceae; genus Streptomyces; species Streptomyces sp. NPDC056738. The sequence continues at coordinate 186,118 of NZ_JBHTZF010000012.1, forward strand.
CCCCGGTCGGACACCGGCTGGGCCGCCTATCCGGCGGGTGTCGTGTGGGCGCTGCGCGAGGCCGGCCACGCCGTCGGCGGCGCGGACATCCACCTGGCCTCCACCGTCCCCACCGGCGCCGGGCTGTCCTCCTCGGCGGCCCTGGAGGTCGTCACCGCCCTCGCCCTCGACGAGCTGTACGGACTCGGGCTCACCCGGCCCGAGCTGGCCCGGCTCGCCCAGCGTGCCGAGAACGACTTCGTCGGCGTGCCCTGCGGGGTCATGGACCAGACGGCCTCGGCGTGCTGCACCGAGGGGCACGCCCTGCACCTCGACTGCCGCGACCTCTCCATCCGCCAGATCCCCTTCGATCTCGCCTCCCAGGGCCTCGAACTCCTCGTCGTCGACACCCGGGTGAAGCACGCGCTCGGCGACGGGGCGTACGCCGAGCGGCGTGCGGGCTGTGAGGAGGGGGCCCGGCAGCTCGGGGTGTCCCATCTGCGCGACGTCCCCTACGCGGAGCTCGACGCGGCGCTCGCCCGGCTCTCCGACGAGCGGGTCCGCCGCTACGTCCGCCACGTCGTCTCCGACGACCACCGGGTGGACCGGGTCGTCTCGCTGCTGGACGCGGGGGACGTCCGGGCGATCGGGCCGGTCCTGACGGACGGGCACGCCTCGCTGCGTGACGATCTGCGGATCTCGTGTGCCGAGCTGGATCTCGCCGTGTCGGCGGCGAACTCCGCCGGTGCGCTGGGGGCCCGTATGACGGGGGGTGGGTTCGGGGGGTCCGCTGTCGTGCTGGTCGAGTCCGCCGACATCGACGGGGTCACCAAGGCTGTGGTGGAGGCCTTCGCCGAGGCGGGCTTCACCGCTCCGCGGGTGTTCCCTGCTGTGCCTTCGGCCGGGGCCCGGCGGATCGGCTGAGCCACGGCTTCTTCGCCCCCTCCGCCCCTTCCCGTCCCGTCCTCGGGGGGCTCCGCCCCCCGAACCCCCCCCGCTCCTCAAACGCCGGAGGGGCTGGGACTCGTGCTGGAGCTTGTGTCGGAGGGGGCCGGGTTCCAGCGCTTTGTCAGGGTGTACTCCGTGATTCCCGGAGGGTAGTCCGGGATCACGGACACCACCTCGTAGCCCTGCTTGCGGTAGAAGTCCGGGGCCTGGAAGTCCCAGGTCTCCACGCGGGCGGCGGTGCAGCCGCGTCCGGTGGCTGCCCCTTCGGCCTCGGTCAGGAGCCGCGTGCCCAGGCCCGTGCCGCGATGGCGGTCGTCGACCCACAGATAGGTGACGTGCAGCCAGGTCGTCCAGGTGTGGCCCGCCAGACCGCCGGCCAGGCCGCCGTCCTCGTCCAAGGCCCAGACATGGAGCGGAAGTTCCCGCTCACCTGGGGTTCCGCGCAGCGCGCGCAGCACCGGGGACGCCGCCGTGTTCGTGTCCAGCAGCCGTCTGCGGAGCAGATCCCGCCGCTCCTTGTCGTCTCCTGTCTCGATACGAAACATACGGCTCACCATAAACGCGCTGGCCAACCAGTTCTGCAAATTGCCTTCCGCTCCCCGCCCCCACCCGTACTCTGATGAACAGTGCCGGTGGGGGCCGGTGCTGATCAGGGGGCGAGACAGTCGGGTACGACGCCCGTAGTGGGGGTAGCACTTCCAGCACGGCGGCGGCCGTGCGGCGGAGGCACCTCGTTTTCCGGGTCGCAAGCGGACCCGGGATCACCTCGGGCGCCGTACCCGTACGGATCGTCCCCCGACAGTGGGGGTTTCTGTGGTTCGCATCCGAGTACTGGTCGTCGACGACCATCGCATCTTCGCCGAGTCGCTCGCCGCCGCGCTCGCGGCCGAGCCCGACGTCGACGTGTCCGCCGCCGGCAGCGGTCCGGCCGCGCTGCGCTGCCTCGAACGCGCGGCGGCCGAGGGCCGCCGTTTCGACGTGCTGCTCGTCGACGCCGACCTGGGCGGCAATCTGCCCGGGATGCGTCCGGCGGTGCCCGTCCAGGAGAGCAACGAGGACGGCCTGGTCGACGGCATCTCGCTGGTCGCCGGGGTGCGTTCGGGACAGCCGGGCGTACGGACCGTCGTGCTGGCCGAGAAGGACGACCCGCGCCGGGCCGCGCTCGCCCTGCAGGCCGGGGCCTCCGGATGGGTCGCCAAGGACTGCTCGCTGTCGCGGCTGCTCACCGTCATACGGGGTGTGCTGCGCGACGAGACCCATCTGCCGCCCGCCCTGCTCACCGGGGTGCTGCGCGAGCTCACCGCCGCGCGCAAGCACCGCACCGAGAGCGAGCGGCTCGTCGAGTCGCTGACGCCCCGCGAGCGCGAGGTGCTGCGGTGCATGGTCGCCGGGCTCGGGCGCAAGGCGGTGGCGGAGCGGCTGTTCCTGTCGCCGCACACGGTCCGCACCCATATGCAGAACGTCCTCGGCAAGCTCGGGGTGCACTCCACCCTCGCCGCCGTCGCACTGGCCAGGCGGGCCGGGGTCGGACCCGTGGACCTAACCGGGGATGTTGTCGAACGGGGCGGTCAACTGGCGTAGCAGCCCGGCCAGTTCACCGCGCTGGGCCCGGCTCAGCTCGGCGAGGATCGCCCGCTCCTGGTCGAGCAGACCGGCCAGTGCCTGGTCGGCGCGGTCGCATCCCTCGTCCGTGAGGCGGACGAGCACGCCCCTGCGGTCGCTCGGGTCCGGGAGGCGCTCCACCAGACCCTTCTTGGTCAGACGGTCGATGCGGTTCGTCATCGTGCCGGAGGTGACGAGCGTCTGGGTCAGCAACTGTCCGGGGGAGAGCTGATACGGGGATCCCGCGCGCCGCAGCGCCGTCAGGACGTCGAACTCCCAGGGCTCCAGGCCGTGCTCGGCGAAAGCGAGCCGACGCGCACGGTCCAGGTGCCGGGCCAGCCTGCTCACCCGGCTGAGCACCTCGAGCGGTTCCACGTCGAGGTCAGGGCGCTCCCGGCGCCACGCAGCGACCAGCCGATCGACCTCGTCCTCCATGACGATCAGTGTAGTGGTTGTGTCGACATGAAGTCTCTTGATGTAGAGCTTCTCGATGACAAGTCTCTTGACGTCGAGATAGATTTCCTGTGAGGCTGGAGATCCGAACGGTCCGGTCGCCGCGCCCTTCAGCGGCCCGCGCCCCGCGACCGCGGCGACGTCGACTTCGAGGAGGCCACCCATGGCTGCCACCCCCACCTGGGACCCGGGTCAGTACCTGCGCCACTCCCGTCACCGGGCCCGCCCCTTCGCCGACCTTCTCGCCCAGGTCACCGATCTTCCCCACGAGCCCGCCCGCATCGCCGACCTCGGCTGCGGCCCCGGCAACGTCACCGTCCAGCTTGCCGACCGCTGGCCCACCGCCCGCATCACCGGCTACGACAACTCCGCCGACATGCTGGCCAGGACCGAGGAGCACGCCGGTCCCACCGCCGGCGGCGGACGGCTCGACTTCGCCCACGCCGACCTCACCGACTGGGCACCCGCCGAGACGTACGACCTGATCACCTCCAACGCCGCCCTCCAGTGGGTGCCGGGACACCTGGACTCGCTGCCGGGCTGGCTCGACGCCCTCGCGCCCGGCGGCACCCTCGCCTTCCAGATGCCGCACAACACCGACGCCCCGCTGCACGTCCTCCTGCGCGAACTCGCCACCTCCCCGCGCTGGAAGGGCCTCGTCGGCGACACCCTCCGCCCCGCCGACTCGGTCCACGACCCGCTCGTCTACCTGGACCGGCTGGAGGGCGCCGGCTGCCGGACGGACGTCTGGGAGACCACGTACATGCAACTGCTGACCGGCCCCGACCCCGTGCTCGACTGGGCGAAGGGGACCGCGCTGCGGCCCGTGCTGACCGCCCTCGCGGACGACCCCGAGGCCACGGACGCCTTCCTCGGCGCCTACCGCGACCTGCTGCGCGAGGCCTACCCCGCGCGGCCGTACGGCACGGTCCTGCCGTTCCGCCGGCTGTTCGCCGTGGCCCGGAAGGAGGCCTGATGCTCACCGCGCTCGACCATGTCCAGCTCGCCGCCCCACCGGGCTCCGAGGACCGGCTGCGCGCGTACTACGTCGACGCCCTCGGCATGACCGAGACGCCCAAGCCGCCCGTCCTCGCCGCCCGCGGGGGCTGCTGGTTCCGGGCGGGGGCCGTCGAGCTGCACCTGGGGATCGAGGCATCCTTCCGTCCCGCGAAGAAGGCCCACCCCGGGCTGCGGGTCACCGGCATCGACGCCTGTGCCGCACGGATCGCGGCCGCCGGCTTCCCCGTCACCTGGGACGAGGACCTGCCCGGTCACCGGCGCTTCTTCTCCGAGGACCCCGTCGGCAACCGCCTCGAATTCCTGGAGCCGGACCCGGAGCCGGACGCTGCGCCTGACTGAGGCGCCCCGCGGAGCAGGGACCGCGGAGCAGGAACCGCGAAGGGCCGGGAGCGGGGCTCCCGGCCCGTTTTCTAGGCCTTGCGATGCCCTATCAGCCGGGGCTTCGGCTCCAGACCGTCCAGGCCGTGCCACGCCAGATTCACCAGATGCGCGGCGACCTCCGCCTTGCGCGGCTTGCGGACGTCCAGCCACCACTGGCCCGTCAGCGCGACCATGCCGACCAGGGCCTGGGCGTACAGCGGCGCCAGCTTCGAGTCGAAGCCGCGGCTCTTGAACTCGCGGCCCAGGATGTCCTCCACCTGGGTGGCGATGTCCGAGATCAAGGACGCGAACGAACCCGTCGACTGCGGGATGGGGGAGTCGCGGACCAGGATGCGGAACCCGTCCGTGTACTCCTCGATGTAGTCCAGGAGGGCGAACGCCGCCTGCTCGCACAGCTCACGCGGATGCCCCGCCGTCAGCGAACCGGTCACCATGTCCAGCAGCCGCCGCATCTCGCGGTCCACCACCACCGCGTACAGGCCCTCCTTGCCGCCGAAGTGCTCGTAGACCACCGGCTTGGAGACACCGGCCTTGGCCGCGATCTCCTCCACCGACGTGCCCTCGAAGCCCTTGGCCGCGAACAGGGTGCGGCCGATCTCCAGCAGCTGCTGACGGCGCTCGGCGCCGGTCATGCGGGTGCGCCGCGCGCGCCGCGGCTTCTCGTTGCTGCTCGGGGTGCTGCTGGAGTCGGTCGCCACGCCGTCAATCATGCCGCTTCGGCGGTTTCCGTCTTGCGTCGGGAGCCGTTCCCGTCGTCGCTGCGGCGGGAATCGAGACGCGAGCGTGACGGCCAGCGCACGTCGTAGGCCCATCCGAGCTGTTCGAACCAGCGGATGAACCGCGCCGAGGAGTCGAGCTGGCCGCGGTCCACACCGTGCCGCGCGGACGTCGGGTCGGAGTGGTGGAGGTTGTGCCAGGACTCCCCGCACGAGAGGACCGCCAGCCACCACACGTTGCCCGAACGGTCACGCGACTTGAACGGACGCTTGCCGACCGCGTGACAGATCGAGTTGATCGACCAGGTCACATGGTGCAACAGCGCCACCCGGACGAGTGACCCCCAGAAGAACCCGGTGAACGCGCCCCACCACGACATCGTCACCAGGCCGCCGATCAGGGCCGGCAGCGCCAGCGAGAGCAGCGTCCAGAGGATGAACTGACGCGAGATCGCCCGGATCACCGGGTCCCTGACCAGGTCGGGGGCGTACTTCTCCTGCGAGGTCCGCTCCTCGTCGAACATCCATCCGATGTGCGCCCACCACAGGCCCTTCATCAGCGCCGGCACCGTCTCGCCGTAGCGCCACGGCGAGTGCGGGTCGCCCTCAGCGTCGGAGAACTTGTGGTGCTTGCGGTGGTCGGCGACCCAGCGCACGAGCGGGCCCTCGACCGCCATCGACCCCGCGACCGCGATCGCGATCCGCAGGGGACGCTTCGCCTTGAAGGAACCATGGGTGAAATAGCGGTGGTAGCCGATCGTCACACCGTGGCAGCCCAGGTAATAGAAGAAGACCAGCAGGCCGACATCCAGCCAGCTCAGCCCCCATCCCCAGGCCAGCGGAACCGCCGCCAGCAGGGCCAGGAACGGAACGGTGATGAAGAGAAGGAGGGTGATCTGTTCGAGCGACCCCTTCTTCTCGCCGCCGAGGGTCGCGGCGGGCAGCGAGGTGTCGCCGTCCGCCCGCGGGGCGTCGTCGATCACATCGGAACTCGTGGTCATGGGCGTCCCCTGTGGGGTTCGAGGGTGAGGAACGACGGGGAAGGGTGTCCGGGTCCGAACCCAGGGTCCCCCCGTCGTCCGACGGGAATACCTACGGGTCCGTAACCTACGGCGTCGTAAGTATGTCAGCGCGTAGCCCGGCGGCAAGAGCCCGTGAGCCTGCGCGTCCGAGGGGACACCTATCCTTGGTATCGGTCGGACAGCGCGGTCCGTTCTGATTTCTTCCCGGATGCCACCTCCCTAAGCGGCACCCGCCGCGCGCGGTCGTCACCCGGGTTCCCTCCCAGACGAGCTTCGAACGAGATTCCCCACTCTTCAGACGAGCTTCACCACTGCAAGGAGCCGCACCTGTGAGCAGTGCCGACGACCAGACCACGACGACCAGCAGCGAACTGCGCGCCGACATCCGCCGCCTGGGCGACCTGCTCGGCGAGACCCTCGTACGGCAGGAGGGTCCCGAGCTCCTGGAACTGGTCGAGAAGGTCCGCCGCCTGACCCGCGAGGACGGCGAGGCCGCCGCCGAGCTGCTGCGCGGCACCGAGCTGGAGACCGCCGCCAAGCTGGTCCGCGCCTTCTCGACCTACTTCCACCTCGCCAACGTCACCGAGCAGGTGCACCGCGGCCGCGAGCTGCGCGCCAAGCGCGCCGCCGAGGGCAGCCTCCTCGCCCGGACGGCCGACCGGCTCAAGGACGCCGACCCCGAGCACCTGCGCCAGACGGTCAAGAACCTCAACGTCCGCCCGGTGTTCACCGCCCACCCCACGGAGGCGGCCCGGCGCTCGGTCCTCAACAAGCTGCGGCGCATCGCCGCGCTCCTCGAGACCCCGGTCATCGAGGCCGACCGCCGCCGCTACGACACCCGCCTCGCCGAGAACATCGACCTCGTGTGGCAGACCGACGAACTCCGCGTCGTGCGCCCCGAGCCCGCCGACGAGGCCCGCAACGCCATCTACTACCTGGACGAGCTGCACGCCGGCGCCGTCGGCGACGTCCTGGAGGACCTCACCGCCGAACTCGAACGCGTCGGCGTCGCCCTCCCGGACGACACCCGCCCGCTCACCTTCGGCACCTGGATCGGCGGCGACCGCGACGGCAACCCGAACGTCACCCCCGACGTCACCTGGGACGTCCTGATCCTCCAGCACGAGCACGGCATCAACGACGCCCTGGAACTCATCGACGAGCTCCGCGGCTTCCTGTCGAACTCCATCCGCTACACCGGCGCGACCGAGGAACTCCTGGAATCCCTCCAGAGCGACCTGGAGCGCCTGCCGGAGATCAGCCCCCGCTACAAGCGCCTCAACGCCGAAGAGCCCTACCGCCTCAAGGCCACCTGCATCCGGCAGAAGCTGGAGAACACCAAGGACCGCCTGGCCAAGGGCACACCCCACCAGGACGGCCGCGACTACCTCGGCACCGCCGAGCTGCTGCGCGACCTCACCCTCATCCAGACCTCGCTGCGCGAGCACCGCGGCGGCCTGTTCGCCGACGGCCGCATGAACCGCACCATCCGCACGCTCGCCGCGTTCGGTCTCCAGCTCGCCACCATGGACGTACGCGAGCACGCGGACGCCCACCACCACGCCCTCGGCCAGCTCTTCGACCGCCTCGGCGAGGAGTCCTGGCGCTACGTGGACATGCCGCGCGACTACCGCGCCAAGCTCCTCGCCAAGGAACTGCGCTCCCGTCGCCCGCTCGGCCCCACCCCCGCGCCGCTCGACGCCGCCGGACAGAAGACCCTCGGCGTCTTCGAGACCGTCAAGAAGGCCCTGAAGATCTTCGGGCCCGAGGTCATCGAGTCGTACATCATCTCGATGTGCCAGGGCGCCGACGACGTCTTCGCCGCCGCCGTCCTCGCCCGCGAGGCCGGACTGCTCGACCTGCACGCCGGCTGGGCCAAGATCGGCATCGTGCCGCTCCTGGAGACCACCGACGAGCTCAAGGCCGCGGACACCATCCTGGAGGACATGCTCTCCGACCCCTCGTACCGCCGTCTCGTGGCGCTGCGCGGGGACGTCCAGGAGGTCATGCTCGGCTACTCCGACTCCTCGAAGTTCGGCGGCATCACCACCTCGCAGTGGGAGATCCACCGCGCCCAGCGCCGGCTCCGCGACGTCGCCCACCGCTACGGCGTACGCCTGCGCCTCTTCCACGGCCGCGGCGGCACCGTCGGCCGCGGCGGCGGCCCCTCGCACGACGCGATCCTCGCGCAGCCCTGGGGCACCCTGGAGGGCGAGATCAAGGTGACCGAGCAGGGCGAGGTCATCTCCGACAAGTACCTCGTCCCCTCGCTCGCCCGCGAGAACCTGGAACTGACGGTCGCCGCCACCCTCCAGGCGTCCGCCCTGCACACCGCGCCCCGCCAGTCCGACGAGGCGCTGGCCCGCTGGGACGCGGCGATGGACGTCGTCTCGGACGCCGCCCACTCCGCCTACCGCAGGCTCGTCGAGGACCCCGACCTGCCGACGTACTTCCTCGCCTCCACGCCGGTGGACCAGCTCGCCGACCTGCACCTGGGCTCGCGGCCCTCCCGCCGCCCCGGCTCGGGCGTCTCGCTCGACGGACTGCGCGCCATCCCGTGGGTCTTCGGCTGGACCCAGTCCCGGCAGATCGTGCCCGGCTGGTTCGGCGTCGGCTCCGGCCTCAAGGCACTGCGCGAGGCCGGGCTGGACACCGTGCTCGACGAGATGCACGAGCAGTGGCACTTCTTCCGGAACTTCCTCTCGAACGTCGAGATGACCCTCGCGAAGACCGATCTGCGGATCGCCCGCCACTACGTCGACACCCTCGTCCCCGACGAGCTCAAGCACGTGTTCGACGTCATCGAGGCCGAACACGAGCTCACCGTGCGCGAGGTGCTGCGCATCACCGGCGGCGACAAGCTGCTCGACACCAACCCGGTGCTCCAGCAGACCTTCGCCATCCGTGACGCCTACCTGGACCCGATCTCGTACCTCCAGGTCGCGCTCCTCAAGCGCCAGCGCGACGAGGCCGCGGCCGGACAGACGCCGGACCCGCTGCTCTCGCGGGCCCTGCTCCTGACCGTCAACGGTGTGGCGGCGGGTCTGCGCAACACCGGCTGAGCCGGCGCCGCCGGACACCGGCGGACAGACGAGAAGGCGCCCTTCCCGCTCGTACCCGTACGAGGGGGGAGGGCGCCTTCGTGTGTCCGTGGCATGTCCGTGGCACGGGTCCGTGCCTTGCGTCGGTGGCGCGAGCCCGTGCCGTGTGTCGGGGCGCGCGGGTCGTGCCGTGTCCGCGTGCGCGTGCCCTCACACGACCAGGAACGTCGCCGTCAGCAGGGCCATCCCCGTGCCCGCCATCAGCCAGGCCACGCGGGTCAGTCGCAGACCGCCCGCCACCACCACCGAGGCGAGCAGCAGGGCACCCCCGAGCGGGACCCACGCGTAGAGCAGACCGGCCGGGCCGCTGCGGACGACCTCGTCGCTGCCGGGCTTCACCGTGACCGTGTACGTCCGGCCCTTCTCCACCGCCACCGACTCGTCGATGACGACATGGGCCCGCGCCCGCGAACCGGGCGACGCCGGGGTGTACGGACCCGTGCAGACGTCCCCCGAGCACGACCGCACCGCGATCGTGCCCTGCTCCCGGCCCTTGCTCAGCATCACGTGCTGCGCGGTGCCCCAGGAGGCCCACACACCCGCGATCAGGATGAGCCCGGTGACCACGCCCATCGCCGCGAGCTGTCCGAAACGGAGCGCCGCGAACGCGCTCTGACGTGAGGTGACGGCACGCATGGCGGGGATCATTGGCCATGGCCGCGCGCTGGGTCAACCCCGGCAGGGGACAAGTCGGCAGTTGTACGCGTACGTCGACCACAGGTCCCGTCCCTGCGCAGTCCCGCCGCGTCCCCCGGGCCCTCGCGGGCCCCGGCCCTCAGGAGTTGTACGTGCTCTGGGCCCGCTCCAGGCCCTCGATCACCAGACACTCCACCGCGTCCGCCGCCCGGTCGACGAAGTAGTCCAGCTCCTTGCGCTCGGTGGACCCGAAGTCCTTCAGCACGAAGTCCGCCACCTGCATACGGCCCGGCGGACGCCCGATGCCGAACCGCACCCGGTGATAGTCCGCGCCCATCGCCTTCGTCATGGACTTCAGACCGTTGTGGCCGTTGTCGCCGCCGCCCAGCTTCAGCCGCAGCACGCCGTAGTCGATGTCGAGCTCGTCGTGGACCGCCACGATGTTCGCCGTCGGCACCTTGTAGAAGTCCCGCAGCGCGGTCACCGGGCCACCCGACAGGTTCATGTACGACATCGGCTTGGCCAGGATCACCCGGCGGTTCGCCGGACCGGGCGGCCCGATCCGCCCCTCGATCACCTGGGCCTGCGCCTTGCCCGCCCGCTTGAACTTCCCGCCGATCCGCCCGGCCAGCAGGTCGGCCACCATGAAGCCCACGTTGTGCCGGTTCATGGCGTACTCGGGGCCCGGGTTGCCGAGGCCCACGATCAGCCAGGGCGCGTTGGCGTCGGTCGTCACGTCCGTGTCTCCCATGTGTCCTTGATACGCGGCAGCCGCCGCTCCCGAGAAGGAGCGGCGGCTGACACAGATGAAGATTCCGGGGGGATCAGGCCTCGGCGGCCGCGTCGCCCTCGGCCTCGCCCTCGGCGGCCGGCTCCTCGGCCTGCGCCGACAGGACCTGGATGACGACCGCGTCCTCGTCGATCGCCAGCGTGGTGCCCTTGGGGAGCGTGATGTCCTTGGCGTGGATGGAGGCGCCGGCCTCCAGGCCCTCGATGGAGACGGTGACCGACTCCGGGATGTGGGTGGCCTCGGCCTCGACCGTCAGGGTGTTGAGCACGTTCTCGACGAGGAAGCTGCCCGGGGCCAGCTCGCCCTCGGTCTGCACGAAGACCTCGACGGTGACCTTCTCGCCGCGCTTCACGAGGAGCAGGTCGACGTGCTCGAGGAAGCCCTTGATGGCGTCGCGCTGGACGGCCTTCGGGATCGCGAGCTCGGTCTTGCCGTTCAGGTCCAGGGAGAGCAGGACGTTCGGCGTACGCAGGGCGAGCAGCAGGTCGTGGCCCGGCAGCGTGATGTGGACCGGGTCCGTGCCGTGACCGTAGACGACGCCGGGGACCCTGCCCTCGCGGCGGACGCGGCGGGCGGCACCCTTGCCGAACTCGGTGCGGGACTCGGCGGCGAGCTTGACCTCGGACATGTTCACTCCTCGTAGAACTGGGGAAGAAGGTCACCCGGCCAAACCATCGGCCTGCTACGAAGAGCGCGTCGATAACGGACCGCCGCACATGAAAGTGCGGCCTCCCTCGCCGAGCAACTGTGACAGCTTACGGGGCGGGGAGGCCGTACAAGAAATCGATCTAGGCGACCGGCCGGCGGCGGGGTCCGCCACCGGCCCGCGGGGTGCGGCCTACTGCTCCTCGAACAGGCTCGTCACCGAACCGTCCTGGAAGACCTCACGCACCGCGTCGGCGATCGTCGGGGCGATCGACAGCACCGTGATCTTGTCGAGCTCCAGCTCACCCGGCGTCGGCAGGGTGTCCGTGAAGATGAACTCGCTGACCTTGGAGTTCTTCAGACGGTCGGCCGCCGGGCCGGAGAGCACGCCGTGCGTGGCCGTCACGATGACGTCCTCCGCGCCGTGCGCGAAGAGCGCGTCGGCGGCGGCGCAGATGGTGCCACCGGTGTCGATCATGTCGTCGACGAGGACGCAGACGCGGCCCTTCACGTCACCGACCACCTCGTGGACGGTGACCTGGTTGGCGACGTCCTTGTCGCGGCGCTTGTGCACGATGGCCAGCGGAGCGTCGAGACGGTCGCACCAGCGGTCGGCGACCCGCACCCGGCCGGCGTCCGGGGAGACGACGGTGAGCTTGGACCTGTCGACCTTGGCGCCCACGTAGTCGGCGAGGATCGGCAGCGCGAACAGGTGGTCCACCGGGCCGTCGAAGAAGCCCTGGATCTGGTCGGTGTGCAGGTCGACCGTGAGGATGCGGTCCGCGCCGGCCGTCTTCATCAGGTCCGCGACCAGACGCGCCGAGATCGGTTCACGTCCACGGTGCTTCTTGTCCTGACGGGCGTAACCGTAGAAGGGCACGATCACGGTGATGCTCCGGGCGGAGGCCCGCTTGAGAGCGTCGATCATGATGAGCTGTTCCATGATCCACTTGTTGATGGGAGCCGTGTGGCTCTGCATCAGGAAGCAGTCGGCGCCGCGCGCGGACTCCTGGTAGCGGATGTAGATCTCGCCGTTGGCGAAGTCGAAGGCCTTCGTCGGGACGACCCCGACACCCAGCTTGTGGGCGACCTCCTCGGCAAGCTCGGGGTGGGCGCGGCCGGAGAAGAACATCATCTTCTTCTCGCCGGTCGTCGTCTTGATCCCGGTCACAGCACTGTCTCCTCAGAGGTCATCTCAGTGGGCGTGAGAGGCCTTCTCAGCTGGGTTGCGAGAGGGCTTCTCAGCAGGGGTGCGGGTGTGCACTTATCACGGTACGCCGTCCCAGACGTGCCGTTTTCCGGTCAGCCTTCGCCTTCCGGTTCCCGGGAGGCGGTCTCCGCGGCCTTCGCGGCGGCGCTTCCGGGACGCTTGCGAGCCACCCAGCCCTCGATATTGCGCTGCTGGCCGCGGGCCACGGCCAGCGAACCGGGCGGTACGTCCTTCGTGATGACGGAGCCCGCCGCGGTGTACGCGCCGTCCCCGACCGTGACAGGAGCCACAAACATGTTGTCCGAACCCGTACGGCAGTGCGAGCCGATCGTGGTGTGGTGCTTCTCCTGCCCGTCGTAGTTCACGAACACGCTGGCGGCACCGATGTTCGAGTACTCGCCGATCGTCGCGTCACCGACGTACGACAGGTGCGGGATCTTCGTCCCCTCGCCGATCGTCGCGTTCTTCGTCTCGACGTACGTGCCGACCTTGGCCTTCAGGCCGATCCGCGTGCCCGGACGCAGATAGGCGAACGGGCCCACCTTCGCCTGCGGGCCCACCTCGGCGGTGTCGGCCACGGTGTTGTCGACGCGGGCGCCGGCACCCACCCGGGTGTCCTTCAGGCGGCAGTTGGGCCCGACCTCGGCGCCCTCGGCGACGTGCGTGGCGCCCTGGAGCTGCGTCCCGGGGTGCACGATCGCGTCCGGCTCGAAGGTGACCGTCACGTCGACCCAGGTCGTCGCGGGGTCGACGACGCTGACGCCGGCCAGCATGGCCTGCGTGAGCAGGCGGTCGTTCAGGATGCGGCGGGCCTCGGCGAGCTGTACGCGGTTGTTGATGCCGGCGATCTCGCGGTGGTCGGCGGCGACAGCCGCGCCCACGCGGTGCCCGGCCTCGCGCAGGATGCCGAGGACGTCCGTCAGGTACTCCTCGCCCTGGCTGTTGTCCGTGCGCACCTTGCCGAGCGCGTCGGCGAGGAGCTGGCCGTCGAAGGCGAAGACGCCCGAGTTGATCTCGCGGATCGCGCGCTGCGAGTCGGTGGCGTCCTTGTGCTCGACGATCGCGGTGACCGCGCCGCTGGCGCCGTCCCGCACGATGCGGCCGTAGCCGGTGGCGTCGGGGACCTCGGCGGTCAGCACCGTGACGGCGTTGCCGTCGGCGCTGTGGGTCGAGGCGAGCGCGAGCAGGGTCTCTCCGCTGAGCAGGGGGGTGTCGCCGCAGACCACGACGACGGTGCCGTCCACGCCGCCGCCGAGCTCTTCGAGGCCCATCCGTACCGCGTGCCCGGTGCCGTTCTGCTCGGCCTGCACCGCCGTCCGGACGTCCGGGTCGATCTCCCCGAGGTGCCCGATGACCTTCTCGCGGGCGTGCCCGACGACGACGACCAGGTTCTCGGGGTCCAACTCACGCGCGGCGGCCAGCACATGACCGACGAGAGAGCGTCCACAGAGGTCGTGGAGAACCTTGGGTGTGGCCGATTTCATACGGGTGCCCTCACCCGCTGCAAGTACGACGACGGCTGCCGGGCGATTGGCGCTCACGGGGTTGCCCTTCGGCTTCGGATGGCGGGGTGTGGACATCCGCAGGATACCGGGGCGAATCAGGAGGGATGTGGGAGAGGGCCCTGACAGAGCTTGTCAGGGCCCTCTCCGCAGGGCTCCCGGGGAAGGAATCGAACCCTCATTCAATGGACCAAAACCATTTGTCCTGCCATTAGACGACCCGGGATGGCATGCGCGCTATGTCCGATTGGGTTCATCGGCTTCGCGTGCGGACAACACTATGCCGTACCACCAGCCTTCGATGCGACGGTACAAGTCGGCGCCGCCGCGCACGCCGACTCGAAGACAGCCGTGGTAAAGCTCGTCGGTGTTCTTGCGGTTCGTGCGCGGATTGTGCTTCTTGACAGAGGTCTTGAGGAGGTCGGCCGTCTCGATACCGACGTGCTCCGCCCAGAATTCCTCGGCCGCCCCGGCGTCGGCTGTCTCATGGATGTGCACCGCGAACCGGAGGCGTTCCCGCTCGACCCCGAGCAGGTGCAGCCACGCCAGGAAGACGGTGATCATGTCCGGATCACTGTTCACGAAGACGATGCGCTCTTGTCGGCGATAGGGCTTGCTCTTGGATCCTTCGGCCCAATAGAGGCCCACACCCACGAGGAAGAGTTCCCGGTCGGTCATGGCACCGACTTCCGCGGCCGCCACGCGCTTGGTCTGTCGGCGCTCCTCCTCCCGCTTCCGGAGCGTGGCCTCCCATCCGCGTCTGGCGATCGCCGATGCCTCCTCGCGGGTCCGCGTCGGGCGTTCCGGCTGCGGCAGATCCCGGACCCAGAGGGAGATCGAACTCTTCGAGCAGCCCAGTTCGAGCTGGATCCGGTCGTAGGTCCAGCCCTGGAGGCGCAGCTCGCGGGCCCTGTCGCGGAGGTCGTCCTTCGCCCGTGGGCGCCTGGTCCAGTCCGGGGGCGGCTCGCCGTCCAGGAGACGGTTGAGGATGTCGTTGTTGTAGATGTGCAGTCGGTCACGGATCTGGCGGCGGCTGAGTCCCGCCCGGCGCAGCGCCACCGCTTCTTCGCGCAAGGAGTCGAAATCCGCGTGCCCGCCTTGTGGATGTGCCATGGGCATACCGTGACGCCGGAATGCAGACCTCCACGGTCGAACGGTGATCGATTCAATAGTTCGAGGGATATCGGCAGGTTTCGCTTCTGTTCGAGAGTGGGGTGTGGTGTAGGCCAGTCGGTGAAACTCACCGGAAATGGTTCGGGGTGCAACCGTAGGCTGGAGGCATGACCACGACGGGGGAAGAGCACACCGCGGCCGGGAACGGGCCGTGGTGGTGGGTCGGATGGCGCGGTGCGGTGCTGGACGCGGGGCTCGCTCTGGCGTCCGCGTTCGAGTGCGGGGGCGAGGGGGTCCGCTTCGCGCACGACGCGGGACTGCCCGCTCCGGTGGGGGTCGCGTTCGGGGCCGTGGCCGGGTCCGTACTGCTGGTACGGCGGAAGTGGCCGATCGCGGTCGTGCTGGTGTCCATCGCGATCACGCCCGCCCAGATGGGCTTCCTCATGGGACTCGTCGGGCTCTACACACTCGCCGCCTCCGAGCTGCCGCGCCGCATCACCGCGGCGCTGGCCGGGATGTCCTTCGCCGGCATGCTGATCGTCACGTTCGTCCGCGCGCACCAGAGCGTCGTGGACGGGGACGTGCCGATGGGGAACTGGCTCGTCCCCTTCGCCTCCATCACGACGGCCATCGGGATGACCGCGCCGCCCGTGCTGCTCGGGCTGTACATGGGGGCCAGGCGCCGGCTCATGGAGAGCCTGCGCGAGCGGGCGGACTCGTTGGAGCGGGAGCTGCAGCTCCTCGCGGAGCGGGCGGAGGAGCGGGCGGAGTGGGCGCGCAACGAGGAGCGCACCCGGATCGCGCGGGAGATGCACGACGTCGTCGCGCACCGGGTCTCCCTGATGGTCGTGCACGCGGCGGCGCTTCAGGCCGTCGCGCGGAAGGATCCCGAGAAGGCCGTGAAGAACGCCGCGCTGGTGGGGGACATGGGGCGGCAGGCGCTGACCGAGCTGAGGGAGATGCTGGGTGTGCTCCGCACGGGGGACGGGGTGCCGGCGCGTGTGCCGTCGGTGCCGCTGGCGGCCGTGGGGGCCGCGGCGGCCGCCGCCGCCTCGCGGGCGGCCGGTGACTCCGCCGGGGGCGGTGAGGGGCCGAGTCTGGCCGAGATCGACGAGCTGATCGGGCAGTCGGCGGCGGCCGGGATGGTCGTGGCCCTGTCGGTCGAGGGGGACATGCGGGCGTACGCCCGCGAGATCGAGCAGACCGCCTACCGGGTGGTGCAGGAGGCGTTGACGAACGTCCACAAGCACGCGGCGGGGGCCAAGACGTATGTCCGGCTGGCGCATCGGGTGTCCGAGATCGCGATGCAGGTCGAGAACGAGTGTCCGCCGGAGGTGGGGGCGGGGTCGTCCGTGGGGTTGCCCAGTGGGGGGAACGGGCTGCTGGGGATGAAGGAGCGGGTGGCCGCGCTCGGGGGTGTGTTCGTGTCGGGGCCGACGGATGCGGGTGGGTTCCGGGTGTCGGCGGTGATCCCGGCGTAGCCCTCCGGGCGGTAGCCGGGTGCCGTTTCCGTCCACCGGGCGCGGGTTCCGTCCGGTGGGTGGGTCGGGGCCGTGCCGGTGCATCAGCCCGTCGCCGTCGGGTGAGGAGTGACCGTCGGTGGCGACGGCCATTGATGTACCGGCACGGCCCCGACGGCACGCGGCCGACTGCGGGTGCGTGATCCAGTCGGTTCCAACCCCGGCCCGCCGAAGCTTCCCCGCCCGGTCGGCCGAAGCTTTCAGCTCCGGCCGGCGAAATTTTCAGCCCCTCCGGCGTTTGAGGAGCGGGGTCTGGGGCGGAGCGCCGGGGTGGGGCGGGTAGGGGCGGAGGGGGGTTTGTCAGGTCGTGGTCAGGCGGGGTGGGGCCGTGCCGGTGAGGAGGGTGGTCAGGGCCGCGTCGATGTGGGGGCCCAGGTACCAGTCGCCGGTGTGGTCGAGGGTGTAGACACGGCCCTCGGCGTCGATGGCGAGCAGCGCGTGGGAGTCGGGTTCCTCGCCCAGCGGGCACACCTCGGTGTCGAGCGCGCGCCCGAGATCGCCGAGGGTGCGGGCCATGTGCAGCCCGTGCAGGGGATCGAGATGCAGCAGGGCGGGGGCGACCTGACGCCCGGGCCCCGTGGCGCCGACCCGCAGCCCCCCGAACTCCGCCCACGCCTCGACCGCCGCCGGGAACACGGAGTGCCGGTGCCCGGCCGGAGACGCGTGTCCGCGCAGCTCGTCGGCCCAGTACTCGGCCTGCTTTATGTCCCAGCGTCCAGGCTGCCATCCCGCCGCGCGCAGCACGGCGTCCACGGGTTCGGGGAAACGGGTGGAGGGTGTCCCCTGCCCGGGAGGGGAGAAGAGGCTGGAGGAGGAGCGTTCGGAGTGCATCTGCCCTTCGTTCGTCGAGGGATGGGACATCGGCGTCGCGGGACGCCGTCATGCGTACGTGTGCGGGGGAGGGGGAGTTCAGGCGTCCGGTGCGGCCGGGTCGACGACGCGTACGCCGAAGTGGCCGCTGAGCGCCGTGCAGGAGCGGCAGGGCGGGGCGAAGCTGCCGTGCAGCGGGTCGCCGTCCTCGCGGATGCGGCGCGCGGTGAGCTTGGCTCCCTTGAGGGCTTTGCGGGCCTCACCGTTGGTCATCGGCTTGCGGCCCGCGCGCTTGCTGCGTTCGGCGTCGGCGGAGGCGATCTGCCGCGAGATCAGGATGGCCTCGGCGCAGCGGCCGGTGAAGCGGTCGCGCTGCGCGTTCGTGAGGGTGTCGAGGAAGTCCTGGACCAGCGGGTGAAGGGCGGGTGGCTGGTCGCCGCGGGCGGCCGTGCCGGTGAGGGTGGCGCCGCGGACGGAGAGGGCGGCGGCGACGGTGGGGAGTATGCCGTCGCGGCGGTACAGCAGGGCGGGGGCGTGCAGCGCTTCGGCGCTGCTCCAGCCGACCCGGGGGTCCCCGGACGTGCCCGTATGCGTGGCGTTCATGATCGTCTTTCCCTCCCGTGCATCCCCCGGTGCGGAGACAGACTGCCAAATGCCATGGCGGGAGCGGTAGCTGGGGCGCCGCGACACGCCAGGGCTTCGGCATACGGTCACGGCGGGGTGACGGCTGGTCACGGAACCGGAGGCCCGGTGACCGGTGTCGTACAACCGAATAGGCTGTCGACATCCGCGCTCCATCCAGCTACTGAAGACGCCGCAGGGGGCAACCGCCATGACGACAGGTCGGCTCGGGCAACAAGCCGCGCCGCCGAACGCGGCCTACGCCGGGCAAGTCGTGAACTTCCCGGATCCGGTCCGGGCAGCGCGCCACCCCAGAGGTGTGCGGATCGACGAGCGCGGCTATCCCGACTTCTCGCTCTACGCGCGTGCCGCGGCGGAGATCGCGGAGCCTCCGGAGGGCTTCGGCGTCGACGAGTTGAGGCTCACGGACTACGTCTCCGCGAACGCCGCGCTCGCCGCGTCCGGGCACGAGCTGTGGGACACGATTCCCGCGGTGGCGACTCCGCACGGCTGGACGTGGCACCACATGGCGGGCACCCGGCGGCTCGAGTTGGTGCCGGTCGAGGTGAAGGCGCTGCTGCGGCACCACGGCGGTGTCGCGACCGCGGCCGTCGACCATTCCAAGCGGGGGACGCGGCCGTTGCAGGAGACGCGGCCCGCGCACTTCGGGCTGCCGAAGTCGTCGGTCGCGGTGTCCGAGCAGCAGGTGCAGGCGGTCGAGGAGGACCTCGGTTACCGGCTGCCCGGCGCCTACCGGTCGTTCCTGAAGGCCGCGGGCGGATGCGCGCCGGTCGGCGCCGCGCTCGACGCGGAGCTCGGACTCCTGGTGGACCAGCCGCTGTTCACCGTGCGCGACGAGGCCGCGGTCAACGACCTGGTGTACGTCAACAAGTGTCTGCGCGACCATCTGACCAAGGACTACCTGGGTGTCGGGTTCGTGCAGGGCGGTCTGCTGGCCGTGAAGGTGAAGGGCGACCGGATCGGTTCGGTCTGGTTCTGCGCGTTCGACGACGCCCGTGACACGGACGCGTGGCCGGCGGCCGAGCGGGTGGAGCGGCTTCTGCTGCCGTGCGGTGACGACTTCGACCAGTTCCTGTCGCGGCTCGCCGGCAATCCGCCGGAGTTGGAGACGGTGGCGAATCTGATGGTGGACGGCGGCTTCGCGTACGCCGTGCCCGTCTCTTCGGTGGGGGAGTGAGGTTGCGATGGTGACCTTCGCGCAGGCGCAGGAGCGCGCGGAAGAGTGGATCAACGGGGATGTGCCCGGGTACCAGCACCGCGAGGTGCGGGTGCGCGAGTTCGAACTCGGTTTCGTCGTCTGGGCGGAGGACCGCGCCGAGGGACCGCGTTCCGACGGCGGCGGTCAGCGGCTCGTCATCGCCCGGGACAGCGGGGAGGCCACGCTGTGGCCCGCGCTGCCGGTGGGTGAGGTCATCCGCCGGTACGAGGAGGAGTACGGGGGGCCGGCCGGGGCGCCCGAACCGGCGCCGGCGCCCGCGGCCCGGGTCGATCTGAACCAGACGTCGTTCCTGCTGAGCCCTCCGGAGTGGCTGCAGGAGGCCGCGGACAGGATGGGGATCCCGGACCGGCGTGCCGGGTCGGGATCGTCCGGCTCCGACGGGGCCGGGTCGCGTCCCGCCGCCGCGGCGGGCGGTTCCGCGAACGGGGCCGCCGCGGCCGGGATCTCGCCTTCCGGTGCGCCGGGGGACTCCGGGGAGCACGAGGCCGCGGCCGCGCCGGGCGTGCACGCCGTTTCCCCGCCGACCACGCCGGGTGTGCCCGCGCCGGCCGCCGCCTCTCCCGCGCCGGTTCCCGGCGGTGCCACGCCGTGGCCGGACGCCCCGACCGACGACGAGGTCCCGGACCGGCAGGACATGAGGCCGCCGGTTCCCGCCGACGCGACCCCGTGGGCGGGGACGGACACGAACGCCGATCCCGGCGACGACCGTTCCGTACCGCTGCCCGCGACCGTGTTCGCGCCGCCGCTGACGGACGCCGACGACGCGCACACTCCGCCGCCGGTGGCCGCGCACGATCAGACCGCCCTCATGTCCGGGGGCAGCCAGCTCCCGCGCACGACGCTGTCGCCCGTCACCGGAGGCCCCAACCCGCCCGTGCCGTCCGGTGGTTCTTCGGGGCACGGGGTGCCGGACGCCTCGGCCTACGGTTATCCGCAGGGCCCCGGGGCGGGACCGGGCACTCCGCCGCCCGGCGCTCCGTCTGCCGTGCCGTCGCGGCCGCTGCCGCCGAACGCGGGGGACATCGCCGACGCCGCGACCAGCAAGGCACAGCCGCCCCGGGCGGCGCGCGGTGGGTCCGCGGGCACGCCGCATCCGCCGAGCGCCCCGGGTGTGCCCGGAGCACGGCCGGGCGGTACGCCTCCGCCGCCGCCCGGACCGGGCGCGCCCGCGGGCGGCTACGTGCCGACCCAGCTCGTCTCCCAGCTCGGGCCTGACGGGCCCGAGGCGCCTCCCGGCGCGCCCACGCCGTCCGGCGCCACGCCTCCTCCGGGCGGTGTCCACCACGCGGCGACGATGCTGGCGGGGCCCGCGGTGGGCGGCCCCGGTGCGCCGCAGCCGCCGGGTGCCCCCGGTGCCCCCGGCGCGCCCTGGCAGCAGGCCGCTCCCGGTGTGCCGGCCCCGCCCGGTGCCACGCCTCCTCCGGGCGGTGCGCACCACGCGGCGACGATGCTGGCCGGGCCCCCGGTGGGCGGGCCCGGTGCGCTGCAGCCGCCGGGTGCGCCCGGCGCTCCCGGGGGCTCGCCCTCCGGTGAGGTGCACCACGCGGCGACGATGTTCGCCCCTCCGTCCGGTGGCCCCGGTGCGCCGCAGCCCCCGCAGGGGCCCGGCATGGCGCCGGGCGTCCCTCAGCCGCTGCCGGGACAGCCTCTGCCCGGGCAGCCGATGGGGGGACAGCAGCCCGCGTACGGCTATCCGCAGACGGGGCAGCCGACCGTCGGACCCGGCTATCAGGCCGTGCTGCGCTACCGGGCGCAGGACGGGTCCGAGCAGCAGCTCATCCGGCGGTCCGCGCCGGGCATGCCGCACCCGGAGTGGCAGATCCTGCACGAGCTGCGCGCGATGAACGTGCCGCCGCAGCAAGTGCTGGAGCTGCACACGGAGTTGGAGTCCTGTGAGCTGCCGGGTGCCTACTGCGCGCGGATGATCAGGGAGACCTTCCCGCAGGCCCGGATCACGAGCATCGCGCCGTACGGCACCGATCACGCGAGCCGGCAGCAGGGCATGCACCAACTTCTCGCGCACCACAGCGAGTTGCACCAGGTCGCGGACGGTCCGGCGCGTCCGGCGCCGGTGCGGGCGCCGATCCCGCCGGTGCAGCCCGTGCCGCCGGTCCCGCCGGAGGCGATCGGGCAGGAGCTGGCGGCGGCGTTCGGGCCGGGGGTCTTCCGGTTCGACCACGCGGCCGTGTCGCGGCAGGGTGTTCCGCCGATCGTGGCGCACACCCTCGTCGTGGCGGGGCTGCCGGTCGACATGGGCCCGTTCTTCTGGGCGCAGGCGCAGCCGGGCCGTCCGGTGCCCACGCTCGCCGAACTGGCGCAGGAGCGCGGGGTGGCGGCGTCCCAGGACGCGGGCTCGTACCTCGTCATGGGCAGCGACTTCGGCAAGGCGATCTGTGTCCAGTACGGCACGGCGAACATCGTCGCGGTGCCGGTGGAGGCCGGTCCCGGGGGTGCTCCGGTGCCGCCGCAGTTCGTGAACACCGGTCTGCCCGAGTTCGCGCGCTGTCTGGCGCTGCTCGGCCGGATGTGGCGGCTGCGGTTCGGTCTCAACCAGGAGCAGGCGGGCCGCTGGACGGTCGACTTCCAGGCCCAGCTCGCCTCGCTCGACCCGGCGGCCCTGGCCTCGCCGGAGAGCTGGTGGTCGGTCCTGCTGGAGGAGATGTGGGACGGGCTGCTCTAGGAGCGGCCTCCCGCGGGACCGCGGGACGGACAGGACGACGGCGGTAAGGATGAGGCGCTCGGCCCGGGTCACGGGCCGGGCGCCTCGTTCGTTCGTCCGTGACGCCGTCGCTGACCTCGAATGACATGCCTGTGCCCCGTCTTCGGCCGATCGGGCGGGCGGAGTGTCGCGTTATGAACACTTCCGCGTGATCCATCAAGATGTGCGCGAAATCGTCTTTTCGTGTGGGTCGGGCGGAGAGGGGTCCAAGGATGAGCAGCACACGGGTGTCGCCGCACGGCTTCGTGGCCGTACGGGGGCGTGGCTACCGTCCCGAACAGGTCGACGCGTACGCCGTGGCGCTCTCCCGGGACCGGGACGCGGCCTGGGAGCGGGCCGCCCGGCTCACCGTGCTGGCCAAGGACATGGAGGCCGAGACGGAACGGCTGCGGGAGGCCGTGACCCGGCTCGCCCCGCAGACGTACGAGGAACTCGGCGAGCGCGCGCGGCGGATCTTCGAGCTCGGCGAGGAGGAGGCCGAGACTCTGCGGGAGGAGGCCCGGCGGGAGGCTCGTGCGGAGGCCGAGGTGGCCGAGGCGGTGGCCTGCGACGTACGGGAGGCGGCGCGGGCGTACGCCGACGAGGTGCGCGGCGAGGCCGAGGAGTGGGCCCTCGCGCGGCTGGTCGACGCGCGTGCCGAGGCCGACGAGGTACGGGTCTCCGCGCGGCGCGCGATCAAGGAGGACCGGGGCGAGGTGCTCACCGCGCTGCGCGAGGTGCGGCGGCGGGCGGAGGTCCTGGTCGCCGCGCAGGAGGCGGAGCACGCGGCCCGGCGGGCGGAGTTCGAGCGGGCCGCCGGTGAGCGCGAGGCCGAAGCCGAGGCGGAGCTGCTCGACCGTGAGGCGCGCGCCGGGGAGACGCTCGCCCGGGCCGAGCGGGCGCTGGCGGAGGCGAAGGAGTGGGACCGGCACCGGCAGGAGGACGCGGGGGCGCGGGCCGCGGAGCTGGTCGCCGAGGCGCGGGTCAGTGAGGAGCGGATCGCCCGGGAGACGGATCGGGTGTTGCGGGAGCACGGGGAGCGGTGGGATCACGTGCGGGCGCACATGGATCATGTGCGGAGCAGTCTCACTTCTCTCACCGGGCGGGCGCCGGCGGAGTAGGTGACACCAGGTTTCTCTCCCCCGCTCCGCGGGGGTTCCGGGCCGCTCCGCGGCCGGGGTCCCAGGCCGCTCCGCGGCCCCTGGCTTCCACCGCTCCGCGGTGTTGCTTCGCCGCTCCGCGGCGCCTTTCCCACCCGCCCACCCGTCTCGGCCCGTTTCCCCCGGGGCGTCGTCTCGGCCCGTTTCCGCCGGGGCGCCGTCTCGGCCTGTTTCCGCCGGGTCCTCGTCCCGGCCAGTTTCGCCGGGTCCTCGTCCCGGCCTGTTTCTGTCGGGTCCTCGTCTTGGGCGGGCCTATCTTCCTCTTCGTATCGCCCCCGCCAGGATCCAGCCCTCCACCGCCTCGTACTGCTTGCGTTGTTCTCCCGCCTTGCGGCGGCCCGAGGCCACCGTTCCGAGCCAGCCGTAGGCGAAGCCCAGCGGGATCGACACGATGCCGGTCGTGGTGAACGGGAACCAGTTGAAGTCGGCGTCCGGGAACGCGGCGGTGGGGGAGCCCGAGACGAGGTTGGTGCCGGGCATGAGGACCAGGACGGTGAGGGTGCCGCCGATGAGGGTGGCGAGGAGGCCGGCGCGGGTGTAGCGGCGCCAGAAGAGCCCGTAGACCAGCGCGGGCGCGATCGCTGAGGCGCCTAGGCAGAAGGACAGGGTGACCAGGGGCTGAAGGCTGTGATGCTGGACGAGGGTGGCGAGCAGGATGGCCGGTGCCCCCACCGCCAGCGCGGAGATGCGGGCGAGGAGCATCTCGCGGCGCGGGGAGAGTTCGTCGTCGCGGCGGCGGCCCCGGAAGAGCCGGCTGTGCGCGAAGACGTCGTGGGCGAGGGAGTTGGCGCAGGCCAGGATCATCCCGGCGACGGACGCGAGCAGCGTGAGGAAGATCGCTGTCGTCACGGTGGTGAACAGCAGGGTCTCGGCGGCGGAGACCGAGGTGCCGAAGGCGGCCTGGGAGCCCAGCAGGTAGGCGGTGTTGCCCTGCGGGTCGGCCGTCGCGATCGCTTCACGGCCGATCAGGGCCGTGGCGCCGAAGCCGACGACGCTGACGATGAGGACGAACAGGGCCACGCACGGCACCGCCCAGGACAGTGACCTGCGGACCTGGCGGGCGCTGTCCGCGGTGTACATGCGCATGGTGATGTGGGGGAGGCAGGCACCGCCGAGGACGACCGTCAGCTCCGAGGTGATCATGTCCAGGCGGGGGCTGGCGCCGCCCGCGAACTGGAGCCCGGAGCGGAGGTAGGCGTCGCCCACACCGCTGTGGCCGGCCGCGGCGGCCAGCAGGGTGCCGGGGTTCCAGTCGAAGCGCTGGAGGACGAGGACGGCGATCACGGTGCCCGAGCCGAGCAGCATCACGATCTTCAGGATCTGGATGAGGGCGGTGCCCTTCATGCCGCCGATCGCCGCGTAGCTGATCATCAGCGCGCCGAGGCCGATGACGCATCCGGTCTTCAGGGAGTCGGCGGAGAAGCCGAGGATGAACGCCAGCAGGTCGCCCGCGCCCGCGAGTTGGACCAGCATGAGGGGCAGCAGGGCCACGATGGTCACCGCGCAGGCCGTGTTGCGGACGGCGCGGCCGGGCATGCGGCGCGCGAGGGCGTCGCCCATGGTGAACCGGCCCGCGTTGCGCAGTGGTTCGGCCAGCAGGAACATCAGCAGCATCAGGGACAGGGCCGTGCTCAGGGCGAGGACCACGCCGTCGTAGCCGGCCAGCGCGATGACGCCGCTCGTGCCGAGCACGCTCGCGGCGGATATGTAGTCCCCGGCGATGGCGAGGCCGTTGCGCATCGGGGAGAGCGATCCGTAGCCGGTGTAGAACTCGTCCAGGTCGTCGCGGTCCGGGCCGGTCATCACGCACAGCAGCAGGGTGACCGTGGCGACGGCCGTGAACGCCACGAGCGACATGGTCTGGGCGGAGGTGGTGAATCCCGTCATCGTGCGGCCTCCCGCTTGGCGTCCAGTTCACTCTGTCTGCGGATGCGGTCCGCGATGGGGTCGAGGCGCCGGCGCGCGGAGTGTTCGTACAGGGCGATGGCCAGGCAGGTGACGGGGACCTGGAGCAGGCCGAGCAGCAGGCCCGTCGACAGGCCGCCGGAGACCGTGCTTGTCATCAGGGACGGCGCGAAGGCGGACAGGACGAGGAACAGGGTGAAGTAGCCGAGGGCGGTGAGGGTCGCGACACGGCGCTGGCGGCGGTAGGCGCCGCGCAGGACGCGGATGTCGCTGTGCTGTCCGAGCGGGCGGTGGCGGGGCCTGCGCGGCTGCGGGGGCTCGGGCGGCCGGGGCCGGGGCTGCCAGGGGTAGGTCAGCCGGGTGGGGTCGGGGGTCGGCTCGGGCGGCGGGAAACCGGGGTGCAGGGGGTCGTCCGCGTAGGGCTCGTACGGCTGGTACAGGGGGGCTCGTGGGGACGGGGGCGGCGAGTAGGGGCGTTGGTGCGGTTGTTGCCGGCGTGGCCTTGGGTGCTCGGGGGACGAGAACGCGTCGGGCATCCCGGTTCTCCTTGCGTGGCTCGGGTCCGGGGCGGGACCGCAGGGAGCGGGGGGTGAGCAGCGCGCACGCTACTCGTAGGTAGCGGGGCGGCGCGACCGTTTCGCCGAACTGGGCGGTCGGTACGCGCTTACTCCGGCGACCTGGGGTGTTACCCGCGTTTACCTGTGGAGTTCTCCTGGAGCAGCCCTGGAGGTTCTCCGGTCTTCGTGTGGGGAAGCGGGTGCGGGGCGGAGGGCCGGGTTCGGTCCGGTGGGGGCGTCGGGTTCGGCCGCTGGGTGGGCCGGGTTCGGCCGGTGGGGGCGTCGGGTTCGGCCGGTGGGTGGTCGCGGTTCGGGTCCGGTGGGTGGGTCGGGGCCGTGCCGGTGCATCAGCCCGTCGCCGTTGGGTGAGGCGTGGGCGTCGGTGGCGACGGGCATCGATGTACCGGCACGGCCCCTTCCGCCGGATGCCGACTGCGGGTGCGTGATCCTGACCCTTCCAGCACCGGCCGACGAGGGTTCAGCCGTCAGTCCGTCGGGTCGTCCAGGAGGGGGAAGCGGCGTGGTGCCACGAGCAGCAGGACCAGGAAGGCGAGCGCGGCGGCACCGGCGGCGCCCAGATAGACGGCGTGCACCGCGTCGGCGACCGCGTGGCGCAACCGTCCGTCCGGG
Organism: Streptomyces sp. NPDC056738; assembly: GCF_042790435.1. NCBI lineage: Bacteria > Bacillati > Actinomycetota > Actinomycetes > Kitasatosporales > Streptomycetaceae > Streptomyces > Streptomyces sp. NPDC056738. The sequence goes on from NZ_JBHTZF010000012.1 coordinate 212,377, forward strand.
GCGCCCGAGTTCAGCGCGCGGGTCACCGCGTCGAGGTCTCCGGCTCCGCCGAGCCGCGCGGCCAGCACCCCGTTGGCGACGGCGCCGAAGAGTGCGGCGCCGAGGGTCTGTCCGGTCTGCCGGCAGAACAGGACGGAGGCGGTGGTCGTGCCGCGTTCGGCCCATCCGACGGTGGACTGGACGCCGACGATCAGGGGGAGCTGGAAGAGTCCGAGGGCGCCACCCAGCAGCAGCATCAGCAGGACGGGCTGCCACGGCTCGCCCGGGGTGGGCAGGAAGGGGAAGGCGAGCAGGAGCAGGGCCGCCGCGCCGATGCCGAGCACGGCGGTGTCGCGGAAGCCGATGCGGCGGTAGACGTGCTGGCTGAGCGCCGCGGACACCGGCCAGCTCAACGTCCATACGGAGAGGACGAATCCGGCGGAGACCGGGGCGAGGCCGAGGACCGCCTGCGCGTAGGTGGGCAGGAAGACCGTGGGCGCGACCATGAGCAGCCCCAGTGCCCCGAGCGCCAGGTTGACCGCGGCGATCGTCCGGCGGCGCCACACCCAGCCGGGGATGATCGGTTCGGCGGCGCGCCGCTCCACGGCCACGACGACGGCGAGCAGGCACCCTCCCGCGGTGAACAGGGCGATCGAGGGCGCCGAGAGCCAGTCCCAGGCGACACCGCCCTGTACGAGCGCCGTCAGCAGGACACCGCCGCAGGCGAACACCGCGAGGGCCCCCGCCCAGTCGATGCGCGGCCGCCGGCCGGGGACGGTCCGCTGCGGTTCGCGCAGATGACGGGCGATCAGCCACAGCGCGACGGCGCCGACCGGCAGATTGACGAGGAAGATCCACCGCCAGTCTGCGTAGGTCGCGAGGAGTCCGCCGAGAGCGGGGCCCGCGACGGCCGAGGTCGCCCACACCGTGGAGAGCTTGGCCTGGATCTTCGGGCGTTCCTTGAGCGGGTACAGATCGGCGGCGAGTGTCTGCACGGTGCCCTGGAGGGCGCCGCCGCCCAGGCCCTGGACGACGCGGAAGGCGATGAGCGCGGCCATGTTCCACGCGCCGGCGCAGAGCAGGGAGCCGAGGAGGAAGAGCGCGGCGCCCGCCATGAGGACCGGTTTGCGGCCGAAGGTGTCGGAGAGCTTGCCGTAGACGGGGAGCGTGACCGTCACAGCCAGCAGGTAGCCCGAGAACAGCCAGGAGAAGACCGAGAAGCCGCCGAGGTCGCCGACGATCTGCGGGACGGCGGTGGACACGACGGTGGAGTCGAGGGCGGCGAGCCCCATCGCCAGCATGAGCGCGGCGACGACGGCGTGCCGCCGCCGGGTCTCGGTCCGCTTGGCGTGGACGGCGTCTTCCCGTACGACCGGTGTCCCGGTGTTCTGCTCGCCCACGGGATTCCTTCCCCCTGCATCCATCTGCCGCGGCCAGCTTCCCACTTGAGCCTCACGTCGGGGGAGGGTGGACGCTGTGTGGGCCTGGGGGTGGACCGGACCCCGAGGGGTTGTCCACCGGAGGGTGGAGAACCCCTAGGGGGACCTCCCCACCAGGGGTCGGGGAGGGTTCGTCCCGCCGGAGGAGGAGACGGGCCGAAGCCGTTCTTAACCTGGTTTTACGTCGTCGGGGTCGCGCTCCGGTCGTACGGACCGCACCTCCGGGGGTGGGGTTTTCCCCAGCAGAAGACGGGGCCGTGCACCAGCGCGTCCGACCCCCTCCCGACACCAGACTTGAAGGCACGGCCCGGCGTACCGCCCCGCAACGGTGTGGACGTCCGCGGCCTGTCGCACCCGCTCAGACTTTCGCAGCCCGGCAGGTCCCCCTGTCGGCAGACTTAGGAGACATACCGTGACATCGGCTGTAAGCATTCCCAGGCACGAGGGCACTGGAGGGCGTACGGCCGTCGCCGCGCGGGCGCGACAGGTCGTCAAGGCGTACGGGTCCGGGGAGACCCGTGTCGTGGCCCTCGACCAGGTCGACGTGGACATCGCGCGGGGCCGGTTCACCGCGATCATGGGCCCCTCGGGGTCCGGCAAGTCCACTCTCATGCACTGCCTCGCCGGGCTCGACACCGTCACCTCCGGCCAGATCTTCCTCGACGAGACCGAGATCACCGGGCTCAAGGACAAGAAGCTGACGCAGCTTCGCCGGGACCGGATCGGCTTCATCTTCCAGGCGTTCAACCTGCTGCCGACGCTGAACGCCCTGGAGAACATCACGCTCCCGATGGACATCGCGGGCCGCAAGCCCGACCGGGCCTGGCTGAACCAGGTCGTGGAGACCGTCGGGCTCAAGGACCGGCTCAAGCACCGTCCGACCCAGCTCTCCGGCGGCCAGCAGCAGCGCGTCGCCGTGGCGCGGGCGCTGGCCGCCCGCCCCGAGATCATCTTCGGCGACGAGCCGACTGGAAACCTCGACTCCCGGGCCGGCGCCGAGGTGCTGGGCTTCCTGCGGCGCTCGGTCGACGAGCTGGGCCAGACCATCGTGATGGTCACGCACGACCCGGTGGCGGCCTCGTACGCGGACCGGGTGCTGTACCTCGCGGACGGCAGGATCGTCGACGAGATGCACCAGCCGACGGCCGATCAGGTCCTGGACCGCATGAAGGACTTCGACTCCCGCGGGCGGACGTCATGACCGTCCTCAAGACCTCGATGCGCAACTTCTTCGCGCACAAGGGACGCATGGCTCTGTCGGCCGTCGCCGTCCTGCTGTCGGTGGCCTTCGTCTGCGGGACGCTCGTGTTCAGCGACACGATGAACACGACGTTCGACAAGCTGTTCGCCGCCACCTCCTCCGATGTGACCGTGAGCGCGAAGAGCGCCTCGGACACCGGCGAGACGACGTCCGGCAACGGCAAGCCGCCGGTCATGCCCGCCTCGGTCCTCGACAAGGTGCGGAAGGCGCCGGGCGTGAAGTCGGCCGAGGGCGCGGTCTTCTCCAGCGCCGTGACCGTCGTCGACGCCGACAAGGACAACCTCTCGCCCTCCAGCGGCGCGCCCACCATCGTCGGCAGCTGGAACGCCAACGAGGCCCGCACGATGAAGGTCACCTCCGGTTCGGCGCCCAAGGGCTCCGGTCAGGTGATGGTCGACGCGGACACCGCGGACAAGCACCACCTCGGGCTCGGTGACGAGATCGGCGTGATCAGCGCGGTCGGCACGCACACCGCGAAGATCTCCGGCATCGCCACCTTCACCGTCACCAACCCCGGCGCGGCCATCTTCTACCTGGACACGCCGACCGCCCAGAAGACGCTCGTCGGCCAGAGCGGCGTCTACACCAACGTGAACGTCACCGCCGCCGCCGGAGTCAGCGACGCCCGGCTCAAGCAGGACGTGATCGCCTCGACCGGCGGCCACTACAAGGTGCAGACCGCCAAGGAGACCGCCGACGCCAACAGCCAGGACGTGAGCGGCTTCCTGGACGTCATGAAGTACGCGATGCTCGGCTTCGCCGGGATCGCCTTCCTGGTCGGCATCTTCCTGATCATCAACACCTTCTCGATGCTCGTCGCCCAGCGCACCCGCGAGATCGGTCTGATGCGGGCCATCGGCTCCAGCCGCAAGCAGGTCAACCGCTCGGTGCTCGTCGAGGCGCTGCTCCTCGGCACGGTCGGCTCCGCTCTCGGTGTCGGCGCGGGCATCGGCATCGCCGTCGGCCTGATGAAGCTCATGGGCATGACCGGCATGAACCTGTCCACCGACGACCTGACGGTGGCCTGGACGACCCCGGTGATCGGCATGGTGCTGGGCATCGTCGTCACGGTCCTGGCGGCCTATCTGCCCGCCCGCCGGGCCGGCAAGGTCTCCCCGATGGCCGCCCTGCGTGACGCCGGCGCCCCCGCCGACGCGAAGGCCGGAGTCGTACGGGCCGTGCTCGGCCTGCTCCTCACCGGCGCCGGAGGTTTCGGCCTCTACCTGGCCGCCGACGCCACCAAGGCGAGCGAGGGCTCGATGTGGCTCGGCCTCGGCGTGGTGCTCAGCCTGCTCGGGTTCGTCATCATCGGCCCGCTGCTCGCGAGCGGTGTGGTGCGCGTCCTGGGCGCGGTCCTGCTGCGGGGCTTCGGCCCGGTGGGACGCCTGGCCGAGCGCAACGCCCTGCGCAACCCGCGCCGCACCGGTGCCACCGGCGCCGCCCTCATGATCGGTCTGGCGCTGGTCGCCTGCCTGTCGGTGGTCGGCTCCTCCATGGTCGCCTCCGCGACCGACGAGCTCGACAAGACCGTCGGCACCGACTTCATCATCCAGAACGACGGCGGCCAGCCGATCACCCCGCAGGCCGTGCGGGCCGTGAAGAAGACGCCGGGGCTGGCCCGGGTCACCGAGTACCGGGTCACCGAGGGCGACTACACCACCCCCGACGGCAAGACCCTCAAGGACACCGACATCACGGCGGCCGACCCCTCGTACGCCACCGACCTGCGGACCAAGACCGTCGCCGGCGATCTGAAGGACGCCTACCTGCCCGACTCGATGTCCGTCCACGAGAAGTTCGCCAAGGACCACGGCATCCACCTCGGATCGAAGATCAGGATCGCCTTCAAGGACGGCGCCACCGCGAACCTGACGGTCCGCGCCATCACCAGCAGCGACGCCGTCATCGACAAGGGCTCGAAGTACGTCTCCATCGCCACGCTCGCCAAGTACGTGCCGGCCGACAAGATGCCGCTGGACGAGATGGTCTTCGCCTCCGCCAAGGACGGACAGCAGGACAGCGCGTACAAGGCCCTGAAGTCCTCCCTGCACGACTACCCGCAGTACCAGGTCCGCGACCAGACCGACTACAAGCAGGCCATGAAGGACCAGATCGGCCAGCTCCTGAACCTGATCTACGGCCTGCTGGCCCTCGCGATCATCGTCGCGGTGCTCGGCGTGGTGAACACCCTCGCCCTGTCCGTGGTCGAGCGCACCAGGGAGATCGGTCTGATGCGGGCCATCGGCCTCTCGCGCCGCCAGCTCCGCCGCATGATCCGGATGGAGTCGGTGGTCATCGCCCTCTTCGGCGCGCTGCTCGGCCTCGGTCTGGGCATGGGCTGGGGCGCCACCGCCCAGCAGCTCCTCGCCCTGGAGGGACTGAAGGTCCTGGAGATCCCCTGGCCGACCATCATCGGGGTCTTCGTCGGATCGGCCTTCGTGGGCCTGTTCGCCGCCCTGATCCCGGCGTTCCGGGCGGGCCGGATGAATGTATTGAACGCGATCGCCACCGACTAGGACCACGTCCTGGCCCTTCGGAGGCCAGGACCGGTCCCGGTGGTTCGGCGGGCGGTCGAAGGGGTCACCGCGTACGGGGGTCGCGGTGGCCCCGGCGGGCCACGCGTACGGGCTGGGGCGGGCCCTCGGTGGACGGTCACGCGCGGGCGGGCCCGGAGTCGTAGGCTGGATGCCCCCGGCCCGTCCCACGTGTCGGGCGTCTCGCGTTGCCCACTCCCCGGGATGGAAGCCCTTCATGAGCCTGCACGGTCTGCTCGACGCCGTCGTCAAGGACGCCGCCCTCACGGAGGCGGCGAAGGCCGCCGCCGACGGCAACCGGATGCACGTCGACCTGGTCGGCCCACCGGCGGCCCGCCCGTTCGCCGTCGCCGCGCTCGCCCGCGAGACCGGCCGTACGGTCCTCGCGGTCACCGCCACGGGCCGCGAGGCCGAGGACCTGGCCGCCGCCCTGCGCACCCTGCTCCCGCCGGACGGCGTCGCGGAGTACCCCTCGTGGGAGACGCTGCCCCACGAGCGGCTCTCGCCCCGCTCCGACACCGTCGGCCGGCGCCTGGCCGTCCTGCGGCGCCTGGCCCACCCGCGCCCCGACGACCCCGAGACCGGCCCCGTGTCCGTCGTCGTCGCCCCCATCCGCTCGGTCCTCCAGCCGCAGGTCAAGGGCTTGGGCGACCTGGAGCCCGTCATCCTGCGCACCGGTGTGAGCGCCGACCTGGGCGAGACCGTCGAGGCGCTCGCGGCAGCCGCGTACTCCCGTGTCGAACTCGTCGAGAAGCGCGGCGAGTTCGCCGTCCGCGGCGGCATCCTGGACGTCTTCCCGCCCACCGAGGAACACCCGCTGCGCGTGGAGTTCTGGGGCGACGACGTCGAGGAGATCCGCTACTTCAAGATCGCCGACCAGCGTTCGCTGGAGGTCGCCGAGCACGGCCTGTGGGCCCCGCCCTGCCGCGAGCTGCTGCTCACCGAGGACGTCCGGGCCCGGGCCGAGGCCCTCGCCGAGGCCCACCCCGAGCTCGGCGAACTCCTCGGCAAGATCGCCGAGGGCATCGCCGTGGAGGGCATGGAATCGCTCGCCCCCGTCCTCGTCGACGACATGGAACTGCTCCTGGACGTCCTGCCCGAGGGCGCGATGACGATCGTGTGCGACCCCGAGCGGGTACGGACCCGGGCCGCGGACCTCGTCGCGACCTCGCAGGAGTTCCTCCAGGCGTCCTGGGCGGCCACGGCCGGCGGCGGAGAGGCCCCCATCGACGTCGGCGCGGCCTCCCTGTGGTCCATCGCGGACGTACGGGACCGGGCCCGCGAGCTGGACATGATGTGGTGGTCGGTGTCGCCGTTCGCTGCCGACGGAGAGCTCACGGACGCCTTCGCCGGCGGGGTGGGGGACACCCTCAAGCTGGGCATGCACGCCCCCGAGACCTACCGCGGCGACACCGCCCGCGCGCTCGCCGACACCAAGGGCTGGCTGGCCGAGGGCTGGCACACGGTCTACGTCACCGAGGCGCACGGCCCGGCCGCCCGCACCGTCGAGGTGCTCGGCGGCGAGGGCATCGCCGCCCGCCTCGACACCGACCTCACCGACATCGGCCCCTCCGTCGTCCACGTGGCCTGCGGCTCCATCGACTACGGCTTCGTCGACCCGGCGCTGCGCCTGGCCGTCCTGACCGAGACCGACCTCTCCGGCCAGAAGGCCGCGGGCAAGGACGGCGCCCGGATGCCGGCCCGCCGCCGCAAGACGATCGACCCGCTGACCCTGGAGACAGGCGACTACATCGTGCACGAACAGCACGGTGTCGGCCGCTACATCGAGATGGTGCAGCGCACCGTCCAGTCCGCGACCCGCGAGTACCTGGTCGTCGAGTACGCCCCCGCCAAGCGCGGCCAGCCCGGCGACCGCCTCTACATCCCCACCGACCAGCTCGAACAGATCACCAAGTACGTCGGCGGCGAGGCCCCCACCCTGCACCGGCTCGGCGGCGCGGACTGGACCAAGACCAAGGCGCGTGCCAAGAAGGCGGTCAAGGAGATCGCCGCGGACCTGATCAAGCTGTACTCGGCGCGCATGGCGGCCCCCGGTCACGCCTTCGGCGCCGACACGCCCTGGCAGCGCGAGCTGGAGGACGCGTTCCCCTACGCGGAGACCCCCGACCAGCTCACGACGATCGCCGAGGTCAAGGAGGACATGGAGAAGACGGTCCCGATGGACCGCCTGATCTGCGGCGACGTCGGCTACGGCAAGACGGAGATCGCGGTCCGCGCCGCGTTCAAGGCGGTGCAGGACGGCAAGCAGGTCGCGGTCCTGGTCCCCACGACCCTGCTCGTGCAGCAGCACTTCGGCACGTTCTCCGAGCGCTACTCGCAGTTCCCCGTGAACGTCCGCGCCCTGTCCCGCTTCCAGACGGAGACCGAGGCCAAGGCGGTCCTGGAGGGCCTGCGCGAGGGCTCGGTGGACCTCGTCATCGGCACCCACCGCCTGTTCTCCTCGGAGACGAAGTTCAAGGACCTGGGCCTGGTCATCGTCGACGAGGAGCAGCGCTTCGGCGTCGAGCACAAGGAGCAGCTCAAGAAGCTGCGCGCCAACGTCGACGTCCTGACGATGTCGGCCACCCCCATCCCCCGTACGCTCGAAATGGCGGTGACGGGAATCCGGGAGATGTCCACGATCACCACCCCGCCGGAGGAGCGGCACCCGGTGCTGACCTTCGTCGGCCCGTACGAGGAGAAGCAGATCGGCGCCGCGATCCGCCGTGAGCTGCTGCGCGAGGGCCAGGTCTTCTACATCCACAACCGGGTCGAGTCCATCGACCGGGCGGCCGCCCGCCTTCGGGAGATCGTCCCGGAGGCGCGGATCGCCACGGCCCACGGGCAGATGTCGGAGCAGGCGCTGGAGCAGGTGGTCGTCGACTTCTGGGAGAAGAAGTTCGACGTGCTGGTCTCCACGACGATCGTCGAGTCCGGCATCGACATCTCGAACGCCAACACGCTCATCGTGGAGCGCGGCGACAACTTCGGCCTGTCGCAGCTCCACCAGCTCCGCGGCCGGGTCGGGCGCGGCCGGGAACGCGGCTACGCCTACTTCCTGTACCCGCCGGAGAAGCCGCTGACGGAGACCGCCCACGAGCGGCTCGCGACGATCGCCCAGCACACCGAGATGGGCGCGGGCATGTACGTGGCGATGAAGGACCTGGAGATCCGCGGCGCGGGCAATCTGCTCGGCGGCGAGCAGTCGGGTCACATCGCGGGCGTCGGCTTCGACCTGTACGTGCGCATGGTGGGCGAGGCGGTCGCGGACTACCGCGCCTCGCTGGAGGGCGGTGTGGAGGAGGAGCCGCCGCTGGAGGTCAAGATCGAGCTCCCGGTCGACGCGCACGTCCCGCACGAGTACGCACCGGGCGAGCGGCTGCGCCTCCAGGCGTACCGGTCCATCGCCTCCGCGAACACGGAGGAGGACGTCAGGGCCGTACGCGAGGAACTCGTCGACCGCTACGGCAAGTTGCCGGAGCCGGTCGAGAACCTGCTGCTGGTGGCGGGTCTGCGGATGCTGGCGCGTGCCTGCGGGGTCGGAGAGATCGTCCTCCAGGGCAACAACGTCCGGTTCGCGCCGGTGGAGTTGAGGGAGTCCCAGGAGCTGCGCCTGAAGCGCCTGTACCCGGGGACCGTCATCAAGCCGACGGCCCACCAGATCCTCGTCCCGCGCCCGAAGACCGCGAAGGTCGGCGGACGGCCGCTGGTGGGCCGCGAACTGCTGGGCTGGACCGGGGAGTTCCTGGCTTCGGTGCTGGGGTCGTAGCGGGGGCGGACCTGTGCCGGCGTCGTGGCGGGGGCGGACCGGGGCCGGGGTCGGCGTCTGGGCTGGGGGATCGGGCGCCGGGCCGTGGGGTGCGGCCGCCCGGGTCGGGGCGGTGGTGGTGCCGGGCTCGGGGCCGAGGCGGGCGGTTGCCGGTGCGGGCCGTCGTGGCCGCCCGTGGGAGGGGGCGGTCAGGGCTGCGGGGAGCGGAACAGCATGCCCGTGAGGGCGTGGAAGACCTCGTCCGCGTCCTGTCCGTCCACCTGGCCGTCCAGGTTGTGGCTGATCAGGAGTGTGGCGAAGCCGTGGGCGAGGGACCAGGCCGCGATGCCGGCGAGGCGGGCGTCGGGGCCGCGGCCCTCCGAGGGGATCGCGGACACGGCGGCCCGCAGCCGCGCGCCCGCGAGTGTCCGGGCCGTCGCGAGCTCCAGGTCGTTCGCGCGGAGCAGCTCCGGGGCGAACATGACCTGGAAGTGGGCGGGATGCTCCCGCGCGAAGCGTACGTAGCGGACGCCCGCGTCCCGCAGGTCCTCGGCGTCGTCCAGGGCGGTCGCCAGGAGCCCGAAGCCTTCCGCGGCGATGGCCGTGAGCAGGCCGACCCGGTCCTTGAAATGGTGCGCCGGTGCCGCGTGCGAGACGCCCGCGCGGCGGGCCAGGTCGCGCAGGCTCACGGCGGCGGGCCCTTCGGCGGCGATGACGTCGAGAGCGGCGCCGAGGATGGCGCGGCGCAGGTCCCCGTGGTGATAGGGGCGAGCTGAGCCGCTGGTCTTCGCGGTATCCATGACAGCAGCGTACGCCGAATCTAGTCGTTGACAAGTTCGGTCGGCCGGTGCAATCTTGTCAGTGTCAAGTTGTGAGCGTGTCGATACGTGACGAGGGGTGGAGTCATGTCCGGGAACGTGAGCGGGACGAGTGGAGCCGGCGGAGCGGGCGCGGTGGGCGAGGCGTCCGGGCAGGGGCACGGGCCCGCGGGGGCCGGGGGTGCCGACCTCGGGCGGGTGCGTCAGCTCTGGCATCTGCTGGAGCCCCTGCACGCCGTGCTGTACTACGCGCCGGAGGCCTTCGAGGAGGCGGCGGCGCTCGGGTACGGGACCGAGGAGCGCTGGCCCAGCTACTTCCCCTACCGTGCGGCGCCGTTGGGGGCGGCCGGCGGCCGGCGGGTGGCCTCCGCCTTCTACAGCTTCAGCCCGCGCATGGTCGAAGAACACATCGGGTCCGCGTGGCGGAAGGCGAGTCCGGAGCAGGTGCTCGCGGCGCGTGAACGCGCGGTCGACCGGGCCTACCGGGCGATCCTCGGCGACCGCGTCGCCAGTCCCGAGCTGGCCGAGGCGGCCGGGCTGGCCCGCCGGGCCGCCGAGGCGGCGGACACCGCGGGCCGTCAGCTCGCCGCGGCCAACGCCGCGTTGCCCTGGCCCGAGGCCCCGCACCTCCAGCTCTGGCACGCGGCGACGATCCTGCGCGAGCACCGCGGTGACGGTCATCTCGCTGCCCTGCTCGTCGCGGGCCTGGACCCGGCCGCATCACTGGTCTCCTTCGCGGCGATAGGCGCGGCCTCGGTGGAGCGGTTCGAGAGCCGTGGCTGGAGCCCCGACGAGTGGGCCGCCGCCCGGGACCGGCTGACCGCCAGAGGCCTGGTCGACGAGGGCGGCATCGCCACCGAGGCCGGCCGTGAACTCCGCCGCCGGGTCGAGCGCCACACCGATCAGCTCGCCGCGGCCCCCTGGCAGGCGCTCGCCCCGGAATCGGTCACCCGTCTCACGGATCTGATCGGCGAGTTCTGGGTCGCGGTGCTGGGCTCGGGGCTGCTGCCGTCGGAGACGACGCTGGGGATCGGGAAGGTCTGAGGCCGGGGCTCAGGTCAACGACCCCAACCCCACCCGGCGGGGATGCCGCGGTGGGGCTCGGATTGGAGGGGATTGCTCGGATCGCTCCGGCTATGACTGTGGGGGCCGGTCGCGGTTGCGGTCCATGCCCATCGCGCCTTCGGCCTTCTGCTGCGCGTCGTCGACCTTGTCCGTGTACTTGTCGCCGGTCCTCTGGTTGACCTGCTTCTCAGCGGCATCGGACATGTCAGATGCTTTGTCCTGCGCCGTCTTGTTGTGCTTGAACTTGTCGAAGATGCCCATCCAGAGCTCCTTCCGGGGTGACTCACGATCGACGATACGCCCGGCATGCGCCTCTTGCCCATCGATGCCCGGTATGGCAGGAGCATGGCGGCCACTACCTTGGGCAGACGGGAATCACGTCCGGTCGGGGCGGATCCCGGGAGGCGAAGGGGAGGGGCGTCGTGCTGCGTGTGAGGGGTGGGGCGGCTGCCGCCGCGCTGGTGGTGCTCGTCATGGGTGCCGGGCTCAGCGGCTGCAAGAAGGACGCGCTGGGCTCGGAGGGGCCGCAGGAGACGGCCGCCGGAGGTGGTGGTGGGGCCGCGCTCTCCGCGGTGGACTCGCTGACCGTCAAGGGGCGCGCGCCCAAGACCGGGTACAGCAGGGAGCGGTTCGGTACGGCCTGGGCCGACACCGACGCGAACTCGTGCGACACCCGTGACGACATCCTCAAGCGGGACCTGAAGGACGTGAAGTACAGCGGCGGCACGTGCAGGGTGTCCCGGGGGGTCCTCGACCCCGATCCGTACGGCGGCAAGGAGGTCACGTTCGTCCGCGGCCGCAGCCTGGTCGACATCGACCACCTCGTCGCGCTCTCGGACGCCTGGCAGACGGGCGCCAAGTACTGGGACGCGAGCAAGCGGATAGCGCTGGCCAACGACCCGCTCAACCTCCGTGCCGTCGGCGCGAGCGCCAACCGCAGCAAGGGCGACGGCGACACCGCGACCTGGCTCCCGCCGAACAAGGCCTACCGCTGCACGTATGTCGCCGCGCAGGTGGCGGTGAAGAAGAAGTACGCGCTCTGGGTCACCGCCGCGGAGAAGGCGGCCATGAAGAAGGTGCTGGGCGGATGCCCGGGCCAGAAGCTCCCCTCGGGCGGCAACCCGACGGAGGCGCCGGCGAGGTTCCACGCGAAGTGATGTGAGGGGGCGTCGGCCGTCTCCGACCGCCCCCGGCCGCCCGCGACCGCCCCGGCCGTCCGGGATGTGATGACGGGGGCGGGCTCGCTTCGCCCTGCCCGCCGACGGTCCCCGGCCCGTCCGTGGAGGGGGCGCCGTCCGGCGAGTGAACAATTGCGATCGCCAAAATGGTCAACTTGCAAAGAAAGTTGAAAGAAGCAAAGGGGTAAGTCGAAACAAGTCGGCCGGGTTCAGTAAGAGATGGTCAAGCGCGGATCAAGAGTCCTTCTCGGCCCTTCCGTGGCATGTGCATAACAGTCAAGATCAACAGGTTTCTGTCTTTCGCCTGTGCGATCTTCTCGCCTGTTTTTCCTGACTGTTGGAGTCCCAGCCGTGCGCCTTCGGCCTGCCCGCCGTTCCAGCCGCCCCCGCCGCTCCGGCGGCCGGATGCACCGCATCCGGCGACACGTGGCCGCGGTCGCCCTGACAGCGCTCGCCCTGATGATGACGACCCAACAGGCCGTGGCCGAAGGGCGGGAGTTGGGCGAGGTGTCGCTCTCCCTGCCCAGCCTGTCCTCCATGGTGGACTGGCTCCAGGACCCGCACTGGGGCAAGGTGCCGCACCAGGAGTCGGGCACCGCGGCCGGGCACAGGCACCACGTGTCCGCGAAGACGACCGACGCCGGGCGCGGCGTCGGCAGGAAGCCGGGCAAGGGCAAGGGTGAACTCGGCGCCTACCACCCGCACAAGTCCGCGGTCCAGCAGGGCAGGAGCCACGGCGGCGGCACCTTCAGTGCGAAGACCAGCAAGCGCAACGCCGCCAAGTCCTCGCGCACCGACACCGTCTACGACAACGCCGACGGCAGCACCACCCGCCGCATGTCTCCGACACCTGTGAACTACCAGGTGGGCAAGGGGAGATGGGCTCCCATCGATGTGGACGTGCGGGCCGGACCGGACGGCCGCTGGCACGAGAAGGCCAACTCCGTCGGCGTCGACCTCGCCGCCGAGGCAACCGACTCCGGCCTCGTCACCTTCGCCGCCGACAGCGCGCACTCCGTCTCCTACGGGCTCGACGGCGCGGCCTCGGTCAAGGGCGCGGCGGACGGTTCGCTCGTCACGTACGGGAACGTTCTCACCGGCACCGACCTGGAGGTCGCTCCCACCGCGACCGGTGTCAAGGAAGCGATCGTCCTGCACGACGCGGACGCCGGGAACACCTGGACCTTCCCGCTGAAGCTCAAGGGCCTCACGCCCGTCCAGACCAAGAGCGGGTCGATCGACCTGCGCAACTCGGCCGGAAAGACCGTCGAGCGCATCCCCTCGTCGTACGCCTACGACTCGAAGGTGAACCCGCGCTCCGGGGACCCGGCCACCACCCACGACGTCACCACCGAGCTCGTCCACGACCAGGACGGCTACGCGCTGAAGGTGACCCTCGACGACCGCTGGCTGCACGACTCGCGCCGCGTCTTCCCGGTCACCGTCGACCCGACCGTCACGGACGGCTGGACCACCACCTACGCCGAGTCCGGGGAGCCGGGCGACCACTCCTACGAGCAGACCATCAAGATCGGCTCGTACGACTCCGGCACGCACTCCGCGGTCGGCTACATCAACCACTGGGACACCGCCTGGGACGGCAGCGGCGTCACCGTCTCCTCCGCGACCCTGCACCTCTTCGACACCTGGGCCTCCACCTGCACCGCCGAGAAGTTCGACGTGGCGCTCGTGACGCAGGCCTGGACGCCGGAGGGCGTCACCGCCTACCCCGGCCCGACGTACGGCTCCTCGATCGGCAGCGCGACGCCGAGCGTGCCCAACGCCTGCGCCAACACCGCCGCCGACCGCACCGTCGGCGACAACGTGACCGTCACCCTGTCCGCGTCCGCGATCCAGGGCTGGATGAACGGCACCACCGCCGACAACGGCCTCGCCGTGTACGCGTCGAACGCCGACGCCCTGCACTGGAAGCAGTTCGGCTCCTTCAACGACCCGGGCCTCGGCCCGTACATCGTCGTCACCTACACCGGCAACACCGCCCCGCAGCTCTACGAGCAGTTTCCCGCCGACAACGCGGTCGTGGGTACCACCACGCCCGAGCTGACCGCGTGGGCCGGCGGCGCCAACTCCAGCGGCAGCGCGGGCAAGTACGTCTTCAAGGTCTACGACGAGACGAACACCCAGGTGGCCACCTCCGGTCTGATCACCACCGGCGACTGGATCGTCCCGGCGGGCAAACTGGCCTGGGGCAAGTCGTACACGTGGAACGTCCAGGCGTACGACGCCACGACCGGGCTGTATTCCGACGCGGAGACCTACCAGCTCTCCGTGCAGGTGCCCCAGCCGGTGATCACCTCGGGTCTGTCGCAGAACAGCAGCGACCACGGCTTCGACGCGTCGATCGGCAACTACACCACCTCCGACACGGACGCCTCCATCTCCACCGTCGGCCCCTCGCTCGACGTGGAGCGCGACTACAACTCCCGTGACCCGCGCTGGACCGGCGCGTTCGGCTCCGGATGGTCGAGCATCTTCGACTCCCGCGCCACCGAGCAGTACAACGCCGCCGGCGCGGTGACCAGCGTCAACGTCACCTACCCCGACGGCTCGCAGGTCGGCTACGGCAAGAACGGCGACGGCACCTTCGCCCCCGGCAGCGGGCGCTTCGCCACCTTCAAGACGGTCACGGGCGGCTACACGCTGACCGACAAGGACGACACGGTCTACACGTTCACCCAGTCCCTGGGTTCGGGCGGGTACGGCCTGACCGCGGTGACGGACGCCAACGGGCGCTCCATCAACCTGACCTGGACCGGCGGCCACGTATCGAAGATGGCGTCCGCCGTCTCCGGCCGCTCGCTCAACCTGACCTGGGCCACGCCGTCCGGCGCGTCCGCCGCGCACGTCCAGACCGTCGTCACCGACCCGGTCACCGCCGGCGACTCCGCCAGCACGCAGACCTGGACGTACGGCTACACCGGCGACCAGCTCACCAAGGTGTGCTCGCCGCAGTCGTCCACCAAGTGCACGACGTACGGCTACCAGACCGGCTCGCAGTACCAGAACGCCTCGCTCGACCTCGACCCGCACAGCATGTGGCCGCTGACGGAGGCCTCGGGTACCACCGCCAAGGACGCCGTCCTCGCCAACCAGGGCACGAACAACGCCACCTACGAGAACGTGACGCTGGGCGCGGCCGGCCCGCTGACCGGCTCCTCGGCCACGGCGGCCCAGTTCAACGGCACCTCGTCCGACGTCGCGCTGCCGAAGAACACGGGCAACGACACCGACTCCGGCGCGCTCTCGCTCTGGTTCAAGACCTCCACGCCCGGCGGTGTCCTGTACTCCTACGCCTCCCAGCCCATCGGCTCCGGGAAGGCCGCCGGCTTCTACACGCCGTCGATCTACGTCGGTACCGACGGCAAGCTGAACGCCGAGTTCTGGTACAGCGGCGGCATCAACCCGATCGTGACGACGGCGTCCGTCGCCGACGGCAAGTGGCACCACGTGGTGCTGTCCGCCGCGGGCAACTCGCAGACGCTGTTCGTCGACAACGCGAAGATCGGTTCGCGCACCGGCACGGTCTCCATCCAGAGCGCCGTCGCCTTCGGCAAGAACCAGTCCTTCAACTACCTCGGCGCCGGCTACCTCGGCGGCAACTGGCCCGACGAGGCGCACCAGAACGCCAGCGACAAGACCGGCTACGCCACCTACTTCAACGGCTCCATCGCCCAGGCCGCCTGGTACGGCCGGCCGCTGGTCGCCGCGGACGTGAGCGCCCTCTACCAGAACGGCACGCACGCCTCCAGCCTGCTCACCTCCATCACGCGGCCGTCCGGCAAGACGTACGCGGCGATGCAGTACGACGCGGCCAGCACCACCCTGACCCAGCTCACCGACGAGAACGGCGGGGTGTGGAAGCTCGGGGCGCCCACGGTCGCCGGCTCCAGCCAGACCTACCGCGGCGCGCTCCTCGGCGCCGCGCCCGCGGGCTACTTCCGCCTCGGTGAAGCGGCGGGCGCGACCACCGCGGTCGACGAGGTCCGCGGCGGCAACGGCACGTACAACGCGGTGACCCTGGGCGGCGCCGGACCGTTCACCGACCAGAAGTCCGCCGCCTTCAACGGCACCACCTCGACCGTGGCGCTGCCCAGCGGCATCCTGCCCGGCGCGGGCGCCGAGTCCGTCAGCATGTGGTTCAAGACCACCACCGCGAACGGCGTGCTGCTCGGAGCGTCCAAGGACCCGCTGAGCGCGGCCACCACCACCGGCAACTACACGCCGGTCCTCTACGTCGGCACCAGCGGAAAGCTGTACGGCGAGTTCTACTTCTCCGGCGGATCCACCAAACCCGTCGGCTCCGCCACCGCGGTGACCGACGGCAAGTGGCACCACGTCGTGCTGTCCACGGCCTCCGACAGCCAGGCGCTGTACCTCGACGACACGCTCGTCGCCTCGCAGACCGGCACGGCCGCGATGAGCGTCCAGACCAACCAGTACGTCGGCGGCGGCTACATCGGCGGCAACTGGCCCGACGAATCGCACTCCAGCACCACCAGCAGCACCGGTTACGCGACCTACTTCAAGGGCTCGATCGCCGAGGCCGCCGTCTACCGCTCGCAGCTCTCCGCGCAGGACGTGGCGCAGCAGTGGGAGGCCGCGAAGAACTCCACCGGTCTCCTGCCGGTCGAGACGGTCAAGGTGACCACGCCGGCGACGGCCACGCTCACCTACACCTACGACGTCACGAACAACAACCGGGCGCTCACGGAGACCGACGGTCTCGGCAACAAGACGAGCTTCGGCTACGACACGGCCGGGTTCGAGCACACGGTCACCGACCCCAACGGCTCGATGACCGTCACCGGGCACGACGTCCGCGGCAACATCGTCTCCTCGACCGCCTGCCAGGACGAGTCCGCCAACAAGTGCTCGACCGAGTACTACGCGTACTACCCGGACGACACCACCCCCCAGCTGACCACGGCCGACCCGCGCAACGACCAGCTCCTGACCGAGCGCGACGGCCGTTCCGCCTCCGCGACCGACAACACCTACCTGACCTCGTACACGTACGACGCCCAGGGCAACCAGACCGCCATCACCGGCCCGGCCGTCCCCGGCTTCTCCAAGGGCCGCACCACCTCGACCGTCTTCAGCGACGGCACCAGCACCTACCCGTCCACCGACGGCGGTGTGGTGCCCAAGGGCCTGCCGGTGAAGACCGTCAGCCCCGGCGGCGCGGTCAACCAGGTGGGCTACTTCAAGAACGGTGACGTCGCCTCGACGACCGACGCCATCGGTCTGGTGAGCACGTACACCTACGACGGTCTGGGCCAGGTCCTCAGCCAGAAGGTCGTCTCGGACACCTACCCCAACGGCCTGACCACGACGTACAAGTACGACGGGAACGGCCAGGTCGTCGAGGAGCACGACCCGCAGCTCACCGACCGCGTCACCGGAGCCACCCACGCGGCCGTCTCCACGACCGTCTACGACGAGGACGGCAACGCCACCTCGCAGACCGTCTCCGACGCGAGCGGCGGCGACTCGCCCCGCACCGAGACGCAGACGTACGACGCCTACAACCACCTGCTCACCGAGTCGGACGCCAACACGTCCGCGGGCGCGAGCAACGGCAACACCACCACGTACACCTACGACAACCAGGGCAACAAGACCAAGGAAGTCACCTCGGCGGGCAACGAGACCCGCTACACCTACGACGACAACGGCAACCTGCTCACGCAGGCGCTGATGTACACCGGGGACCCGGTCAACCCGGCTACGCCGACCCTGCTCACCGAGTCCTCGCGCGCCTACGACCCGGCCGGCCGGCTCGCGTCCGTGACGGACGCGATGGGCACCAAGACGTCGTACACCTACCTGGACGACGGTCTGACCGCGTCGGTGAAGCGCACCAGCCCCGACGGCACCAGCTCCTACGTCCTGGAGTCCGACACCTACGACGCGGCGGGCAACCTGCTCACCGCCACGTCCGACAACGGCGAGACGGTCACCAACTACAAGGTGGACGCGGCCTCCCGCACCACCTCCACCACCGTCGACCCGACCGGCGTGAACCGCGTCACCACGGTCTCCTACACCCCGGACGACCAGGTCGCCTCCGAGAACGACCACGACTCCACCGGGTTCGACCGCACCACCACCAGCACGTACGACGCCATGGGCAACGTGCTCAGCGAGACGCTGTACGGGGACGCCTCCGGGCACCCGGCCGGCTGGTGGAAGCTGAACCAGAACTCGGGCACCAACATCACCGACTCGTCCGGCACCGGCAACACCGCCACCGCGGGTTCGGGCGTCACCTGGTCGGACGACGCGGCGAAGTTCGCGGGCACGACCACCGGCACCGGCAGCGTCGTCGACACCACCGGCCCGGTCCTGGACACCAGCGCGTCCTACACGGTCTCCGCCTGGGTCAACCTCGGCGACACCTCCACCTTCCGCACCTTCGTGGCGCAGGGCGGCACCAACCGGCCGTCCTTCTACCTCCAGTACTCCAAGACCGACAACGCCTACCGCTTCCACGCGGCCAACGCCGACGTCACCTCCCCGACGGCGTTCTACGACGCCACGGCGAGCACGGCGCCCGCGCTGAACACGTGGACCCACCTGGTCGGCGTCTTCGACGCGACGACCGGCTCGATGAAGCTGTACGTCAACGGCACGCAGGCGGGCTCGGGCACCAACAGCGCGCCCTGGACCGGCACGGGACCGCTGTCCATCGGCGGTTCGGAGACGGCGAGCGGCACCACGAGTGACGTCGTCGCCGGGTCGGTCGGGGACGTGCAGGTCTACCAGCGGGCCCTGTCCGCCACCGACGTCACCTCGCTGTACGGCAAGGGCCGTACCGGCGGCACGGTCGGTTCCTCCACCGAGCAGACCACCAAGTACACCTACGACAAGCGCGGTCTGCCGACGTCCACCACGGACGCCGAGCAGAACACCACGACGTACGCCTACGACGAGGCCGGCAACCTCGCGGTCTCCACCGCGCCCGCCGTCCAGTCGGAGCCCGACGGCACCACCGCGTCGACCATCCACCCGGTCACCACCAGCGGGTTCAACACCTTCGGCGAGGGCGTCGAGGAGCAGGACCCGAACGGCCTGGTGACGAGCACGGTCTACGACGCCAACGGCAACAAGGTCTCCGAGACGCTGCCGGCGTACACCCCCTCGGGCGCGTCCCAGCCCAACGCGGGCACCACGGTGTGGACGTACGACAGCGAGGGCAACCAGATCTCCCAGGTCAGCCCGGGCGGGAAGACGACCTCCTCGCTCTACGACCAGATGGGCAACCTCGCCCAGATCACCCCGCCCGACAACACCAAGACGCACGCGCTGTACGACGCCAACGGCGACCAGCTCTCGGCGACGGACGCCACCGGCGCCCAGTCCCAGGCCACCTACGACTACCTGGGCCGTCAGCTCACCTCCACGACGATGGAGCGCTACCCCTCGACGAGGACGCTGACGACCACCAACTCGTACGCGGTCACGACGGGCAACCCGTACGGCGCGCACACCTCGTCGACGACCTCCGCGGGCGGGGTGACCAGCTCCTTCGCCTACAACCGGGCCGGTGACGTCACCTCGGTCACGGACGGCGCGGGCAACACCACCCGCTACGGCTACGACTTCGAGGGCAACCGGACCAAGACGACGCTGGCCGACGGCACCTGGACCGAGACGGACTACAACGCCTCGGACGACCCGGTCGCCACGCGCCAGTACGACGCGAGCGGCACCAAGCTGTCGGAGATCACGCAGAGCTACGACGGCGTGGGCAACATGATCTCCTCCACCGACGCCAACCAGCACACCTCGCGCTGGACGTACGACGCGTCGGGCGCGATCACGCAGCAGGTGGAGCCGGTGGACGCCTCCACGTCCATCACGACGACCTTCGGCTACGACGCCGCGGGCAACCGCACCCGCTTCACCGACGGCCGCGGCAACTCCTGGCGCTACACGTACACGCCGTGGGGCCAGCAGGAGAAGGTGATCGAGCCGACCACCGCCAAGTACACCTCGGCGGCCGACTCGACCACGACCTACGCCTACGACGCCGACGGTCAGATGACGACGGCCACCCTGCCGGGCGGCACCACGACGTCGATGACGTACGACCTCGACGGCCAGCTCAAGACGATGTCCGGCACGGGCGCCGACGCGGCGACGGCCAAGCGCAGCTTCGACTACGACGCCGCGGGCCGGGTCATGTCGGCGGACACGGACGAGGCCGGCATCGCGGGCGCGGTGGACCACCAGGACGCCACGCACGACGCGTTCACCTACGACGACCGCGGCGACGTCCTGACGACGAGCGGATCGGCGGGTTCCTCCAGCTTCACCTACAACAACGACGCGTCGATGCTGACGCGGACCGACGCGGCGGGCACGACGTCGTACGGCTACGACACCGCGGGCCGGATGTCGACGCTGAACGACGCGGCGACGGGCACGCAGATCACCGCGAGCTACGGATCGCTGAACGAGATCAAGTCGCTCAAGTACGGCGCGACCGGCCAGACGCGCACGTTCGGCTACAACAGCGCGCACGAGCTGACGAGCGACGTCCTGGTCCAGGGCGCGTCGACGGTGGCGAGCTTCGGCTACGGCTACGACAAGAACGGCAACCTGACGTCGAAGACGACGGCGGGTGTCTCGGGCGCGTCCTCGAACACGTACACCTACGACTGGTCCGACCGGCTCACGTCGTGGAACAACGGCTCGACGACGAAGAGTTACGCGTACGACGCCTCCGGCAACCGCATCCGCAACGGCTCGGACGTCTACACCTACGACGCCCGTGACGAGCTGACCTCGGACGGCGTGCACACCTACGACTACTCGGCCCGCGGCACGATGACGCAGGAGTCGCAGGCGTCGGGCTCGGTGGCGTACAAGACGGACGCGTTCGGCGGGCAGATCGCGGCCGGCACGCAGTCCTACACGCTGGACGCGACGGGCCGGAACATCAGCGACACGGACACGACGTCGGGGGCCAAGCGGACGTTCGCCTATTCCGGCGCGGACAACACGATCGCCTCGGACGGCGACAACACGTACACCTACGACCCGTCGGGCAGCGTCATCGCCGTCAAGCCGGCCGGCGGCAGCGGGGTGCTGGCCCTGACGGACCAGCACAGCGACGTGGTCGGGACGTTCACCTCGGGTGCCACCTCGCTGGCGGGCTCGGCCTCGTACGACCCGCTGGGCAAGGTGGTCTCACCGACGAACACGGTGACCGGCCACCTGGGCTTCCAGTCCGGCTGGACCGAACCCGGCACGGGTGACGTCGGTACGGCCTCGCGCTGGTACAGCCCGGACACCGGCCAGTTCCTGAACAAGGACAGCATCTCGCTCAACGCGGTGCCGAACTCGGTGGCGGCGAACCCCTTCGCCTACGTCGACGACAACCCGATGGCGGGCACGGACGAGTCCGGCAACTGCTCCTGGTACGACGTGGTGTGCGGCGCGAAGAAGGTGGCGCACAAGGCCAAGCACGTGGTCAAGCACGTGGCGCACAAGGTCTACCACGCGGCGAAGCACGTGGCCCGCAAGGTCGTCCACGCGGTCAAGCACGCGGCGAAGAAGATCGTCCACCACGTCAAGGACGTGTACCACGCGACGGTCCGCTACACGCGGCGCGTGTACCACTACGCGGCCCGGCACGTCAGACGCGTCTATCACGCGGCGGTCCACGCGGTGCATACGGCGTACCACAAGGCCTCACGTGTGGTGCACCGCGTGGTGCACGCGGCGAAGAAGGTGGTTCACAAGGCCGCGGCCGTGGCCAAGAAGGGCCTGAAGGCGGCCGCCCACGTGGCCAGGACCGCGTACCACGCGACGGTCAAGGCGGCGAAGGCGACAGCGACGTTCGTGAAGCACCACGCGGCCGCGATCACCTCGTTCGTGGTGTCGACGGCGGTGTTCGCGGGGTGCGAGGCGGCGACCTGGGGTGTCGGCACGGTCGGTTGCGCGGCGATGGCCGGCGCGGCGGGCTCGCTGGTCGAGCAGGGCTTCGCCTGTGCGGAGAACGGCGGCGACGACTGCAGCGCGGGGGCGTTCGTCGGCTCCGCGGTCACCGGCGCGATAGCGGGCGCGATCGGCGGCAAGCTGGGCGAACTCGGCGGCAAGCTCCTGGCGAAGGTGGCCCCGAAGGCGATGAAGGTCGTCGGCGGGCTGTTCGGCAAGGGCGCGACGGAGGCCGGAGACTCCGCGGCGGCGGACGCCACGGAGGAGGCAGCTTCGGCGGCGGAGTCGGAGGGGGCGGGGACCCGGAGTCAGTCATCGTCGGGCGAGAGTTGCCCGATCCACAGTTTCACCGGCGCAACTCGGGTGCTGATGGCCGACGGCACGTCCAAGGCGATCGATCAGGTTCACGTGGGTGACAAGATCACCAACTCGGTGCCGGGAGTCGCCGGTACGGAGTCGCACAAGGTCACCGCAGTGATCGTGACGCACACGGACCACGACTTCGTGGACCTCACCATCGCGAAGACAGGCGAGAAGTCGGCCAAGTCGCGTACGGAGAACGGCGCGAAGTCGTCTCTGGCCCAGAAGGTGGCCCGCAAGGCCGCGTTCGGTCTGGCGGCGTCGGCGGCGGTGCTGGGTGCGCTGACTGCAAGCCACGGTCACCACGCTCAGGAGCCGGCGACGGCTCCGGTGGCAGCGGTCGGCCATACGGGGTTCGGTCAGGACGCCGAGGTCGTATCGACCAGCACGACTGCTGGGGAAACCCCATCCGCGAATCTGACGACCACCTTCCACCACCCCTTCTATGACAAGACCCGGTCGGCTTTCGTTGATGCGCAGGATCTGAGGGTCGGCGACGTCCTCCAGACACCGACTGGCTCGGCCGAGATCACTGGTGTCCGCCTCTATCACGCGAACACTACGACTTACGACCTCACCATCGGCAGCCTCCACACGTACTATGTGCAGGCTGGCGGAACCCCAGTACTGGTTCATAACACCAATGTCAATTTGGTATCGGCGGCGGCTTGCCCGAAAGGTGGGGCGAAAACCCCGCAAGAATTGGGTGATGATGCACAGACGCTGCATGACGCCAATATCTCTAAAATGCAGAATCCCCCGTCGAATGGGAACAAGCTTGCTGACCAGGGCACGACGGTGGCGACAGGTGAGCTTGGCGGCGAACTGGTCTATTCAACGAACAACAACCGTGCGAGTGTGGCACTGAAGAATCTCGCGAAAAATATGGGGTATCGCCGTATATTTGGCGTAGATTTCATCACAAGAGGGCCGGCAGGGCAGGGACTGCAAACGGATGCCGAGCAAATTCTTTTCAATGCGGTGGAAGACGGAACGCTGGAAGGTGAAGGGACCGTAGTAGCATCTAGACCGGCCTGCGGTCCTGAGAGGCAGAACTGTGCGGCGAGGGCGAACGACTTCCCGAATATTCAACTCTTCGAACAGTCTCGAATTGCTCCTTGGGATCGATGAGGAATCGCGTTGAATTCTCTAGTCGCGGAGGTTTCAGGTTGAGTCTGTGGGACGTGCGTTCGCAGGGTTGGATCGAAGTCATCGCCGAGATTTCCCCTCAGGGTCTCGAGAAGGTGTCTCTTGAGATCATCAAAGGATCTTTGGAGTTCTTTCGCCCCTCCTTCAGTGCAGTTTTCTCTGAGGCGACAGTCCAATTCGTCCATTCGGCAATTGAATTGGGGCTCCGGGGAGGCGTGGGTCAGGAGGAAGCCGACCGGATGTCAGGCCGCTTGTATGCTCTCGCCGACGAAGATCCGGCCATCGGGACTGCCTCGCTTGCAGCAGCTCTGTCGCTGTACTTTGATTGTGCGGCCGGAGGTTTCGATGCCGATTCCACTTTGGAAATAATGTCGTCTTGCTACGAGGCGGTACTGCACACAGAGGGGCTTTCTCAGGATCTGCTTGACTCTGAGAGGGACAATGATCACTGCTCTCGTCTCATTGACTTTCAGTGGGGGACCTTGCTGAACGCCGCGTCCACTGAACGTGAATAGCGGGAATTGAGGGAGAACGCGAAATCTCCTCGCCATTTCCGCGAGTGGCCACAGATTGTGGACCGTGCGAAGGCCGGAGGGATGAGGACTCCCGGACCGAAGGTGGCTGGCAGGGCGGCCTCGGGCCAGCGGTGTCAACGGCAGTGATCGGCGTACTGACGATGAGCCAGGGCCACACCGTCAGGAGCCGAGCGATGCCGGAAAGAGATGGGCTCTCCGGGGCGTTCTGCCTGGTGCGCTTGCTTTCGCTTCTTGAGGCCGCCAAGTCGCCGCTCACGTCTGCGGTCGAGAGCGTTGCTGAGGCGCTGTTGGTGCGAGGCGATGTGTCTGAGGACCTGGTGATTCTTCTCGACGACTATCGGCAGGCCGCCGGCGAGCAGATCGGGTTCGATCTGCCGCCGGTGGGATTCGAAGTGTGGGTCTGTGAGATCGCGATCCTTGCTTGCGGTGCCGAGGCCCGGGCAGGGCGTCCGCCGGTCGAGACCGCCCTGCGAGACGCACGAGCCGTCTGGGGAGAGCTCTCGACGCTTGCTGCCGGTGTGTCACGGACGGCTACGGTGGTGGGCCTTCGGGCCACGGAAGAAGCCTGGCAGGAGGAAGACGCACAGGTTGCCGCAGCCGCGGAGGGGGATCCAGGGCTGCTCGACCGACATCTCGCGCGATTGCGCACGGTTGGTGCGGTCAACAGGTCGGCACTCGAGGAGCTTGTCGCGGAACTCGGATGGCAGCCGACGGGCCCGTGCCGTGGCACCGGGTGCGACTGGCCCTCTTGTAGCTCCGAGACGGAAGAACCCCTTTGCCTTCACCGCCGTGGGTTCCAGCCGCAGCAGACCCTCGGGGCGGTACTGCGTCGGAAGAAGGGCCGGCCTTCGAAGCCCTGGTTCGTCCGGGTCATGTACCTGGAGGCGCCGGACGACGAGCCGTTCGAGATCCTGAGTGAGGTCGGCGAGATGGGCTTCGAGACAAGGAAGATCGTCAGCTACATCGACGGCACACGGGTCCAGGTCGACGCGAGCAGCACGAACGCCCGCATCGGCCTGGAGACGGAGCCGTTCCGGTCTCTGGCCGAGTGGCGACTCCTGGAAGTCTTCGCGGAGGAGCTCTCCGAGCAGTTCTTCGAGGAGCAATGGGCATCGGACTACTGATCCTCACCCGACGCGCCAGGCCTGCTTCGGGATCACCAGGGTTCTTCCTGCCACTCGATGTACATGGGACGACGGCCGTTGGACAGTACGAACTGCTTCGGGGCCCGGCGGACCGGGTCGAGGGTGGGATCTCTCAGGTTGGATGATGTCGATGTCGACCTGAGGTGAAGGGGAAGGGGTACATGCAATGGTGGCCGATATCCGGCTGGAGGCGCGCTATCGGCGCACTGATATGCAGGACCCCGTTCTCCTCTCTACGTCGGGAGACGTGGATCGTCTCGTTGACGCCTTGTTGACGGGGCCGGCACTCCACGACGCAGCGCATATCCTGTCAAGGGCTCGGTCGCGAGTTTCGGCAGAATTTCCGGACCACGGGCTATATGTCGGGGTCAGTAGGAATGCCAATGCAGGTGCACTAGCTCTGACGGCACCCGAGGTTGGGCACGTCGCCTCTGCGGGCAACCCTGGTTCCGGCAGCGGTGTCGCTTACCATGTCGCCGGGCATTGGACTGAGTTCCCGGATGATTCTGAGATTCCAATCGTTCTCGTTCGGGAGGCGCTCAAGGAGTTCCTGCACTCCGGAGGAAGTGTTCCTGATTGCATTGAATGGAAACCCTTTGAGATTGCTGATGAGGGTGTAGAGGATGACCCTTGGGGGTCCACGACTGGCCGGTGAACCTCGGTGTGATCTCGATGAGGCCAGGAGATAACGAGGCGATGCTCGACCTGGGCTGGGCGGCCGCGGGATCGATTGCGCCGCCGTACAGTCGGCACTGGGAAGCTGAAGGAATCCGGTTCAACGTCTTTGAAGGCGCAGGCGGTTGGTGTGCCGACGTGCTGTTCCGAGAGGTCTGGCCGGAAGACGAGGAAGACCTGGGAAGCGATGCCGTAGCAAAGGCGTGTGAAGTCGAAGGTAAATTCCGGTGATTGACGACTCTCAGGAGCCAGTGAGTAGCGCAGATGATAAGTGTGAAGGTGCGAAACGCGAAAGGTGAGGTCCTGGGGCAAGCGCCAGTTTCACCTCACTTCAATCCGGTACTTCTGGGCGTCGATGCGCAGTCCCTTCCGATGTTGGCATCCATCGATCCCTATGGGGACACCGTATTCAACTACTTGCAGGTGAGGCGTTTGCTTGTCGAGCTTGAGCAGTATCCGCTGGAGGACTCCGAGGAATTCCTCCAGCGGCTCAGAGAGTTGTGCGCCCTGGCACTCGGTTCACCGCATCGGTTCTTGTGGTTCATCGGCGACTGATTGACATCGATGGCGGTTGCCGCGAGCTGAGAGGTCACGAGGGCCCTGGGCGGGCCTCCTCTGGCGCTAGTGAGTGACGCGGGGCTTCCGACGCGTGGTTCGCTCTGCCAGGCGCGGGCGGGGTGGCGATTCGGCGTTTTGGAGGTGTTGGGTGAAAAAGGTCAAAGGGATCCAGGTGCAATTTGCGTCCACGCGCGATCGGCGCACTGTCGATGTTCTTCGGAGTGCGGATGACGTGGATTCCTTCGTCGAGTGTCTGTTGAACGGGCCGTATGATCGGAACTGTGCAGTTGTCTATTCGCTCGACCGCCCTACGCTGCCGTCAGGATATTACGATCACGAGTTCTCGGTCGGAGTCGACAGAGTCGTCCAGATGGGTGCGTTGACCTTCGTCGAAGATGTCAACCATGTGTCGAAGGGGTCGATCGATCGCGGAATTCTTGAATATATGCTTCTCGGTCATGTGAGAGAGTTTGTGCCCGGCTCGGAAATCTCTCTCGAACTCGTCCGCCGGGGGTTGAAGGAATTTCTCGAAAATGGCGGCCGGATTCCGACGTGCATTGAATGGAAAGAGGAAGAGTTCTAGTTGTCGGCCGGCGAGGCCCTCGTTGTGGAGGGCCTCGCGTTCGGCCCTGCGGCGCGCGAAACGCTTGGCCCTCAGTCCAGTTCCGCCGCGGCCGTTTCGTATGCCGCCGCCTGCTTCGGGGTGAGGTAGCGGGAGACGCGTACCAGGACCGAGCCGTGGACGTAGTCGTACTCGGCCAGGGCCGGGGAGGACTTGGTGACGGTGCGGATGTAGTCCGCGCGTGCCTTCGCGTCCGACGGATTCGCGAACGCCTCGATCGCGCCGCCGCGTTCGACGGCTCCCGGCTCCGCGCCGGTCACCTGGGACGCCTGCACCCAACTGTCCGAGAACGTGACCTTGGACGTGTACTCGCCCGGGCGGCCCAGCAGGTGGTTGGGGTCGTTCTCCGCCGTGACGGTCCCGGTGAGGGTCGCCGTCCGGACCTGCGCGGACATGGCCCGGAACGCCGTGCTCGCGGTGGCGGGACGGGCGTTCGTGCGCGTGCTCGCCCTCGCCGGTTCGTGCGCGTCCGCCCGGGGGTCGGCGGGCGCGTTGCCGCACGAGGTCAGGAGGGTCAGGATCGTCAGAAGGGCGACGACGGGCGCTACGGCCGACGCTGCGGTGGCAGAGGTGGTTCTGTGCATGGGCAGATGCTCGCGGCCGTGCCGCCGTGGTGTGTCTGTGTAGCGGAGCTGTTACGGGGTGTTCCCATGGTCGAGGGTGTGTTCGAGCTGCGCACGGACGGCCGCCAGGCCCCGCACATCGGCCCCGGGCGCCCCGCCGGACCCGGTCAGCCCATCGTGAGCAGCAGTCGGGCGACGGTGCGGAGCTCTTCGTCCGGGTGGCCCTGGCCCGAGAAGGGGGTGTCGGTGAGGAGGCGCTTCGGTGATGAGGCGTAGGCGTCGAGGGACGGGTGGAGTTCGGCCGGAGAACGGCCCGTCGTCGCGAGGGACTTGAGGGCGCTGAGGCCTACCGGGCTCGTGCCGGCCAGGTCGGCCAGGACGGGGACCGCGCGGTCCGGGGAGCCGGTGATCCAGTGGTGGGCCTCGGCGGCCGCCTTGCGCGTCCAGTCGTGGCCGGACTCCAGCAGCGACTCGATACGGGGGAGCAGCGGAGCGGCGGCAGCGCCCATCGGCTCCAGGCCGCTCAGGTACCAGTGGGACTGGCCCCCGGAGGAGAGCAGTTCCTCGTAGGCGCGGAGTGCCGTTTCGGGGTCGCCGGTCAGGCGGTGGTGGGCCACGGCAGCCGCAGCCCTCAGGGAGGCGTCCGTGCTCCGCGTGGCCTCCAGCAGCAGGTCGGTGAGCTCCGGTGTGCTCACCGCGTCGGCGCCGAGTCGCCGCGCGGCCACGATGGCCGCGCGGCGGGTCCTGAGGCAGTCGATCAGCTCGGGCTGGGCCGCGCGGGCCTCGGCGCCGAACGCGTCCAGTGCCCGGATGAGGGCGATGCCGTCGTTGCCGGTGGCGCCCGCGGCCAGCTCTCGGCGTATCACGGGTATCAGTCGGTCGGCCGCCTCCGGGAAGCGCGCCGCCGCCGCTTCGAGCAGCCGGGCGGTGGGGCGCTCGGTCACCAGGTCCAGGGCGCGGGGGTCGCGGGAGTGCGTCAGGGCGAGGAGCGCCGGTTCGGCGGTCTCGTCGTCGGCGCCGGCGTAGCGGTGGAGCGCGTCCCGCAGGCCGGCGTCCGGCTCGGGCAGGAGGTCGATCCAGTGGCCGATCACGCGGAAGCGGGTGCGGAGGGCGGCGGTGTCCTTGGCGTGGGGGAGGGCGGCCAGCGACAGGCTCAGGACCTCGCGCTCCTTGTCACGCCAGCTCGCGGCGATCCCTTCCGCCAGCCAGGAACCGCGCGAGCCGATGTCCCCGGCGTCGATCCAGCCCGCGGCCACGGTGAGGCCCGCGTCCGGGTCCTGGGCGAGCAGGTCGGTGAGCCGCTGCTCCTGGGTGGTGGTGTCCGACCAGGGGAAGTCGTCCTCCCCGGGGTCCGGCTCGGCGCCGTCCTCGGTGAGGATCTCCACGAGTTCCGGAGCGTACGGCGGTCCGGACCGTTCCAGGGCCAACTGGGCGGCGGCGAGCCGTACTTCCGGCAGCGGGCTGTCCAGGGCCGCCGGCGCCCGGTCGAACCGGTCCAGGACCACCAGCGCGTCCGCCCGTACCGCCGGGACGGGGTCGTCTGCGTACAGCGCCTCGACCTGCTCGATGGCCGGAGCCCGTTGCTCGTCCGGCAGCACGTCGGCCACGGCGGCGACCGTCCGGAGCGCCGCCCGGCGTACCCCGCGCTCGGGGTCCATCAGGCACGGAAGCAACTCCGGCAGCACCGCGCAGAGTTCTCCGCAGATCGCGGCGCTGTGGCTGCGGGGCCAGTGCGGCAGCTCGACGGCGGCGGTGTCGTGGTCGGCGAGGACGGCCAGCAGCATCAGCAGGTCCTCGCGCTTGCGCGGCGCGTGCAGTGCGGCGTGCGCGAGGAAGGGGACCGCCGGGGCCGAGGCCTCGTAGATCGTGCCCTGGTGGTGGATGTTGCCGTACAGCTCGTAGACCGCCTCGTCGGCGGCCTCCTCATCGTGACCGTAGAGCGCCCTGATCAGCTCCGGCACGTCCTCGGCGGGGCCGTAGGCGTGGTCCAGTTCGGACCACGGGACGTCGTCCAGCTCGGCCGGAGATCTCATGCGCACGCTCCTCGACTGATCAGCTGCGCCGACCCTACCGACCCCCTGTGACAACGCCCGGGGGCTGGTCGCGAAGGGCGGCTATCAGCGCACCGAGCTGGCGTGGCCCGGTGGCGAGGACGGTCTCCGGTTCGTCGCTCTCACGGAGCAGGATCGTTCCGCTGGGGGTGGTCGCGAGGTAGACGCAGTCTGATCCGTCAGGGCTGAACGTTGACTTCTGCCAGGTGTACGGGGTTATGGAGGGCACCGCTCACAGGCTCCGGATAATGTCGTTGACGAGGTCGCGCGTGGGCGCGGGCTTGAGCGCGACGGCTTCCATGCGGTCGAGGATAGTTCGGTACTTCGTCAACTGGGCTTGTGCGTCCAGAAAGTCGCAGCCGTGGTGGGTGTCGAGCTGCACCGTGTCGAGGTGAGGGTCGACGCCGTGTACGTAGTTGATCGACTGCCCGTTTCCGGGGAAGCCGCCGCAGGCGTAGGGAATCACGCGGAGGGTGATGTGCTCCTCCTCGCCGAGTTCGAGGAGATGGGTCAACTGGTCCCTGGCGGTGGCGGGTCCGCCGTACTGGATGTGCAGGGCCGCCTCGTGGAGCAGCGCGGTGTACGGCGGGGGGTCGGTGCGGTGCAGGACGGTCTGGCGCTTGATGCGGTGAGAGAGCCGGTGTTCGATCTCATGGGGGCGGAAGGCGGGAACGGCTTCCCGCAGCATGGCCCGGGTGTGGTCCGGAGTCTGGAGCAGCGCCGGAATGTGGATGGCCAGGGACACCCTCAGTTGCGAGGAGTGGTGCTCCAGTTCGGCCAGGTCGACCAGATCGGCAGGGAGATGGTCGCGGTACTCGTCCCACCATCCGCGGGTGCGTCGCCCGGTCATCGCCGTCAGCGCGTCGAGCAGCGATTCGTCGGCGCAGTCGTAAGCCCGTGCGATGGCGTGTACGCGGTCGGCGCTCACGGGGTAGCGGCCGGCCTCGATCATGCTGAGCCGCGCCTGCTGAAGGCCCAGGGTGCCTGCAGCCCGGGTCGAGGTGAGTCCGGCGTGCTCGCGGAGCTTGCGCAGTTCGATGCCGAGACGCCGTTGCCGCAGGGTCGGGGTGTTGGTGGGCGGCACTGACGTTCCTCTCGTCGGACGACGATTCGGCTGCGGTCCCTCACATGAGTGAATACGCCAGGATTATCACGGTGGAGGTAGTAGCTCTATCACTTCTGGCTCTACGGTCATGGAGTCCACGTCGCTCAACTCCCCCCGCCCATAAGCCGGAAGCGCACCGCGCCCAGGTACTCGCGCGACATGCCACCGCCCGGCCGGACCGGTGGAGCGAACCCGAATACCCCCACCGCAGGAGGCGTTCATGGTCACCGTATCCCCGCAGAAGTCCGATGCGTCCCCCTCTTGGGCGTACGCCCTCCAGCTTCCGTACGATCCGCTCGCGCCCCGCGTCGCCCGGGTCACCCTCAGGACGGTTCTCCGCGGGCACGGGATGTCCGGCATCGTCGACGCCGCCGAACTGCTCGCCTCGGAGCTCGTCACCAACGCCTACCGGCACTCCGGCGGGCCCGCGACGCTCCGGCTCCGCGCCCTCGGCGGGAGCCGGCTGCGGATCAGCGTCTGGGACGCCGACCCGCACATCCCGCCCCCGTTCGACAAGCGGCACGGCGTGCTCGGCTCCGTGCCGGCCGAGGCGGACGGCGGGCGCGGGCTCTTCCTCGTATCCCATTACGCGGACGCCTGGGGCGGCCACCCGCTCGGCGACGACCTGTTCGGCACGAGCGGGAAGCTGCTGTGGTGCGAGCTGGGGCCGCCGCCCGCGGCAGCCCCAGCGGGTGTCAGCGGGTGACCGGCAGCGCCCCGGCGAACACGCGCCCGTCGGCGCGGGTCTGGACCGGGAAGTCGACCTTGAGCGTGCCCTCCTGGCCCTCGACGCTCAGGTGGGTGACCGTCTTCAGGCCGAGGAACGCCTTCTTCGCCGCGGTCGCGGTGACGTACGGGCGGGCCATGTTCATCAGCAGCTTGCCCGGCTTGCCGCCCTGGTTGGCGTCGAAGAACAGGATCCGCTGGTTCGTCAGGACGACGTAGGCCGCACGCGGCCGGACCGTCGCCATCACCATGCCAAGGGTGAGCACCGCGACCACGATCGTGGTGAGGGCCTGCTTGCGCACCGAGACCGTGCCGATGGAGGCGAGGCTGGTGAGTTCGACCTGCTCGCCCGGGAGCAGCAAGGGGGCCGCGGTCTCCAGCAGTTGTCTGTCGCGGCGGGCGCTGATGGCCATGGATGAGCTCCTGATGCGGGGTGGGGACGAGCGAGGCGTCGGGTTCGGTCGCGCAGGTCGCCGTCGTGGCCGCCCTCGACCCCCCGTCCGTCGGCCCTCGCCCGACTCCCTGTGCTTGACGGGGGAGTCTTTCAAGCCAAGGACAAGGTGAACGGTCACTTGTCCTATGGCGAACTCAAGTTCGAGTCATGAGCAAGTCAAGATCGTTCAGGAGGGAGTCAAAACGGTTTCCGTATGCGCTGTTTGGGCTCTTGTGTCCCCACAGGCTCCCCTTACCTCCGTGGAAATCGCGTCAGATCCTCCCCCTAACATCCGCTCCATGCCGACCGACGCGTCCCTCCCGCCCCCCGACTTCGAGCTCGCCTCCGCCTACCCCGAGGCCGGATGGCTGCGGCAGGTCGCCGGCGCACGGGACTGGGCGGCGATCCGGACCTACTTCGACGGACTGCCCTACGAGACCGACCGGGCCGTCCTGATCCGCGTTGTCGCCGAGCTGCCCGGTGTCGAGGACTTCCTGCGGGACGTCGTCGCGGCCGCCCCCGACGACGTGCTCGCCCTGACGATGCTCGGAAGCCGCGAGGTCGCGATCGGCTGGGAGATCCGGACGGCGGCGCGGGCCGATCAGGTCAGCAGGGAGCAGTTCCGGCAGATGCACGAACACCTGCGGGTGGGCGAACAGGCCCTGATCAGGGCGACGGCCCTCGATCCGACCTTTCACGCGGCCTGGGCCGAGCGCCTGAACACGGCCAGGGGACTTCAGCTCGGGCAGAACGAGGCCCGGCGCAGATACGACCGGCTGGCCGCCCACCACCCGCACCACTTCACCGGACAGGCCCGCCTCCTCCAGCAGCTCTGCCCGAAGTGGGGCGGAACCTGGGAGGCCGCGCACGGGTTCGCCCGCGAGTGCCTGCTCAGCTCGCCCGAAGGGGCGCTGAACGGCGGTCTGGTGGCCGAGGCGCACGTGGAGCACTGGCTCGATCTGCCCTCCAGCGGCAACGCCCGCGCCGAGTACGTGCGCAGGCCGGACGTCCACGCCGAAGTCGTCGAGGCCGCCGAGCGGTCCGTCCTGCATCCGAACCACCGGCCGGCGTACGGCTGGGTCACCGTGCAGGGCGAGTTCGCCGCCTTCTTCTCGCTGGCCGGGGACACCGCCCGCGCCGCCCCGCACTTCCGCGCGCTCGGCAACCTGGCCTCCGAGTACCCGTGGGGCTATCTCGGCAACGCCAGGGAGCAGTTCGTACGGCACCGCGCCGCCGCCCTCGGGCGCGCAGGAAGAGGCTGATGATGAGCCAGGTCATCCACCACACCGAGATCGACGGCATACCGACCCTCTTCGCGTACGCCGCCGGGCCGATGCGCGCCGGACTCGTCTTCCGCGTCGGCGTCGCCGACGAGACGCTCGCCGGTGCCGGCATCACCCACCTCGTCGAGCATCTGGCCCTGCACCGCCAGGGCCTGGCCGACTACCACTTCAACGGGGCGACCAAGGCCGCGTTCACCCACTTCCACGTGGAGGGCGTCGAGCACGAGGTCGTCACCTACCTCCACGGCGTGTGCGCCTCCCTCCTCGATCTGCCCATGGAGCGGCTGGAGACCGAGAAGGAAATCCTGCGCACCGAGGAGGCGCGGCGCGAGCCGGGCCAGCTCCCGCTGTGGCGGTACGGGGCCCAGGGGTACGGGCTCAGCAGCTATCCCGAGTGGGGTGTACGGCAGGCGCGGCCCGAGGACGTACGACGCTGGGCGGAGACCTGGTTCACCCGGGACAACGCCGTGCTGTGGGTCGCCGGTGAACGGCTGCCCGCCGGGCTCTCGCTCAAGCTGCCCGACGGCGAGCGCCGTCCGATGCCCCGCGTCACCTCCGCCCTGCCCACCGCTCCCGCCTACTTCTCCGACGGCCAGGGCGGAGTCCTGCTCGACGCCGTCGTCACCGACACCACCGCGGCCCGGATGTACGCGGGCGTCCTGGAGCGCGAACTGTCCCGCTCGCTGCGTCAGGAGGGCGGCTACTCGTACACGGCGGCCGCCGACCACACCTCCCGCCGGGACGGCTTCGCGACCGTCACCGCCTTCGCCGACGCCCTGCCCGCCAAGCAGGACGCGGTCCTCGGCGGGTTCGTCGACGTCCTCGCCGGACTCCAGGCCGGCCGGATCGCGGCGGCCGACCTCGACGCGATCCGCGGACGCGCCGACGCCTCGCTCACCGCGCCCGACGCCGCCGTACGACGGCTGCCCGGCGCGGCGGAGGACCTGCTCGCCCACCGGCGGCCGCCCACCCTCGACGAACTGCGCGGCGAACTGTGGGCGGTGACTCCGCAGCACGTGCACGCCGTCGCACTGGAGGCGGCCGGGACGGCGCTGCTCCAGGCGCCCTCGGGGCACACGGCCGACTGGGCCGGTTACACGGCCGCTCCGACCAGTTCGTCGTACGCCGTCACGGGCAAACGGTTCCCGTCCGTGCGCAAGGACGGGCCGGCCCTGGTCGTCGGCGGCGAAGGGGTCAGCCTGACGGCGGGCGGCGACGCCGTCACCGTGCTCTACCGTTCCTGCGCGGCCGTGCTGAGCTTCCCCGACGGCGGACGCCGGCTCATCGGCACCGACGGGATCTGTGTGGAGGTGGAGCCGGGGGACTACGGGGTCGACGCGCACACCATGGCGACGATCGACGCGGCGGTGCCCGCGGGCACGGCGGTGCAGCTTCCGCCCCGGCAGCGGCGGCCCGAACGCCCGGCCCCGGAGCGTGAGGCGCAGGGCCGGGACTCCGGCTCCGCCTCCGGTCGGCAGGGAGCGGCCGGACCTCGGCGGACCATCGGCCAGACCGCCGTCCTCGTCCTCTTCGGGACCCTCGCCGGACTCTGGTCCCTGCTGGCCCTGATGTACACCGTGTTCGGCCTCGCCGACCCGGAGACCAGCTTCGGGGCGTGGGCCGCGCTCACCGTTTTCCTGTGGTGCGTCGGAGGGCTGCTGGCCTGGCCCGCCGTCAGGATCAAGCGCCGTACCCGGAAGGGCTGAACGAGCCGACGCGCCGGGGCCGCGGCATTGCATGTGCATGCCGGGCCCCGACGCGTCGCCGGGTGCCGCCGTCGCCCGCGCGGGTGTCAGCGCAGGTACGGGTTCCCGGGCGGCTGGGCGGTCTGCCAGGGGCCGCCGTGCATCTGGCCCGCGCCGGCCATGGCGGAGCGCGGTGTGGGCTTGTCGAACACCGGGAACAGCAGGAGCCACACGCCGACCGCCATGGCGGCTATCGCGGTCGCCCCGAGGACGGGGTCGCCCTGGTCGGAGTGGACGGTGACGTTCCAGGTGAGCGTCACCACCTCGTACAGCACGAACGACGCGAAGAGCCCCCAGTCGGAGGGCCGCCCCCGGCGGATCCCCACGTACAGGAACGGCACCCACGCCAGCATCCCCAGCGACGCGACCGCCAGGACCGACCATGCCACCCGCTGGAACCAGCCCGCTTCCAGGCGCTTGTCCATCACACACCCCCGATGACCCCATGTACCCCCCGAGAGCATCCCCGGGCTCCCGAGGAAAACCGCTCGGGGGCGTCATGGTCCCATCCGGCGGGTCACACGTGCGCGTGTTCGGCCTTCAGGGAGGTCACGATCCGGGCGGTCAGCTTCTTCGCCGTGGCCGCGCCGTTGTCGTGTCCGTCCGTGGACAGCACCGTGACGACGTCCGTTCCGGACCGCGCGGCGATCAGCGTCGACCCGTTCTGCCAGGCGCTGTTGGTCAGCGTGATCGTGTACGCCGCGTCACCGAGACCGGGGGTGTCGGCTCCGCCGACCTTCACCTTGGTGTGCGTGTCCGCGTCGGTGTAGGACGCGCAGGCGGCGACGGCCTTCTTCAGGTCCGTCATCACCTTCGCCGCGGTCGTGCCGCGGAAGGTGTCGACCTCCTGGGCGATGTCCTCGGACGTGTTCTTGCTGACGTAGTCGTCCTGGGCGAAGGAGACGCCCGAGTCGCCGGTGACCGCTATCCAGCTCGTGCCGCCGAGGAGGGTGCAGTCGGGCTTCGCCGCGGGGGAGGAGCTCGGCTCGGCGTAGGTGGTGCCCGAGTCCCGGGCGCCCTTCGGGTCGACGGCGAAGCCGGAGGCGAAGAAGGAAGCGGGTGCCAGCGCCTTCTTGAGCTGCGCTCCGGTCAGCAGACCGGCGTCGGGGTCCTTGGACGGCTTGGGTGCGGTGGCGGACGAGGACGAGGTGCCGGTCGCGGACGCGCAGGCCGTCAGGGCGAGCGGAAGCACGGTCGCGGCGAGCAGAGTCCTGGCCGCGAGGGAGGGATGACGCATCGGGATCTTCGTTGTCCTTCGTCGTGAGGGTCCGGACGAGTCGAGTGCCGTCCGGGGAGGGCGCTTTCGGCCCGAGCGGACTCTATGGGTGCACAGCAAACACATAGGCGTGTTCGCATCAAGTCTGGGCAAAGGAGCTGGTCGGCGGCTCCGAGAGCCGTGAACTCGGCCGTCTTTGCCGACCTTTGAGCGAATCTTGTGGTGCACAAGGTCCGGGGTTTCCCGAGACGATGGGCGGCATCGGTTACGGTGCGATCCGCTCCCGGCGCCGGGGGTCGGCGCCCCGCGCGGGCGGACCGGATGAGGGCGCCGCATCTGGGGCTCATCTGTTTGTGTGATCGATTGCTTTCTTGTTGTCCTGGATCTCACGGACGCCCATGTTCCGGGCGCTGTGATGTTCATGTCATGAATGGGGTGGGAATGTCCAGCCATCGGATGTCCAAGAAGGGCCGCTACATCGCGTGGGCGACGGCAGGTGCTGCCGTGGTCGCCGGCGCCGGGATCGCGGCACAGGCGTCGATGGCGGCGACCGTCTGGCCCGCCCAGAAGACGTACACGGGCCGCGCCTTCGACACCTGCGCCGCGCCCTCGCTCACCGCGATGAAGGCCTGGCACACCGGCTTCTACGGTGCCGCGGCCGTCTACATCGGTGGCAAGAACCGCGGGTGCAGCCAGCCCAACCTCACCGCGTCCTGGGTGAAGTCGGTCAGCACGCTGGGCTGGAAGCTCATCCCGCTGTACGTCGGCGCCCAGCCGTCCTGCCAGACCGGGACCAGCCCCGAGAAGATCACCGCCGCGACCGCGGCCTCGCTCGGCGCGGCCGACGGAGCGGACGCGGTCGCCAAGGCCTCCGCGCTCGGCATGAAGGCCGGCAGCCCGGTCTACCTCGACATGGAGTCGTACGACATCACGAACAAGGCGTGCAACGACGCCGTGCTCACCTACGTGCGCTCCTTCGACAAGGCACTGCGCGCCAAGACGTACCGCTCCGGGTACTACGGCTTCACCAGCTCCAGCGCCAAGGCCATCGCGACCGCGACCGACAAGACGGACCTGCCGGGCAACCTCTGGTACGCCCTGTGGGACAAGACGAACACCACCACCAGCGACTGGCCTTGGGGCGCGACCCAGTTCACCGACCACAGCCGTGCGCACCAGTACATGGTGAACAGCAAGGAGACCATCGGCGGCGTCACGATCACCGTGGACCGCGACGCCTGGGACGCGCCCGTCGCCATCACCGGCTGACGCAGGCGACCGTTCAGAGAGACACCGAGGAGGAGCAGGACATGAGAGTCGAGAGACTGCCGGCACTGGTCGGTCCGTCCGTCGCCCGTGCCGGACTGGCGGCGATTCCCGTCGTCAGCATGGGACTTCTGTGTCCTGTTCCCTCCCTCCTGATCGCCCTGCGCAGAGGCACGCGCGCGAACTGGGCCGCCTTCGGGGCGTTCTGCGCGGTGCTGGTGGCCTGGATCATGCAGCTCTCGCTCACCCCCGAGACCACGCACGGGCTGCAGTTCGTCGACGACGTGCTGCTGGTCGGGGCGTCGATGGCCGGTGCGGCCCTGCACGCCTGGACGGCCTGGCCCCGGCGGTCCGGGCGTTAGACCGCCCAGGCGGTCAGGGCACACTCGATGGCGAGGGTGCCCCGGCTCCAAGGCGCCGGGTCATCGGATCCGCCGACCACCAGAACCAGCCACCGGAATCACCCGTCACCATGGGCGTATCGGTGGACAGCACGACGAAAGTACGGGAACGACGACGTGGCGAAGCGGGTCAGACAGGTGTCGGCGGCGCAGCGGGCCAGGACCGGGGCCGGCACCGACTGGAGGACGCGGCTCGCCGCCGGAGCGCGGACCGTACTCCTGCGGTCGCGTGTGCCGGGTGGCAGGAGGACCGTCCTCGCGGCGGGTGCCGTGATCGCCGCCGTCGCGGTCACCGTCACCTGGTACCTCCTCTCCCGGGGCGACTCCGAGCAGCGACTGCCCGACACCAGGGCCCGGCACTACACGGACGTCGACGCCTGTCTGCTGACGGGCAAGGACGGCATCACCGCAGGGACCACCGCGGCCGAGGTCTGGCAGGGTATGCAGGACGCGTCCCTCACGACACACGCGCGCGTGAGCTACGTCCCGGTGACGGGTGAGCAGTCCGCGGCCAACGCGCGGCCCTATCTCAACGGCCTGCTCCAGCGGTCCTGCGACGTGGTGGTCGCGGCCGGAAAGCCCGAGGCCACGGCGGCCGGGCAGGCCGCTCCGCAGTACAGGAAGGTCGGCTTCGTGCTCGTGGGCGGCCAGGCCGGTTCCACCGCCGACGGCAAGGGCGGCACCAAGAACCCCGCGAACGTCACCGTGGCGCACACGGGCGACGGACTGCGCGCGGAGGTCGCCCGGGTCGTCGAGCGTGAGGTGAACGCGCGGGACTAGTCGGCCGGGGATACGGTCCGGGCGCCCTGGGCGGTGCCGTTCGGGTGTCCCCCGCTTCGCCGGGACCTCCGGGAGGTCGCGCCGGGGCCGCCGCGGTCACCCGTACGGGCGGACCCTGGGCGTTCCGGGAGGCGGGGAACCTTCGGCGGTGCCTGAAGTCGTCGTGAATCGTTGGTCGAATGGCTGGCCGAGAGGCGGGCCACTGCCTACCATCGATCACCGCAAGACTTTGTGCACCGTCGCACAATCTCCTCGGGAGGCTTCCTTGCACCGCCGCCGTCGCACCGCGCTCGTCCTCTCCGCCGCGATCGTCGCCGCGGCCCCTCTGCTCACCGCGTGCGGCAGCGATGCCCATCCGGGTGCGGCGGCCGTCGTCGGCGACAGCCGGATCACCGTCGCCCAGTTGCAGGACCGGGTGGACGAGGTGCGCTCGGCGCAGCGGGCCGCCAGCAAGGACGACGCCCAGTACGCGCAGGTCGTCGCGAGCACCGGCACCCTCACCCGTGACACGCTGCACAGCATGGTGCTGGACCGGGTGCTGGACCGGGCGGCGAAGAACGCCGGTGTGAAGGTGACCCGCAAGGACTCGCAGGAGATGCGGGCGGCCCTCGAACAGCAGGCGGGCGGCCCGAAGGCGCTGGAGACGGCCTGGCTGTCGAACTACGGCGTGGCGCCCGAGCGTCTCGACGACAGCCTGCGTACCGAGATCGAGGCGCGCAAGCTCGCCGCCGCGCTCGGTGCCGACATGAACACCACCGACGGCAAGGCCGCCTTCTGGAAGGCGATGTCCGGCGCGTCCAAGGAACTCCACGTCGACCTGAACCCGCGCTACGGCACCTGGGACGTCCAGAAGAGCAGCCGTGTCGACGCGAAGACGCCGTGGGTGCGCGAGGTGACCGCGACCGCGACCCCGCAGCCCGCGTAACCCGACGCGCGGGCCTGAGGATCGGCCGCCTCCCCGGGCCCTGTGGACAACTCCGGGGGTGTCGGCGGCGTGGGTTACGTTCGAGGGGTGAACGCAACCAGTGAACCGACGGGGGCCGCTCAGGGCGGCGAGGGGACCGTGGCCGACGCCGCCGCGGCCGGTGCGACCTCGGGCGACGTGACCGCGGCCGAGATGGCCGCCGACGGCGCGAGCGCCGCCGACCCCGGCCGCATCGTCCTGCTCACCACCAGCCACCGGGTCGCGCCCGGCCTGCTCTCCTGGCCCGCCTGGCAGGCGCTGCACGGCGCGGACCGGGTGCTGTGCTCGGACGGCGCGCACCCGCAGGTGCCGTATCTGCGCGAGGCGGGGGTCGGGGTCGACGAGGAGGCCCCGAGCGCGCGGGAGCTGGTCGACGCGTGTGCCGGCGGCCGCACGGTGGTCGTCGTGGCCACGGGGGAGGGCGAACCCCGGCTCACCGACGGTCTGGCCCGTCTCGCGGGGTCCGGCCGCATACGCATGCCGGACCTGGAACTGCTGCCCGCCTCGTACGACCTGCCGGGCGCGCGCCTGCTCGATCTCGTCCAGGTGATGGACCGCATCCGCGCGGAGTGCCCCTGGTCGTCCCGGC
Source organism: Streptomyces sp. NPDC056738 (assembly GCF_042790435.1). Lineage (NCBI taxonomy): Bacteria > Bacillati > Actinomycetota > Actinomycetes > Kitasatosporales > Streptomycetaceae > Streptomyces > Streptomyces sp. NPDC056738. The sequence goes on from NZ_JBHTZF010000012.1 coordinate 252,532, forward strand.
AGACGCACGAGGGTCTCGCGAAGTACGGGCTGGAGGAGGCGTACGAACTCGTCGAGGCCATCGAGGAGGGGGACCGGGACGAGCTGCGCGAGGAGCTCGGTGACGTCCTGCTCCAGGTCGTGTTCCACTCCCGGATCGCCGAGGACGACGCGGACGCCCCGTTCTCCATCGACGACGTGGCCGGCGGGATCGTCGCCAAGCTGATCCACCGGCACCCCCATGTGTTCGGTGACGAGACGGCCACGACGCCCGAGGAGGTCAAGGAGCACTGGCTGCGCACCAAGGCCGAGGAGAAGCGGCGCACCTCCGTCACCGAGGGCGTGCCGCTCGGTCAGCCGGGCCTGGCCCTGTCGGCCAAGCTGTCGTCCCGGGCGCGTACGGCGGGGCTGGACGTTCCGCTGCCCTCGGGCGAGGGCGTGGGGTACGAACTGCTGGCGATGGCCGTCCGGGCCGAGTCCGAGGGCGTCGACCCCGAGGCCGCCCTGCGCGCGGCGGCCCGCACGTACCGCGACGCGATCCGCGGGGCGGAGGAGAAGGGCGGGCGGGACTGAGGGAGTCGGGTCAGGGGCCGAGGGTGCGGTCCGCGGGGTTGTGCCAGGCGGCCGGTGGGCGGTCCAGGAGCCACTGGGCCGCGCCCACCGGACGGGGACGGCTCTCGCCGGTCGGCGGGAGCGGGTCGTGGAAGACCCGCTCGGCCGGTGTCCCCAGAAGGGGGAGTACGTCGCCGACCTCCTCGACGAGGTCGGGCGGACCGGCGACGTAGACGTCGTGTCTGTTCCAGCCCGCCCGGTTGCCCAGCGCGGTGAGCAGCCGTTCGGTCGCCTGGGCCTTGGGGCGACCGGGCGCGGGGGTGATGCAGGTGACGGTGAGCCCGGGGAGCGAGGCCCGCAGGCGTTCGACGGCGGGCCGGTCGTAGAGGTGCGCGATGTCGCGGGCCACGAGGAACAGACGGGCCTCGTGGGCGGGTTCGAGCTGTTCCAGCAGGGCCTTCACCGGTGCCCAGCCGGTGCCGGCCGCGATCAGGGTGAGGGGCCGGTCGGCCGGGGTCCGCAGGGTGAGGCCGCCGCCGGGCGGGCCCAGCCGCAGGCCGTCGCCGACCCGGGTCCGCCGGACGAGGGCGGTGGAGAGCACGCCGTCCTCGACCAGGCTGACGTGAAGGTCGACGGTGCGGTCGGCGCGGGGCGCGTTCGCGAGGGAGTAGGGGCGCCAGACACGGGGGAGGTGGGGCACGCTGACGCTGACGTACTGGCCGGGGGAGTAGGTGAGGCGTTGCCGCGGCAGCAGGGTGAGCACGACGAGGTCGTCGCCGTGCCGGGTGCGGGAGACGACCTCCGCGTCCCACCAGAGCGGCTCGCCGTGGTGCCGGGCCTCCCAGGCGCCCTCCAGCATGCTCCGGGCGATCGATCCGTACGCGGCGGTCCAGGCCTTCTCCGCCTCGGCGTTCCAGGCCGAGCCGGAGACGACCGCGAACGCGGCGAGCAGGCTCTCCCCCACGGCCCCGTAGTGCTCGGGCCGGGTCAGGTACTTGCGGTGGTCGCGGCCGAGGCTCCGTAAGTACCGGGGCAGTTCCGGATCCTCCAGCTTGTCCATGACGAAGGTGAGCGCAGCGAAGAGCCGGTCCCGCTGCCGTTCCATGTCCTGGGCGAGGTCCGCCGGGAACAGCGCGCGGAGCTGCGGGTTGTGGCGGAAGAGGTGCGAGTAGAAGTACTTGACCGCGAACTCGGCCCGTCGTTCCACGACCGCGAAGCTGGATCTGAGAATTTCGGGGTCCACGGCAGAAAGTAGGGAGACGCCGACCGCCGGGGTCAAACAGCAGCGCATGTCAGGACGGTCCGGTGCGAACCGGGCGGAGCCGCCTTGGTCGGGCGCCGCCCGACGGCCGGGACCGGCCCGGTGGCCGCCGTCTCCCGCGGACCCGGTGGCCGGGCGGTGCCGGCTCGGGCGACCCCGGTGGGCCGGGGCTTCCGGTGCGGTGCGGATACCGTCGAGGAGTGACCGAGCACGAAGCCTCCGCCAGCGCCGCCCCCGAACTCTTCACCTGGGAGTTCGCCACCGACCCCTACCCGGCCTACGCCTGGCTCAGGGAGAACGCGCCCGTGCACCGCACGCGGCTGCCCAGCGGGGTGGAGGCCTGGCTCGTCACGCGGTACGCCGACGCCCGGCAGACGCTCGCCGACCAGCGGCTGTCCAAGAACCCCGCGCACCACGACGAGCCCGCGCACGCGAAGGGCCGGACCGGGATCCCCGGGGAGCGCAAGGCCGAGCTGATGACGCATCTGCTGAACATCGACCCGCCGGACCACACCCGGCTGCGGAAGCTCGTCAGCAAGGCCTTCACGCCCCGGCGCGTGGCCGAGTTCGCGCCGCGGGTGCAGGAGTTGACGGATCAGCTCATCGACGGGTTCGCGGCCGGGGGTTCCGCGGACCTCATCCACGAGTTCGCCTTCCCGCTCCCCATCTACGCCATCTGCGACCTGCTCGGCGTCCCGCGCGAGGACCAGGACGACTTCCGGGACTGGGCGGGCATGATGATCCGGCACGGCGGCGGGCCGAGGGGCGGGGTGGCCCGGTCGGTGAAGAAGATGCGCGGGTATCTCGCCGAGCTCATCCACCGCAAGCGCGAGGCCCTGACCGTGGAGCCCGAGCCCGGCGAGGACCTCATCTCCGGTCTCATCCGCGCCTCCGACCACGGCGAGCACCTCACCGAGAACGAGGCCGCCGCCATGGCCTTCATCCTGCTGTTCGCCGGGTTCGAGACCACGGTCAACCTCATCGGGAACGGGATGCACGCCCTGCTCACCCACCCCGGGCAGCGGGAGCGGCTGCAGGCCTCCCTCGCGGCCGGGGAGAGCGGACTGCTGGAGACCGGCGTCGAGGAACTCCTGCGCTTCGACGGGCCCGTCGAACTGGCCACGTGGCGGTTCGCGACCGAGGACGTGCGGATCGGCGGGCAGGACATCGCGGCCGGCGACCCCGTGCTCGTGGTGCTCGCGGCGGCCGACCGCGACCCCGAACGCTTCGAACAGCCCGACACGCTCGATCTGTCACGACGTGACCTTCAGCACTTGGGCTACGGCCACGGCATCCACTACTGCCTGGGCGCGCCGCTCGCCCGACTGGAGGGGCAGACCGCCATCGGTACGCTCCTCAGCCGCCTTCCCGACATCCAACTCGCCGGAGATTCGGCCGATTTGCGCTGGCGCGGAGGGCTCATTATGCGCGGATTGCGCACGCTTCCGGTGGAGTTCACCCCGGTCAAATAGGACGCGATCGGTGCAACGGCGACCCTTCGGCGGTCGTGCCGAAGCGGTGATTCCGCATACCGGAACAAGGCCTCTGGGGCCACCGGAACATGACGCTCCGTCAAATCCGTGATCTTCACGTGATCAGTACTGCATCGACTTGTAACCAGCGTTCGAGTGCGACTACCTTCACCCATCAACAACGCGGCACCTGCGCCACTCGTTCAGCAGGAGTCGCCGTGCTCCCCGTTGTCGCTCGAAAGGCTCTCGCATGCTCTCCGGGAACGGCCGTCACCGTCGCCCTCGCCAGGCCCCGGCTCTCATCGTCGCCGCAGGGGTGACCGGATCCGCGATCGTCATCCCCCTGCTCGCCGCGGCGAGCGCGAACGCGGCCGACGGGACCACCTGGGACCGGGTGGCACAGTGCGAGAGCGGTGGCGCGTGGAGCGCCGATGAAGGCAACGGCTACTACGGCGGCCTCCAGCTCGACCAGGACAACTGGGAGGCCCACGGCGGCCTCGAGTACGCCCCGACGGCCGACCAGGCCAGCCGCTCGCAGCAGATAGCCGTCGCCGAGAAGGTGCTCGCCGACTCGGGCCTCGCGGCCTGGCCGACGTGCGGGCCGCTCTCGGGTCTCAGCAAGACCTCCGCCGGGGTCAGCGTCGACACGGGCGTGGCCGGCGACTCGTCGAGCACCGGCAACGACTCGGGTTCGTACATCTCGTCCGGTCTGGCGACGTCGCCCAGCTCGTCCCCTTCGAGTGATTCGTCCGGTTCGACCGACTCCTCCGGCACGGACGACAGCTCCGCCACGCCCAGCGCCTCGCAGAGCTCCGACGGCGCCGACGCGACGGCCGACAAGAGCGACAAATCGGCCAAGTCGGGACATAAGGAAGCCTCTTCGGCCCCGTCCGCCTCGGCGAGCGCCGGCACCGGGCGGCACCGTGCCGGGGGTGCCGCGGAGAGCACGGCCGACAGCCGCACCGACGGGTCCACGGGGCGTCATGCCGCGAGCCCCGAGGCCGACGCCCCCGACACCGAGTACGTCGCAGAGGTCATCGGGAACCTCTGGACTGTTTCCGACGCCCTTGGCCTCGAAGGCGGATGGGGCGATCTGCCCACCGTGGACGCGGCGCCGGCCGACAGCGGTCCGGGCCTCGTCGTCCCTGGTCGAAGCATCGCGGACACGGCCGAAACGGTGCAGAAGTAGCGGGAGTTCGCGTCACGGTTCGCTGTGGAATGTCCTATTTGGCGCAAGTGAGAGATGGGTCTCAGAAGCCCTGATCGTCTTTGAAATTCCGGCAATCGACTGCTTACGGTCGTCACCGCTCGCCACAGCGGGCCCCGACGGTCGCAACGCCGAATCCTGCCAACGGCCGTACGGGAACAGTCGTCGCGTCATGCGCCGTCGGCAGGAGCGGGGGACCCAAGGTAAGTGCCGGGTCCGGGAGTCGAGAGACACCCGGGAACGGCTTGGGGTGAAGCCGCGTGCCGGACGTCCTGGAGACAGGACCGAGGGCATGCGGCCGGGCAACTCATTCGGCCCGAACCCGACAGCTCACCTCGCAGGCGTCGGTGAGGGGATCTCTCCATGCTGTTCTCCAGCAAGGGCAAGCACCGCCGCCCGAACAAGGCCACCCGTGTCGCCACGCTCGCCGGTGTCACCGGCGTCGCCATCGCCGCCCCGCTGATGGCGGCCGGCAACGCCTCCGCGGCCACCACCTCCGAGTGGGACGCCGTCGCCCAGTGCGAGTCCGGCGGCAACTGGTCGATCAACACCGGCAACGGCTACTACGGCGGCCTGCAGTTCTCGTCCTCCACCTGGGCCGCGTACGGCGGCACCGCCTACGCCTCGACCGCCGACCAGGCCTCGAAGTCCCAGCAGATCACCATCGGCGAGAAGGTCCTCGCCGCGCAGGGCAAGGGCGCCTGGCCCACCTGCGGCACCGGCCTGTCGAGCACCCCGTACGGTGGCGGCTCGGCCCCGGCGGCCCCGTCCACCTCCTCCTCGGCCGGCAGCTCGCAGAGCGCCCCGGCCACCCGGACGACGGAGCAGCCCGCCTCCCGTTCCTCGGAGCGCCCCGCCGCCCAGAAGACCGTCACCACCCCGACCGGCAAGAAGGTCAAGAAGGGCGACGGCGAGTACAAGGTCGTCAAGGGTGACACCCTCAGCTCGATCGCCGAGAAGAAGCACGTCAAGGGCGGCTGGCAGAAGCTGTTCAAGCTGAACAAGGACATCGTCGCCGACGCCGACTTCATCTACCCGGGCCAGCAGCTCCACCTGAGCTGAGCAGCGCGGCACGCCGGTCCACCGGCCGCTTTCGGCGGAGGGCGGCGGTGATTCCGGCACCGCGCCGCGACACCCGGCAGGCAACAGCCCCTCGTGGGGTCTTCGCACGCACCGGAGACCCGCCGAGGTTCCCCGTCCCCACGGGCTCCCCGCTCCGGCGCGTGTTCCCCCGCACGCGCCGGAGCGGGGTTTTTCATTTCTTTTTTTGTTCCGTTCAGGAACAATATGTAGGCTCAGTCCGCTCAAGGGGTGGTCGATCGCCGGCCGATCCCCCTGAGCCGGTTAGGCTCATCCCGCGGGACTGCTGAGCCCCGCGTACCCGCGTCACATCCCATAAGGAGATGCTCGTGCCGTCCATCGACGTCGTCGTAGCCCGGGAAATCCTGGACTCCCGAGGCAACCCCACGGTCGAGGTCGAGGTCGGCCTCGACGACGGCAGCACGGGTCGTGCCGCCGTTCCGTCCGGCGCCTCCACCGGAGCGTTCGAGGCCATCGAGCTTCGCGACGGTGACCCGAACCGCTACCAGGGCAAGGGTGTCGAGAAGGCCGTCCTCGCCGTCATCGAGCAGATCGGCCCGGAGCTCGTCGGCTACGACGCCACCGAGCAGCGCCTGATCGACCAGGCGATGTTCGACCTGGACGCCACCGACAACAAGGGCTCGCTCGGCGCCAACGCCATCCTCGGCGTCTCGCTCGCCGTCGCGCACGCCGCCTCCGAGGCGTCCGACCTGCCGCTCTTCCGCTACCTGGGCGGACCGAACGCGCACCTGCTGCCCGTTCCGATGATGAACATCCTGAACGGCGGCTCGCACGCCGACTCCAACGTGGACATCCAGGAGTTCATGATCGCCCCGATCGGCGCGGAGTCCTTCTCCGAGGCCCTGCGCTGGGGCGCCGAGGTCTACCACACCCTCAAGAAGGTGCTGAAGACCAAGGGCCTGTCCACCGGCCTCGGCGACGAGGGCGGCTTCGCCCCGAACCTGGAGTCCAACCGCGCCGCCCTCGACCTCATCCTCGAGGCCATCAAGGAGGCCGGCTACACCCCCGGCGAGCAGATCGCCCTCGCCCTCGACGTCGCCGCCTCCGAGTTCTACAAGGACGGCAAGTACCTCTTCGAGGGCAAGGAGCGCTCCGCCGCCGAGATGACCGAGTACTACGCCGAGCTCGTCGCGGCGTACCCGCTCGTCTCCATCGAGGACCCGCTGTACGAGGACGACTGGGCCGGCTGGAAGGTCATCACCGACAAGCTGGGCGACAAGGTCCAGATCGTCGGCGACGACCTCTTCGTCACCAACCCGGAGCGCCTGGCCCGCGGCATCGAGGAGGGCTCCGCCAACGCCCTGCTCGTCAAGGTCAACCAGATCGGTTCGCTGACCGAGACGCTGGACGCCGTCGAGCTGGCCCAGCGCAACGGCTTCAAGTGCATGATGTCCCACCGTTCCGGCGAGACCGAGGACGTCACCATCGCCGACCTCGCGGTCGCCGTGAACTGCGGTCAGATCAAGACCGGCGCCCCGGCCCGCTCGGACCGTGTCGCCAAGTACAACCAGCTCCTGCGCATCGAGGAGATCCTCGACGACGCCGCGGTCTACGCCGGCCGCAGCGCCTTCCCGCGCTTCAAGGGCTGACCCCCGCGCGTCTCAGGAAGCGTCATCCGTACGTCCCCGTACCCGGTCCCGTACCGTGTGCGGGGACGTACGCACGTGACGGGCCCGTACGGCGGGCCGGTACTGGGGAGGCGGGACTCATGGCCGTGAAGGACCGGGACCGGTTCTCCACCTCGACCAGGCTGAAGCTGCTCGGCGAGCAGACGGCGGCCAGGGTCTACCGCTCCCAGACCAAGCGGCAGGCGCGCCGCTCCCGGCTCACCGGCCGGGCCGCGCTCCTCGCCATGGTCCTGTGCACCCTGATCGTCGCCCTCGCGTACCCGATGCGGCAGTACGTCTCCCAGCGGGCCCAGATCGGCGATCTGGAGCGGCAGCGGGAGCAGGCCCGGCAGCGGGTCGAGCAGCTCCGCGACCTCAAGGCGCGCTGGCAGGACGACGCGTACGCGAAGCAGCAGATCCGGCAGCGGCTGCACTACGTGATGCCGGGCGAGACCGGCTACGTCGTGATCGACCCGGACGCCGCGAAGCAGTCCCGTGCCGATCGGGGCACCGCCGACCGCCCCTGGTACACCAATGTCTGGGACGGCGTGGACAAATCCGACGCCGCCGACCGCTGACGACCCATGAACTGACCAGAAAGACACGTGACTCACGGCATGGAAACGCCACCGCCCACCACCCCGCGCACCGAGCCCACCGACGCCGACGTCGAGGCCTTCAAGCAGCAGCTCGGCCGGCCGCCGCGCGGGCTGCGCGCGATCGTGCACCGCTGCCCCTGCGGCCAGCCGGACGTGGTGGAGACGGCGCCCCGCCTCCCCGACGGCACGCCGTTCCCGACCACGTACTACCTGACGTGCCCGCGGGCCGCGTCCGCGATCGGGACGCTGGAGGCCAACGGGGTCATGAAGGAGATGACCGAACGGCTGGCCACCGACCCCGAGCTGGCCGCGGCCTACCGCGCCGCCCACGAGGACTACATCGCGCGCCGTGACGCGATCGAGGTCCTGGAGGGCTTCCCGAGCGCGGGCGGCATGCCGGACCGGGTGAAGTGCCTGCACGTCCTGGTGGCGCACTCGCTGGCCGCCGGCCCCGGCGTCAACCCGCTCGGCGACGAGGCCATCGCCATGCTGCCCGAGTGGTGGCGCAAGGGCGCCTGCGTCACCCGGGCCGGAGCGCCGGCCGGCGACGAGTCCGCCGAGGACGGCCGGTGACCCGCGTCGCCGCCGTCGACTGCGGTACGAACTCCATCCGGCTCCTGGTGGCCGACGCGGACCCGCGGACGGGCGAACTCACCGACCTGGACCGGCGGATGACCATCGTCCGGCTGGGCCAGGGCGTCGACCGCACGGGGCGGCTCGCCCCCGAGGCGCTGGAGCGGACCTTCGCCGCCTGCCACGCCTACGCCGAGGCCATCAAGGAGCACGGCGCCGAGCGGCTGCGCTTCGTCGCCACCTCCGCCTCCCGGGACGCGGAGAACCGGGACGAGTTCGTGCGCGGGGTGCTGGACATCCTCGGCGTCGAGCCGGAGGTCGTCACCGGCGACCAGGAGGCCGAGTTCTCCTTCACCGGCGCGACCAGGGAACTGGCCGGGCGCGACGACCTCGCCACGCCCTACCTGGTCGTGGACATCGGCGGCGGCTCCACGGAGTTCGTCGTCGGCGCCGACCGGGTGCGCGCGGCACGCTCCGTGGACGTCGGCTGCGTACGGATGACGGAACGTCACCTCGTGCGCGACGGCGTCGTGACCGACCCGCCCACCGCCGAGCAGGTCGCGGCCATGCGCGCCGACATCGAGGCCGCCCTCGACCTCGCCGAGGAGACGGTCCCGCTCCGCGAGGCGCGCACCCTGGTGGGGCTGGCCGGCTCGGTCACCACGATCGCGGCGATCGCGCTGGACCTCGCCGAGTACGACTCCGAGCGGATCCACCACTCCCGCGTCCCGATCGCGCGCGTCCGCGAGATCACCGAGTGGCTGCTGCGCTCCACCCACGCCGAGCGCGCGGCCGTCCCCTCCATGCACCCGGGCCGCGTGGACGTGATCGGGGCCGGCGCCCTCGTCCTGCTCTCGATCATGGAGCGGACCGGGGCCGGGGAGGTCGTGGTCAGCGAGCACGACATCCTCGACGGCATCGCCTTCAAGGTGGCGGAGGAAGCCGAAGCGGCCCGGCAGGGCGACTGACGCCATCCGTCGACGCGTCGAGAGCGGGTGTGACACGGCCCCGGGTCCCCTTCCAGGGAACCGGGGCCGTCGGCGTCCCCGGGCGGCCGGACAGGGCTCAGGAGCGCCGTGTGCGGCCGTGGCGCACGGCGTGGCACGGGTCTCCTTTGCTACTCGTCGGTAGCCTCGGCTGAGCGGGTCGGATAGCGTATGAGCGTGCCGGAGGGGGTCCTGGACGCCCTCTCGTGCGACTCCGTCGAGAAAGTTCGTGAAGTTCTTCACAAGGAAAATGGCCCTGCTGAGCGACGAACGGGCCACGAAGGGGCCACTTGGGCCCTTCCGCGGGGCCGGGCGGGTCCGGAAGCATGCTCGGTGAAGCGTTGCGACCGCGTTTCAGGACGGTGAAACACAGGTGTGGTCCGCTCGGCCGAACGGGTTGGGCCGCAGCTCACGCGGTGTTGACAACGGTACGAACCGTACGGCGGTCCACCCCTGCCGCCATGACCCCGGTCACGAGGGCGGCGGAGTGTAGCAGAGCCCCTGTCCGAGCTTGTGAAGGGGCGCACGAGCGACCCCCCTGAACCAGGTGGATACTCGATGGCATGAGCACCACGGAGCGTCCCAGGATCCTCGTAGTAGGCGGTGGGTACGTAGGCCTGTACGCAGCTCGGCGCATCCTCAAGCAGATGCGCTACGGAGAGGCGACCGTCACGGTCGTCGACCCCCGGTCGTACATGACCTACCAGCCCTTCCTCCCCGAAGCAGCCGCCGGCAGCATCTCGCCGCGGCACGTCGTCGTCCCGCTGCGGCGTGTACTTCCCAAGGCGGAGGTCCTCACCGGCCGGGTCACCACCATCGACCAGGACCGCAAGGTCGCCACGGTCGCCCCCCTCGTGGGCGAGGCGTACGAGCTGCCTTTCGACTACCTCGTCATCGCGATGGGCGCGGTCTCCCGCACCTTCCCGATCCCCGGCCTCGCCGAGCAGGGCATCGGCATGAAGGGCATCGAGGAGGCCATCGGCCTGCGCAACCACGTCCTCGAGCAGCTCGACAAGGCCGACTCCACCACGGACGAGGACGTCCGCCGCAAGGCGCTGACCTTCGTCTTCGTGGGTGGCGGCTTCGCCGGCGCCGAGACCATCGGTGAAGTCGAGGACATGGCCCGTGACGCGGCCAAGTACTACAGCAGCGTGTCCCGCGAGGACATGCGCTTCATCCTCGTCGACGCCGCGGACAAGATCCTTCCCGAGGTCGGCCCCAAGCTCGGCCAGTACGGCAAGGAGCACCTGGAGAGCCGCGGTGTGGAGATCTACCTCTCCACCTCCATGGACTCCTGCGTCGACGGCCACGTCGTGCTGAAGAACGGCCTCGAGGTCGACTCCAACACGATCGTCTGGACGGCCGGCGTCAAGCCGAACCCCGTTCTCTCCCGCTTCGGTCTGCCGCTCGGCCCGCGTGGCCACGTGGACACCCAGACCACGCTCCAGGTGCAGGGCACGGACTACATCTGGGCCGCGGGCGACAACGCCCAGGTGCCGGACGTCGCCGCCCGCAAGGCCGGTGTCGAGAACGCCTGGTGCCCGCCGAACGCGCAGCACGCGCTGCGTCAGGCCAAGATCCTCGGCGACAACGTGATCTCCGGCATGCGGGGCTTCCCGCAGAAGGAGTACGCGCACGCCAACAAGGGCGCCGTGGCCGGTCTCGGCCTGCACAAGGGCGTCGCGATGATCGTCATGGGCAAGATGAAGATCAAGCTCAAGGGCCGTCTCGCCTGGTACATGCACCGTGGCTACCACGGTCTGGCCATGCCGACCTGGAACCGCAAGATCCGCGTCTTCGCGGACTGGACGCTCGCGATGTTCCTCAAGCGCGAGGTCGTCTCCCTGGGTGCCATGGAGACTCCGCGCGAGGAGTTCTACGAGGCCGCCAAGCCGGCTCCGGCCGCCCCGGCGCCCGCCGTCAAGACCGAGGAGAAGGCCAAGGCCTCCTGACCGAGGCCTCCTGACCTCCGGTCACCGAACGCCCCGAAGGGGCCGCCCGCCATCCGTGGTGCGGGCGGCCCCTTCGGCGTTCCCCGCCCCCGCGCGGCCCGGTGCGCCCTGGGCGCCGTTCGAAGTGGCGCCGGGGCGCCACGTAAAGCATGGTGCGTACACACATTTTGCGAATCTGTGTCGTGAAGGGGGGACTGCCCGGCGAGGGGGTAGATGTTTACGTGGTGTCGGAGCGTTCGGGAGTGTTGTCTCGGAGGTGTACGCCATGCAGGACGCCGCGCCGCGGCTCAAAGGCCTTGTCGAACAGTTGCTGGGAGCCCCTCTCCCCTTGCGCGTGCGCGCCTGGGACGGTTCGGAAGCCGGTCCGCCCGCGGCGCCGGCGCTCGTCGTCCGCAACCGGCGGGCCGTGCGCCGACTGTTGTGGAAGCCGGGCGAGTTGGGACTGGCCCGCGCCTGGGTCTCCGGCGACCTGGGCATCGAGGGAGACCTGTACACCGCCCTGGACCTGCTGTCCGGGCTCGTCTGGGAGCGCGGCGAGGACGCGCGCGGGCTCGGGGCGGCGCTGCGTGATCCCGAGGTGCGCGCCGCGGTCCGCGGGCTGGTGGGGATGGCGGGACTGCCGCTGCCGCCCGCCCCGCCCCCCGAGGAGGTGCGCAGGCGCCGCCACCTGCACACCAGGCGCACCGACCGGAGCGCGATCAGCCACCACTACGACGTCGGCAACGACTTCTACGAGCTCGTCCTCGGCCCGTCCATGGTCTACTCGTGCGCCTACTGGCGGGAGGACGGCACCCTGGAGGAGGCGCAGCGCGACAAGCTCGAACTCGTCGCCCGGAAGCTGGCCCTGAAGCCCGGTCAGCGACTCCTGGACGTCGGCTGCGGCTGGGGCTCGATGGCCGTGCACGCCGCCCGGGACCACGGCGTGAGGGTGGTCGGGGTGACGCTGTCGCAGGAACAGGCCGCGTACGCCCGTAAACGGGTCGCGGAGGAGGGCCTGACGGACCGGGTCGAGATCAGGGTGCAGGACTACCGGGACGTCACCGACGGGCCCTACGACGCGATCTCCTCCATCGGGATGGCCGAACACGTCGGCGCCGAGCGCTACCTGGAGTACGCCGAGGTGCTCGGCCGCCTCCTCGCCCCCGGAGGGCGGCTGCTCAACCACCAGATCGGCCGGCGCCCGCAGCGCGACGAGTCGTCGTACACCGTGGACGCGTTCATCGACGCCTATGTGTTCCCCGACGGCGAACTCGCCCCCGTCGGGACGACCGTGGCGCTGCTGGAGCGGGCCGGGTTCGAGGTGCGTGACGTCGAGGCCCTGCGCGAGCACTACGCGCTCACCCTGCGCCGCTGGGTCGCCAATCTGGAGGCGGGCTGGTCCCGTGCCGTCCGGCTCACTGGTGTCGGCCGGGCGCGCGTCTGGCGGCTGTACATGGCGGCGAGCGCGGTCGCCTTCGAGCGCAACCAGATCGGCGTCAACCAGGTGCTGGCGGTGAAGACCCCGGGCGCGTCCGGCGCGTCCGGGATGCCGCTGCGGGCGAGAACCTGGAACTGAGGCGTCCGGAGCGCGGGCGCGCACGCGGAGGGGGTCCCGTTCCGGACGGAACGGGACCCCCTCGGTCGTCTTCCGGGTTCACCTGGCTTTCCGGGCCCGCCTGGCTCACCTGGCTTCCTGGGCCCGCCTGGCTCACCTGGCTTCCCGGGCCGCCGCCGCGGCCCGGGCGCCGTGCCCGGTCACTCGGACTTGATCGCCCCCAGCATGTTCAGCCGGGCCGCCCGGCGGGCCGGCCAGAGCGCCGCCAGGACGCCGACGGTGGCCGCGAGCAGGAGGAAGAGCGCCATCCGGCCCCAGGGCAGGAGCAGTTCGTACGTCGACATCCTGCTGCCCAGCAACTCGCCGGCCGCCCAGCCGAAGAACACGCCGAGACCGATGCCGAGGACGCCGCCGAAGAGCGAGATGACCAGGGACTCCAGACGGACCATCCGCTTGACCCCCTTGCGGTCCAGGCCGATCGCGCGGAGCATCCCGATCTCCTGCGAGCGCTCGAAGACCGACATCGCGAGGGTGTTGATGACCCCGAGGACGGCGACGATCACCGCCATCGCCAGGAGGCCGTAGAGCATGTTCAGCATCAGCGTGAACATCTGGGCGATGCCCTCGGAGATGTCGTGCTTGTCCTGGACCTTGACGGCGGGGTTGTCGCCGATGGCCTTCTCCAGACTGTCCTTGGCCGCGGCCGAGGCGCCGCCCGCCGTCTTCACCATGACCTGCATGTCGGATACGTCCCGCTGGTGCGGGGAGAGGGTGGTGTCGTCCAGGATGATGCCCTGGATCATCTCGTTGGCCTCGTAGACCCCGGCGACGGACAGTCGCTGCTTCGCGCCGTCCTCGTAGGCGACCTGGAAGCGCGAACCGGCCTTCCAGCCGTGGGACTTCGCCGTGTCCGAGTCGACCACGACCCGGGTGCCGCCGACCTGGAAGGCGCCGTCGGTGACGTCGAGGTCGGTGAGCTTGCCGATGGCCGGGCCGTTGACGCCGGTCAGGTACTCCGTCTGCCGGTCGATGCGGGAGGGCGCGTTGCGCAGCGGACTGGTGTCGGTGACCCCGTCGACCGCGGCGAGCTTCTTCTCGACGTCCGGGGACAGCGAGTTGCCGTTCGCCATCGAGACGACGTAGTCCGCCTTGATCGCCGAACTGGCCATCTTGTCGATCGACTTCTGCAGGCTGCCCGCCATCACCGTCATGCCGGTGATCAGCGTGAGACCGATCATCAGCGCCGAGGCGGTGGCGGCGGTGCGGCGCGGATTGCGCACCGAGTTCTGCCGGGCCAGCTTGCCGGAGATCCCGAAGACCCGCAGGACCGGAGCCGCCGCGGCGATCAGCGGCCGGGACAGCAGGGGGGTGAGGACGAAGACGCCGAGGATGAGGAGCACGGCGCCCAGACCCATCGGGGCCTGGCCGTCCGAGCCGTCCATCGTCGTCGCGTACAGGACCACGGCGACACCCGCGGCCGCGAGCAGGGCGCCGATCGTGTTCCGCAGGACCAGGGACTTCGTCGTCGCCTTCGCGTGGAGGCTGCTCATCGCGGCCACCGGGGGGATCTTCGCGGCGCGCCGGCCGGGCAGCCACGCGGCCAGCATGGTGACGAGGACGCCGACGAGCAGCGCCGTGGCGACGGTGCCGGGCGAGACGACCAGCGGGCCGTCCGGCACCGTGGCGCCGAGCGTGCCCATCAGGGAGCGCATCGCGGCACCGATGCCGATGCCCGCGGCGAGCCCGCCGACGGCCGCCACCGCGCCGACCACGAACGCCTCGATCAGCACCGAGCGGGTGACCTGGCGGCGGGAGGCGCCGACGGCGCGCAGCAGCGCCAGTTCCTTGGTGCGCTGGGCGACCAGCATGGTGAAGGTGTTGGCGATGATGAACGTGCCGACGAACAGGGCGATGCCGGCGAAGACGAGCAGGCCCGTCTTCATGCCGCTCATCGCGGCGGAGATCTGCTCGGCCTGGTCGTCGGCGAGCTGCCGGCCGGTGACGGTGGAGGCGGTGTCCTTCGGCACGACGGCGTCGAGCGCCTCGCGCAGCGCGCTCTGGCTGGTGCCGGGCGCGGCCTTCACGTCGATCTCGTCGTAGGCGCCGGTCGAGTGGAACAGCCGCTGCGCGGTCGCCGTGTCGAACAGGGCGAGGCTGCCGCCCGCGGCCACGTTGCCGTCGTCGGTGCTGAAGATGCCGGCGACGACGGGTTCGAGGACGGGGCCGTCGACGGACAGGCGTACGGTGTCGCCGACCTTGTAGCCGGTCCGCCGCGCGGTCTCGGTGTCGATCGCGATCTCGCCGGTGCCGTGCGGGGCGTGCCCGGCCGTCAGGGGGTAGCGGGGGTCCTTGTCGCCCCAGAAGTTGCCGCCCTGCGACTGGAAGCCGCCGCCGATGAGCTTGCCGTCCTTGTCGGCGATGGCGGTGAAGCCGTTCACGACACCGATCGCGGAGGCGGCTCCGGGCACCCGGGCGGCCTTGTCGAGCAGGGGCCGCGTCAGCTTGTGCGTCCTGCCGACGGTGTCGCCCGAGTCGGCCGCGCTCTCCGGGCGGATCGCGACGTCGACCTGGTCGAAGCCCTTGGCGGAGCTCTTCTGGTAGGCGTCCGAGATGGTGTTGGTGAAGACCAGGGTCCCCGAGACGAAGGCGACGCCGAGGAGGACGGCGAGCACGGTCATCAGGAGTCTGGCCTTGTGCGCGAACACGTTGCGCAAGGCGGTACGGAACATGGGTCTTCTCAGTCCAGGTGTACGAGGAGAGGAGTGGGGGCGCGTCGGGAGGGTTCGGCCCGCGTCAGCTCGTGCGGTTCTCGCCGTCGAGTGCGGGGGTCCGGGGGTTTCCCCCGGGAAGGTTCCGCATGAGGTCGAGGACCGAGTCGGCGGTCGGCTCGTGCACCTCGTCGACGATCCGTCCGTCCGCGAGGAAGACGACCCGGTCCGCGTAGGCGGCGGCCACCGGGTCGTGCGTCACCATCACCACGGTCTGGCCGAGCTCGCGCACGGAGTTGCGCAGGAAGCCGAGGACCTCCGCGCCCGAGCGCGAGTCGAGGTTCCCGGTCGGCTCGTCGCCGAAGATGATCTCGGGGCGGGAGGCGAGGGCGCGGGCGACGGCGACGCGCTGCTGCTGGCCGCCGGAGAGCTGGGAGGGGCGGTGGCTCAGCCGGTCCGCGAGGCCGATCATCTTGATGACGCGGTCCAGCCACTCCTTGTCGGGCTTGCGGCCCGCGATGTCCATGGGGAGCGTGATGTTCTCCAGGGCGCTCAGGGTCGGCAGCAGGTTGAACGCCTGGAAGATGAAGCCGATCTTGTCCCGGCGCAGCTTGGTGAGCTGCTTGTCCTTCAGGGAGCCGAGTTCGGTGTCGCCGATGCGCACCGAGCCGGAGGAGAAGGTGTCGAGCCCGGCCACGCAGTGCATCAGCGTGGACTTGCCCGACCCCGAGGGGCCCATGATCGCGGTGAACTCGGCCTGCCGGAAGTCGACGCTGACCCGGTCGAGCGCGACCACCTGGGTCTCGCCCTGCCCGTAGACCTTCGACAGTTCCGTGGCGCGGGCTGCGACCGCGGTGCTTGTGCCGGCGAGGGGAGTGGTGGTCACGGGAGGGTGCTCCTGTCGGGACGAGGACGTTTCTGAGGACGTGTTCCATCGTCCGTGCCGATCCGCGGCCTGTAGTCACCCGCTGTTCCGGTTCCGGGGGCAGTCTCGGGTCGGACCGCGAGCGGGCGTGTCATACCTGGGGATGACGGAACGCCCTGAGAGCCGTCCGGGTCGCCGCCGGGGAGCGCGCGGCGGGCGGCCGCACTCCCGGGAGCCGGCCCGGGAGCCGGCCCGGGGCTCGGCGTGATCGCGTTCGGACGGTGAAATTCCGTCAATCCCCGTACGCGGGCCGCGCGGGTCCGGGAGGCTGTTGGCAAGTGCTGACGGCCTGTGCGGCGTACTGATGCACCCTCAGACGTCAATAAAATAAGACAACATCGGTCCGCACGCCCGCTGTTCGGGGGATGCGCCCCGATAGGCTCGGAACCTCGATGCGGAGCCCATGGTCTGCCCGGATGGTGGAATGCAGACACGGCGAGCTTAAACCTCGCTGCCCCTCGCGGGCGTACCGGTTCAAGTCCGGTTCCGGGCACTTCCCGCCCCTGTGAAGCAGGACGCGGGCCACGGTCGGACCTCTCCGGGAGTGGCCCGCAGGCTGCGTTCCTCCGCTCGTTCCTCCCCCTCCGGCCGCGGCGCGGGCCGCCGCCGCGGAGAGCGGTGTCACGGCTTCGTACCAGTGCGGGCATACCAGGGGGCACACGCGTACGGTGGCACAACGAGGGAAAGATCCTACTCAAGCACTAGGGTCATTCCTTTGCCTACCCATTACCCTTGAGCCAAGGCCACGCAGTGTGGCCATGGAGGAGTGAGATGAGGAGCAGCAACCCGGTCTTCTCGCGACGGGGGTTCAGCCGCGACAACGGCTACGCGGGCTTCAACGCGGCGCCGCAGGCCGGGGGACCCGCTGTCGGCACGCAGGGGAACCCGTACGCCCAGCAGGGCGGCAACCCCTACGCGCAGAACCCGTACGCGCAGAACCCCTACGCACAGCAGGGCCTCCAGCAGGGTGCTCCGCCGCAGGCCCCGGTCACCACCGGCCGTATGACGATGGACGACGTCGTCGTGCGCTCGGCGATGACGCTCGGCACGGTCGTCGTCGGCGCCATCCTGGCCTGGGCGCTGCTGCCGGTCTCCAGCACGAGCTACGGCCTGGCCATCGGCTCCGGCCTGGTCGCCTTCGTCCTCGCGATGGTGCAGTCCTTCAAGCGCGCCGCCTCGCCCGCGCTGATCATCGGGTACGCCGCCTTCGAGGGCGTCTTCCTCGGTGTCATCAGCGAGATGTACAACTCGCAGTGGCACGGCGCGCCCTTCCAGGCCGTGCTCGGCACCATGGCGGTCGCCGGCGCCACCCTCCTCGTCTACAAGGCGGGCTGGATCCGCGTCACCGCCCGGTACGCGCGCATCGGCATCACCATCGCCATCGCCTTCGTCGCCGTCATGGCGGTGAACCTCCTGCTGGTCGCCTTCGGGGTCGCCCCCGACGGCGGACTGCGCAGCAGCGGCCCGCTGGGCATCGCCGTCGGCATCCTGGCGATCCTGATCGGCGCGTTCTTCCTGACCCTCGACTTCAAGCAGATCGAGGACGGCATCACCTACGGTGCGCCGAAGGAAGAGGCATGGCTGGCCGCGTTCGGCCTGACCATGACCCTCGTGTGGATCTACGTCGAGATGCTGCGACTGGTCGCCATCTTCAGCGGCAGGGACTAGTCACGACGACGGCCGGACAGGCCGTCAGGTGAGACGAAGGGCCCGCGAACCACCAGTTCGCGGGCCCTTCGGCATGGGTGCCGGTGTCAGCGCGTGCGATGTGAGGCACGTGCGTGTCGTCGGTTGGCGGTCGTCTCGGTGGTGCGCGCTCACAGCAGTTTGCGCGCGGCCCTCCTCAGGTCGTACTCGTGGATGATCGCTTTCGCGTGGCCGTACGCGAGGTCGTGTTCGGCGCGGAGCCAGCTCACCTTCTCCTCGAAGCGGAAGAGGGAGGGACCTTCGTCGACGGTGCGCAGCCAGTCGGAGATCTCACGACCGGTGCAATGGGGGATGCGGGCGAGCAGGTTGCGATGGGTCTCCTCGGAGAAGACTTGGGACATCGGCGCCTCCGAACGCAAAGGGGATGTAAGCCGGTCCTTCACGCCACCGTGCCTGAGGGTTGGGTTGTTGGCAACAGTCCCGCCGCTGCGCGTAGTCTCGCGGCGTGCTGGATACGACGCCGTTGACCCGAGCCGTGGACCACTTCGCCGACCGGTTGCGGGCCGCCCCGCAGAGCCGCCTGCAACGCGGTGCCGCGGCCGAGGCACTGGGGCTGGCCAGGGAGTTCGCCCTGCGCGCCCAGCGGGTCGAGGACCCGTCGGGGGAGCCCCGGGAGATGCCCGACGCCGGGATGTTCGCCGCCGCCGACCAAATCACGGTCGCCGCGCACGACTTGGCCCTCGTACTGAAGAACGAGGAGGAACTGGCCGAAGCGGTCACGCTCGTGGCCGAGGCACAGAAACGCGCCGGGGTCTGACCTGGTCGGTCGACTCCGGCGCGCGGGCGGTCCCGCGGTCCGCCCGGGGGCGGCCGCTACAGCGACGCTATGACGCGGTCCGCCAGGATGTAGACGCTCTCCTCGCCGAAGGAGAAGGTCAGCGCGTACGCGCCCGAGACGCCGGAGCCGCCGAGCAGGACCGGGGCCTCGCCCGCCGTCAGCGCGGCGGCGAGCCGCTGCGCGGTCTCGCGGTGGCCGGGGGTCATGCACAGGGTCGTGCCGTCGGCGAAGACGTAGACGTCGAGAGTGCCGAGCGGGCCGGGGCGGACGTCCGCCAGTTCCGTACGGGACTCGGCGAGCTCCTCCAGGCGGGCCACCGTGCGTTCGTGGTCGCCGACCACCGGTGACTGCACCGGGACGAAGTCCGGGTGCGAGGGGTGGCGGCGGCGGGCCGCGGCGAGCTCGGGGGAGTCGGCGGCGGTGCCGCTCGGCTGGAGGTCCTCCAGCTCCGTGCCCGTCTCGGCCACCGGCTCCAGGTGGTCCAGACCCACGAAGTCGGAGTGGCGCGGCAGGAACAGCTCGGTGTCCGGCAGTCCGAGCAGCGACGGCGCGTCGGAGGCGTCACGCGCCTCCTGGGCGGCCCAGAAGGCCCGCGCCTCGGCGAGCTCCCGCTCGCGCTCCTCGGCCAGCGCGTCGGCCACGGCCGTGCGTATCTCGTCCGCGTCGGCGGACCCTCGCGCCGCGGGCACAAGGGCCCTCGCCGCGACGGCGCGGCTCGCGACGAGTTCGCTGTGCAGGGCTGCGACCTGCCGACGCACACCCCACAGGGTGCGCAGAACGGCGACGCCCACGGCCGCGCTTGCGGCGGTGGCGAGCAGCAGAGCAATCGGCATGGCGCTCACTGACGTACTCCCGGTTCAAAGTCGGCCCCCGACTTCCTACATCAGCTTGAAGGGCGAACCATCAAACTGTCAGTGCGTAACGTCACGAATAGGACAGGACTTTGGGCCTCAGGTTTAGCTGCGCAGTGCACTTGACCTGCGGAAATACCCTTCCAGAGGGACATAGGTCACATCTTGGATGGGATTGGATCACAAATCGGCCCAGAGGCCCGGTGGTTCCGGGCTTCTGGGCCGATTCGTTCACGCTGGGTTCAATTCCCGTCACAGGAACGGGTCGTCGCGGTCAGCTCAGACGCTCGATGACCATCGCCATGCCCTGGCCGCCGCCGACGCACATCGTCTCCAGGCCGAACTGCTTGTCGTGGAACTGGAGGCCGTTGATGAGCGTGCCGGTGATGCGGGCGCCGGTCATGCCGAAGGGGTGGCCGACGGCGATGGCGCCGCCGTTCACGTTCAGCTTCTCCAGCGGGATGTTCAGGTCGCGGGCGCTCGGGATCACCTGGGCGGCGAAGGCCTCGTTGATCTCGAACAGGTCGATGTCGTCGACGGTGAGACCGGCACGGCTGAGCGCCTGCTTGCTGGCCTCCACCGGGCCGAGGCCCATGATCTCGGGGGACAGGCCGGTGACGCCGGTCGAGACGATGCGGGCGAGCGGGGTCAGGCCGAGCTCGCGGGCCTTCGTGTCGGACATGATCACCAGGGCGGCGGCGCCGTCGTTCAGCGGGCAGCAGTTGCCGGCGGTGACCAGGCCGTCGGGGCGGAAGACAGGCTTGAGGCCCTGGACGGCCTCCAGCGTCACACCCGCGCGCGGACCGTCGTCCTTGCTGACGACCGTTCCGTCCGGGGTCGTGATCGGGGTGATCTCGCGCTCCCAGAAGCCGTTCTTGATGGCTTCCTCGGCGAGGTTCTGCGAGCGCACGCCGAACTCGTCCATGTCCTGGCGGGTGACGCCCTTGAGGCGGGCCAGGTTCTCGGCGGTCTGGCCCATCGCGATGTACGCGTCCGGGATCAGGCCGTCCTCGCGCGGGTCGTGCCAGGTCGAACCCTCCGACTGCGCGACCTCGACCGTACGGGCCTCGGCGTCGGCGAAGAGGGGGTTGTGGGTGTCGGGCATGCCGTCGGAGGTGCCCTTGACGGACCGCGACACCATCTCGACGCCCGCCGAGATGAAGACGTCGCCCTCGCCCGCCTTGATGGCGTGCAGGGCCATGCGGGAGGTCTGCAGGGACGAGGAACAGTAGCGGGTGATGGTGCAGCCCGGGAGGTGGTCCATGCCCATCTGCACGGCCACGATGCGGCCGAGGTTGTGGCCCTGCTCGCCGCCGGGGAGGCCGCAGCCGAGCATCAGGTCGTCGATGAGCTTCGGGTCGAGCTCGGGGACCTTGGCGAGGGCGGCCTGGATGATCGTGGCGGTCAGGTCGTCGGGGCGCACGTCCTTCAGAGAGCCCTTGAAGGCGCGGCCGATCGGGGAGCGGGCGGCTGAGACGATCACGGCTTCGGGCATCACGGCTCCATTGGCGTACGGGAAGTGTGCAGGGCTGCTTGGGAAGTTACCCGTACGTACCGTCGGGGTCACCGGTGTGGGGGTGTGACACCGGCCGCACTTTTCTAAGCGCTTGCTTTTTGCTGGCGGGGGCGCCTTGGGGGTGGTCCGCTGCACGGGGCTCGCTCTGAGAAGGTGACCCCCCGTTCCGGTGACCGCCCCGGGGCTCCGCCCCGGACCCCGCTCCTCAATCGCCGGAGGGGCTGAAAATTCGTGCCGCACCTTTCGGACACAGGCCAGGGCGACGGCCCCAGGGGCGCGGGGAACTGCGCGGCCGGCCCCCGCGCACCCGCAGCCGACTACGGTCGCGCCCGGCCCGGACCGGGTCCGAATTTCGGTGCCGGCCGGGGTCGAGAAGGTCAGGGGCGCGGGGAACTGCGCGGCTAGCCCCCACGCGCCCGCAGCCGGGGATGGCGCTGGAGTGCCCGGACGGACCCCGCCGGGTCAGTTGGACGGGGTCGGGGTCGGGTCTGTTGCCGGGAGGCGTTGGCGGCGGCGGCGTTTCAGGAGGGCCCAGGGGCCACGGGGCCCGGTGGGCATCGCGGCAGCGACCTCGGTGCCGGGCTCGGACGCGGCCTCCGCGGCGGCACGGGCGACCGGCAGGAACCCCTCGTGACGCGAGACGTCGGGCCGCTCCTCGTCCGCCGGCCACAGGCCGAGCGCCGCGCAGACGGTCGGCAGCAGCGCCATGGCGGCCGTCGCGTACCCCTCGGCCGAGGGGTGGTAGTGGTCCGGCCCGAACAGCTCACGCGGGTTCGCCTCGAACTCGGGGCCCAGCAGGTCGCCCAGCGACACCGTACGGCCGCCCTGCTCGACCGTCCCGATCGTCTGGGCGGCGGCGAGCTGACGGGACGCGCGCCGCGCCAGCCACCGCAGCGGCTGCTGGACCTGCTCCACCGTGCCCAGGTCGGGACACGTGCCGACGACCACCTCCGCACCGGCCGTGCGCAGCCGCCGTACCGCCGCGGACAGATGACGCACGGAGCGTGTCGGCGGCATCCGGTGCGTCACGTCGTTCGCGCCGATCATGATCACGCAGATGTCGGGCAGCCGCGAGGTGTCCGCGAGGGCGAGCGCGACCTGGCGGTCCAGGTCGTCCGACTGGGCACCGGGCAGCGCCACGTTGCACAGCTCCACCGGCCGCTCGGCCACCGCCGCGAGCCCCGAGGACAGCAGCGCGCCCGGTGTCTGGCGGGCCCTGCGCACACCCTGGCCGGCGGCCGTCGAGTCGCCGAGCATCGTCAGCCGTAGCGGGGGTTCGTCAGGGGAGGCACCGGCGTAGTCGTACCCGTACAGACCGTCGGCGCGCGGGGCGTAGGGAGCGTGTCCGTTGTTCACGTGCCGCTTCACGAACTGCACCTCGGCCAGCACCAGACCGACGGCCGCCGCACCCACCAGCCCGATGCCGCCCCCGCCGTACGCCGCGCCCGCGGCGATCCGCCGTGCCACCCTCGCCCTCGACATGCTCGACATCCGTCGCCACCACCTCCTGTAGCCGTACAACCACTGCTTGCCCCGAAGTGCGGGTGGGCCAATCTCAACTGCGGGTGAACGGCTGCGCAGGGCCGTAGGCTGACGGGACCATTCCTTTAAGAAACGCAGCTCCGGAGACAACGGTGCAATTCCACGACTCGATGATCAGTCTCGTCGGCAACACCCCGCTGGTGAGACTCAACAACGTGACCGCGGGGATCCAGGCGACCGTCCTGGCGAAGGTCGAGTACTTCAACCCCGGCGGATCCGTGAAGGACCGCATCGCCCTGCGCATGATCGAGGCCGCGGAGGAGAGCGGCGCGCTCAAGCCCGGCGGCACGATCGTCGAGCCGACCAGTGGCAACACCGGTGTCGGGCTCGCCATCGTGGCGCAGCAGAAGGGGTACAAGTGCATCTTCGTGTGCCCCGACAAGGTCTCCACCGACAAGATCAACGTGCTGCGCGCGTACGGGGCCGAGGTCGTGGTCTGCCCCACCGCCGTGGACCCGGAGCACCCGGACTCGTACTACAACGTCTCCGACCGGCTCGTGCGGGAGACCCCGGGCGCCTGGAAGCCGGACCAGTACTCCAACCCGAACAACCCCCTGTCGCACTATCACTCGACCGGCCCCGAGCTGTGGGAGCAGACCGAGGGGAAGATCACCCACTTCGTGGCGGGCGTGGGCACCGGCGGCACGATCTCCGGCACCGGCCGGTATCTGAAGGACGCCAGTGACGGCAAGGTGCAGGTCGTCGGCGCCGACCCCGAGGGGTCCGTGTACTCCGGCGGCTCCGGCCGGCCCTACCTGGTCGAGGGCGTCGGTGAGGACTTCTGGCCGACCGCGTACGACCGTACGGTCGCGGACGAGATCGTCGCGGTGTCCGACAAGGACTCCTTCCAGATGACGCGCCGCCTGGCCAAGGAGGAGGGCCTGCTCGTCGGCGGCTCCTGCGGCATGGCCGTCGTCGCCGCGCTGCGCGTCGCCGAGCGCCTCGGCCCCGACGACGTCGTCGTCGTGCTGCTCCCCGACAGCGGCCGCGGCTACCTCAGCAAGATCTTCAACGACGAGTGGATGGCCGACTACGGCTTCCTGGAGGACACCGGCCCGAGCGCCCGTGTCGCCGACGTCCTGAACGACAAGGCGGGCGCCTCGATCCCCTCGCTGGTGCACATGCACCCCGAGGAGACCGTCGGCGAGGCCATCGAGGTGCTGCGCGAGTACGGCGTCTCGCAGATGCCGATCGTCAAGCCGGGCGCCGGTCACCCGGACGTGATGGCCGCCGAGGTCATCGGGTCGGTCGTGGAGCGCGAGCTCCTGGACGCGCTGTTCACCAAGCGGGCCTCCCTGGAGGACCCGCTGGAGAAGCACATGTCCTCGCCGCTGCCCCAGGTCGGTTCCGGCGAGCCGGTCGGCGACCTGATGTCCGTGCTCGGCGGGGCCGACGCGGCGATCGTGCTCGTCGAGGGCAAGCCCACCGGTGTCGTCAGCCGGCAGGACCTGCTGTCCTTCCTGGCCAAGGGCGGCGCCAAGGCCTGACCCCCTCCGGGGTGGGCCTGAGCAGGAATTTCGCTCGAAGTGTCGGATCCGTGTGGATCTTCCGGCTCCGGCCGGGGTGAACTTCGCGGAAGTGGTACGAGCGCGACACGTCCGCGCAGCACCCGCTTAACACGGGTCCGGCACATTAGTGGGTGTCGGCAGGGCGGGAGCGGCTCCCCGCCCCGGCCGACGCCGAACGGCGCCAAGGACCTCCGGAGCGGCTCCCGGACCTCCATGGACGCCTAGGACGCGCAAGCCCGGTCCTGACCCGGCCCGCGTCCCTCGCGGGGACCGCCGTCGTCCCGCCCCCCTTCACCGGGGGTGCGGCGGTCCCCGCGCATAACGTCGAAGGGCCCGGCGCTCGTCCCGAGCGCCGGGCCCTTTCGTATGCCGTTCCGGCCCTACTCCTCCCAGTCCGACTCCTGCCGGGACGCGCGGCGGCCGAAGAAGCCGGGGGACAGGCGGGCCGCCTGGACCACGTTCACTCCGACGATGCCGCCCCAGGCGACGAGCAGACCGGGCAGATGCGCGTTCGCCACGCCGATCGCGGACAGCGGGATCGCGAGGACGAGCGAGACGATGCCGAAGCCGAAGCGCTCGCCCCAGGAGTCGGCGGACTGGGGCGAACGCGACCCGCGCGCCACCACCATCTGCTGTTCGGCGAGCCGGCGCCGCACCCGGCGGTCGACGGCGCCGTCGAGGCGCTGCTCGACCTTCTCCAGGAACGAGTCGACCAGCGCGGACTCGTACTCCTCGCCGAGTTCCCTGCGCGCGTGCAGGGTGGCGTCGAGTTCCTTCTTCAGCTCCGCGTCGTCATGGCGGGCGTTCATACCGGTCATGTCCAACACGTTAGGCAGCCGGGGCGCGTCCGGCACTGGGGATAGCCCCCCTCTTGCCGCGGGGCCGAGCCCCCGGGAGACGCCCCTTGCCGGGCTGCATATCGTCATGCAGAGTTCTCGGTACCTGAATAGAAGGGTGTGCGCGTGGTGTCGTCTCGGATCGTGGACCCGTCGTGTGCGGTGACGCCTCCGGCGGCCGTCGCACTCGTGGTCCTGGACGGCCGCGGCACCGGAGTCGACGACGTCGTACGGCTCGCCGACGGGGCCGCGCGCCCGGTCCCCGGCACGGACGCCATGAAGCGCGTCGAGGAGTCCTGGTCCGCCGCCCGGCGCATCGCCGCCACCGGCCGCGTCTACGGCCGCTCCACCGGCGTCGGCGCCAACCGGAACGAGGACGTCCCGACCGAGGCCGCCGCCGGCCACGGACTGCGCCTGCTGCGCAGCCACGCCGGCGCCATAGGAGCGGAACTGCCCGCCCGGCAGGTCCGGGCCATGCTCGCCGTCCGCGCGAACCAGCTCCTCGCGGGTGGCGCGGGCCTGCGGCCCACCGTCGTGACGGCGCTGTGCGAGGCGCTGGAGAGCGGCGCGTACCCGGCCGTCAACGAGTTCGGCTCGGTCGGCACCGGGGACATTGCGGCCCTGGCCCAGATGGGCCTCGCCCTCGCGGGGGAGCACCCGTGGAGAGGCCCGGACGGCTCCCCGGCCCGGGCCGGCGGAGGCCTCGCCCCCGAGGCGCAGCCGCTCGACAACAACGACGCCCTCGCGCTCATCAGCAGCAACGCCCTCACCCTCGGACAGTCCGCCCTCGCGCTGCACGAACTGCGCGGGCTGATCGGGGCCACCCAGGTCGTCGCGGCGCTGTCCCTGCTGGCGGTCGACGGGTCCCACGAGGCCTACGCCGAGCCCGTGCACGCGGCCCGCCCGCACCGGGGCTCCGTCGCGGTGGCACGCCGGATGCGGGAGCTGATCGGCGCCGCCGACCGGCCCACGCCACCGCTCGGACGCCTCCAGGACCCGTACGGCTTCCGTTGCCTGCCCCAGATCCACGGCCCGGCGCACGACGCGGCCGACGCGCTGGAGGCGGTCCTCGCGGTGGAGATCAACGCCGCCGCGGAGAACCCCCTCATCTCCCCCGAGGACATGGCCGCCTACCACCACGGCGGTTTCTACCAGGCCCAACTCGCGCTCGCCCTCGACCACTTCAGGCTCGCCGTCACCCAGGTGGCGCGTCTGTCCACCTCCCGGCTCTCCACCCTCAACGAACCCGCCTACACCCGGCTGCGCCCCTTCCTCGCCGACGCCGAGCCCGCGGCCTCGGGCGTGATGATCCTGGAGTACGCCGCCGGTGCCGCTCTCGGTGACCTGCGGGCCTTCTCCGCGCCCGCCTCGCTCGGCCACGCTGTACTCTCCCGGGGCGTCGAGGAACAGGCGAGCTTCGCCTCACTCGCCGCACGCCAGACGCTGCGTGCGTGTGGTGCGTACCGTCTCGTCGTCGGCTGTGAACTGGTCGCCGCGGTACGGGCGCTGCGTCAGCGCGACCTGCGGCCCGACCCGGAGCTGCCGGCCGGGCGGGCACTGGAGCTGGCCGAGGCGGTGCTCGACGCGGAGCAGACCGACCGGCCGCTCACGGACGACGTGACGGCGGCCGCCGCGCTGCTCGACCGGTTCACGGACATCTGGAGGGGGAGCACGTCATGAGCACGCTCGGCGACAGGGCCGCAGGCGGCGACAGGGACGGGGACGACGACGTGATGGGGAGCGGCGGGACGATGCAGGACGGTACGGCGACGGGGGTCGGCGGGGCGACGGACGCCGACGGGTCCACGGGTGCCGGCGCGTCCACGCGGCCCGGCGAGTCCACGGACGCGGGCGAGGCGACGGGCCCGGGCGAGGCGACCAGGGGCGGCGGGGCGGCGGGCGTCGGCGGGGCGAGGGGTGTCCGCGAGGTGGTCGGCGGTGGCGGCCTGGAAGGTGACGGTCCGGAAGGTGACACGGGCGTGAGCGACAGCCCCGCCGGACGGCTCCAGTCCCTCTTCGAGGGGCGCCGGCTCACCCCGACCCAGCGGCGCATCGCCCACAGCATGGTGCGCAGCGCCGCCGACGTGCCCTTCCTGTCCAGCGTCGAACTCGCCGAACTCGCCGGAGTCAGCCAGCCCTCCGTCACCCGCTTCGCGGTCGCGCTCGGCTTCGACGGCTACCCGGCGCTGCGCCGCCACCTGCGCGAGGTCGCGCCCGCCGAACCGGCCGCCGACACCGCCTCGTACAACGAGTACCAGCAGGCCGTCGAGGCCGAGATCGAGAACCTGCGTCACCTCGCCGCCGTCCTCGCCGACCCGCGGCCGGTCGCACGGGCGGGGCGGCTGCTCGCCGCGTCCCGTCCGCTGCCCGTCCTCGGGCTGCGCGCCGCCGCCTCCCAGGCCTACGGCTTCGCCTACTTCGCCGCCAAGGTGCACCCCGACGTCCGGCTGCTGCACGAGGGCGGCACGATGCTCCAGGACCGCGTCGACGCGGCCGTCCGGGCCGGCGCCACGGCCTTGCTGTGCTTCGCGCTGCCCCGCCACCCGCGCGAGGTCCTCGACGCCCTCGCCTACGCGAAGGAGGCCGGGCTGATCGTCGTCACGGTCGCCGACTCGGCGTTCGCGCCCGTGGCGAAGGTGTCCGACCTGCTGCTCCCCGCCGCCGTCGGCACCGGCCTCGCCTTCGACACGGCGTGCGCGCCGATGCTGCTGGGCCGCGTCCTGCTGGAGGCCATGTGCGACGACCTGCCGGACGCCCAGGCGCGACTGGAGCAGTTCGACGCACGGGCCGCCGTACGGGGCCTGTTCGTGGAGTAGGCAGGGTCCCTCCCGGCCCTCCGGGCGCCGATTCGGGCGTTTCTCAGACGCGTCTCACCTTCCGTGGCTAACCTGCGCGGCCGAAGGCATACGGGCGTGGCGGCGGTCGGCGGCGCGCCCGAGGACGTGCAGGCGCAGGGACGGGAGGCGGATCGTGGCGCGCGGAGGACAGGGACTGGCCCGAGTGGCCGTCGTGGTGCGGGCGGGAGCGGCACCGCTGTGGTGGAGCGGGGTGCTGGCCGCCGGGATCGGCGTACTGCTCCCGGGGCTGACCGGGCGCAGGATCGGCGTCATGGCGGGCGCCGCGCTGTTTCTCGTCACGGCCGCCGTCGTGGCGCGTCGGGGCACCAAGCGGTACGACGCCCTGGTCCGCTCGGCCGCCCGTGCCGGCAAGCACGACGTGCTCCAGGACCGTGCCGTGACCGTGCGCAACTGGCGCCGGGGCCACCGCTGGTGGCTGCTGCTCGGCTTCGTCGCGGCGCTCGGCAGTTCGTTCGCCGTGCCCGCCGCGGGCGGCATGCTCCTCGCCGGGGCGGGTGTCGGGCTGTGGCTGAAGGCCGCTCGGCTCGGACGGGTCGAGCAGGCCGAACAGGCGCTGATCTGGGTGCGCGTCGACTGGCTCGGCCCGCGCGCCGGAGCCCCCGTGGGCAAGCCGGTCCGCGCGGTCCGGGCCACCGGAGTGGCGGCGGGTGACGCCGCGCCCGGTGGGGCGCGGCGTCACTGACCCGAACGGAACCGGACCCGCTGCGCGGAACTAGATCTCCAGATCTGCCTCGATCCGCTTCAACTGGTGCCGGGCCATCGCCAGGTTGGCGCGCTTCTGGTCGAGCACCAGGTACAGGAAGAGGCCGTTTCCGCCGCGCCCCTTCATCAGCCGGATCAGGTGGTACTGGTCGGACAGCGTGATCAGGATGTCCTCGATGTCGCCCTTCAGGCCCAGGTGTTCCATGGTGCGCAGTTTGGCGCGGACGACGTCGGTGTTGCCGGCGGCCGCGACCGTGAGGTCGAAGCTCTTGCTGCCGCCGATGGTGCCCAGGGCCATACCGCTCGTGTAGTCGACGAGGGCGGCTCCGGTCGCGCCTTCGATGGACGCCAGAGCCTCTTTGAGGGCGGTCTCGGTGTTCGTCATGATGTGGTGCTCCTTCAGCTCTCTGTTGTTCTCGGGTGGTTGGTGGCAGGAGTGGATGTGGACCGCGGGGTGGTGCCGCGGGGGGTGCGCGTGCGCAGCGGGGCCTTGGCGGAGGGCTTGGCGGCCGGCTTGGCCGGTTCGGCGGCCGGCTCCCCGCGAGCCGTGGCGGCGTCGACGAGTTCGCCGATCCGGGAGCCGGAGCGCCGCCCCTCCAGGTGCAGCCGGCCGACGTTGACCCGGTCCTGGGCGAGCAGGGTCAGCACGGCGGAGCCGCCCGCCGCGTACGTGGCGACGTAGCCGTGCACGCCGCGCACCAGCAGCTCGCGCAGGTCGCCGTGACCGGTGGACTCGGCCATCCGTATGGCGACCCCCAGGGCGGCCGCGGTGAGCGCGGCCAGGCCGTCCGGCTCCACACCGGGCGTGTCGTGGGCGAGGACGAGACCGTCGGCGCTGGCCGCGAGCGCTCCGGTCAGCTGGGGCACCCGGGCCCTCAGCCGATGGAGTTCGTCCAGGACTTCGGCCTCCGCCGCCATCAGCAGTCTCCTCTCGGCACGCTGTCGTAGCGCGCGGATCACAAGGCCTCCCGCGGGGTTGGGACTCACAAGGCCTCCAGCGCGTCTCTGAGTCGCCGCAGCAACGCGACGTCGGGATCGGCGGAGGTCTGGGTGAGCACGCTGGGCGGGGGGAGCGGCTGCGGTTCGGGCGCGGCCGTCACGAGTCCGGCGGCGGCGAGCCGGCGCAGGTCGACGAGCGTGTGGAAGGCCGGCCGGCCCAGCGCGAGGGACACGTCCGCCGCCGTGCGGACGCCGTCCACCCGGCCGAGGACGGCCTCCTGGCGCAGCGGCACCGACGGTCCCGCGATGAGCCCGGCGCGCCGCAGGGGTGCGGTGTCGGTCGCCGGGTCGGGCCAGATCCGGTGC
This sequence comes from Streptomyces sp. NPDC056738, assembly GCF_042790435.1. Lineage (NCBI taxonomy): Bacteria > Bacillati > Actinomycetota > Actinomycetes > Kitasatosporales > Streptomycetaceae > Streptomyces > Streptomyces sp. NPDC056738. The sequence goes on from NZ_JBHTZF010000012.1 coordinate 282,590, forward strand.
AGGAGTTCGCGCCGGCGCACCGTCTCGCGCTCCAGCGCGGCGACCGGGACGGGGCGCAGCGGGCCGAACCAGTGCGCGGCGCCGTACCGGAAGCGGCTCGGGGTGCTGCTCGGCCCGAGCACGAAGTACGCGGCGTCGTAGAGGGAACCGAGGTGGCACAGCTCCAGCGCGCCCTCCGCGATCCGTCCGGTGTCGATCAGGAACCGGCCGACCCGGCGGCGCGCGCCGGCCGTGGCGACCGCCTCCCGCCACACCTCGGGGTCCAGGACGCCGTGGACGGAGAAGAGGACGTCGAGTCCGGGGGTGGCCGGGCTCTCGGCGTGCACCACCTCCCCGTCGGCGAGGTAGAGGGTGCCGCGTTCGCGGATGAGGACGCCGGTGGCCCGTTCGTCGGCGAGCCTGCTGAGCATCGGTGAGGCGCCGCCGGCGGCGCCCGGTGCCGGGTCCCGTATCGGGAGCCGGGGCGGGGGAGGTGTCCTGACCGTGGTCATACGAGCACCAGCCGTCCGGCCATCTCGCCCAGCCGGATGCGGGCCAGGGCGAGGTTGCCGTCCGAGCGGGCCAGCCACAGATGCAGGAACACGCTGCTGTCGAAGGCGGTCCGGACGAATCGCAGGACGTGATAGCTGTCGCGGTTGCTGATGATCAGGTCTTCGATCGGGGTCTCCTGGTCGGACCACTCGGACCAGTCGGAGCCGCCCTTGGGGGCGAACGAGCGGTTCTCCGCGGCGAGCCGGGCCAGCTCGGCGGCCTCCGCCGCGGTCGTCTCGTGGTCGTCGCCCGGAGCGTCGCCGACCGTGCCCAGGGCCAGGCCGCTGGTCCAGTCGACCACCGAGGCGCCTCGCGCACCGGGCAGTGTCATGGCCTCCAGCAGGCACTCGTCGATACCGGGCACCGTGTCTCCCTCCCGCCAAAGGGTTCGGCCGAGTGACGCCGAAGTTACGCACTGTGTGCACGGGAAGGGAGTGATCCGGCATTTTCCTGTGGAAAATGCCCGCGATGACTAAGGTGGGTCAACTGACCACATTCTCAGGCCCGTCCAAACCCCCTGGGGTCGATTTGTGCTGCCCTGGAGCGGGGTGACGGGGGCGCACCAGAGTGCGAACGGGCGTGCGCCGTGCCGAGTGCGCCTTGGTGGCCGCCGGTAGGGGCTGGCTCCGCCGGGGGGTCCGGGTCGGCCGGCGTCGGCGTCGTCGGACTTCGCCCCCTCCGCCCCTTCCCGTCCCGTCCCGGGGCTCCGCCCCGGACCCCGCTCCTCAAACGCCGGAGGGGCTGGATCTTCCCCGCAGGGTCTCTCGGCGGCTTACAGGCTGGTGAGTGCCTGGGTGTGGGGGCCGCCTGATTCCGCGACGATCTCGGGGAGGGTCTGGGGGGTTCGTACGACCGCGAAGCGGGTGGTTCCGGGGTCGCCTTGGGCGGGGGCGTAGCCGTAGATGCCGGGGCGGGCCAGGGAGTTGTACGCGTAGTGGTGGGCGAAGTAGTACGCGCCGGTGTCCAGCGCGGCCACGTGGTCGCCCTGTTCGAGCAGCGGCAGCGGACGGCCCTCGGCGAGCAGGTCGCCCGCGAAGCAGGCGGGGCCCGCGACGTCCTGGACGACGTCCGGCCCCGTCTTGGGCCGGCCCTTCGCGTCGTACGCGGCGATCCGCAGCGGCCACGACCCCGGCGCGTAGACCGTGCGGGTCGCCACCTGCACCCCGGCGTGGGTGACCGCGACCGCCCGGCCCCCGGCCGACTTCGTGTACTCGACCCGGGCCAGCACCGTCCCGTGCTTGGCCAGCAGGGACCGGCCGAACTCGGTGACCAGCCCGTACCGCCCGTCGAACAGTCCCGGTGTCGCCTCCGCGAGCAGCCGCGCGTACTGCTCGTACGTCGGCGCCATGGCGTCGGAGCCGAAGTCGACCGGCAGTCCGCCGCCGATGTCGATCGTGTCGACCTGCCGTCGCCCGACGTGCCGGTTGATCTCCTCCGCCAGCGCGTAGGTGTCCGCCACACCCCGCGCCATCAGCGGGAGCGGCATGCCCTGGGAGCCCGAGTGCGCGTGCAGCCGGGTCAGCCAGGGCCGGTCGGCGTACGCCCGCACGATCCAGGCGCGGGCCCCCTCGTCGCGGAGCGCCACCCCGAACTTGGAGGTCGCCGTCGCCGTCGACAGCGCCCCGATCGAACCCCCGCCGACCTGCGGGTTCACCCGGATCCCGAGCGGGGAGCGGGTGGCCGCCGAGCGGACGGCGGCGTCGATGCGCTCCAGCTCCTGCCGGCTGTCCGCGTTGACCGCGATGCCCAGTGCCAGCGCCTCGCGCAGCTCGGCGGGGGTCTTGGCCGGCGAGTCGAGCACGGTCCGCGCGGGCGGGATCCCGGCCGCGCGGGCGAGCGCGAGCTCCCCGGGGCTCGCCACCTCCGCGCCGATGCCCTCCTCGCGGAGCAGGCGCAGGACGGGCACGAGCGGCGTCGCCTTCACCGCGAAGGCGTGCAGCACTGGCGTGCCGGGGGCGGTCACCGCCTCGAAGGCCGTGCGCAGTGCGGCGGCCGAGGCCCGGATGCCGGGGACGTCCAGGAGCGCGACGATGGGACGGTCCGGGGCGAGGAGTCCCTGCTCCACGGCGGCCCGCACGGCGTCGTCCCGTCGTGAGACCCGCGTCGCGTCCGAAGTCCCCGCCGAAGGCATCGCAGCCCCACCCGCCCGGTCGTCGCCGTCGTCCGTCCGATCCCCTGCCCTGTCCATCTCTGCGCCCATGCGTCCCAGCCAAACATCCGGGCGGGGCGCGTGCGGGACCGCGCGCCTATTGACTAGCTCTATTCAACGAGCCAGGATGTGAATATCCGCAGAAACAGTCCGCTAGGAGGCAGACCATGTCAGGACCCCGCCCCGTCCGAGCGCCGCGCGGTACGGAACTGAGCGCCCTGGGATGGCAGCAGGAAGCCGCCCTGCGGATGCTGCAGAACAACCTCGACCCCGAGGTCGCCGAGCACCCCGACAAGCTCGTCGTCTACGGCGGCACGGGCAAGGCCGCCCGTGACTGGCGCTCCTTCGACGCCATGGTCCGCACGCTGCGGACCCTCAAGCAGGACGAGACGATGCTCGTCCAGTCCGGCCGCCCCGTCGGCGTCATGCAGACCCACGAGTGGGCCCCGCGCGTCCTCATCGCCAACTCCAACCTCGTCGGCGACTGGGCCAACTGGGAGGAGTTCCGCCGTCTGGAGGCCCTCGGCCTCACGATGTACGGCCAGATGACGGCCGGTTCCTGGATCTACATCGGCACCCAGGGCATCCTCCAGGGCACCTACGAGACCTTCGCCGCCGTCGCCGCGAAGAAGTTCAACGGCACCCTCGCCGGCACCATCACGCTGACCGCCGGTCTCGGCGGCATGGGCGGCGCCCAGCCGCTCGCCGTGACGATGAACGACGGCGTCGCGATCTGCATCGACGTCGACCCGCGCGCCATCGAGCGCCGCATCGAGCACCGCTACCTGGACGTGAGGGCCGACTCCCTGGAGCACGCCCTCCAGCTCGCCGTCGAGGCCCGCGACCAGCGCAAGCCGCTCTCCATCGGCCTGCTCGGCAACGCCGCCGAGCTGCTTCCCCGCATGCTCGCCGAGGGCGCGCCCATCGACATCGTGACCGACCAGACCTCGGCCCACGACCCGCTCGCCTACCTCCCCGTCGGCGTCGACTTCGACGACATGGCCGACGCGGCCGCCAAGGACCCGGCCGGCTTCACCACCCGCGCCCGCGAGTCCATGGCCCGGCACGTCGAGGCCATGGTCGGCTTCATGGACGCGGGCGCCGAGGTCTTCGACTACGGCAACTCCATCCGCGGCGAGGCCCAGCTCGCCGGCTACGACCGCGCCTTCGCCTTCCCCGGCTTCGTCCCCGCCTACATCCGCCCCCTGTTCTCCGAGGGCAAGGGCCCCTTCCGCTGGGCCGCCCTGTCCGGCGAGGCCTCCGACATCCACAAGACGGACAAGGCGATCCTCGACCTCTTCCCGGAGAACGAGTCGCTGCACCGCTGGATCAAGCTGGCCGGCGAGCGCGTCCACTTCCAGGGCCTGCCGGCCCGCATCTGCTGGCTCGGCTACGGCGAGCGCGACAAGGCCGGCGAGCGCTTCAACGACATGGTGGCCTCGGGCGAGCTGGCGGCCCCGCTGGCCATCGGCCGCGACCACCTCGACTGCGGCTCCGTCGCCTCCCCGTACCGCGAGACCGAGGCCATGCTCGACGGCTCCGACGCGATCGCCGACTGGCCGCTGCTCAACGCCATGGTCAACGTCGCCTCCGGCGCCTCCTGGGTCTCCATCCACCACGGCGGCGGCGTCGGCATGGGCCGCTCCATCCACGCCGGCCAGGTCTCCGTCGCCGACGGCACCAAGCTCGCCGGCGAGAAGATCCGCCGCGTCCTGACGAACGACCCCGGCATGGGCGTCATCCGCCACGTCGACGCCGGCTACGACATCGCCGAGTCCGTCGCGGACGAGCGCGGTGTGCGCATCCCGATGCGCGAGGGCCACGAGGGCGGCGACGCGTGACGTTCCACAGCATGTGGGCGGAGCTGCTGCCGGTCGGCCGCAGCTCCGCCTCCGGCGGCTACCGCCGGTTCGCCTGGACCGGCGCCGACACCGACTGCCGCGCCTGGTTCCGGCAGCAGGCCGAGTCCCGCGGGCTCACCTACGAGCTCGACCGCAACGGCAACCAGTGGGCCTGGCTCGGCGACCCCGCCGAGGGCGACGCCGTGGTCACCGGCTCGCACCTGGACTCCGTGCCCGACGGCGGCGCCTTCGACGGCCCCCTCGGGGTCGTCTCCTCCTTCGCCGCCCTCGACGAACTCCGCGCCCGCGGCGTCCGGTTCACCAAGCCCCTCGCCATCGTCAACTTCGGCGACGAGGAGGGCGCCCGCTTCGGCCTCGCCTGCGTCGGCTCCCGGCTCGCCGCCGGACAGCTCACCGTCGAGCAGGCCCACCGGCTCACCGACGCCGACGGCATCACCCTGCCGCAGGCCATGGAGCGCGCCGGACACGACCCCGCCGCCATCGGCCCCGACCCCGAACGCCTCGGCCGGATCGGCGCGTTCGTCGAACTCCACGTCGAGCAGGGCCGCGCCCTGGACCTCAGCGGCGACCAGGTCGGCATCGCCAGCGCCATCTGGCCGCACGGCCGCTGGCGCTTCGACTTCCGGGGCGAGGCCAACCACGCGGGCACCACCCGGCTCGTGGACCGCCACGACCCGATGCTGCCCTACGCCGAGACCGTCCTCGCCGCCCGCCGCGAGGCCCGGCTCGCGGGCGCCGTCGCCACCTTCGGCAAGATCGCCGTCGAGCCGAACGGCGTCAACGCCATCCCCTCCCTGGTGCGCGGCTGGCTCGACTCCCGCGCCGCCGACCAGGCCACCCTCGACACCGTCGTGGGCGGCGTCGAGAAGGCCGCCCGCGAGTACGCCGAGGCGCAGGGCGTCGAACTCGACGTGGTCCGCGAGTCGTTCACCCCCGTCGTCGAGTTCGAGCACGCCCTGCGCGACGAACTCGCCCGCATCCTGGGCAAGGAGCGGGACACCGCCCTCAACGTCCCCGTGCTCGGGACCGGCGCCGGACACGACGCCGGAATCCTCTCCGGCACCGTCCCGACCGCCATGCTGTTCGTACGCAACCCCACGGGTGTCTCGCACTCCCCGGCCGAGTACGCCGCCGAGGACGACTGCGTGGCCGGGGTGACCGCACTCGCCGACGTACTCGAAGGGCTGGCCTGCAGGTGACCAAGACGTACTGGCTGGAACACGCCTGGCTCGACACCCACGTCGAGCCGGGCGTCGCCGTGACCGTGTCGGCCGGCGGCTCCGGGGCCGGTGCCGACGGGCGCGTCACCGACGTCCGCACCGGCGTCGACACCCCGCCGCCGGGCGCCGAGATCCTGCGCGGACTCACCCTCCCCGGCCTCGCGAACGCCCACTCCCACGCCTTCCACCGCGCCCTGCGCGGCACCGTCCAGGTCGGCTCCGGCACCTTCTGGACCTGGCGCGAGATCATGTACTCCTTCGCGGACCGGCTGACCCCGGAGACCTACCACGCGCTGGCCCGCGCGGTGTACGCGGAGATGGCGCTCGCCGGAGTCACCGCCGTCGGCGAGTTCCACTACGTCCACCACGCCCACGACGGCACCCCCTACGCCGACCCCAACGCCATGGGCGAGGCCCTCGTCGCCGCGGCCGCCGACGCCGGGATCCGCATCACCCTGCTCGACACGGCCTACCTCTCCTCCGGCTTCGGTCAGCCGCCCAACCCGCACCAGCGGCGCTTCTCCGACGGCACCGCCGACGCCTGGGCGGAACGCTCTTCACTTCTCAAGGACCGGGATCACGCACGGATCGGCGCGGCGATCCACTCCGTACGGGCCGTACCCGCCGGACAGCTCGCCACCGTGGCCCGCTGGGCCGAGGAACGGCGCGCCCCGCTCCATGTGCACCTGTCCGAGCAGACCGCGGAGAACGAGGCGTGCCAGGCCGCCCACGGCCGCACGCCCACCCGCCTGCTCGCCGACCACGGCGTCCTCGGACCGCGCACCACCGGCGTCCACAACACGCACCTCACCGACGAGGACATCGCCCTGCTCGGCGGATCCGGCACCGGAACCTGCATGTGCCCCACCACCGAACGCGACCTCGCCGACGGCATCGGCCCCGCCGTCGCCCTCCAGCGCGCCGGCTCACCCCTCTCGCTCGGCTCCGACAGCCACGCCGTCATCGACCTGCTCGAAGAGGCCCGCGCCATGGAGCTGAACGAACGGCTGCGCACCCGCACCCGCGGTCACTGGACGGCCGCCGCCCTGCTGCGGGCCGCCTCCGCCGACGGCCACGCGGCCCTCGGCTGGGACGAGGCGGGCACCATCGAGGCGGGCGCGCTCGCCGACTTCACGACGATCGCCCTCGACTCGGTCAGAACAGCGGGACCGGTGCCACGCCTCGGCGCGGAGACAGCCGTATTCGCGGCCACTGCCGCCGACGTACGGCACACCGTCGTGGCGGGGCGGCACGTCGTGCGCGACGGCGCGCACACGCTCGTCCCCGATGTGCCGACAGCGCTCGCGGACGCCGTCCAGGCGCTGCGCTCCTGACTCCCGGGCGGGCGGGAGACACCGCCCGCCCGACGCCCCCCACCAGCAGTCCCGCCACCCCTGAGGACGCCATGAGCAGCACGACCGTCATCACCAACATCGCCAGTCTGGTCACCAACGATCCCTCCCTCGGCGACGGCTCCCCGCTCGGTCTGATCCAGGACGCGGCCGTCGTCATCGAAGGCGACCGCGTCGCGTGGACCGGTGAATCAAGCAAAGCACCGGCCACTGACAACCGGGTCGACGCCGGTGGCCGCGCGCTGATCCCGGGCTTCGTCGACTCCCACTCGCACCTGGTCTTCGCCGGTGACCGCACGCAGGAGTTCAACGCCCGCATGTCCGGTCGCGCCTACAGCGCGGGCGGCATCCGCACCACCGTCGCCGCCACTCGCGCCGCCTCCGACGAGGAACTGGAGCGCAACCTCACGCGCTATCTGCGCGAGGCCCTGCGCCAGGGCACCACGACCTTCGAGACCAAGTCGGGCTACGGCCTGACCGTCGAGGACGAGGCCCGCGCGCTGCGCATCGCCGCCTCGCACACCGACGAGGTCACCTACCTCGGCGCGCACATCGTCTCGCCGGACTACGCCGACGACCCGGCCGGCTATGTCGCCCTGGTGACCGGCGAGATGCTCGACGCCTGCGCCCCGTACGCCCGTTGGGTGGACGTCTTCTGCGAGAAGGGCGCCTTCGACGGCGACCAGGCCCGCGCGATCCTGACGGCCGGCAAGGCCAAGGGCCTGCACCCGCGTGTGCACGCCAACCAGCTCTCGTACGGCCCCGGTGTCCAGCTCGCCGTCGAGCTGGACGCGGCGAGCGCCGACCACTGCACCCACCTGACGGACGCCGACGTCGACGCCCTGGCGAGCGGCGACACCGTGGCGACCCTGCTCCCCGGCGCCGAGTTCTCCACCCGGGCCGAGTGGCCGGACGCCCGCAGGCTGATCGACGCCGGTGTCACGGTGGCCCTGTCCACCGACTGCAACCCCGGCTCGTCGTTCACCTCGTCCGTGCCGTTCTGCATCGCGCTCGCCGTACGGGACATGCGGATGACCCCGGACGAGGCCGTGTGGTCCGCGACCGCGGGAGGCGCGCGGGCGCTGCGCCGGGAGGACGTCGGCCGGATCGTGCCGGGCGCCTACGCGGACCTGACCCTGCTGGACGCCCCGAGCCACGTCCACCTCGCCTACCGTCCGGGCGTCCCGCTGGTCACCGGCGTCTGGCGGCGCGGCGTCCGCGAGATCTGAGCCCACCGCCGGGGGCGGCCCAGGGGCGTCTCACGCGTTGCCCGCGCGCCAGCGCTGGCCCGTGCCGCCGGTCAGCGGTACCAGGGACAGCCCGCCGTCCCCGTCCGGTGTCATGGCCGTCTCGATGGCCACGGCCGGACGGATCACCCCGTCGCCGTCGACGGTGAAACGGAGATTGTCGCCGTGGCCGCCGTCGAGCGACGAGCACTCCCAGATGCCCACGCCCCGGTCGACGGAACCGCGGCTGTCCAGGCAGAAGTCGTCGTCGGCGGCCGACCGGAGGGAACCGCTGTCGACGCGCCAGCGCTGGGTGGCGGAGGACGTGCAGGGCGCGGTGACGACGTCGGTGCCCTTCTCCAGGTCGCCGTCGCGGATGTCCAGGCACAGCCCCGAGGCGACGTTCACCACCTGGGTGAAGGCGCCGCCCGGCGGGCGGAGGACGACGGTCGGGGTCGGCCTGGGACTCGGTGACCTCGGTGGCGCCGACCGGTGCGACGGCGAGGGCGACGCGGAGGTCGCCGACGGAGAGGGTGAGGCCGAGGGCGTCGGGGACGGGGTGACCGGGACCGTCGCCGTGACGGTCACGGGAGGCGGGTCCGAGGGCGTGCCGACCGAGCCCGCCGCGCCCGTGGCCGGCTCGCCGCCCGGGGACAGCAGCAGGAACAGGACCGGCGCCAGGGCCACGCCGAGGGCCGCCGCCGAGGTCAGGACGAACCGGCGCGACGGCGGCCAGGGCCCCGGCGACGTCCGCGGGGCGGCGGGAACGTGGGGTACGGCTCCCGTTCCCGGCGGGTCGGCCGCGACGTACGCCGTGCCCGCCCACGGCAGCAGGCCCTCGGCCAGGGCCGAGCGGGGGTGGTCGCGCAGCGCGGTCAGTTCCTCGTAGGCGGCCGAGCAGTGCGAGCAGCGCGCCATGTGGGTGTTGAGATCGGTGCTGGAGCGGGGGTTGTCGGGCCGTACCGACTCCTCGATCAGCCGGCGGAAGTCCCCGCAGCGCGGATCGTCCGAGGCGGCCAGCCGGTACCGCAGACAGGCCTGGCCCAGGGAGTGGAGGGCCTGGTCGGTCCCGTAGACGACGTCCTCGGCGGTGAGGCCGAGCAGGAGCGCCGTCCGTTCGGCGGGCTCGCGCTCCACGACGGCGTACCAGATGAGCCCCTGGGCGCGGGACGGGAGGGACTGGAAGGCGGGGAGCAGGGAGGGGACGGGGCCGCCGGGGCCCGCGGTGCTGAGGACGAGGAGCAGCCCGGGGTCGAGTCCCGCGGCCCGCTGGTCCCGGGCCCAGGAGGCCGCCACGCGCCCGGTCAGCAGCAGGAGCTGGTGCCGCCAGGGGACGTTCGGGTCGATGCCGCGTGCCGTCTCGCGGGCGGCGAGGGTGAAGGTCTGCGCGGCGAGCTGTCCGGCTCCGGAGTCGCCGGTGGTGCAGGTCCGGGCGTAGGCGAGGACCGAGGCGCGGTGGCGTGCGCGCAGTTCCTGGAGGGCCGCGTACGCGGTCGAGGTGCCGGCGCGCAGCAACTCGGTCAGCCGTGCGTCGGACGCCCCCGCGGGCAGCCCGTCGGCCTCGGCCGGGACGTCTCTGTCGGCCGGGTCGCCCTGTGCCATGTCTTTCCGCCTCCCCGCACCTGGTGCGTGCTCGTCCCGTCCTGACGTACCGGCCAGTTTGGGATGCCCATGGTGACGGGATCGGCCTCCTGGGGAAAGAGTTGCCGGACAACGATTCCGTGGGAGCGCTCTCAACCTCCGCGGCGCCAACCGCTTTGCGTGAAAAGGAAGTTGTCTGCGCGACCGGAGGGCGTCCGCCGGGAAGAACGGAGCGGCCCGGCGCCGTGGGCGCCGGACCGCTCGCACGCGCGGCCTCGCGGGCCGCGAAGTCGTGTCACTCCTCGACGGTCAGACCCTTGCGGAGTCGCACGAGGGTGCGCGACAGCAGCCGGGAGACATGCATCTGGGAGATGCCGAGTTCGTCGCCGATCTCGGACTGGGTCATGTTCGCCACGAACCGCAGGGAGAGGATCTGCCGGTCGCGCTGCGGGAGTTCGGCGATCAGCGGCTTGAGGGACTCCACGTACTCGATGCCCTCGAGTCCGTTGTCCTCGTAGCCGATGCGGTCGGCGAGCGCGCCCTCGGAGTCGTCCTCCTCCGGCTGGGCGTCCAGCGAGCTGGCCGTGTAGGCGTTCGAGGCGGCCATGCCCTCGACGACCTCGTCGCGGCTGATGCCGAGGCGTTCCGCGAGCTCGTTCACGGTCGGGGCGCGGTCGAGGCGCTGGGCCAGCTCGTCGCCGGCCTTGGCCAGGTCGAGGCGGAGTTCCTGGAGCCTGCGGGGCACCCGCACCGACCAGGAGGTGTCGCGGAAGAAGCGCTTGATCTCGCCGATGATCGTCGGCATCGCGAAGGTCGGGAACTCGACGCCCCGGCTCAGCTCGAAGCGGTCGATCGCCTTGATGAGGCCGATGGTGCCGACCTGGATGATGTCCTCCATCGGCTCGCTGCGGGAGCGGAAGCGGGAGGCGGCGAACTTCACCAGCGCGAGGTTGAGTTCGACGAGTGTGTTGCGTACGTACGCGTGGTCGTGCGTGCCTTCTTCGAGGCACTCCAGTCGCGCGAAGAGCGTCTTGGACAGAGCCCGCGCGTCCACCGGCCCCACCTTGTCGTACGGGGGGATCTCCGGAAGTCCGTCGAGTCCGGTGAGTGCGTCGACTCCGTGGGTCGCGGTCGCGTCGACGTGCTCCGGGGAACCCGGAGAAGGTGTCGACGTCGCCGTCAGGGTCTGCGATGCGTCGAGCCGGGGTGACATGTGTCCTCCATCGTTCTCGGCATATGGCCGCCGATGCCAATACGTGCACTGCGGTGTGCGGCGCCTCCAAAGCCGGCCGGGTCGGATAGGTGTCTCTACTAGCCCTACCCGGTTTCCTGAACTCACCGCAAGTGTCATCTGTGGTGAAATGTCCATTTTCAGGGGGTTGTTCGGGTGTCGGGTGACGTAGAGAAGGCGTAGTGTTCGAGTGCGTACGTCAGTAGTCGCGACACTCGGGAGAGAGACGGCATGGACCGCGGGACGGTCGGCAGCGCACAGTCTGGCCGGCTTCTTGTCGAGGTGCGGGAAGAGGGCACGGCCGCCGTCGTGACTCCCGCGGGTGAGCTCGATCACCACACGGCCGATTTGTTGCGTGAGCCACTCGAGGGCTGCCTCGAAAAGGGGTATGCACGCCTGATCATCGACTGTTCCCGGCTGGAGTTCTGCGACTCCACCGGGCTCAATGTGCTGCTCGGTGCCCGGCTGAAGGCCGAGGCCGCGGGCGGCGGCGTGCACCTGGCGGCGATGCAGCCGGTGGTCGCACGGGTCTTCGAGATCACCGGGGCGGAGGCCGTCTTCACCGTCCACGACACGCTCGAAGCGGCGCTCTCCGGCTGAGCCGGAGGCGGTCCGCCATGTCGTCGTCCCCGTCCCGGGTGCCTCTGAGTGTTCGGTGCGTTACCCGCGTCACGGGTCCCGCGCCGAAAAAGTGGGTGTTCGGACGGTTCCGTCGGGCAGGAGACATCCTGGAAGCGTCGGCGGTCCAGGGGCCGGCGGCCGGGCGGCGGAAGTTCGTTGATCCACCAGCGGTGAAAGCCGTTGATCCATCCGTACTGAAGACTGCGTACTGAGTCTTGAATCGTGAACCGGTGAATCGGTGAGGTGAAGCGCTGATGAGCACCACCCGGCCCTGCACGCCGGGCGACCGCGGCCCGGAGTCGGGCGACGGCGGCGCTTCCGCGGTGTCCGCGCGGAGCGTGGCGCCCGTGGACGGAGCGACGCCCGTCGAGAGCGTCTCCCCGGCCGGCGCCGCGGCGCCCGTCGACCGTGCCCCCACGGCGGGCGAGACGTCCGGCGGCAGTGCCTCCACAGCGGGCGGGACGCCCGGCGGCAGTGCCTCCACGGCGGGTGAGACGTCCGGCGGCGCCGCCCCGGCGGCTTCCGCCTCCGTCGGCGGCCAGGTCCGCTCGCTGAGCCTCGCCGGCGAGAGCGGCGTCGTGCCGCTCGCCCGTGACTTCGCCCGGCAGGCGCTGTACGCGTGGGGCTGGCTGCCCGCGCCGAGCGCCGACCGGCGCGCGGCCGCCGAGGACGTCCTGCTGGTCGTCTCCGAGCTCGTCACGAACGCCTGTCTGCACGCCGAGGGCCCGGAAGGGCTCCGGATCTCCTGCGACAACAAGGTGCTGCGCATCGAGGTCTCCGACCGGGGGTCGGGCCAGCCCGCCCCGCGCACCCCGCACCGCGCCGGCCGTCCCGGCGGTCACGGCATGTTCATCGTGCAGCGACTCTGCCTGGACTGGGGTGTCCTGCGGACGCCCGGCGTCGCGGGCAAGACGGTCTGGGCCGAACTCGGCGCTCCCGCCTAGCTGTTCGGTCCGGGCCACGGCTGCGCGTGGTTCGAACCCTTCTTCGTGTGTCACCCGATGCGCGCCGGATCCCCACGGATCCGGCGCGCACTTTGTCTTCCCTCCACAAGTCACCGGGCGTACCTTGACGGCCGATCTGATGTGCCGTCAGAAATGAGGCCGAGCCCGTGACGTACCGGACGTACCAGAAACGAACCGCCGCGCTCGCGTTCGCCGCGGCCCTGGCCGGCTCGGCGGTGCTGACGGCCGCCCCCGCAGCCCAGGCCGACGTGGTGGACGTCAACTACCAGTGCAAGACGCCGATCGGCGACAAGAGCGCCGTCTCTCCCATCGACATCAAGGGAGTCAAGAGCGGCAGCGCCTACAAGCTCACCATGTCCTGGCAGAAGGGCGTCTCCTCCAGCCCCGTCGAGCTGGGCAAGGGCGCGATGTCGCCGAGCGCCGTCATCAAGGTGGGCGGTGCGGACAGCGGCACGGTGGCGGTGAGCGGGCCGGCCAACGCGGCCGCCATCCCCGCCAACACCCCCATCAAGATCAGTGACTTGAGCGGGTCCTACACGCCGAAGAAGTCCGGCAAGGTCACCTTCACCGCGGGCGTCCTCACCATCAAGGCCCTCGGCACCACGACCACGTGCACGCCCTCGAACAACCCGGGGCCCTCGCTGACGCTCGACGTCACGGCGGCCGGCGGTTCGGGATCGTCGGGTTCGGGCTCCTCCGGCTCCTCGGGCTCCAGCGGGAGCCAGAGCGGCACCGACTCCGGCGACTCCCTCCCGCAGACCGGCCCCGAGGACTCCGTGATCGCTCTCGGCACCCTCGGCGGCACGGTCCTGCTCGCCGGCGCGGCAGGCGTGCTGTGGCTGACGCGCAGGCACCAGGCGGTACGCCGCTGACCTTCCCGCCCCGCGACCTGGAGCCGCCGCATGCCGTACGCACTTCCCGCCGCCCGCGCGCTGGGCCTGACCCTGGTGCTGCTGAGCGCGGCACCGACGGCCCTGGCCGCCGAGGGCTGGTCCGTCGTGCCGGCCGCGGGCGGCACGGCCGGCGGACGGCCCTCCGTCTACGCGGAGGGTGCCCCCGGCACGGTCCTCCAGGACGCGGTGTCCGTGCTCAACCCCGGGACGCGGCCCGTCACGGTCCGGCTGCGCGGCGCCGACGCGGACGACACGGCCGACGGCGCCTTCGCGGTGCGCGGACGGGCGGCGGACACGGGCGCGTGGATCGCCTTCGCCGGACACGCGGACGGCCGCAGGACCGCGGTGCGCGAGCTGTCCGTACGGGTACCGGCGCACACCCGCGCCGACGTGCCGTTCACCATCGGCGTCCCGGCCGCGGCCGCGCCCGGCGACCATCCCGGCGCGATCGTCGCGAGCGGCGGCGGCCGCACCTCGGCGGTCCGGGTCCGGCTCCGGGTGCCCGGACCGGCGTTGTCGGCGCTGACGGTGGAGCACGTCAGGGTGGGCGGCGGCAGGATCTCGTACGAGCTGGTCAATCGCGGCACCACGGTCCTCGCTCCGCGGCTGGCCGTGCACGCCGGCGGGGTCTTCGGCACCCTGCTCGACCGCGGCCCGCGCGCGCTGCCCGTCGAGCTCCCGCCGGGCCGCCGGGTCACGCTCCACGAGCCGTGGACCGGCCCGCCGGCGTTCGACGCGGCGAAGGTGCGGCTGACGGTGACGGCGGCGGGCGGGGTGCGCGCGACCGGGACCGCGGAGGTCCGGCCGGTGCCGTGGGCCGCGGTGGCCGCCACGACGGGCGCCCTCGTGGTCCTCCTGGCCGCCCTGTCCGTCGTACGGCGCCGGAAGCGGGCCGGGATGCCGGGGCCGGGGCGCCGCGGACGCCGGGCACGGGACGACGGGACCGGCGAACACAGCGGCACGGAGGTCGAGTTGACGGGAGCGGTGTCGTGAGCGTCCTGGACGGCAAGATGCGGGCGGCGGCGCTGGGGCTGGTGCTGGCCCTCGCGATGGTCCCGGCGGTGCTGGGCTCGGCGGGATCGGTGTCGGCCGCCGGGAAGCCGGTCGTCACGCTGTCCAGGTCCGAGGCGGGAACCGGTGGTTCGATCACCGTGACCGGCGGCGGATGGCGGCCCGGGACGCTGCTGATGATGCTGATCTGCGGGCAGTCCGTGCCCTCGCGCGGGGTCATCGGAGGCACCAACTCCTGCGCCAACGCCGACGGACGGGCCGTCACCACCGACGCCAAGGGCGGCTTCAGCAGGAAACTGCCGGTCACCGAGCCGCCCAGGCCCTGCCCCTGCGTGGTGCACGTCGCCACCGTCACCGGGGAGAAGGCCGAGGCCGACGCCGTCTTCATGGTGGCCGGCCACGCGGTCGAGCCGCTGCCGAATGAGGAGAGCGGCGGCCGCATCTCGATGCTGACCGACCCCCGGCTCGACGGGTCCAGTGGTCTGCTGACCTGGTTCGGCTCACCGCCCTCGCGCACCCTCGTCCTCACCGTCGGCAACGTCGGCACCAGCCCCGTGAAGGACCCGGTCTTCCAGGTCGGCACCGCCCACGGGGTGTTCGCCCCGCAGTGGGAGGAACAGCAGTGGCGCGGCAGCATCGCGCCCGGCCGCAAGGCACAGATCAGACTCCCGGTCGAACTGTCGGCCGGGGCGCACGGCGACTACACGATCTCGCTGAAGTACGGCGGGAAGGTGCTCGCCGAGCAGCCGTGGGGCGTGGGCCGCCCCTGGGGAGTCACCGTCTTCTGGATCCTGCTCTGCGTGGTCGTCCCGGCCGCCGTGTTCCGTGTCGGCATGGCCGTGGTGGACCGGGTGCGCCCCCGCAGGTCGACCGGACGGGCCGGACGGCACCGGGGACTGCGGCCGGGCGAGCTCACCCTGCGCCTGCCCTGGATTCACCCCGCCCCCCGGACACCGGCGGACGACTCCGCCTCCCCGGTTCCCGCCCTGCCCTGGTTCACCCCGGAGACCGATCCGGGGACCGGGACGAACGGTCAGCTCTCCGCACCGCACGAGAACGGTCCGACGACGCAGACGAGAAAGGGGCATACGTGAGCACGCAACGGAGAGTGGTACGGGCCGGAGGCCGCAGAGCGGGCGCGGCCGGGGTCGCGCTGATGCTCGGCGGTGCGGGCATCCTGCTGGCGGTGGCCGCCGTCCCCGCGCAGGCCGCCGAGGTGTCGTACAGCACGGAGTGCATCCCGCCCGCGATCTCCGGGCTGCCCGCCGTCCAGGGCACCACGAAGGTGGAGATCACCGCGCCCGCCGAGGCGAAGGTGGGCGACGAGGTCACCATCACCTGGAAGTTCACCCAGGCCGCCTCGAAGAACCCCGACGTCCTCGACCTCGACGCGAACACCGTCAAGCCCACCGGGACGCTGAAGGCGGGCGGCGCGCAGACGGCGGCCGTCGCGATGGAGGGACCGCGCGAGAACCCCGCCATCCCCAAGAACAGCGCCATGAAGCTGTCCGACATGACGGGCAAGCTGAAGCTGACGACGGCGGGCGATGTCACGCTCACCCCGGACGCGTACAACATCAACGTCAGCAAGCCGATCTCCACCGACACCAAGTGCACGCCCAAGGAGGCGGTGAGCCCCTCGGCGACCATCAAGGTGACGAGCGGTGGTTCGGGCGGCACGCCGACGCCGACGCCGACTCCCACCCCCACGCCGACGCCGACCCCGACGGCGCCGAGCGGTTCGGCCACCCCGTCGCCGAGCGGCAGCGGGACCGACGGGGGCGGTGACACCGGCGGGTCCGGCGGACAGACCGACTTCACGGGCAAGGAGGTCTCCGTGCCCTACGCCTGCAAGACGCCCATCGGAGACAAGAACGCCACCTCGGCCGTCCAGATCAACGCCAAGAAGAGCGGCGGGAGCTTCGCGCTCACGGTGCAGTTCAAGGCGTCGGTGATGGACAGCCCGGCGGACATCCCCGCGGACTCCGTGAAGCCGTCGATGGAGGTGGTCCTGGGCGGCGCCGACAAGGGCACGGTGCATGTGGAGGGTCCGACGAACTCCGCGCCCATCAAGTCCGGCGACCCGATCGAGATCCCCGATCTGACGGGCACCTACAAGCCGGGCGCGACCGGCAGTTCGACCCTGTCCCCGGGAGTCCTCACCGTGATGGCCCTGGGCACGACGACGACCTGCACCCCGGGCAAGTCCGAGGTCTCGCTGACCCTGGACACCTCGCAGCAGGCGAGCGGCGCCTCGGGCGGCGGCTCCACCTCGTCCGGCTCCGGTTCCGCCGGCACGTCCTCCAGCGGCGGCCTGGCGGAGACGGGCTCCGACAGCCACAGCGCCCTCCAGGCGCTCGGACTGGTGGCGGGCACGGTCGTGCTGCTGGGCGGTGCGGTCTTCACCTTCATGCCGGGCCGCCGCCGGACACGGTGAGCGGCACGCGCTGATCCCCGTGACCCCCGACCCGGTCCCCGCCCCGGCCGCCGGCCGGCCGCGGGAACGGCGAAGGGCCGCCGCACCGAACGGTGCGGCGGCCCTTCGCCGTGCTGTGGAGCCGACGTCAGCGGACGTCGCCCATGAGCGTCTTGACCTTCTTGCGGTACATCCACACCGCGACACCGGCGATCACGGCGAGCGCGGCCTCCAGGGCGACGATGCCCGTCTTGTTGAGGTCGACCTCGGCGATGGAGAGCAGACCGGTCGTGGCGTCACCGGCGGTGACGGCCAGGAACCAGACACCCATCATCTGGGAGGCGTACTTCGCCGGAGCCATCTTCGTGGTGACGGAGAGGCCGACCGGGGAGAGCGTCAGCTCACCGACGGTCTGCACGAAGTAGATCGCCACCAGCCACATCGCGGCCGCCTTGTGACCGCCCTCGGCGATCGTCAGCGGGGCCAGGAAGAGGAAGAACGACGCGCCGATCAGGATCAGACCCGAGGCGAACTTCGTCGCCGTGCTCGGCTCCTTGCCGCGCTTGTTCAGCCACAGCCAGGCCCAGGCGAAGACCGGGGCCAGCGCCATGATCATGACCGGGTTGACCGACTGGTACCAGGAGACCGGGAACTCCCAGCCGAAGATGGTGTTCTTGGCCGACTCGTCGGCGAAGATCGACATCGTCGAGCCGCCCTGGTCGTAGATCATCCAGAAGACGGCGGCGGCGACGAAGAACCAGATGTACGCGGACATCTTCGACTGGTCGGCGCGGTCCAGGGACTTGTCGCGCTTGATGCGCCCGATGACCATGACCGGGATGACCAGGCCGGCGATCGTGATCGGGACCAGCAGCCAGTTCAGCGTGTAGTGGCCCGAGAAGCCGACGATCGCGTAGAACACGACGGCGACAGCGGCCCACAGCGCGGACTTGCGCAGCGTCGAGGACTTCTCCTCGGCCGTCAGAGGCGTGGGGACCTCGTGCGAACGGGCGCTGAGGTGACGGCCGCCGAGCAGGTACTGGATGAGACCCAGCGCCATGCCGAGCGCGGCGAGGGCGAAGCCCAGGTGCCAGTTCACGTTCTCGCCGACGGTGCCGATGATCAGCGGGGCGGCGAAGGCGCCGAGGTTGATGCCGACGTAGAACAGCGTGAAGCCACCGTCACGGCGCGGGTCGTCCGGGCCGTCGTAGAGGTGGCCCACCATCGTGGAGATGTTGGCCTTCAGCAGACCGGAACCGATCGCCACGAGGCCGAGGCCCGCGTAGAAGGTGCCGGAGGAGGGCAGAGCCAGCGTGAGGTGGCCCAGCATGATGATCAGACCCGCGACGGCGACCGTCTTGCGGGGGCCGAGGACACGGTCCGCGAACCAGCCGCCGGGCAGGGCGAGCAGGTACACGAGGGAGAGGTACACGGAGTAGATCGCGGTCGCGGTGGCCGCGCTGAGGTGCAGGCCGCCCGGTGCCACCAGGTACAGCGGGAGCAGTGCCTTCATCCCGTAGTAGGAGAAACGCTCCCACATCTCGGTCATGAAGAGAGTGGCCAGTCCGCGGGGGTGGCCGAAGAAGGTCTTCTCGGAGCCGGAGATTCCCGGGGAAACCGAGTCCTTCGTCAGGCTGGACGCCATGGTCGATCCTTGCTGGTCGGGACGCGCTGTTGGGGGGTCCCCTCACTCACGCGGACAGCGGGAGCTCGGGGGAATACGCGCCCATGGGGGGCGGCCGGCACCGGCGGGGTCCGGCGTCCCTCCCCACGCCCATGGGGAGTCCGCTACGGCATTGCCGGAGCGGCGGACGGCGACCACCGGGATCCACGCCCGGAACGCGTCAGCGTGTCCGGGCCCGGCCACAGGTCTTTCCTTCGAGGCTGGCTGACACCAGCCCGCACACAGAAGAGACCTTCAGCATCAAGTTCGAGCCAAAGGTCCCGATGTGGTGCAACAGGCGTCTGGTCACCATACGACATCGCAATGCCCCATATGGAAGGACTTGAGACATGGATCACAGGCAATCATGGAACCGCGAGCGATCTTTCGAAGGTGTCATCAAGGATCGCATCGCACACCCGCAGGTAAGAAACACCCGGACGGAGGGTGTGAATCCCACGGGCGGATCACTGCCCGGGCGTGCTGCACGGCGGACTACCATCACCCCATGACCCGTGTACTGCTCGCCGAGGACGACGCGTCCATCTCGGAGCCGCTGGCCCGTGCCCTGCGCCGGGAGGGTTACGAGGTCGAAGTCCGCGAGGACGGACCCACCGCGCTCGACGCCGGCATGCAGGGCGGCGTCGACCTGGTCGTCCTGGACCTCGGACTGCCCGGCATGGACGGCCTGGAAGTCGCCCGCCGGCTCCGCGCCGAGGGCCACACCGTGCCCATCCTCATCCTCACCGCGCGCGCCGACGAGGTGGACACCGTCGTCGGCCTCGACGCGGGCGCCGACGACTACGTCACCAAGCCGTTCCGGCTGGCCGAACTGCTCGCCCGGGTCCGGGCGCTGCTCCGGCGCGGCGCCGCCGAGCCCCAGCAGCCGCCCGCCACCCACGGCGTGCGCATCGACGTCGAGTCGCACCGCGCCTGGATGGGCGACGAGGAACTCCAGCTCACGGCGAAGGAGTTCGACCTCCTGCGGGTCCTGGTGCGCGACGCGGGCCGCGTCGTCACCCGCGACCAGCTCATGCGCGAGGTCTGGGACACCACGTGGTGGTCCTCCACCAAGACGCTCGACATGCACATCTCCTGGCTGCGCAAGAAGCTCGGCGACGACGCCGCGAACCCCCGCTACATCGCGACGGTACGAGGGGTCGGCTTCCGCTTCGAGAAGAGCTGAGGCTCCGGGCCGGTCCGGTCCGGCCGGCGTGGAAAACCCGCGCCCCGGACCGGTGACCGGCTCGGCCCGCAGCGGCGAGCGTGCACACTGGTCCCGGTACAGCCATCTGCCCGGAGGGCCCCGTGCGTCGCCGTCTGATCCAGTCCACCCTCGCCGTCGTCCTCGTGGTGATCGCCGTCTTCGGCGTCTCGCTCGTCATCGTCGAGACCCGCACGATCAGCAACAGCGCCCAGGAGCGCGTGGACTCCGAGGCGCTGCGCCTGGCCAGCATCGTGGACAGCCGCATCCTCGGCGACGAGAACATCTCCGGCGACACGTTCAAGAACCAGGTCACCGACCGGCGCTACGCCGTCATCAGGATCCCGGGCCGCGACCCCATCGAGGTCGGCAGCCAGCCCACCGGCGACGTCATCCAGTACACCGCCAGGGGCGAGTCGGGTGAGACCGTCACCGTCCAGGAGCCCCGCTCCTCGGTGACCAAGGAGGTCGGCCGCACGCTCCTGGTCATCGGAGCCGTCGCCCTCCTCGCGATCATCGCCGCCGTCCTGCTCGCCGTACGCCAGGCCAACCGTCTCGCCTCCCCGCTCACCGACCTCGCCGAGACGGCGGAACGGCTGGGCTCGGGCGACCCCCGCCCGCGGCACAAGCGCTACGGCGTCCCCGAGCTCGACCGGGTCGCCGACGTCCTGGACGGCAGCGCCGAGCGCATCGGCCGCATGCTCACCGCCGAGCGCCGCCTCGCCGCCGACGCCTCCCACCAGCTCCGGACACCGCTGACGGCGCTCTCCATGCGGCTGGAGGAGATCACCCTCACCGACGACCCCGACACGGTCAAGGAGGAGGCGACCATCGCACTGACGCAGGTGGAGCGCCTCACCGACGTGGTCGAGCGGCTGCTCACCAACGCCCGCGACCCGCGGACCGGCTCCGCCGTCTCCTTCGACCTCGACGAGGTCATCAAGCAGCAGCTCGAGGAATGGCGCCCCGCCTACCGCAGCTCCGGCCGCGCGATCGTCAGCTCCGGCAAGCGTCATCTCCAGGCGGTGGGAACCCCGGGCGCGGTCGCCCAGGTCCTCGCGGCACTGATCGAGAACTCCCTCATGCACGGCGGCGGCACCGTCGCGTTGCGCACCCGCGTGACCGGCAACCAGGCCGTCATCGAGGTCACCGACGAGGGCCCCGGCGTCCCCACCGACCTCGGCGCCCGCATCTTCGAGCGCACCATCAGCGGCCGCAACTCCACGGGAATCGGTCTCGCCGTCGCCCGCGACCTCGCGGAGGCGGACGGCGGCCGGCTGGAGATGCTCCAGGCCCAGCCGCCGGTCTTCGGCCTGTTCCTGTCCCGCACCCCGCACAAGCGCCCGCCCCGCCTCGCCGAGGACGACGAGGAGCGCACGGTCAGGTAGGGCACGAGGATCGCGCGGTCAGGCAGGGGATCGCGAGGCAGGGGATCCCACGGTGAGGCCGGGGGCTCGGGGCAGGGGACCGCGCGGTCAGTTCACGCGGGCCCGCGGACGGCGCGTCCCGGGCTCAGGCTCCTCGTCCAGGAACGATTCGGCGCTGGCCACGGCCTCGCGGGCCGGAAGCGCCCGGAACACCCAGGTGCGGTAGGACCAGAAGCGGAAGAGCGTCGCGACACCGATGCCGAGGAACTTGAAGACGTTGCTCTGCAGCGGGCTGTCCCAGCCGAAGCCGTACGTCGCCACGTACAGCACGCCGTTCTCGATGACCAGGCCCACCGCGCTGAACAGCAGGAACAGCGTCAGTTCCTTCGTGCGCCCGCCCTTGTCGCGGTCCCGGTAGGTGAAGTAGCGGAACCCGACGTAGTTGAAGGCGATCGACACGACCGTGGCGATGACACTGGCCCGCACGACCTGCAGGTCCGTGAGGTGGCGCACCAGGTTGAACACGAGCAGGTTGACGAGCAGCCCCGCACCGCCCACCGCGCCGAACTTGGCGACCTCCCGGAAGAGCAGGTCGAAGCGGCGCCGAACCGCGCTGCGAGGCCCGGTATGAGGCCCCGGTGTAGCACTGCCCATGGTCTTGCCAGCCCCTGTCGGTGGGTCTCGTCGTGTGCCGCGCCGGTGAACGCGCGGTGGAATACGCCAACCAGCCCATGCTAACCAGCGCTCCCGCACGGTGCCTGTGCATGTGCTCACAGGTAAGAAAAGAGCCGGTCACCGGAAGGGAAAATCGGGCGAATCGCCGCGGAAATCGGCCAGGGTGGCGCGGCCGATACTCTTGGAGCGTGACGTTCCCGGTAGTCGGCATGGTCGGCGGTGGCCAGCTCGCTCGTATGACACACGAGGCGGGCATCCCGCTCGGCATCAAGTTCAAGCTCCTCAGTGACACTCCACAGGATTCCGCGGCGCAGGTCGTCGGCGAAGTCGTCATCGGCGACTACCGCGACCTCGACACGCTGCGCGACTTCGCGCGGGGCTGTGACGTGATCACCTTCGATCACGAGCACGTCCCCACCGAGCACCTGCGGGCCCTGGAAGCGGACGGCATCCCCGTCCGGCCGGGCCCCGACGCGCTCGTGCACGCCCAGGACAAGGGTGTGATGCGCGCGAAGCTCGACGAGATCGGCGTGCCGTGCCCCCGGCATCGCATCGTGACCGACGTCGCGGACGTGGCCGCGTTCGCGGCGGAAGGCCTCGCGGAGGGGGAGGAGGGTGACGGCTTCCCGATCATCCTCAAGACCGTCCGCGGCGGCTACGACGGCAAGGGCGTCTGGTTCGTCCGCTCCCTGGAGGAGGCCGCCGACCCGTTCCGCGCCGGCGTCCCCGTCCTCGCCGAGGAGAAGGTCGACTTCGCCCGCGAACTCGCCGCGAACGTCGTCCGCTCCCCGCACGGCCAGGCCGTCGCCTACCCCGTCGTCGAGTCCCAGCAGGTCGGCGGCGTCTGCGACACCGTGATCGCCCCGGCCCCCGGCATCGCCGAGGAGCTGGCCCTGGAGGCGCAGGAACTGGCACTGCGCATCGCCAAGGAACTCGGGGTCGTCGGCCACCTGGCCGTCGAGCTCTTCGAGACCCGCGACGGACGCATCCTCGTCAACGAACTGGCCATGCGCCCGCACAACTCGGGCCACTGGACCCAGGACGGCGCGGTCACCTCCCAGTTCGCCAACCACGTCCGCGCGGTCCTCGACCTCCCGCTCGGCGACCCGCGCCCGCGCGCCACATGGACCGTCATGGCGAACGTCCTCGGCGGCGACTACCCCGACATGTACTCCGCGTACCTGCACTGCATGGCCCGCGACCCGCAGCTCAAGATCCACATGTACGGCAAGGACGTGAAGCCCGGCCGTAAGGTCGGCCACGTCAACACCTACGGCGACGACCTGGACGACGTCCTTGAGCGCGCCCGGCACGCAGCCGGCTACCTGAGAGGCACGATCACCGAATGAGCCCCGTTGTAGGCATCGTCATGGGTTCGGACTCCGACTGGCCGGTCATGGAGGCCGCCGCCCAGGCGCTGGACGAGTTCGAGATCCCCTACGAGGTGGATGTCGTCTCCGCGCACCGCATGCCGCGCGAGATGATCGCGTACGGCGAGCAGGCCGCGGAGCGCGGGCTCAAGGCGATCATCGCGGGCGCCGGCGGGGCCGCCCACCTGCCCGGGATGCTGGCCTCGGTCACCCCGCTGCCCGTCATCGGCGTGCCCGTCCCGCTCAAGTACCTCGACGGCATGGACTCGCTGCTCTCCATCGTGCAGATGCCGGCCGGCGTGCCGGTGGCGACCGTCTCCGTCGGCGGCGCCCGCAACGCGGGTCTGCTGGCCGCCCGGATGCTCGCCGCCCACGACGAGGAACTCCTCGGCCGGATGCGGGAGTTCCAGCAGGAACTGAACGACCAGGCCACCGAGAAGGGCAAGCGGCTGCGCGCCAAGGTCGAAGGCGCAGCCGGCGGCTTCGGCTTCGGGAAGTGACGCGGATGCCGTCGTCCTCCCTGCCCTCGATCGACCGCGCCCGCGCCCTGCTCGACGAGTTCCCGGTCGTCGACGGACACAACGACCTGCCCTACGCGCTGCGGGAGCAGGTCCGCTACGACCTCGGCGCCCGTGACATCGCCACCGACCAGAGCGCCCACCTGCACACGGACCTGGCCCGACTGCGCGCGGGCGGCGTCGGCGCGCAGTACTGGTCGGTGTACGTCCGCTCCGACCTGCCCGGCGCCCTCACCGCGACACTGGAACAGATCGACTGCGTACGGCAGCTGATCGACCGGTACCCGGCCGACCTGCGCGGCGCGCTGACGGCCGCGGACATGGAGGCGGCCCGCGCCGAGGGCCGTATCGCCTCGCTCATGGGCGCGGAGGGCGGTCACTCGATCGACAACTCCCTCGCCGCCCTGCGCGGGCTGTACGCGCTCGGCGTCCGCTACATGACCCTCACCCACAACGACAACAACGCCTGGGCGGACTCGGCGACGGACGCTCCCGTCGTGGGCGGCCTGTCCGCCTTCGGCCGCGAGGTCGTACGGGAGATGAACCGCGAGGGCATGCTCGTGGACCTCTCCCACGTGGCCGCGACGACCATGCGCGACGCGCTCGACACCTCCGTCGCGCCGGTGATCTTCTCGCACTCCTCGGCCCGCGCCGTGTGCGACCACCCGCGCAACATCCCGGACGACGTGCTGGAGCGGCTGCCCGCCAACGGGGGAGTGGCGATGGTGACGTTCGTGCCGAAGTTCGTCCTCCAGGCGGCGGTCGACTGGACGGCGGCGGCCGACGACAACATGCGCGCGAACGGCTTCCACCACCTCGACACCACCGCCGAGGCCATGAAGATCCACCGGGCCTTCGAGGAGGACAACCCGCGCCCGATCGCCACCGTCTCCACGGTCGCCGACCACCTCGACCACATGCGCGAGGTCGCCGGCATCGACCACCTCGGCATCGGCGGCGACTACGACGGCACGGCGTTCACCCCGGCCGGACTGGACGACGTCTCGGGCTATCCGAACCTGATCGCCGAGCTCCTCGACCGCGGCTGGTCCTCCACGGACGTGGCCAAGCTGACCTGGCAGAACGCCGTGCGCGTGCTGGGCGCGGCGGAGGACGTCGCCCGCGACCTCCGGTCCCGCCGGGCGCCGTCGAACGCGACGCTGGAGCAGTTGGACGGCTGAGGACTGATCGGCTGACGGCACATCGAGTTGCCGGGCCCCGGACTCCGGGACCCACGAAGGCGCCCGGGCTTCCCGCCCGGGCGCCTTCCGCGTGCGCCCGGCAGGTCGGTGGAAGCGGTGGGCTACCCCGAACGCCGCATCCACCAGGAAGCGCCCCGGGCCCCGTGCCACGGTGGCGGTAACACCGCTGGTGATCACCGCTGCCCACACTCCGGAGCCTGTCATGGCAGACCTGCAGGACGAACTGCACTCCACCGCCGAGGTGGGAGAGCTCGATCCGCCCGCTGCCTGGCCCGACACCGAGGCGCTGCCCGCCGACCCCCTCCTCGCAGGCGCCACGGCCCTCGTCACCGGCTCCGGTGCCCCGGACCGCGTCCGGGACCGCGCCCCGGCGGGAGCCGACGGCTCCGACCCGCTGGCGCGGGCCCGTACGTTCCTGGCCGGCAACCCCGTCGCCGACGGCTACAGCGGACTCCCCTGGGCCCTGCGCCACCTGCCCTGGTTCGATCTGGAGCTCGGCGAGAGCGCCGTGGACACGGACCTGCCGCGCCTGCGCGAAGGACACGTGGGCGCCCTGTTCTGGTCGCTGCACCTGCCCAGGGGCCTCGCCGGGGACCGGGCCGTCGGCGCCACCCTGGAGCAGCTCGACCTGGCGAGGACCGTGATCCACGCCCACCCCGAGGGCCTGCGGGCCGCGTGCGGAGCCGGTGAGGTCGCCGACGCCCGCAACCGCGGCCGCGTCGCCGTCGTCCTCGGCCCGGCCGGAGCCGCCGCGCTCGGCGACTCGCTCGGCATCCTGCGCGCCCTGCACACGCTCGGCCTGCGCGTCCTCACCCTCGCCGGCGCCTCATGGGCGCGTGAGACGGGCCTGACCCGGTTCGGCGAGGAGGTGCTGCGCGAGATGAACCGGCTCGGCGTCCTCGCCGACCTCTCCGGCAGCTCGGACGCCACGATCGGCCGCGCCCTGGCCGCCTCCAAGGCCCCGGTCCTGTTCACCCGCTCGGCCGCCCGCGCCCTGCGCCCCCACCCGTCGAACCTGTCCGACGAGGTCCTGGCCGAACTCGGCTTCGCCAAGGGCCTGTGCATGGTCCCGCTCACCGCCGAACAGACCGGCCCGTCCGTCCGGGACGTCGCCGACCACCTCGACCACGTCCGCGCGCTCGCCGGCGCCGAGTGCGTCGGCCTCTCGGGCACGTACGACTCCGGGACCGCCCACCCGCAGGACCTCGCCGACGCCTCCTGCTATCCGCACCTGATCGCGGAGCTCATCACCCGGGGCTGGTCCGGCTCCGACCTCGCCCTGCTCACCTGGGGAAACGTCCAGCGCGTGCTGCGCGGCGCGGACTTCACCGCCCGCGCCGCGCAGCACCGCAGGCCGCCGTCCTCCGCGAGGATCGCCGACCTGGACGGCTGACCGCCGCCGGGTCCGTTCGGCGGGCGCGGAGGCTCAGCAGGCGCAGAGGCAGAACGGGTGTCCGGCCGGGTCGGCGTACACCCGGAAGGAACGCGACCTGTCCTCGGTGTCCAGCGGCGTCGCGCCGAGCGCCAGCACGCCCTTCTCCGCCACGTCCAGGTCCTCGACGTTCAGGTCGAGGTGGAGCTGCTGCGAGCCGTCGGGCGACGGCCAGCGCGGCGGTACGTACCCGGGCGCGGCCTGGAACGCCAGCTTGCGGCCGCCGGGCACCTCCAGGTCGATCCAGTCGGTCTCCTCCGTGATGGTGCCGCCCAGCACCCCCGTGTAGAACTCGGCGAGCGCGCGCGGGTCGGGACAGTCCAGGACGACGACGTCCAGTACGGCGAGAGCCATGACTTCCTCCGTGGGATCTCGAGCAACACCGATGCGTTACCCACAAACCTCTTCAAGGGGTAACGGTTACTCCATGCTCCCGCATTGGAGGTAACGTCGCAAGCATGAATGACAGAGCGCCCGCACCCGGCGGTCTCGCCCTGGTCCAGGCCCTGGTGAACACCCTGGACCTCGAGTCGGGCGCCGACTCCCTGGACACCCCCGACGGGCTGGCGCGCTTCGGCCTGACGGCGGGAGAGGCGGCGGGGGCCCGTGAGCTGCGCGAGTCGCTGCGGGCGGTGTGCCTGGCGCACGCGGGGCATCCGGCACACCGGACGGTGACCCCGCTCGGGGAACTCCTCGCCCGCGCGCCCCTGCGGGTGACACTCGACGCGGACGGCGGCACCGCGCGCCTGGTCCCCGCCGCCGAGCCCATGCCCGAGGACCCCGCCGGGGCAGCTCAGCCCTCCCCGGTGGTTCCCCTCGCCTTCCGTGTCGCCGCCGCGATCGCCGACTCGCTGGTCGAGGGCACCTGGCCCCGGCTGAAGGCCTGCGAGGCTCCGACCTGCCATTGGGCGTACTTCGACCGCTCGCCCGCCGGCCGCGGCCGCTGGTGCTCGATGGCGGTGTGCGGGGCCCGCGCCAAGATGCGCCGCTACCGCGCGAAGTAGCCTCCGGCCACGGTAAATCCTGCGGGCGGAGGGGCCGGGAGCCGGACGTGGTCCGGCGGTCCCCGGTCACCGCACAGCGAAGTGGTGCAGAATGCAACCGGCGCCGGTCCGGCCGACTGAGCCTCGGCCGGACCGGCGTCCACCGCCACGCCCTCGCCCGAGACCCCGCCCGACCCCGGAACCGGCGCCGCGATCGACGCCCCGCCTCGGGACCGGAACCGCAGGGCCCTGCCACCTGGAACTCCGGAGCCCGGGCCCCGGCTCTCGCGGCGGTCGCCCGCCAGGGGCTCAGGCCGTCGGCCGGCCCATCGCCCGGTACGTCCAGCCCGCCCGGCGCCACAGCTCCGGGTCCAGCGCGTTCCGCCCGTCAAGCAGCACCCGCGACGTCGCCGCCTCACCCAGCACCGCCGGGTCCAGCTCACGGAACTCGCGCCACTCCGTCAGGTGCAGGACGACATCGGCACCCCGTACGGCCTCCACGGCCGAGCGGGCGTACCCGAGCGTCGGGAACAGCCGCTTGGCGTTCTCCATGCCCTTCGGGTCGTACACGGTCACCTGGCCGCCCTGGAGGTGGATCTGCCCGGCGACGTTCAGCGCCGGGGAGTCGCGCACGTCGTCCGAGTCCGGCTTGAAGGTCGCGCCGAGCACGGCGACCCGCTTGCCGAGGAAGGAACCGCCACCGAGCGCGTCACGGGCCATCTCCACCATCTGACCGCGCCGCCGCATGTTGATGGAGTCGATCTCGCGCAGGAAGGTCAGCGCCTGGTCGGCACCCAGCTCACCGGCGCGCGCCATGAAGGCACGGATGTCCTTGGGCAGACAGCCGCCGCCGAAGCCGATCCCGGCCCGCAGGAACTTCTTCCCGATCCGCTCGTCGTGCCCTATGGCCTCGGCCAGCTTCGCGACATCGCCGCCCGCGGCCTCGCAGACCTCGGCCATCGCGTTGATGAAGGAGATCTTGGTGGCGAGGAAGGAGTTCGCGGACGTCTTCACCAGCTCGGCGGTGGGGAAGTCGGTCACGACGAACGGCGTGCCCTCGGCGACCGGCGTCACATAGACCTCGCGGAGCAGCTTCTCGGAGCGCTCGCTGCGCACGCCCACCACGATCCGGTCGGGGTGCAGCGTGTCGTTCACGGCGAAGCCCTCGCGCAGGAACTCCGGGTTCCAGGCCAGCTCGGCGTCCTCGCCCGCGGGCGCCAGCTCGGCCAGCCGCGCGGCCAGCCGCTCCGCCGAGCCGACCGGCACGGTGGACTTGCCGACGACGAGGGCGGGACCGTGCAGATGCGGCGCCAGCGCCTCGAAGGCGGCATCGACGTACGACATGTCGCAGGCGTACTCGCCGTGCTTCTGCGGTGTGTTCACACACACGAAGTGGACGTCGCCGAACGCGCCGACCTCGGCCCAGTCCATGGTGAAGCGGAGCCGGCCCGAGGAGCCCTCGATCCCGGCCACGTGCTTGCGCAGCAGCTCCTCGAGACCGGGCTCGAACATCGGGACCTCGCCGCGCTGGAGCATCTCGATCTTCTCCGGCACGACATCGAGTCCGAGGACCTCGAAGCCGAGCTCGGCCATGGCCGCGGCGTGGGTGGCGCCGAGGTAGCCGGTGCCGATCACGGTGATCTTGAGGGCCATGGGTGCTCCTGAGGTGTGCGGCGCGTCGGTGCGCGCCCGAGCATAGTCGGGGCTTCGGGGAGCGCTTTCACGGGCACTTTTACCCCTGTCGCCAACCTCACGTATCCGTCCCGCGGGCGGGGGCCTAAAATTTGTGTTACTTAACGGTAGTTAGCGCCGCCAGCACAGCACCTTTTGGAGCGTGAGAGACCTTGGCCGGATCGGCTGATTTCGACCTGTACCGCCCGTCCGAGGAGCACGACATGCTCCGGGACGCGATCCGCTCGCTGGCCGAGGCGAAAATCGCGCCGTACGCCGCCGCGGTGGACGAGGAAGCCCGCTTCCCGCAGGAGGCGCTGGACGCCCTGGTCGCGAACGACCTGCACGCCGTGCACGTCCCCGAGGAGTACGGCGGCGCCGGTGCCGACGCCCTCGCGACGGTCATCGTGATCGAGGAGGTGGCCCGCGTCTGCGTGTCCTCCTCCCTGATCCCCGCGGTGAACAAGCTGGGCTCGCTGCCGGTGATCCTCTCCGGCTCCGAGGACCTGAAGAAGAAGTACCTGAGCCCGCTCGCCAAGGGCGACGGCATGTTCTCGTACTGCCTCTCCGAGCCGGACGCCGGTTCGGACGCGGCAGGCATGAAGACGCGGGCCGTCCGCGACGGCGACTACTGGGTCCTGAACGGCGTGAAGCGCTGGATCACGAACGCGGGCGTCTCCGAGTACTACACGGTCATGGCGGTGACCGACCCGACGAAGCGCTCCAAGGGCATCAGCGCCTTCGTCGTCGAGAAGTCCGACGAGGGCGTGTCCTTCGGCGCCCCCGAGAAGAAGCTCGGCATCAAGGGCAGCCCGACCCGCGAGGTCTACCTCGACAACGTCCGCATCCCCGCCGACCGCATGATCGGCGAGGAGGGCACCGGCTTCGCCACCGCCATGAAGACCCTGGACCACACCCGCATCACCATCGCGGCCCAGGCCCTCGGTGTCGCCCAGGGCGCCCTCGACTACGCCAAGGGCTACGTCCAGGAGCGCAAGCAGTTCGGCAAGGCGATCGCCGACTTCCAGGGCATCCAGTTCATGCTCGCCGACATGGCCATGAAGATCGAGGCCGCCCGCCAGCTCACGTACGCGGCCGCCGCCAAGTCGGAGCGCGGCGACAAGGACCTCACCTTCCAGGGCGCCGCCGCCAAGTGCTTCGCCTCGGACGTCGCCATGGAGGTCACCACCGACGCCGTCCAGCTCCTCGGCGGCTACGGCTACACCCGCGACTACCCGGTCGAGCGCATGATGCGCGACGCGAAAATTACCCAGATCTACGAAGGCACGAACCAAGTGCAGCGGATCGTGATGGCCAGGAACCTTCCCTAGCGGGTTTCTGCAGGTCAGACACAACAGCCCTCGACGTGAGTCGGGGGCTGTTGTCGTACGCGGGTCAGGCGCCTCCTGACGCCTCCGCGGGGTCGTCGGCGCCGGGAACCAACATCGTTGCGATGGCGGCCCGGCCGCGTTGCTCGGCCCCCTCGAAGATGTAGTGGTAGTGCTCCCTCAGCACGTCCGTACTGCTGTGGCCCATCCAGTCGGCCACATCGTTCTCGGGGACTCCGGCGTAGAGCAAACGCGACCCGTAGTAGTGCCGTAGGGAATGGGCCTTGCAGTACCTCACCCGTCCCTTGCCCAAGGCCTCCATCCAGATCCGCGGGTAGAAGTACGACGCGTAGAGATAGCCGGTCCGCGTCACGTTGGGGAAGAGAAGTCGCTCCGGCCCCCAGACGCCGTGGTTCTTGATGTGCCGTCGAAGCTCGAAGGCGACGTTCGGTGGGAGGGGGACGGTGCGCCCCGGCTCGCCTTCGTCACGAGCCTTGACATGCCGACGCTGGATCCCGCTGTTCTTCCCCGACTCGGTCTCCCCGTCCTCCGTGATCTGAAAGTCGATGTGAAGTGTCTCGGCCTTGAAGTCGATCTGATCGCGGGACACCGCCATGGCCTCACCCGGTCGCAGGCCGCACCCGGCCATGAGCCACAGCATCGCGCGGTATCGCGGAGGAGCGGCATCCAGCATCGCCAAAACCTCCCGAGTCGTGAGCCGCCGAGCAGAGCTCTTGTGCTCCCGGATCTCTTTGGCGCGGCTTCCGGCGCCCCTGACCTTCTTGCAAGGGTTCAGGCGGATGATGTCGTTGACGACAGCCCAATCCAGCATTCCGGAGAAGAACGAGAATCGCTGACGCCGTGTGCGGGCGGAGAGCTTCCGATCCCGCTCCATCCACAAGAGCCACTGCTCGATGTCGGCTTCCTTCAACAAGGCGATGGGCCGAGCCTTGAAGAACGGTTCAAGCGTCGTCCTCTGAATGGACCTGTACTGCTTCCTGGTGCTGTTCTCGAGCTCTGTTCGATTCGTCCATCGGTCCCAGACTGCCGCCACGGACTCCTTGCCCCGCCGGTCGTCCAAGCGGGGCGCGGCGTCGAGTTCCTTTCTCCCGCGGTCGAGGTGGCTACCGGCTCGCGTCCTGGTGCCGAAGGTCTCCCGCCGCTGCCTACTGGCCGGGCCGTACCAGAAGGTCGCCCACTTCTTCGTGTCGTCCGCCGACCGTGCGATCCATGCCCTGGCCACTGAGGCAGCCCCCTCTTGCTGATGCGACGTGCGGCACCACCCCGCCGTCGTGCCGGTCACCCAAGTCTGCGCATGGTCCACCCTGGGTTGTCAACACAGGGTGGATTGCTCTGGGTGCGTTAAGTTGGGTGACATGGAAGCGGACGGTGGTGGGTTCGAGGTCACTCAGCAGCAAGGTGCATGGGTGGTCCGGATGTGGTGGCCCCCAGGGCCGATCAGCGGGGGGCCACAGCGGATCACCATCGAGGCGGCCGAAGATGTTCCGGCCCGCGAGGTGGCACGAGGTATTTCGACCACGGTCCTACGCAGGCTCGACGTGGGCGCGGCCCTGAAATTGGCCAAGCGGACTCCCGGAGCCCAGCGAACGCTGGAAGAAGCGGCGGCGAAGCTGAACGAGATGGGAGAGGCGGCGAGGTTCGCCCTGGAGGGCGAAGGCGTCTCGGACCACTACTTGACCCTGCTGGTTGCCGCCTACGCGGCCATGGCGGATTTTGGAGCTTCCGCGCCCGTTCCATGGCTGTCCCGGCTCATCGGGCGCCGGCCTGAGACGGTGAAGGATCACCTGAAGCGGGCGAGGAGGGACGGGCTTCTGACGACAGTTGCCGGTAAGGCGGGAGGGGAACTGACGGACAAGGCCCAAGCGGTACTTGAGGAAGTGGCTGAAGCGAGTGCCGAGCGAGACTGAACGCTTCTCCTCCTGTGCATGAGAGTGGCCGTTGCCGGTGTCGAGGGATGATCGCCGGCGCGTGCGCTGGCCGCCAATCGTCCGACGACCCCTGACGCCGACTCCTCCTGTCGGGGAGTGGGTCGGCGTCAGGCGGTGGAGACGAGAGGCGCCCGGTGGATGCCTCTCGGCCTTTGTTTTCCCGTCCCAGGCTTACGGCTCCGCTGCTGATCAGTCCTTACGCATCCGGACCCACGTGAGGCCGAACCCGTAGGCGCCGTCCATCTGTTCCTGGACCGAGCGTCGCGGGGTGCCGGTGAACCAGCGGACCTCGCGGGTGACGGTGAGGCCGCCCTCGGTGGGTGTGGCCAGGGCGATGGCGCAGCCCGTCGCCCCCTCGGGGGAGTCGTCGAGCGCGATGCGGAAACCGCCGGACGGAGCGGTCACGGTGGCCGTGGCGCCCAGGCTCCGGAAATCCACGGCGCCGCTGTACACGTAGACGTGGAAGAGCAGTTGCCGGAACAGCTCGCGCCGCTCCAGGTCCACCCGGACCGTCTCCCCGTCCGCGCACGCCCCCGTGCGGTCGTCCTGGTCGAGTTCCATGTACGGCCACCGCGACAGCGAGCCGAAGGTGTTCCCCAGCGGCTGTACGGCCGCGGAGGTGCCGTCCGTGAAGGCGGCCATGCAGCCGAGGTCCAGGTCGGCCCCGGTCCCCGGCGGCCGGTTGAGGTTCACCTGGAGGACGCCGCGCCCCGTGACGCGGGCCCTCGGTGCCGACCTGGTCAGCGTCGTCTCGGCCCGCGCGGCGGGAGGCCGCGGCGCCTCCCGGGCCGTCGGGGCCGCGCGCTGCGCGCCGGTCCCGGGCCGGGCGCCGGGCGCGGGCCTCAGGCGGATGGTCGCCCGTCGACGTTCGTCGTTGCTCAACTTGTCCCCCTCGCACCGCCGTCGGGGAGAGTGGCGGGTGTCGCGAGTTTATGCGCGGAGCGTGTCCACTGGAGTACTCTCTGTGCCCTCGGTCGCGCGTCCGGTGCGTGTGAACCGGCGGGGGACACGACGGCACGTGACACGGGTGGGGATCCAGGGTCGCCGTCGACGCGCCCCCGCGTCCGTCGTGTTGTGGGGGTGGGCATGCCGTCAGGCGCCCTGATGGACCGTCATGTGATCGCGCAGAGCATCGAGGAACTCGCGAAGCGGCCGGCACTCGGGACCCGGCAGGAGGAACTGGCCGCGCTCGCCGCGGCACTGCGGAACCAGAACGCCGGCGAGCTGGACCCGTGGTCCGAACTCGATCTCCTGGCCGCCTACGCGCGCCCCGAGAGCCTGCGGGCCCCCGGCGGCCGCGGCCCGGAGCACCCGCTCTGGTCCTACGCCGAAGGAGCGCTGGGCGCGCTGGTCTTCGTGCCGCTGATGCTCACCTGGTACGGGCTGACCCGGGCGTCGAGCGCGTACGGAGCGCTGACGGGCGCGGACCCGAGAGCCGCCTCCCGGCCCTTCCTCCAGCTCTGGCAGTCCGGTTTCGAGGGGCACCTCACCGGTGCCTTCACCTTCGGCCATGTGGCGATGAGCGCCACCGTCGCCATCGCGCTGCTCTTCTCGCTGGTGCTGGTGCACGGCCTGCGGCGGTCCGCCGTCGCCCGCCGGGAGGAGGACGCCGAGCGCGGCCACGAGGACGTGATGGCGGCGCTCGTCCCCGCGCTGACCCGCGCCCAACTCGTCCTGAACGGGCAGCGGTCGAGTTCCCCGCAGCGCTTCGCCGCCGAGCTCACCGAGTCCGCCGCGACGCTCAGGCGGCTCGGCGACAAGGCGGTCAGGGTCCAGGAGGAGCTGACGGCCGCGGCCTCGACGGTCGGCGAGGCGGTGCGGGGCGCGGAACGCGCGCTGTCCGGGGTCGACACCTCCGTCAAGCCCCTGGAGACCGCGGTGGGCCGCGTCGAGGCCGCCGTCAGCGACGGCGGGGCGCAGGTCCGCAAGGCGCTCGACGACGTGCGGGAGGCGAGCGGGGAGGTGCGGCTCGCGGTGCACGGGGCCGGCGACCGCGTCGAGGAGTCCGTCACCGTGCTGGCCGCGTCCCAGCGGGCCTACGCCACCGGTGTCGAGGTGGCCTCGGACGTCTCGGCCCAACTCCTGGGCCGCTTCGGCGAGGTGGCCGAGGACACGGCCCGTGCGGTCGAGGAGTCCCAGCACGCGGTGCGTGAACTGAGTTCCCAGAGCGGTGCTTTGCGGGCGGTCGCCGACGAGTTCGCCCGTCTGGTGGCCGAGTTGAGGGCGGGCGGAGCGGGCGGCCTCACCGACGTCCGGCCTCCGGGTCCGCCGAGCCGTACGGACCCGGCAGGCCGGGCGGGTCAGGCGGACCGGGCGGCCCTGCCCGGCCAGGTCGGGCAGGCGGGTGCCTGGTCGTCGGCCGGTGACGCCCACGGGCATGGCCGAGCCGCCGACGCGGGCCATCCGTCCTCCCCCGAATCCGGACACGCCTCCTCTCCCGCATCCGGACACGCCTCCTCCGCCGACGCGGGCCACGCCCCCTCCGCCGACGCGGGCCACGCCCCCGGGGACCGGTTCGGTTCGCCCGTGGAGCAGGCCGACGCCCCCGCCGGCCGGTTCGGGCCCCCTTCCGGTGACCCGGGCCACCCCGGCCCCGCACGGCCCGACCCCCGTCGCCGGCCCCCGCCGCCTCCCGCGCCTCCCGTGACCGAGGCCCGATGAAGCGCGGCGGAAGGTTCCAGCCCCTGCACATGGCGGGGTGGCTGTTCGCGGACATGCTGCTCGTCCTTGCCCTGGTGGCCATGGGCGACCAGGGCGACCCGCAGGCCGCCGAGAAGCGCCCCGCCTCCTCGGCCCCGGCCGCCGGGAAGAAGGCCCGGCACACCGGCCCGCGGGCGGTCGTCCGTACACCGGTCGAGGTGGCCGTCGACGCGGCGGCCGGCGACGACGACGGCATCGTGCGGGCACTGCGCACCGCGACCGCGCGCTACGGGGGCCGGCAGGCCGCCTTCGTGCTGACCTTCGGACGCCACACGGACCCGGGGGCCGGGGGCGAGTACGCGCACGAGGTCAACTCCCTGCTGGAGAAGGCCCGTCCGGACATGTTCCGCGCCGCCACCACCCGCGACTTCTGGAAAGGCGGAGCCTCCACGGGGCACGCCGACATCGAGATCTACTTCTACACGTACTGACCCGGAGGTACGAGACCTTGCAGATCCTGCCCTTCTACCTGCTCTGCGACGAGTCCGGGTCGATGATCGGCGAGCCGATCGACGCCATCAACGGCGCGCTCCCGGACCTGCACCACGAGATCAGCACCAACCCGACAGTCGCCGACAAGACGCGCTTCTGCCTCATCGGCTTCTCCGACAGCGCCACCGTGCTCCAGCCGCTCGTCGACCTCAGCGACATCGACTCGGTCCCCGCGCTCGCCGCGGGCGGGCTCACCTCGTACGGCGACGCGTTCCGCACCCTGCTGCGCTGTGTCGAGGCCGACGTGGCGGCACTCAAGGCGGAGGGCCACGAGGTGTACCGCCCCGTGGTCTTCTTCCTCTCGGACGGCATTCCCACGGACCCGGACTGGGACCAGGCGTACAAGGAGGTCACCCAGTCACGGTTCTGTCCGAAGATCATCGCCTTCGGCATCGGCGAGGCGCAGGAGTCGACGATCGCCCGGGTCGCGAACTTCCGGGCCTTCATGCAGAAGGACTCCTCGGTGTCACCGGCGCAGGCGCTGCGCGAGTTCGCCTCCAGCCTCACCCGGTCGATCGTCCGGTCCGCCGGGAGCATCGGCGCGGACGGCGGCGGATTCACGCTGGCCGTGGACGACACCGTGCCCGGCTTCTCCATCGTCTCGCTCGACAAGATGTGAGGCGGCGTCCATGCAGAACGACATGAACGCCGCCGGACCTTCCCGGCCGGGCCCGCGCGAGCCCGAGCCGCACCCGCGCGAGGTGGGGCCGCACCCGCGCGAAGTGGGGCCGCACCCCCGCGAGGTGGGGCCGCCTCGCCCGGATGCGGGGCAGCCGGAGGCGAGGCACCCCGAGGGGTGCGCGCACGACCCGGGGCAGCGGGAGCAGCCGAGCTGGCCGGACGCGCGGCAGCCCGACCCGCTGGACGAGACCTGGCAGCAGAGCGTCGACCTGTTCTTCACCGACCATCCGGAGTCGGGGGCGCCCGGTGCCGGGCCGGGGGCGCCCGCGACACAGCCCGCCGTGCCCACCCCCGTGTCCTACGGGCCGGGTCCGCAGTCGCCGCCCTCGGCACCTCCCGCGTACGAGCCGACGCCGACGCCGCCGTACCCTCAGCCCGGGTTCGTACCGCCGCCGGCACCGCAGGCCCCCGGGCAGCCGTCTCCGCACGGTTCGGCACCCCCCTCGTCCCCGCGCGGCCCCGTGCCCGGGCCCGGGACGGCGGCCGAGCGGTCCGCCGCGCGCACCGGAGCCGTCCCCGTGCTCGGCGCGCCGCCGCACTCGGGGCCCAAGCCGCCGCTGTACGCCCCCGAACCCCGGGAGCTGCCCTCCGTCCGGGAGGACCCGACCGCGGCGCTGACGCCGGACATGGTCGTGGACGGTGCCGGGTACGGCGCGCTGACCGTGCGCGCGGCGTCGGTGCGCGGCGACTCGCACCGCTATCAGGGCGAGCCGCGCCAGGACTCGCTGGCCGTGGTGCGGCTCGGCGCGGCCGGCCCGGACGGACTGCTGCTGCTCGCGGTGGCGGACGGCGTGGGCTCGGCGGCCCGCTCGCACGTCGGCTCCCAGGAGGCCTGCCGGCTCGCCGCGCTGGAGCTGGACGCCGTGTCCGCCGACCTGGTGGAGACCCTGCGCACGGGCGACCGTCCGGGGTTCGCGGCCCTGGCGGACACCGCGGTGGGCCGGGTCGCGACCCTGCTCGCGCACCGCGCCCGCGAACACGGCGACGACCCCGCCGCGTACGCCACCACCCTGCGCGCCCTGCTCGTGCCGCTCGATCCCCGGGTGCGCACCCGCGGCTTCCTGGCCGTCGGCGACGGCGGCACGGCGCTGCTGCGCGGCGGGGAGTGGAACCTGTCCCTGACCGACCCCGAGCACGACGGCGACGGGATGATCGACACCCGCACCGCAGCCCTGCCGCACGGCCATCGCGCCCGCGCCCTGCTCCTCGCCCCGGCCCTGCCCGGAGACGTCCTCGTGCTGTGCACGGACGGCCTGTCCACACCGCTCGCCGGTGACGCGGGGATGCGGGCGTTCCTCGCGTCGGGATGGGGGCGCGAAGGGGCGCCGGCACCGGCCGACTTCCTGTGGCAGCTCCAGTACCGGGTGAAGTCGTACGACGACGACCGCACCGCCGTCGTCCTGTGGGAGGCCGTGCCGTGAGCGCCGACGACGGCGCCGACGTGACCCTCGGCTCGCTCGCCCTCGGCGCGCGCGTCGGCGACGGCGGCCAGGGCGAGGTGTACGACGTCGTGGGTCCGGGCCGGCTGCTGTACAAGAGCTATCGCGAGCCGGGGAAGGCCGACGGCCGGGAACTCGCGGCGCTCGTGGCGCTGCGTCAGGGGCTCGCCCCGGCCGACCGTGAGCGCCTGGACCGGGAGGCGGCGTGGCCGCTGTGCCGGGTCGTGGACGGGGGCAGGGCGACCGGCTTCCTGATGCGCCGCGCGCCGGACTCCATGACCTGGCCGACCTCGCGCGGCGAGACCCGGCTGACCGACCTGTCCTATCTGCTCCGGCCGCCGCGGCCGGCCTGGCAGGCCGTCGCGCAGCCGTCGCCCGCCGAGCGGTTCGCGCTGGTCGTGGCCGTTCTCGGGCTCTTCCGGTGGCTGCACGCCCTCGGGCTGGTCGTCGGCGACGTGTCCCACGCCAACGTGCTGTGGACGGTCCGGCCCGCGCCGGCCCCGTACCTCCTGGACTGCGACGGCGTCCGTATGGCCGGGCGGCCGCCGGTCCTGGAGCAGGCGGACACCCCCGACTGGCACGACCCGCTGGCCGCCGCCGGCGCGGCCACGGTGGACAGCGACCGCTACAAGGCGGCCCTGGTGGTGGGCCGTGTCGTGAGCCAGGACCCGTACGTGACGCCGGGCACGCCGCTGCGGCCGCTGTCCGGCGTCCTGGACGACCGGCGGGCCGACGCGGTCCGTGACCTCTGGGAGGAGGCCTCGGGTCCCCGGGGCACCCGCCCCCATCTGGCCCAGTGGTGCACCGCGCTGGCGGGGCGCGACACCATCCGCCTGATGGCCGCGGAACCGGCCCCGAGGCCCGTCGTGGACCGGTCCAAGTTCGACGGCCCCCGCACGAGGGGCCGGATCACGCTACGCAAATGACCCGCCGACGGCCGGCGGGCGGCGGTGTCGGCGGGTCGGCCGGCCGGTGCCGGCCCCCGGGTGACCGGGAGTCGGCGGCGACGGCGGTCGCGGGCGGGTCAGTTGCCCGAGACCGTGACCGCCTCGTCGTTCTTGAGCTCGTCGACCAGCGTCTTCATCTTCGCCTTGTCCCAGACGAGGTTGCCGCCGACGGAACCGGAGATCGGCATGTTCATGGACTTGCCGTCGCCGCTGGTGACGCCCTTCATGGCCCAGAACATGTCGGCCAGGTCCCACAGGCTCATGTCCTTGTCGACGACCAGCGAGTCGAGGCCCGCGCCCATCGTCGGGTACAGCTTGAAGGGGTTCAGGACCGTCGAGGGGGTCGCGACCTGGTGGGCCAGGGCGGCCAGGAACTTCTGCTGGTTCTTGGTGCGCTGGAGGTCCGAGGCGGCGAAGGCGTGGCGGGTACGGACGAAGGCGAGGGCCTGCTCGCCGTTCAGCGTCTGCTTGCCCGCCTTGAAGTCGGCGCCGGAGTACTTGTCCTTGAAGCCCTGGTCGAGGTTCATCTCGACACCGCCGACCGCGTCGACGATGCCGGCGAACCCGGCGAAGCCGATCTCCACGTAGTGGTCGATGTGCAGGCCGGTGTTGTACTCGATGGTCCTGACCAGGAGCGTGGGGCCGTCGAAGGCGTAGGCGGCGTTCAGCTTGTTCTGGCCGAGCGGGCCCTTGATCTTGCCGGACTCGGAGCCCTGGAACTTCGGGATCGTGACGTTCGAGTCGCGCGGCAGCGACAGCAGCGTGGAGCCGTTGCTGCCGGTGTGCAGGATCATCATCGAGTCCGTGCGCTTGCCCTCGGCGGAGCCCGTGTGGAGCTTCTTCTTCTCCTCGGCGGACATGCCGGCGCGGCTGTCGGAGCCGACGATCAGGTAGTTCGTGCCTTCGCCGGTCTCCGGCCGGTCTATGACCTTGGAGAGATCGACGTCACGGTGCAGCTTGGAGTCGGCCCAGAAGTACGTGCCGACGGAGACCACGACCAACGCGGTGACCAGCGTGATCGCGGTCCACTTGATCCGCTTCCGCCAGTTCGGCGCGGGGCGCCGCGGGTACGTGCCGTCCCCGCCGGGGCCCTGCGGACCGCCGGGGCCGTTGCCGTACACGTGGCCGGTGTTGTAGCCGGAGTCGTACCCGTTGTCGTAGCCCTGGCCTTCGTCGTAGCCCTGGCCGTCGACGTACGAGGGCTGCCGGGGGACACCAGCGCCGTACGGCGGCGCACCCTGGCCCGGGGCGGGTGCGGCGGGCCCACGGCGGACCTGGCGCATGACGCGGGCGCTCTCAGGCTGTGCGCCTGCGCTGCCGCGTCCGTAGCGGTTGCTGCGGTTGTCGTCGGACCACCCGTCGGGCCAATCATTCATGCGGACCAGTGTGCCGCTCTCCACCAGGCGCCTTACAAGAGAGCAGGGAGATCTGGGTCACGCCTGTTGCAGAGCTGATGCAAATCGACGGCCTCGTGCCCGGCATAAGGTGGAGGACATGACAGACCAGGCCCCCAACCCGGAAAACGACATCCCGGGCAAGCCGACCTCCGCGTCCCGCACCACCCTCAGCCACATCATGACCCACAACGACACGAACCTTCTGGGCTCCGTGCACGGTGGCGTGATCATGAAGCTCGTCGACGACGCGGCGGGCGCCGTGGCGGGGCGGCACTCCGGCGGGCCCGCCGTCACCGCCTCGATGGACGAGATGGCCTTCCTCGAGCCCGTCCGCGTGGGCGACCTGGTGCATGTGAAGGCCCAGGTCAACTGGACCGGGCGGACCTCGATGGAGGTCGGCGTGCGGGTCCTGGCCGAGCGCTGGAACGAGTCCACCCCGCCGCAGCAGGTCGGTTCGGCCTACCTCGTCTTCGCCGCCGTCGACGCGGACGGCAAGCCCCGCCGGGTGCCCCCGGTCATCACCGAGACCGAGCGGGACGAGCGCCGTTTCCAGGAGGCTCAGATCCGCCGCACCCACCGGCTGGCCCGCCGCCGCGCGATCATGGACCTCCGCGAGAGGCGCTCCGCGGAAGGCCTCGACGACTAGGTGCCGAACGCCCGCCGGGCGTCGAGGCCCGGCGGCCGACGGGGGTCAGGTGGCCGACGGGGGCCAGGTGGTCGTCCGGGGTCGCGGGGCGTCGGGGTCAGGTGGCCGTCCGGGGTCGGATGGCCGCCCCCCCCGGTTGGCCGTCCGGGCCGGGTGGCCGTCCGGGTTCAGGGGCAGACCACCTGGTCTCCCGTCACCACTCCGGACTCGCCCTGGGCGGGATCCTCGGCCTGTACCCGCGTCACCCGCTTGAAGTCGGTACCGGCGATCACCTTCAGCAGCGGGCCCTGCCCGGGGACCGCGCGCAGCTCGGCACCGGGCAGCGCGGCCGCGAGGGACTTCGCCGAGCGGTCCCAGCGGGGGTCGTACGCCACGACGGTGCGCCGGACCCCGGAGTCGTGGCCCGTCGTGGGCCGGCCCGTCGTGCGGAACCCGGTGGCGGCGAGCGCGCTGTCGACCCGCCTGCCGAGACCCGTCGTCGAGGTCCCGTTCTCGATCTGGACCCGGATCTGCTGCGGGGCCACCGCGACCCGGACGGCCTTCGACCGCGGTGCCCGGGGCGCGGCGAGCGGCTTGTCCTCGCGCAGCTCCTGGAACAGCTTCCGCGCCTTCGGCTCGTCCCACTTCAGGGTCGAGCCGATGCCCTTGACGGCGTACGCCATCTGTCCGATCGGCACGGTCGTGAACTCGGACGAGGACGGCGAGAAGTTCCGCATCGCGCGGCCCAGGTCCAGCAGCTCGTCGGTGCCGAACCCCTTGTCGGCCCGCACCGATCCCAGCACCGCCCGGGTCACGTCCCGGAACTTCATCGGGTTCAGCAGCACCCCGGACGACGTGGCCTGGGAGACGAGGGACGCCAGGAAGCGCTGCTGGCGCTTCATCCGGCCGAGGTCGGAGGAGCCGTCGGTGTGCCGGGACCGTACGTACTGGAGGGCCTGTCCGCCGCCCAGCAGATGCGGGCCCGCCGCCAGGTCGAGCCCGGTGTAGCGGTCCTTGAGCGGCTGCGCGGTGCAGATGCGGACGCCTCCGAGCACGTCGACCGTCTTCATGAAGCTGGTGAAGTCGACCTCCAGATAGTGGTCGATCTTCACGTGGGTCATGTTCTCGACGGTCCGCACGGTCAGGGTCGGGCCGCCCTCTGCGTACGCCGCGTTGAGCTTGAGGGCGTGGGGGCCGTGCCGTTTGCCGGTGACCGCGTCGGTGTGCTCGGGCGCCTCGGCGTAGGAGTCGCGCGGCAGGCTGACGATGCTGGCGCGCTCCCGGTCCTCCGAGATGTGCACGATCATGACGGTGTCCGTGCAGTGGCAGGGGGCGCCGCCGAGCCGGTACTTGCGCCGCTCCGCCTCGGTGACCTTGTCCCGGCCGTCGGTGCCGACCATCAGCAGGTTCATGCCGTGCCCGCCCTCGGGCCGGTTCTTCATGTCCTTGAACGGGTCGACCCGGGCGATGTCCGCGTCCAGGCCGCTCAGCACCGCGTGCCCGATGCCCGCCGAGGCGAGGACCACCACGGAGACGGTGGTGAGCGCCCGCATGGCCCAGCGCGGCCTCCTGCGCCGTACGGGGCGTACGGGGCGTCCGTCGGAGCGTCGGGCCGGGCGCCGCGCGGGAGACGGCCGCGGGGGGCGCTGAGGGCGGACGGGGGAGCGGGGCGGCGTGGGCAAGGGGAACACCTCCGCGAGGGGGGACGGGGGAGGGAAGCGTTCCGCGGGCCGGACGCAGCCGCGTTCCGCTGGGCGTGGGGATCCGTGAGCACGGTAGGCCGATACGATCTGCGGCCCGGTCCTTACGCCGGGCGGCGCGCGACCGTGTCCCCCGTTCGCGGTAACGTGAGCTCCGATGAGCGAGAAGTCTGACGTGCGGTCTCCCGCCGTTTCTGTGATCATGCCCGTCCTCAACGAGGAGCGGCATCTGCGCGGGGCCGTCCAAGCGATCCTGGCGCAGGAGTACGACGGCGAGATGGAGGTCGTGATCGCCATCGGTCCC
Organism: Streptomyces sp. NPDC056738; assembly: GCF_042790435.1. Taxonomy (NCBI): domain Bacteria; kingdom Bacillati; phylum Actinomycetota; class Actinomycetes; order Kitasatosporales; family Streptomycetaceae; genus Streptomyces; species Streptomyces sp. NPDC056738. Next base: position 325,295 of record NZ_JBHTZF010000012.1, read on the forward strand.
TCCACGGACCGGACGGACGAGATCGCCGCCGAACTCGTCCGTGAGGACCCGAGGGTCCATACGGTGCCGAACCCGACCGGCCGTACGCCCGCGGCGCTGAACGCCGCGATCAAGGCGTCCCGGCACCCCGTCGTCGTGCGGGTCGACGGGCACGGCATGCTCTCCCCGAACTACATCGCCACCGCCGTACGGCTCCTGGAGGAGACCGGCGCGCAGAACGTCGGCGGCATCATGCACGCCGAGGGCGAGAACGACTGGGAGCACGCCGTCGCGGCCGCCATGACGTCGAAGATCGGCGTGGGCAACGCGGCCTTCCACACCGGTGGTGAGGCGGGCCAGGCCGAGACCGTGTACCTCGGGGTGTTCCGGCGTGAGGCGCTGGAGCAGCAGGGCGGCTACAACGAGGAGTTCATCCGCGCCCAGGACTGGGAGCTGAACTTCCGTATCCGTGAGGCCGGCGGGCTCATCTGGTTCTCGCCGGAGCTGCGGGTGTCGTACCGTCCGAGGCCGTCCGTCAAGGCGCTCGCCAAGCAGTACAAGGACTACGGCCGCTGGCGGCACGTCGTCGCCCGCTACCACGAGGGCTCCATCAACCTGCGCTACCTGGCTCCGCCGGCCGCCGTCTGCGCGATCGCCGCGGGCCTGGTCGTCGGCGCGGTGCTGACGCCGTGGGGTCTGGTCGTCCCGGCCGGATATCTCGCGGCCATCGGGCTGGGCTCGCTGCCCGCGGGCAAGGGGCTGCCGGCGAAGGCCCGGCTGCAGATCCCCGTGGCCCTCGCGACGATGCACATGTCGTGGGGCTGGGGCTTCCTGACGAGCCCGAAGGCGCTGGCCCGCAAGGTCATCGCGTCCCGCCGCCCGGCGGTCGTCGGCGCCGGCTGATCCCTCCCGCACCCACGCCGGGCCCCTCTCGTGTCGAGAGGGGCCCGGCTGTCTTTCGCCGTCAGCCGCAGTGGACGCCGTAGTCGATCTGGATGTAGCTCGCGTTGCCCGCGGAGCCGCCGTAGTCGATGCAGGAGTGGGCGGCGTACACGTAGACGGGGCCCGCGTAGGAGCTGTAGGTGCCGGCGTCCATCTCGCTGGACTTCCACACCGTGTCGGTCCGGTGGATCCGCAGCCGGGCGTCCAGGTACGTCGACGTTCCCGGGTGGTCGTTGACGGTGACGACGCAGTTGTAGCCGGTGGCGCTGCTGTACGTGATGAAGGCCTTGCCGTCGCCGACGTCCTTGGAGCCGACCACGCTGTACCCGGACCCGCAGGCGCCGTTGTAGGCGGCCGCGGCCTCGGCGCTGCCGGTGGCGGCGATCATTCCCGCGGCGGTGAGGCCGAGGACGGCCGTCGCTGACCCAAGTCGCTTGCCCATGGTCATGGTTGATCCTCCATCAGATCTTCTGCAAGAAAAGATGATCATGTCGGAGGGGTGCCGGGCGGACAACTCGAACCGGCGTGATCTGTGTCACCGCAGAGTCGTCTCGTGAGCCGCGCACGAGTCGGGCCCCTCTCGAATCGAGAGGGGCCCGGCTGGCCTCGGCCGTCGAAACGGGTCTACGACCAGGTGTAGTTCGGGTCGACGTGCATGCAGGCGCCGGTGTCCGAGCCCTTGTCGAGCTTCGCCGACGCGGGCGTCGAGTCGTCGTCCTCGGGTGCCTTGTACGTCGTGCCCTCGCGCCAGTCGGCGCCGACGACGAGCGTGACCCCGGAGACGTCCGCCGACTTCTCCACCGCGTGGGTCGAGATCCCGAGGGCCTTGGCGAGGCGCAGGGCGTCACCCTCCAGATCGGCGCTCGGGTAGCGGATCACCGTGGTGTCCTCGGCCGCCGTCGTCGACGGATCGGCCTTCGCCTGCGTGAACCCCTTGCCGACGAGCAGCTCGCTCACCGCGCTCGCGCGTCCGGGCACCGGGGCGAGCGTGCTGGTGCGGGTGCCGTTCCGCACCTGCACCGCGATCTCGTCGTCCGCCGCGGCCGGGTCCGAGGAGGTCTTCTCCGCGGCCTTCTTCTTGTCCTTGCCGTCCAGCGCGATGTCCTCGCGCAGCAGCCGCCAGACCTTGTCCGCGTCCGTCGGCTTGGGCAGCACGCGGTTGCCGTCGCTGGAGTACACCCACGGCATGGTGGTCATGGTGATGCGCTTGGTCGGGACCTTCTTCAGTTCCTTGCTGAGGTCGTAGAGGTCGGTGACCGAGCCCAGGCCCTGGTCGACCGTCAGCGCGCTGGTGGCCGTCTCGGCGAGGCCCCGCAGCTTGCCCGGGTTGCTCAGCGTGGCGTTCTCGCGGAGCTGGCGCACCATCGAGTTCATGTACTGGTGCTGCGCCTTGGTCCGGCCGATGTCGCTGCCGTCCTCGAAGCCGTACCGCGTGCGAAGCCACTGCAGGGCCTGCTTGCCCTTGACGGACGTCGTGCCCTTCTCGAGCTTGAGCCCGGAGCCGTGCCCGGTGGAGGTGTGCGAGTAGATGTTGGCGTCCACGCAGACGGGGACGCCGCCGATGGCGTCGGCCATCGACACGACACCCGCGAAGTCGACCATGATGAAGTGGTCGATGTGGATGTCGGTCAGCTTCTCCCAGGTGGCGACCGTGCAGCCGGGGCCGCCGCGGCCCAGCGAGTCGTTCGTCATCGTGAGCGAGGAGCTCGCGGCATAGCTCGTCCCGGTTTTCGGGTCGGTGCACTTGGGTATCTGGAGCAGGGTGTCGCGCGGCATGCTCACGACCGACATGTTGGTGCGGTCCGCGGACAGGTGCAGCAGCATCTGGACGTCGGCGCGGGGCGGGGTGTCGAAGGTGTCCTTCGCGCCGCCGAGCTTCTGGTTCTCGGTGGAGTTCCGGGCGTCCGAGCCGATCAGCAGGATGTTCAGCGGGGTCTGGCCCGCCGCGTTCGGTTTCGTCTTCGCGGCGCGGTCCTTCGCGTCGCCGATGTTCAGGTCGTCCCGCTTGAGGTTGTTGTTCAGGTGCCGGTAGTAGAGATAACCCGCACCGGCGGTGCCGAGTATCAGGACCGACAGCACCAGCGCCGACCAGCGAAGTATTCGGCGTCTGCGCCGCGGGCGGCGCGGGGTCCCGTGGTGTCCGTCGTCCCCGTCGTGCGGACCCTGTGCCTTCGGGCCGGGCGGCACGGGGCCGTCGGCGGGGCCGGTGCCTTCCCCTTCGGGCCGGGCACGCTCCGACGTCTGAACGGAATCGCCGCCCCCGTCGTACATGCTGTCGTCCCAGCCCAGTTCGCCGGCCTGCGGGACACGTGGTCGTGCTCCCTCCCCGCGCACACTGCTTTGCGCCATCTCCCAGCCTCTCCCCACCCTGCGCCTGACAAACGGGTCCGTCGGGCGTCCGGCCGGGCGTCTTCACGCCCGGCCGGACAGCCGCTCGCGCCCTGTAGGACGCCTGACGGACCCGTTAGGTCACTTCGCGCACACCGTTTTGTCCGCCGTGGACTTCTCCACGTCCGGGGCCTTCGTCGCAGCGGTCAAAGGCACACCGGCGCCCTTGAAGTCCTTGCCCAGGGTCAGCACGATCGCGGGCAGCCCCTGTGAGTTCTTCTCGCTCTTGCCGGGCTTCAGCGCCGAGCCGGACAGACCCATGAGATCCGCCAGCTTGCGTGCCTGGTCGGCCTGGTCGGGAGAGTACTCCAGGGTCGTCTTGCTCAGTGTTTCGTCGGCGTTGCCGAGTTGGCTGGACTTGAGCACGCCCTCATCATTCTGCAGCCAGTTAAGAGTTTCCTGTGCGGAGCCGGCCTCGGCGCCGCCGTTGTAGATGTCGACGCGGATGTCGGAGGCGGCGGAGCGGGAGCCCTTGAGGCGGGCGGCCTCCGCGGCCTTCTCCTTCTTCTCCTTCTGCTTGACGGCGGTGAAGGAGACGTCGTTCTTGATCGCGTCGAAGACGGGCTGGGCCCTCGGCTCGTCGACCACGACCGTCGCGTGGTAACCCTTCTCGGCCGGGTTGTCCTTCACCGGCACCGTCGTGAAGGTGATGTTCTTCGTCGGCACCTTCTTCAGCTCCAGGGCCATGTCCTTGAGCGTGCTGACCTTGCCGATGCCGGTGTCCACGGTGAGCGCCTTGGTGGCGGCCTCGGCCAGCTTGTACAGCTTGGTGGGGCTGGTGAGGGTGTCGCTGGAGCTCATCTTGCGCATCAGGGAGCCGATGAACTGCTGCTGCACCTTGATGCGGTCGAGGTCGCCGGCGTTGCCGAAGCTGTGCCGGGTGCGCACGAAGGCGAGGGCCTGCTCGCCCTCGATGGTGTGCTTGCCGGCGGAGAGCTTGAGGTGCGAGTCGGAGTCGTTGACGTTCTTGGCCAGACAGACCTCGACACCGCCGACCGCGGTGGTCAGCGTCTTGACGGCGTTGAAGTCGGCCATCATGAAGTGGTCGACCGTGATGCCGGTGACCGCCTTGACGGTGTCCATCGTGCAGCCGGGGTTGCGGTCCTCCTGGCCGAGGCTGGTGTTGAAGCGGACGCTCTGGGACGGCTTGATGACCGTCTCCGTGCCGTCGTCCTGCTTCGACCTGCACTCGGGGATGTCGACGATCAGGTCGCGGGGAATGCTCAGCGCGGTCGCGTTCGTCCGGTCCTTGGAGACGTGCAACAGGATGTTCGTGTCGGCGTGCCCGACGCTGTTCTTGTCGCCGTATCCCTCGTTGCCCGCACCGGTGCGCTTGTCGGTGCCGATGATGAGGATGTTGAAGGCCTCGTCCTTGCTGAAGCCGTCCTTGGCCGAACCGCCGACGTCCTCGGTCTGGACGTTGCCCTCGAGGTGCTTGAGATAGGCGTACGCGGCGCCCGTCACGGCCACCAGGACCAGCGCCATGGTGCCGCCGGTCCACAGCAGCGCCTTCTTCGCCTTCGACTTCTTGGGCGCCTTGGTGCGCCCGCGCCGCCGCCCGGGAACGGGCTCCGGCGGCTCGGCGCGCCGGCGGCGCGGCCCCGGCACGTCGGGGCCGGGAGCTCCGCGCTCCCGTCCTGGTGCCTCACGGTCCCGTCCCGGTGCCGCGCGGTCCCGAGCCGGCGCGCTGCGGGTGCGCGTCGCCGCGGAGGGGGTGCCCCTCCGCGGTCGCGGTACGCCCGATTGCGCTCCGGAAGGGGGCAGTCGCAGTTCGTATTCGCCGGTGTTCGGGTTGAGCACCCATTGGTCTGCGGGGTCGATGTCGTCCGCCCGCCCACGGCCTTGCGCGTCCACGGTTGTCTGAATCCTCCGTCGGGGCCACGCGGCGCCCTTTCCCCCTCAAAAGGCGCTCGGGTCTCGGTCAAGCAGTGCGCGACCCCCAGGACGGACCTCGTGGCCGGGTGCACCGGATCGCTCACACTATCCGCCCAGTTCAGCGTCCAGCGACGGCCGTGACAAATTCAACGTCCCTACAACCGGGCAATCCGCCCCATTTTCAGAGACTTCTTAGCTCGCCTGTTCCCCACCTTGGCGCTCGCTTTACCCGCAGGCGTCCTGCGCGGCCGTGTTGCCGCGGAAAGTGGGAGCCGGATCGGGGGTCCCGGAGAGTCGGGCGACCCCTATTGACGTCGACATTCCGTCGCCGGACGACTCCCCTTCGTAGTCGCTGAAGGATTTCCCGTACAGGCTCACGGAATGCGGTGGCTGACCCTGGGCCGGCCTCGCGGGAGGCTCCTTCACGACCACGACGGGCTGGTCCGCGCGCAGCCGTCTGAAGAGCCGGGCCGCCGCCGGCTCCACGAGCTGATCACGGTTGGCGTTCAGGACGTACGACGTCCGGGGCACGGTCAGGAACTGGATGTCCTCGGTGGGGATGTCGCGCATGCCGCGGGCCAGGTCGTACAGGCCGCGCAGACTCGCGAGTCCCGGGTCGGTGGTCAGCGACGAGGTGGCCGCGTCCAGCACCGGATACAGCTTCGTCGGGTTGAGCAGCACGTCGTCGCTGCGCACCTTGCTGATCAGCGCGCCGAGGAACCTCTGCTGGCGGTCCATGCGGTCGGTGTCGCTGCCGTTGCCGATGCTCTTGCGGGCGCGTACGTAGCCGAGCGCCTGCTCGCCGTCGAGCACCACCTTGCCCGCGGGCAGCTTCAGCTTCGCCGCCTTGTCGTGGATCGGCTTCCGCAGGCACACCTCGACGCCGTCCACCGCGTCGACCATGTCCTTGAAGCCGTGGAAGTCCACCACCATGTGATGGTCGACGCGGATGTTCGTGAGCTTCTCTACGGTGCGGATCGTGCAGGCCGAGCCGCCCACCTCGAAGGCGTAGTTGAACATCGCGAACATGGGGGCGGTGCGGGTGCCGTCGGGGCGCCGGCAGCTCGGCACGTCCACCATCAGGTCGCGGGGCAGCGACATGGCGGTCGCGCTGTGCCGGTTCGCCGACAGGTGCAGCAGGATCGTGGTGTCGGACCGCTCCGTGCCCGAGTCGCGGCCGTACTTCTTGTTCCCGGCCCCCGAGCGCGAGTCGGACCCGATCAGCAGGATGTTCTGCGCGTCGCGGACCAGCGCGGTGGGCCGTTCCTTCTCGTAGCGGGCCAGTTCGGCGGCCGCGTCGTTGTCGGCCGTGATGTTCCCGCTCAGCTTCTCGTAGGCGGCCCAGCCCACCGCCACGGCGCCCAGGACCACCACGGCCGCCCCGGTCGCCGTCCAGCGCAGCCAGCGCCGCCGCCGGCGCCTGGACCCGGTGGGCGACGCTCCAGGCCCCGGGTCCTTCGGGCTTCCGGAGGGAGTGCCCGCGGTGTCGGTCACGTCGGGACCACCACCCCTCATGGCGTACGAGCGAGTCTCGCTGCTCCTACGACCATGTCCCGACGCGGCAGGTGAGGGGGGCCGATGATGGGCCGAACGGGGGACGCCCCGGCGCCGAGGGCGCCCCGAGGTCCTGCCGGGTGCGGGGTCTAGCGGGCCGTCGCGGTCACCCGCTCGCTCTCGATGCGCCGGGCGAGCGCGTCGTCGTCCAGCCGGTCGAGATTGCGGCACAGCACCACCGAGGCGCCGGCCGCGAGCGGCGCGTACAGACCCGCGGTCACGCCCTCCCAGGTGTCGTACGGGAGCGCCGACAGGATGCGGGAACCGGGACCCGTCAGATCCAGCCCGGGAGCGTCCCCGCGCGCCTGCTCCACGACCTCCGCGCCCGTGAATGAGGCCCCGGCGACGATCAGGGCCCGGTCCTCCGGGTCGACCGGCGCGTACGGCGCGAAACGGTCGCCCTGGCTCGGCACCTCGACGGCGTAGTCGGCGTAACCCGCGGGCGGCGTCGGGAAACGGCGGCCGAGCGGGGCCAGCGAGAGGGCGACGCGCTCACCGGAACAGGCGAGCCCCGCGTCGAAGTGGCCGGGGCCCGCGACCACGTGGTCGGCGGCCGCCGGGTCGCCGCCGAGGTCCGCGACGACGCCCACCGAGGAGCAGGCGAGCAGCCACACCGCCGTCTGCCAGTGCGCGGGCAGCAGCAGCGCGACCCGCTCGCCGGGCTCGGCGGCCATCTCGCCCTGGAGCAGGTTGGCGGTCTTGGCCACCCAATTGGCGAAGGTGGCCACGGACAATTCGACCCGTTCGCCCGTCGCGTCGTCGTAGAAGGTCACCAAAGGACGCGCGGGGTCCTCGGAGAGCGCGGATCGCAGCAGGTCGGCAGGGGTGCGGTCGGTGGCGTTCACGCGCGCAAGCGTACGCGGGGGCGACGCGCGGCACGGGCCGAGCACGCCACCGGTTCGGCGGAGCGCGGTCCGACGGTCCGTCAATTCCGCGATGGACAGATATGTATGACTATGTCCAGGATCAGGAGCATGCGTGGATTCCTTGCTTCCTCGGTCGGCGTCACCTGCGCGGCCGCTCTCGCCCTGCCCCTCACCCTGCCCGCCACCCCGGCACAGGCCGGGCCGGCGACGCTGACATCGGAGGCCGCCGCCCCCGGCAGCACCCAGTCCCTGCCTCTCGTCCCCCTCACCCGCAGACGCTCGCTCGGCCCGACCGCCCCGACCCAGGGCCTCACCCGCCGGAACGTACGGCCCTTCTCGCTGGTCGGTGTGGTCTGGGACGACCCGGAGACCGAGCTGAACGGCCGGGTCCAGGTCCGCACCCGGGCGGCCGGCACCGGCGACTGGTCGGACTGGCAGGACGTCGAGGCCCACAACGACGAGCACGCCGCCGACCCGGACACCGCCGAGAGCGCGTCGAGCCGGGTGCACGGCTCCACCGCCCCCCTGTGGGTGGGGAACTCGGACGGCGTCGAAGTCCGCGTCGAGGCGGAACGGGCGGCGCCGGAGGCCACGGACGGTCAGGAGCCCGAGGAGGGCGCCCCGGACGGCCCCGAGACCCGACGCGCGGCCGCCCCCGCCGCCGCCTCGCTTCCCGGCGGCCTGCGCCTCGAACTGGTCGATCCCGGCGGGGACCCCCCGGGCCCGGACGCCCGGACCGCCGGACGGGCCGGGGGAGCGCCCGCCGGCCTGCGCGCCCGGGGCGTGAACGGGAGCGTGCGGTCGGGCGCGGCGGACGGCGTGCGCGCGGGAGCCGCCGAGATCCCCGCGCTCTCCCGGGCGCAGACGCTGCGCGCGTACTTCCCCGACGGCGCGTCCCAGCGGCGCGTGACGCCGTACATCGGACCGCGCCCCCGGATCGTCACCCGGCACGGCTGGGGCGCGAACGAGAACCTGCGCGAGCGCGGCTTCCTCTACACGAAGACGGTCAAGGCGGCCTTCGTGCACCACACCGCGTCGGGCAACAAGTACACCTGCGCGCAGGTGCCTTCGATCATCCGCAGTATCTACCGCTATCACGTGGTGAGCAGCGGCTGGCGTGACATCGGCTACAACTTCCTCGTCGACAAGTGCGGCAACATCTACGAGGGCCGCGCGGGCGGCGTCGCGAAGGCGGTCCAGGGCGCCCACACCCGCGGGTTCAACACGAACAGCATGGGGATCGCCGTGATCGGCACGTTCGGCGCCACGAAGCCCACCGACGCCGCCGTCAAGGCCATCTCCCGCCTCACCGCGTGGAAACTCGGTCTGTACGGAGCCAATCCGCGTGGCAAGACATACCTGACGTCGGCCGGTGGCAATCTCTACCGAAAAGGAAAGAACGTACGACTGAATGTGATCTCCGGCCATCGGGACGGGTTCGCCACGGAGTGCCCCGGACGGCTCCTCTACGGCAAGCTCGGCTCCGCCCGGACGACCGCGGCCCGCTACCAGGGCCGCTAGAACCCCGTACAGCAGCCAGGAACGGCCCGGCCGGCGACGGACCGGCCGGGCCGCGCCGGCAGAGATCACCTGAAGTCACGGCACGAGCCCGTCGAAGGACACCGCACGGCCATCGAGGGCGCCATCGAACGGTCTGCATACACTGGCCGGCCGAAAGACAGTTCGGCCGGTCCCGGCAGGAAGCAGAGACGACAGGTGACAGAAGCGATCCTCCTGGTCGGCGGCAGAGGCACCCGGCTGCGCCCGCTCACGGTGCGCACGCCCAAGCCGATGGTTCCGGCGGCCGGTGTCCCCTTCCTCACGCACCAGCTCGCGCGGGCGCGCGCGGCGGGCGTCGAGCACATCGTGCTGGCGACCTCCTACCTCGCCGAGGTCTTCGAGCCGTACTTCGGCGACGGGTCCTCGCTGGGCCTCCACATCGAGTACGTCACCGAGGAGGAGCCGCTGGGCACCGGCGGCGCCATCCGCAACGTGGCCTCCCGGCTCCACTCGGGTCCCGACGAGCCGGTCCTGATCTTCAACGGCGACATCCTCACGGGCCTGGACATCCCCGCGCTGGTGTCGGTCCACGAGACGACCGGCGCGGACGTCTCCCTCCACCTCACCCGGGTGGAGGACCCGCGCGCGTTCGGCCTGGTCCCCACCGACGCCACCGGGCGCGTGACGGCCTTCCTGGAGAAGCCGCAGAGCCCCGAGGAGATCGTCACCGACCAGATCAACGCGGGGGCCTACGTCTTCCGCCGCTCGGTCATCGACACGATCCCCGAGGGCCGCCCCGTCTCGGTCGAGCGCGAGACCTTCCCGGAGCTCCTGGCCACCGGCGCCCACCTCCAGGGCATGGTCGACTCCACCTACTGGCTGGACCTCGGCACCCCGCAGGCCTTCGTCCGCGGTTCCGCCGACCTGGTGCTCGGGCGCGCCCCGTCCCCGGCCGTCCCCGGCCGCTGCGGCGACCGCCTGGTCCTGCCCACGGCCACGGTCGCCCCCGACGCCAAGCTCACCGGCGGCACGGTGGTCGGCGAGGGCGCCCGCATCGGCGAGGGTGCCCGGATCACCGGCAGCACCGTCCTGGCCGGCGCGGTCGTCGAGCCCGGGGCCGTCGTCACCGACTCGTTCGTCGGCGCCGGCGCCCGCATCGGCGAACGCACCGTCCTGACCGGCACCGTCATCGGCGACGGCGCGGTGGTCGGCCCCGACAACGAACTCCGCGAGGGAGTCCGGGTCTGGTGCGACGCCCAACTCCCGGCAGCGACACTCCGCTTCTCGTCGGACCAGTAACCACCACACCGCCGGAGGGGCACGGGCAAGTTTCAGCCCCTCCGGCGTTTGAGGAGCGGGGTCTGGGGCGGAGCCCCAGATAGGGGACGGGCAGGGGCGGAGGGGGCGAGAACCGTCTGTGGGGAGGACCGGCACGGGCGGAAGCGCGTCGAACCCCCGGGCCAAGGCCCGCCTAGAGCAGCCCGATGTCCGTCCGCGGCATCTTCGGCGTACGCCGCGGCGGCGTACGCCCGGAGAGCAGGATCAACCGAGCGGCCCGATGCCGCTGCCCGGCATACGGCTCCAGCAGCTCCAGCATGACGGAGTCGTCCGCGTCCCGGTCCCCGGCCAACGCCCACCCCACGATCCCCGGCAGATGCAGATCCCCCACGGTCACGGAATCCGCCGAACCATGACTCCGCTGCACGACCTCCGCGGACGTCCACGGCCCGACCCCGGGCACCAACTCCAGCCGCTCCCGCGCCCGCACGGGATCGAACCCGACGGCCTCCTCCAGCCGCGCGGCGACCCGTACGGCCCGGAGAACGGTCGCGGCCCGCTTGTCGTCGACCCCGGCCCGGTGCCACTCCCAGGACGGGATCAGCGCCCACGTCCGCGGCGCCGGCATGACGTACATCCGCTCGGGGGCGGGCCCCGGCGCCGGCTCCCCGAACCTGCGGACGAGCAGCCGCCACGCCCGGTACGCCTCGTCGGTGGTGACCTTCTGCTCCAGGACGGACGGGATCAGCGACTCCATAACGAGCCCGGTCCGCACCAGTCTCAGACCGGGCCGCCGATGCCGGGCGAGCGCGACCAGCCGGTGCCGCGGCTCGAAGGCTCCGGGATCGTCGGCGGCGCCGAGCAGGTCGGGGAGCCGGTCGAGGAGCCAATCGGCCCCCGGTCCCCAGGCCGTGCCCCGGGCCACCCCGCCGTGCAGGGCGACCCGCAGGGTTCCCGGCCCGGCGGGCGTTCGGCTGGTCCGCCACACGGAGCCGTCGGGCGTCGTGCGGAACGTCGGATCGCCCGGTCCGCGGCGCAGCGGTCCGAGGACGAGCCCGAGATCCAGCGGCCCGTCGGGGGTCCAGGTGCGGACCCGCCCGGGCTCGGCCGTCTGGTGGGGCACCCGGCCCGGCACACCGCCGGGCACCACGACATGACCGCCGCGCACGGTCGTACGCGTCGGCCGGGGAGCGAAACGTCCAGACACGGATGAGGTCCTAGAGCTACTCGGGCTGCCCTACGAGGGTAGGCGCTCCGGTCACGCCACGGGGTCGGGACGCCTCGACGACCGGCCCGAGGCAGGATCCCCGCCTCCGGGCTCGGGCCGCCCGCCCGGCCGAGGCGCCCCGCTGGTCAGCGCACCTCGATGAAAGCGGCGGCGTCCCGCTGCGGCCGGGCTCTCGGTTCCTCGGCCGCGTGTCCGACGGCCACGGCCCCCATCGGATCCCAGTTCTCCGGCAGGTCCAGCACCTCACGCACGACGTCACGGCAGAACATAGTCGAGGACACCCAGGCGGAGCCCAGCCGCTCCCCGGCCAGCGCGACCAGGAAGTTCTGCACGCCCGCCCCGGTGGCGACGACGAACATCTCGCGCTCGGCCCCGTCGCGCCGCACGTCGCCGTACGTGTGCGACCCGTCCATGACCAGGCACGGCACCACGAGGTACGGCGCCTTGCGCAGCACCTCGCCCCGCCGGACCCGCTTGGCGATGGACTCCTCGCTCTTCCCGTCGCGCCGCAGATCCGCGATCCACGCGTCCCGCATGGCGTCGAGCAGCCGCGTCCGTGACCCGGCGGACTCCAGGAGCACGAACCGCCAGGGCGTGGTGTGGTGCGGCGCGGGAGCGGTCACCGCCGCCGCGACCGCCCGGCGCACGGCACCGGGGTCGACGGGCTCGTCGGTGAAGGCCCGTACCGTACGCCGCTGGGTCACGGCCTCCCGTACGGCCTCCGAGGTGCCCAGCCGGAACATGTCGTCCCGCGCGTCGCGCACCATCGCCCGCGCCCCCGTGCCGTCGCCCTCGGCCACCAGGTGGGCCAGCCCGCGCACGACGGCGACGGGCAGCCCGGAGGCCTTGCCCTTGACCAGGTCACCGGCGGCGGCCAGTTCGTCGGCGAGGGCCACGACGGTCGCGTTCAGGGGGTTGCCGTGGGCGTCGGTGCGGCCGCGCAGGTCGTCCAGCACCCGGACGCCCGCGGCGCCGATGGCGACGTCGGTGAGCCCGGTGCGCCAGGGCCGCCCGAAGGTGTCCGTGATCACCACGCCGACGTCGACGCCGAGCGTGTCCCGCAGTCCCTCACGGATGGCGCGCGCGGAGGCGTCGGGGTCCTCGGGCAGCAACAGCACCGTTCCGGCAGGGGTGTTGGAGGCGTCGACACCGGCGGCGGCCATCACGAGACCCTGCCGGTTCTCGACGATCCGCAGCGTGCCGCGCCGTGCCACGACCCGGACGGTCTCGGCGTCGATGGCGTCCTCACGGTCGGAGGCCTCGACCGTCCGGCCCTCGGCCTTCGACACGATCTTGGAGGTGACGAGCAGCACGTCCCCGTCCACGAGGCCGGGCCCGGCCGCCGCGATGAGTTTGGCCAGGTCGTCGCCCCGGCGCACCTCGGGAAGCCCGGCCGGTGCCCAGACCCGGTAGCCCGTGTCGGCGGGCCGCTCCCGGTGTTCCCCGGCGGTGTGCCCGGCCGCGCCGGGAACCGCCGCGTCCATGGTGCTCACGGCGTCCGCACCTCCTCCGCCAGCGCCAGCGCCTCCCGCGCCATCCGCGCGGTCGCGTCGAGGTCGGACATCATCAGCGGTACGGCGCGGCAGCGGATGCCGGCCGCTTCGACGCGCTCCACGGCGGCGGCGTCGACCGTGTCGACGAGCCAGCCGTCCAGGAGGCCCGAGCCGTAGTGCTCGGCGACCGCGGCGGCGGTGGACTCGACGCCCACCGCGGCCAGCACCTTGTCGGCCATGCCGCGCACGGGAGCGTCACCGACGATGGGGGAGAGGCCCACGACCGGCACGCCCGCCTCGGCGATGGCCTCGCGGATGCCGGGCACGGCGAGGATCGTGCCGACGGAGACCACGGGGTTGGACGGGGGGAAGAGGATGACGTCCGCCTCGGCGATGGCTTCGAGCACCCCGGGAGCGGGCTTCGCCTGTTCGGCGCCGACCGGCACGATCGCCTCGGCCGGCACGGAGGCCCGCAGCCGGACCCAGTACTCCTGGAAATGGATCACCTTGCGCTCGCCCGCGGCGCCGGACGGGTCGCCCTCCGGCAGCGTGACGGCGACATGGGTCTCTACCCGGTCGTCCGACATGGGGAGGAGACGCACGCCCGGCTTCCACCGGTCGCACAGGGCTTCCGTGACGGCGCTGAGCGGATAGCCGGCGCCCAGCATCTGCGTCCGCACGATGTGCGTGGCGAAGTCCCGGTCGCCGAGCCCGAACCACTCGGGTCCGAGCCCGTACGCCGCGAGCTCCTCCTTCAGATGGAAGGTCTCGTCGGCCCGCCCCCAGCCCTGCTCCTCGTTGATGCCCCCGCCGAGCGTGTACATCACTGTGTCGAGGTCCGGGCAGACCTTCAGCCCGAAGAGGTGGATGTCGTCGCCGGTGTTGCCGATGACCGTGATGTCCGCGTCCGGCACGGCCCGCTGGAGACCACGCAGGAACCGTGCACCACCGATACCGCCTGCCAGAACCACAATGCGCATGGGGTTCAGTCTCGCAGGCGGGTACGACAACGTGTCAGCCGGTCACGGGACCCCGGCGACGGCGGGCCGCCGTCCGGCGCGATCGCGTCACACCGTTTCGGCCACCGCGCAACGCGCCGCGTGCATCGGCATCTCGGTGAGGCCCGGGTAGTAGACGTGCAGGCTGACGGCCGGTTCGAGCGTGTCGTTGACGACCTCGTGGACATAGCCGGGCGCGAACACGCGCTGCGCGCCGGAGCCCAGGGCGCGCGTGCCCCGCTCGGTGTGCTCGGTCAGCGCGCCGTCGAGCACGGTCAGCACGCCGGAGGAGCCGCCGTGGTCGTGCAGTCCGCTGCCCTGTCCGGGCACCCAGGACAGGAGCCACACCTCGTAGCCGGGCCCCGTGCGCAGCTGGTGGTACCAGCGCGAGGCGGCGTCGTAGCGGACGAGGTGCTCCCACTGGGAGCGGTCGGCGGCGATGGAGCGCGCCAGGCCGGCGAACTCGGCCACGGTGGAGGGGTGTTCGCGCGGCGGCTGAAGCAGGTGCGGGACTTCGAGGATGTCGCCGGCGATCTGGAGGTCGCTGTCGCTGTTCATGGGTGCGGTGGTTCCTCGGCGGAAGAGTGCTGGGGTGTCGCTTGCCGTTTCCGCCCGGGTCGCGGGCGGGTTCCGCCCTGGTCGGGAGCGGGAGGAGCCCGGGTGTGGGCGGTGGCCCCGGTGGGGGCGGGATTCGCCTCGATGGCGGCGAGGCAGCCGGAGCGCGGTAGGGCTCAACAGCTAGAACAGCAACAACAGCTACAGCGCACGTGGGCAGCACCGAGGGACCCGGCGGTGCGGGTCGAGGTGAATGCCAAGTGCACGAGCATGCCCACAAGGACAGCGGTTCACACCCCGACTGTCAACTGCATGTCCGGTATGTGGGAGATGTTTCACCTCATCCGGTTCATCTGACAGGCGAAAGGTTTGTTCAGGCGACTCCCCGGACACATGGCGCACAACCGGGTGAACAAACCTCGCTGCGGACCCGTGATCTAAATGTGATCAGTTTCGCTTCGAGGTCTGCGTCGGAACGAGATCGAACGTCTGGACGTCCTCCTCTGTGAAGGGGCGGGCGTCTGACCTGGCCTCTTGGGCTGTCAGGGTTTATGCCGATTTGAACACTTTCTGCATTGCCTTGGTTCCGCAGAGTGAATAAGGGGCCCAATAGCAGATCTCGGCTTGACTGGCCCGGATCGGCACACTTGTAATTTCACTCGTGTCGTTCAGCCGAAATCGGTAACGGCAGCATCACGGGGACGCGAAAGACAGACGAGGGGCGCACATGACCGAGCTGGTGCAGCAACTGCTGGTCGACGACGCGGACGAGGAACTCGGCTGGCAGGAGCGCGCGCTGTGCGCCCAGACCGACCCCGAGTCCTTCTTTCCCGAGAAGGGCGGCTCCACCCGCGAGGCCAAGAAGGTCTGCCTCGCCTGTGAAGTCCGCTCCGAGTGCCTCGAATACGCGCTCGCCAACGACGAACGGTTCGGCATCTGGGGCGGTCTGTCCGAGCGGGAACGGCGTCGCCTGAAGAAGGCCGCCGTCTGAAAAACGTCGCACGGACGAGCGGACGCGGAACACCGGTCCCCACCCGCGGGCGCCACCGACCAAACGGCACACACTCTTACGTAAGGAACGGCCCGTCGCACGTGGGTTATCCACAGGCGGCGGGCCGCCGTCTTTCCCAGCCGTTAGTGTGGGCCCTCGTCCGAGACGTCCCGCTGTCCCCGCCGGACACAGACGTCCACCGCAGTCCATCGAACCGGGGCCTGTACCTCGATGTCCGTGCACAGCCTTTCGGCAGCCAGTAACGACGCCGCTGCCGCCCCTGAGTTTCCGCGCCACGTGGTGACCGCGGTGCTCGTCTCCCACGACGGCGCCCGCTGGCTGCCACAGGCGCTCGCCGGGCTGCTCGGCCAGGACCGCCCCGTGCAGAACGCGATGGCGGCCGACACCGGCAGCGCGGACGAATCCGCCGAGCTGCTCACCGAGGCGCTCGGCGCCGACCGCGTGCTGCACCTGGCGCGGCGCACCGGCTTCGGCCAGGCCGTCGAGGAGGTGTCCCGCACCGCCCCCGAGCTGACCCCGGAGGACCTGCCCTACCTCAAGCGTCCGAGCGGCTGGGACCCCGTCACCCGTAGCTGGCGCGACGACACCTACGACCTGCCGGAGCTCCCGCACGGCGAGCCCGAGCAGTGGCTCTGGCTGCTGCACGACGACAGCGCCCCCGAACCCGACGCCCTGGCCCAGCTCCTGCGCGTCGTGGAGAACGAGCGGGAGGCCGGCCAGGACGTGGCCGTCGTGGGCCCCAAGCTCCGCGGCTGGTACGACCGCCGGGCGCTCCTGGAGGTCGGCGTCACCATCGCCAACTCGGGCCGCCGCTGGACCGGTCTGGACCGGCGCGAACAGGACCAGGGACAGCACGACCACGTGCACCCGGTGCTGTCCGTGTCCACCGCGGGCATGCTGATCCGCCGTGACGTCTTCGAGGAACTCGGCGGCTTCGACCGCCGGCTGCCCCTCATGCGTGACGACGTCGACCTGTGCTGGCGCGCCCAGGCCGCCGGCCACCGGGTGCTCGTCGCCCCGGAAGCCGTCGTCCGGCACGCCGAGGCGGCCTCCCGCGAGCGCCGCGCCGTCGACTGCGTGGGCCGCACCGCCGCGTCCCCGCACAAGGTCGACAAAGCGGGCGCCGTCTACACCCTCCTCGTCAACGCCCGTACGGCG
The DNA here is from genome assembly GCF_042790435.1 of Streptomyces sp. NPDC056738. Taxonomy (NCBI): domain Bacteria; kingdom Bacillati; phylum Actinomycetota; class Actinomycetes; order Kitasatosporales; family Streptomycetaceae; genus Streptomyces; species Streptomyces sp. NPDC056738. The sequence continues at coordinate 342,121 of NZ_JBHTZF010000012.1, forward strand.
CAGCTCCCCTGGATCCTGATCCGCCTCGTCCTCGGCACCCTGCTGCGCACCGTCGCCTATCTCGTCGGCAAGGTCCCCGGACAGGCCGTCGACGAGATCCGCGGCCTCCTCGGCACCCTGCTGCGCCCCGAGCGGATCATCGCCGGCCGGCGCAGGCGCGGCCGCCCCCAGGTCGACAAGGGTGAGCTGCGGCCCCTGTTCCCGCCCCCGGGAGCCACCGTGCGGGCCACCATCGAGCAGGTCGCCGGCAATCTGATGAGCGGCTCCGACGCCGAGGCCACCACCGGTGCCGGACGGCACGGAGGCGCCGTCGAGTCCGGACCGGGCGGTGACGACGGCGACTTCCTGGAGATCGAGCAGTTCGCCCGGATCAAGCGCATCGCGCGCAACCCCGGCCCGATGCTGTTCCTGGTGCTCCTGTTCGTCTCGCTCCTCGCGTGCCGTGAGCTCCTCGGCGGCGGGGCCCTCTCGGGCGGCGCGCTGCTTCCGGCTCCCGCCGACGCCTCCGACCTGTGGGCGCGCTATCTCGACGGCTGGCATCCGGTCGGCGCGGGCTCCACCGAGTCCGCCCCGCCCTACCTCGCGATCGTCGCCCTGCTGTCCTCCGCGCTCCTCGGCTCCACAGGGCTCGCGGTCACCGTCCTCCTCGTGGGATCCGTGCCGCTGGCCGGCTTCGCCGCCTACTTCGCCTCGCGCCCCCTCGTCGAGTCGCGTCTCCTGCGCGCCTGGGCCTCCGTCGTCTACGCCTTCCTGCCCGCCGCCACCGGCGCGCTCGCCGGAGGCCGCATCGGCACCGCCGTCCTCGCGATCCTGCTGCCGCTCATCGCGCGCGCGGGCGTCGCGGCGAGCGGCCTCGCGCACGGCTCCCGGGCCCGCGGTAGCTGGCGCGCGACCTGGGCGTACGCCCTGCTGCTGACGTTCACGACCGCGTTCACCCCGATCGTGTGGCCCATCGCCCTGGTTCTCGGCGTCGCCCTCCTGGTGGTGCGCCGCAGGGAGATCCCCGCCTACGGCCTGCGTTTCCTGGCCCAGCTCGGCACCCCGCTGCTGGTCCTCGCCCCCTGGTCGCTGACCCTGCTGCCGTTCGGCTTCTTCAAGCAGGCCGGCCTGGACTACGGCACCGGCGCGGCCTCCGCGCTCGACCTGCTCAGCGCCAGTCCCGGCGGGCCGGGCACCGTCAGCGGACTCATGCTCTTCGGCATCGTCCTGGCCGCGCTGGCCGCGCTGCTGCGCTCCGAGCGCCAGGCGGGGATCCGGACCGCCTGGGTCGTCGCCGTCGTCGCCCTCGTCTTCGCGGCCCTGTCCAACCGCTCCACCTGGGCGGGACCCGCGACCCTCGTGTACGGCCTCGCGCTGCTGGCCGCCGCGGCCGTCGGCTCCGACGGGGCACGCGCGCGGGTCGCCGAGCAGAGCTTCGGCTGGCGCCAGCCGGTGGCCGCGCTCATCGCCTTCGCCTGCGCCGCGGGCCCGCTGCTCGTCGCCGCCGGATGGATCATCCGCGGCGCCGACGGACCCGTCGAGCGCCGCGACCCGGTGCAGGTGCCCGCGTTCGTCGCCGAGGAGAGCAACACCCGCGACCAGGCCCGCACACTCGTCCTCGACAGCCGCTCCGCCGCCGATGTCGGCTACGTCCTCGTGCGTGGCTCCGGCGCCCGTCTCGGCGACGCCGAACTCGCCGCGGCCGGCGGCGAGAACAAGAGGCTCGACAAGGTCGTCGCCAACCTCGTGGCGGGCTCCGGCGCCGACCAGGCCGACCAGCTCGGCGGCTTCGCCGTGCGCTACGTCCTGGTCCGCAAGGGCGCGCCGCGCGAGGTGAGTCGCGTCCTGGACGCCACCCCGGGCCTGTCCCGGCTGAGCCAGCAGGACGGCAGTGCCCTGTGGCGCGTCGACCAGCAGGTCTCCCGCGCCGCGATCGTCCCCGCGTCCGGCGACCCGGAGTCCATCGCCGCCGGACCCGTCGAGGTGCACACCACGATCCCCACCGGTGACGAGGGCCGCGTCCTGCGCCTGGCCGACAGCGCCGACGCGGGCTGGACGGCGACCCTGGACGGCAAGCAGCTCGGCCGCACCACGGTCGACGGCTGGGCCCAGGGCTTCCAACTGCCCTCCACCGGCGGCAGGCTGGACGTCACGTTCGAGGCACCGCTGAGCCACACGGCCTGGCTGTGGGCCCAGGGCGCCCTCGCCCTGGTCCTCGTGGTGCTCGCCCTCCCCGGGCGGCGCCGGGACATCGACGACGACCTCCCCGAGGAGGAGCAGCCCGTACCCGCCCAGGACATGACGGGCGACGGGCGCCGCGCCCGCCGGCTGCGTGCCCAGGCCGAGGCCGAGGCGGAGTCCGGGCAGCCGGACGAGGGCCAGGAGTTCGATGAGGACTTCCCCGCCCACACCGACGCCGACGAGGGCGAGGGCCAGGAGTCCCCGGCCGTCGCCGTCCCGCATCAGCAGGCGTACGGCGCCTGGGACACCCCGAGCTACGCGAACGCCGAGTACGACACGTACGGCGGCGAGCCGTACGAGGGGCAGCAGGGGTACCCGGCCGGTGCCTACGACCAGCAGGCGTACCCGGCGGATCCCTACCAGGGCGGCCAGTACGACCCGTACGCCTACGGCGGCACGGCGGCGTACGACCAGAACTACGGCCAGGGCTACGACGCGAACGGCCGGCCCTTCGATTCCCAGGGCCAGGGCTACGACCAGGGCGGGCAGGGCTACGACCCGGCCTACGACCCCACGCAGCCCCCGCACGGCACCGACAGTGAGCGCCCCGACGGGAGCCAGCAGTGAACCGCACCACCCTGTCCCTGATCGCCGCGGCGACCGCGCTCGCCGCCGTCACCGGCTTCGCGACCCTCAAGTCGCCCGGCGCCGGCGGCGACAGCGCGTCCGCCACGGCCGCGCGGCTGCCCGTGGAGCGCACCAGCCTGCTCTGCCCGCAACCGAGCACCTCCGACATCGCGGACACCGCCTACACGTCCTTCACCCCCGTCGTGGAGGGCGCGAGCAGCGGTGGCAAGGCTCAACTCCAGGCCGCGGCCGAGGAGTCGGCCGAGGGGTCCGGTTCGGGCGGCGGCAAGAAGAGCGGTGCCAAGGCCGCCAAGCCCGTCGTCCAGCCCAAGGAGCCCGGCAAGCCCGCGGCCGGCGACACCTCGGGGGCCGACGCGCCCGCCCTGGTGGGCGTCGCCTCGGGCAAGTTCGCGCCCGGCTGGACGGTTCAGGAGACCACCGAGGTCGCCGCGGGTGCCGGGCGCGGTCTGCTCGGCACCAACTGCGCCGCTCCCGACACCGAGTTCTGGTTCCCGGGTGCCAGCACGGCCGCGCAGCGCACCGATTACGTCCATCTGACGAACCCGGACGACGCGGCGGCGGTCGTCGACATCGATCTGTACGGCAAGGACGGCACGCTCAAGTCCACGGTGGCGGACGGGATCACGGTCAAGGCGCACGCCAGCGAACCGATCCTGCTGAACACGCTGACCAGTGGCCCGCAGGCCGACCTCACCGTGCACGTGAAGGTCCGCAGCGGCCGCGTGGGAGCCGCCGTGCAGGCACTGGACGCGAAGACCGGCGGCGACTGGCTGGCCGCCTCCACCGACCCCTCGGGCAGCCTCGTCATGCCGGGCATCCCCAAGGACGCCACGTCCGTGCGCCTGGTCGCCTTCGCGCCCGGTGACACGGACGCCGACCTGAAGGTCCGCCTCGCCTCGCCCACGGGGACGATCACCCCGGCGGGGAACGAGACGCTGCACGTGAAGGCCGGCATGACCGCCGCCGTCGACCTCGGGGACGTCACCCGCGGCGAGGCGGGCTCCCTGGTGCTCACCCCCACCGGATCGTCCGCGCCGGTCGTGGCCGCGCTGCGGGTGGTGCGGGGCAAGGGCGCCGATCAGGAGACCGCGTTCATCCCGGCCAGTGCCCCGGTCGGCGCGCGTGCGACGGTCGCCGACAACACCGCCAAGGGCTCCACGCTCGCCGTGACCGCGCCGGGTCAGGGAGCCACGGTCAAGGTCACCGCGTCCGCGGGCAGCGGGGGCGGCACGGCCGTCTCGAAGACGTTCACGATCAAGGGCGGGACCACCCAGAACGTCGAGGCGCCCGTCCCGAGCGGCCTCAAGGGCACGTACGCGCTGACCGTCGAGTCGGTCTCCGGTGGGCCGGTCTACGCCTCCCGGATGCTCTCGGCGAGCCAGGACGGCGTTCCGGCCTTCACCATCCAGAACCTGCCGGACGACCGCGGGACGGTCTCGGTGCCGGACGCGCGACAGGACCTCTCGGTGCTGCTCGGCCAGTGACCGGGACCGGTGATCCCGCCCGGGCCCGAGCGGCCGCGGGCGGGTCTCAGTCCTCGCCGTAGCGCGGGTCGACCGTCTCCGGCGTCAGGCCCAGCAGTTCCGCGACCTGTTCCACGACGACCTCGTGCACCAGGGCGGCGCGTTCGTCGCGCCCCTTGGTGCGGATCTCGATCGGGCGGCGGTAGACGACCACGCGCGCGGGACGGCCCTCGCGCGCCGCGATCGTGCCGCCCAGCGGCACCGCCTCGTCGCTCCAGCCCTCGCCCGAGCGCTCCAGGCGGGGGACCTCGAGGACCATGAAGTCGATGTCCGCGAGCTGTGGCCAGCGGCGCTCCAGGCGTTCCACGGAGTCCTGCACGAGGTCCGCGAAGACCTCGGAGCGGCTCGCCGCGAGCGGTACCTGGGGAGGCGCCACGGGGCCGCGCATGCCCCTGCCGTGGCGGTCGCGACGACGGGGACCGGGCGCTGCGGCACGGGGCGGTACGGGGCTGTCCATCACTGACGAAGAGTAGTCCCCGCCCGGCCCGGCCGCCCGGCCCCACGCGCCGGTCGTCGACGGGTGGGCGACGGGTGGGCGACGCCGGGAGGGCGGATCACCCTGGCCCGTCCCCGGCCCGTCCTGTCTTCCGGATGACGCCGGATGACCATTCTCGTCAAGATTCAGCTCGATTTCGTATCTCTCCAAGACCGTCTCTGACATGGCAATTGGCATGATTCGCACCAAGTGGTGACCGGATTCAGGTCTGTTCGGTATCTCGGCACCCGATGTCGCCCCAGGTCAGGCTCTGATGCTCCGAAAGCCGTGTGGGGCGTCTCACAGCACGACACGGTGGGGTGACCTGGGGGAGAGTCGTCGCGGCCCGCTCAAGAGTGCGGTACCGTCCAACGTCGTGAGCCTTGTACGTCGCTGTTCGCGCACCGCTTGCGGCCGTCCCGCCGTCGCGACGCTGACGTACGTCTACGCCGACTCGACCGCGGTCCTCGGCCCGCTCGCCACCTACGCCGAACCCCACTGCTACGACCTGTGCGCCGAGCACTCCGAGCGCCTCACCGCGCCGCGCGGCTGGGAGGTCGTCCGCCTCGCCGACTCCTCCGGTCCCGCGCGCCCCAGCGGCGACGATCTGGAGGCGCTGGCGAACGCGGTGCGCGAGGCGGCCCGTCCGCAGAAGCGCGCGGCGGAGGCCGGCGGCAGCGCCCGCTCGGCCGACCCGATGGAGGTCGCGCGCCGCGGCCACCTGCGGATCCTGCGCTCGCCCGAGAACTGATCGCCGCCCTTTCGGCCGTGCGGTCCCGCCACGCCACGCTCCGCCCGCCGCATCCGGCGCGCCTTTCCCCCGCCCGCCGCTCCGCGGCCGCCGTTCCGCCGCACCGGCCTCGGCCCCCGCGACGGGCTTGACAGGCCTTCCGGCGGCCCCACCGCTCGCCCGCCTCGCCCACCGCGTACTGGCGGGCCAGAAGCTCTCCAGTGCAGCCCAGGGCGCCGTGTCCGCCCCCGTAGTCGCCTTCGCCGCCGCCCAGTTCGCCGCCTCGAACCCTCCCTCCGGGCAACTCGCCGACAACGGCGTCTCCTTGGCCGCCGCCGTCCTGGCGACCCGGCCACGCGCGCGCGTGGCCGCCCGGAACGGCTCACGACGGTCCGCGAGTTGAGGTCCGTGATCCCGGTCGAGAGGACCGAACCCCGGATGCCGTCCTGACCTGGGACGCGACCCGCTCGAGCCGGCCACCACCCGCTGTCGGCCCGGACGGGTAGTTTGGGGCCACCGAAGTGGACTCCTGGAGGGTTGGCCGTGACTGCTGATCTGTCGCAGCTCGTGAAGGCGTACGACGTACGCGGGGTGGTCCCGGACCAGTGGGACGAGCCGCTCGCCGAGCTGTTCGGTGCCGCCTTCGTCCAAGTGACCGGAGCCGACGCCATCGTGATCGGGCACGACATGCGGCCGTCGTCGCCGGGCCTCTCCCGCGCCTTCGCACGCGGCGCCGCGGCACGCGGGGTCGACGTGACCGAGATCGGCCTGTGCTCCACGGACCAGCTCTACTACGCCTCGGGCGCGCTCGGCCTGCCCGGCGCCATGTTCACCGCCTCGCACAACCCGGCCCAGTACAACGGCATCAAGATGTGCCGGGCGGGCGCGGCCCCCGTCGGCCAGGACACCGGGCTCTCCGAGATCCGCCGGCTCGCCGAGACCTGGCTCGACTCCGGCGCCCCGACCTCGGACGCCACGCCCGGAACGATCACGCAGCGTGACACGTTGGAGGATTACGCGGCCTACCTCCGCTCGCTCGTCGACCTGACCTCGATCCGCCCCCTGAAGGTCGTCGTCGACGCGGGCAACGGCATGGGCGGACACACCGTGCCCACGGTGTTCTCCGGCCTGCCGCTCGAACTCGTCCCGATGTACTTCGAACTGGACGGCACCTTCCCGAACCACGAGGCCAACCCGCTCGACCCGGCCAACATCGTCGACCTCCAGAAGCGCGTCCGCGAAGAGGGCGCCGACCTCGGCCTGGCCTTCGACGGCGACGCCGACCGCTGCTTCGTCGTCGACGAGCGGGGCGAGCCGGTCTCCCCGTCCGCGATCACCGCGCTGGTCGCCGCCCGCGAGCTCGACAAGCACGGCGGCGGCGTGGTCATCCACAACCTCATCACCTCCTGGTCGGTCCCGGAGGTCGTCCGCGAGCACGGCGGCACCCCGGTCCGCACCCGCGTCGGCCACTCCTTCATCAAGGCCGAGATGGCCACCTCCGGCGCGATCTTCGGCGGCGAGCACTCCGCGCACTACTACTTCCGCGACTTCTGGAACGCCGACACCGGCATGCTGGCCGCCCTCCACGTCCTCGCCGCCCTCGGCGGCCAGGACGGCCCGCTCTCCGGGCTCGTCGCGGAGTACGACCGCTACGCGGGCTCCGGCGAGATCAACTCCACGGTGGACGACCAGGCGGCCCGCCTCGCCGCCGTCAGGGCCGCCTACGAGGACCGCGAGGGCGTCGAGTTCGACGAGCTCGACGGCCTGACGGTCACCCTCGGGGACGCGTGGTTCAACGTCCGCCCCTCGAACACCGAACCCCTCCTCCGCCTCAACGCGGAGGCCCCCGACCAGGCCGCCATGGCAAAGCTCCGCGACGAGGTCCTGAAGCTCATCAGATCCTGACCCGCGACCAGTCCCTCCCGCGCCCTCACCGGGCGCGGGAGGCGACGCGCGGGGCGGGGGCCCGTACACCTGCCCGGCACGCCCCACGAACCGTGGGCGCGCCCCGGCGGCGGGCTTCCCGCAGCGGTACCCTGACCAGGCCGCATCCACCGTTTCGGAAGGACACCCCATGCCGCTCGAAGCCGGCCTCCTGGAGATCCTCGCCTGCCCGGCCTGCCATGCCCCGATCAAGGAGCAGGAGACCGAGCTGATCTGCACGGGAGCGGACTGCGGGCTCGCCTACCCGGTCCGCGACGGCATCCCCGTACTCCTGGTCGACGAGGCCCGGCGCCCCGCGTAACCGACGCACCCGCCTCGCGCACAGCGGCGCCGCGACCGCCGCACGCGAGGCGACAGCGGCGCCGTCCCCGTTCGCGGGCCGACGGCGCGGCAGGCACGACGAGCCACGAACCCGACGACGAGCGACGGCACCCGCCGCCCGCACGGACGACGGCGACGCGGCCGTCCCGATGCCGGCGCAGCCCGCCCGGCACCCGGTCCGACCCAGCGCGCTCGGCCCTCCCGCGAGCGACCCCGTGCAAGCGACCCCGGCGGCTCACGCGCAAGCGCCCCGGCGATCGGAGGCTACCGACCCCATGCTCGACGAATCGCTCCTCGACGATCCCGACGCGCTCACCCGGGCCGACCGGCGGGCCCTGCTCCGCGGCGCCGCCGAGGCCGGCGCCCGGGTACGCACCGCGGTCCGGCACGCCAACGAGGCCGGCATCTCCGAGCTGAAGCCCGACGGCCGCCCCCGCGCGGTCCTCATCGCGGGCCCCGGCATGGCCGCCACCGGCGTCGCCGAACTGCTCGGCACCCTCGCCGGAGCGAGCTGCCCCCTCACCCGGCTCACCCCCACCGGCGTCGCCCCCGCCGGGGGCGCCCTGCGCTGGGACCTGCCCGGCTGGGCCGGCCCCGTCGACCTCCTGCTGGTCGCCACCCCCGACGGCAGCGAACCCGGCCTGGAACTGCTCATCGAGCAGGCCTACCGGCGCGGCAGCACCGTCGCCGCCGTCGCCCCCGCCGGCTCCCCGATGGCCGAGTGGGTGGAAGGCAGCCACGGTCTCTTCGTACCGATGGCGACCGCCCCGTACGAGCAGGAGGAGCCCCTGGGCGCCTCCGCGCCCGGCGTGCTCTGGGCGCTGCTCACCCCGCTGCTCGCCCTCCTGGACCGCACCGGCCTGGTCTCCGCCCCGCCCCAGGCGCTGCAGAAGGTCGCCGACCGCCTCGACCGCGTCGCCGAGCGCTGCGGCCCCGCCATCGCGGCCTACCACAACCCCGCCAAGACGCTCGCCGTCGAACTGGCCGAGGCGCTCCCGGTGATCTGGACGGAGGGCACCTCCGCGGGCCCGGCCGGCCGCCGCTTCACCGCGGCACTCGCCGAACTCGCCGGCCGCCCCGCGCTCACCGCCGAACTGCCCGAGGCGCTCGCCTCGCACAGCGTGCTGCTCGCCGGCGCCCTCGCCGCGGGCGCGGACCCCGAGGACTTCTTCCGGGACCGCGTCGAGGAGGCACAGGCGCTGCACGCGCGCGTGGTGCTGCTCCGCGACCGTCCCATCGGCGGGATCAGCGCCGCCCCCGCCGCCCGCGAACTCGCCCTCAGCCACGACACCGCGATCAGCGAGCTCGAACCCGAGGAGGGCGGCGAACTGGAAACCCTCGCCGAGCTGATCGCCATCACGGATTTCGCCGCCGTTTACCTGGCGCTCGCTTCGGGGGCCTGATCTTGGGCAGGACCTCGCGCCCGGCGTGCCGTACCGCCGGACCCCGCGCCAGGCTCCCCTGACACCAGGCTTCCGATCGACGCCCGCCCCGGCGGGCCGCGCAGCGCACGTATGGAGAAGAAGACACCGATGGACCGCCTCGACAACACCGTCCGCCCCTACGCCTGGGGCTCGACCACCGCCATCCCCCTGCTGCTCGGCGTGGAGCCGACCGGCGAACCGCAGGCGGAGATGTGGATGGGCGCCCACCCGGGCGCACCCTCGCGCACCGGGCGCGGTCCGCTCAACGAGGTCGTCGCCGAGGACCCGGAGCGGGAACTCGGCCGCGCCGCCGTCGCCCGGTTCGGCCCCCGGCTCCCGTTCCTGCTGAAGCTCCTCGCCGCCGGAGCCCCCCTCTCCCTCCAGGTGCACCCCGACCTCGAACAGGCCCGCGAGGGCTACGAGGACGAGGAGCGCCGGGGCGTCCCCATCGACGCCCCGCACCGCAACTACAAGGACGCCAACCACAAGCCCGAACTCATCTGCGCCCTCACCGAGTTCGACGGCCTGTGCGGCTTCCGCGCCCCCGAGGAGGCCGCCGCGCTCCTCGCCGCCCTCGATGTCGACTCCCTTAAGCCGTACGTCGACCTGCTGCGCGCCCACCCGGAGGAGGCGGCGCTGCGCGAGGTCCTCACGGCGGTGCTGAGCGCCGACCCGCAGGACATGGCCCGTACGGTCACCGAGACCACCGCCGCCTGCGCCCGCCTCGGCGGCGACTACGCCCCGTACGCCGGCCTCGCCCACCACTACCCGGGCGACCCCGGAGTCATCGCCGCGATGCTCCTCAACCACGTCCGGCTCCAGCCCGGCGAGGCCCTCTACCTCGGCGCCGGCATCCCGCACGCCTACCTGAACGGCCTCGGCGTCGAGATCATGGCCAACAGCGACAACGTCCTGCGCTGCGGTCTGACCCCCAAGCACGTCGACGTCCCCGAACTCCTGCGCGTGGTCCGCTTCGAGGCGGCCGACCCCGGCGTCCTGCGCCCGGAGGCGTCCCCCGACGGCGAAGAGGTCTACGCGACCCCCATCGACGAGTTCCGCCTCTCCCGCTACGTCGTCGCCGAGGGAGCCGACCCGCGCGACCTCACCCGCGAGACCCCGCAGATCCTGCTCTGCACCTCGGGTTCCGTGCGCGCCGACGGCATCGACCTGACCCCCGGCACCTCGGTCTTCGTACCGGCCGGGGAAAAGGCCGAAGTGTCCGGGTCCGGCACGATCTTCCGTGCGACAGTTGTCGTCTGACGGGACGACGGCAGGGACCTGAGGCGCGTCGCCGGCGGACCGGGCTGCAAGAATGGCCCACCGCAAAGGGTGGGCAAAGCCGGGACCGGACGGGGTACGAGGGTACGGACGGGTCCGGACGCGTACGAAGGGACAGCAGGAGCAGATGAGCGCTTCAGGCGGCACCAAAGCGATCGTGGCGGCACTCGGCGCCAACCTCGCGATCGCGGTATCGAAGTTCGTGGCGTTCGCCTTCAGCGGCTCCTCCTCGATGCTCGCCGAGGGCGTCCACTCGCTCGCCGACTCCGGCAACCAGGCGCTGCTCCTGATCGGCGGCAAGAAGGCCCAGCGCGAGGCCACCCCGCAGCACCCCTTCGGCTACGGCCGCGAGCGCTACATCTACGCCTTCCTCGTGTCGATCGTCCTGTTCTCCGTCGGCGGCATGTTCGCCGTCTACGAGGGCTACGAGAAGATCAAGCACCCGCACGAGATCGAGCACTGGTACTGGCCGGTCGGCGTCCTCGTCTTCGCGATCATCGCCGAGGGCTTCTCCTTCCGTACGGCCATCAAGGAGTCCAACGAGCTGCGCGGCTCGCACTCCTGGTCCCAGTTCATCCGCCGCGCGAAGGCCCCCGAGCTGCCCGTCGTCCTCCTGGAGGACTTCGGCGCGCTCATCGGTCTGGTCCTCGCCCTCGGCGGCGTCGGCCTCGCCCTGCTCACGGACAACGGCGTCTGGGACGGCATCGGCACCGTCTGCATCGGTGTCCTGCTCATCCTGATCGCCCTCGTGCTCGCCGCCGAGACCAAGTCGCTCCTGCTGGGAGAGTCGGCCGGCCCGGAGGAGACCGCGAAGATCGAGGCGGCGATGGTCGACGGCGACACCGTCCCCCGCATCATCCACATGCGCACCCTCCACCTCGGCCCCGAGGAACTGCTGATCGCCGCGAAGATCGCCGTGCGGCACGACGACACGGCCGCCGAGGTGGCCAAGGCGATCGACGCCGCCGAGGCCCGCATCCGCGCCGCCGTCCCGATCGCCCGGGTGATCTACCTGGAGCCCGACATCTACAGCGACACCGAGGCGGCCAAGGGCCCGGACCCGGCCGCGACCCCCGGCGGACCGACGCCGTCGCCGGCCGACCACTGATCCCGCCCGCTCCCGAATCCCCGTTCCGCCCCGCCGGGGCCCGTCCGCGACACGGACGGGCCCCGGCGGCGTTCCTCCGTCCAGCACCCCGCTCCGGCACCCCCCATCTGCGCCGGGCCCTTCCGATCAGGCCCGTGAAGGCCGCTTTGTCCGGACGTGGACTGGGGAGGGACCGGCCCACCGGTGTAGCTTGGTGACCGAGCCAGACGTCGCTGCTGATGGCGGTCGGGCGGTCCCACCGCGGACCGGCCGAGGGAGAGAGGGCCTCCGACGGACTGCGCTGCGCGCACCGGGCACAGCTGTGTCCTGCCGAGGCACGTCCGTGCCCCGTCGGGCACGCGCACGTGCCGCCGCCGCGCAGAACAGCCCTACCCACCTCGCCCCGATACCGAGGAGCAGCTCTCCATGACGACTGTCGACAACCGACAGGACTTCAAGGTCGCCGACCTCTCCCTGGCCGCCTTCGGCCGCAAGGAGATCACCCTCGCCGAGCACGAGATGCCCGGCCTGATGTCGATCCGCAAGGAGTACGCCGAGGCGCAGCCCCTCGCGGGCGCCCGCGTCACCGGCTCCCTGCACATGACGGTGCAGACCGCCGTCCTCATCGAGACCCTGGTCGCCCTCGGCGCCGAGGTCCGCTGGGCCTCCTGCAACATCTTCTCCACCCAGGACCACGCCGCCGCCGCCATCGCGGTCGGCCCGAACGGCACGCCCGAGAACCCGCAGGGCGTCCCGGTCTTCGCCTGGAAGGGCGAGACCCTGGAGGAGTACTGGTGGTGCACGGAGCAGGCGCTGACCTGGCCGAACACCCCCACCGGCGGCCCGAACATGATCCTGGACGACGGTGGTGACGCCACCCTCCTCGTCCACAACGGTGTCAAGTACGAGAAGGACGGCAAGGTCCCCTCCGTCGACACCGCCGAGAACGACGAGCACCGCGTCGTCCTCGAACTCCTCAACCGCACGATCAGCAACGGCTCGCAGAAGTGGACCCAGCTCGCCTCGGAGATCCGCGGCGTGACCGAGGAGACCACGACCGGCGTCCACCGCCTGTACGAGATGTACCGCGACGGCACCCTGCTGTTCCCGGCGATCAACGTGAACGACGCCGTCACCAAGTCGAAGTTCGACAACAAGTACGGCTGCCGCCACTCCCTGATCGACGGCATCAACCGCGCCACCGACACCCTCATCGGCGGCAAGACCGCCGTCGTCTGCGGCTACGGCGACGTGGGCAAGGGCTGCGCGGAGTCCCTGCGCGGCCAGGGCGCCCGCGTGATCATCACCGAGATCGACCCGATCTGCGCCCTGCAGGCGGCGATGGACGGCTACCAGGTCACGACCCTCGACGAGGTCATCGACAAGGCCGACATCTTCGTCACCACGACGGGCAACAAGGACATCATCATGGCCGCGGACATGGCCAAGATGAAGCACCAGGCGATCGTCGGCAACATCGGTCACTTCGACAACGAGATCGACATGGCCGGCCTCGCGAAGATCCCCGGCATCGTCAAGGACGAGGTCAAGCCCCAGGTCCACACCTGGAAGTTCCCCGACGGCAAGGTCATCATCGTGCTGTCCGAGGGCCGCCTGCTGAACCTGGGCAACGCGACCGGCCACCCGTCGTTCGTCATGTCCAACTCGTTCGCGGACCAGACCCTGGCCCAGATCGAGCTGTTCACCAAGCCCGAGGAGTACCCGACCGACGTCTACGTGCTGCCCAAGCACCTCGACGAGAAGGTCGCCCGTCTCCACCTCGACGCGCTCGGCGTGAAGCTCACGACGCTCCGCCCCGAGCAGGCCTCGTACATCGGTGTCGAGGTCGAGGGCCCGTACAAGTCGGACCACTACCGCTACTGAGCACGCCCGCCGAGCAGCGGTACCACCGCTCGGCGTCCGGATGTCAGCAGGCCCTCGCCGTCCCGGCGGGGGCCTGTCCCCGATGAGGACCTGAACGCCCATGCCCCGCGGCCGCTATTCGCTCCATGATCCGCACGACCACACCCCTCTCGCCGACGAACACTTCAACTGCGCGCCCGGCCCCTCCGGCTGGCGCTACGTCTCCCAGCTCACCGCCCCGTCCGACACCATGCCCGACGGCCCGCCCGAGCCCGGACCGGCGACGGTCACCGGCTCCGTCGACCTCGCACTCGACGATCTGGGCCGCCCCATCCGTCTCGAACTGCACGCGGCCGGCTGGCAGGTGCGGGGCGCCGCTCTCGACGGCGTGACCTGGGTCCGCACCGACCCCACCGGGACCGAGGCCACCGAAGGCAACGTGCCCGCCCACGCCTTCACCGGCACCTCTCCCGCCTTCCTCGTCGCCACCGCCCGTCTCCTTCGCCTCACCCCCTCGGCACCCCCCTCTGCGACCCGCGTCCGCCTCGTCGCCTTCACCGACCCGGTCCTCGCCCCGCGCACCCTCGACCAGTCCTGGGCCTTGATCGCAAGCGAAACACACGCCACTGACAACGGGCCGCTGACCGTGGACGAATACCAGGTCACAGCGCTGGACACGGGGGAACAGCACGCCGTGCACATCGCCGGCGACGTGGTGCTCGCGGCCCCCGGCATCGAACTGGAACACCTCGAATCACCGCCGTCGGTCTTCACCTGACGGACGGCGCCGGACCGGCGGACCGGCGGTGCTGGACCTGCGATGCCGACCCTGCGGCGAGGGCGGCTACGCGGGCGGCGCGAAGCCGGTCGACGGACGCTCGTCCGGTTCGGAACGCTCGACCGGAGCGGCCGGGCCGGCCGAACCGACCGGAGCCGGGGACGGGGACGCGTACGGAGGCGCCACCGGATACCCGCCGGGGACCGGCGGAGCGGGGTGGCCACCGGGACCCGGAGGAAGGGGCTGACCGACAGGTCCGCCGGGCTGCGGGTAGGGATGATGACCAGTGGGTGCGGGGAACGGGAAACCGTTCGGCGCGGCACCGAAGGTCCGCCGGGCCTCGCGGGTCTGACGTTCCTGCACGACAGCCGCCAGATACGCGCCCGCCGGCACACCCTGCGGCGCCGGAGCCCCGGTACGAGCGGCGAGATCCACGGCCAGCCGCTCCGCCATCGCCCCACCGATCTGCGGATCCAGTTGCTGCATCCGCGTCAGGTACTGCCGGATCGCCAGCCACAGCTCGTCCGGTACGGCGGACAGATCGAGCTCCGCGAACCGTCCCGCCAGCCAGGGCGGTGGCGCGGGAACGTACGGCATGCGCCCCACCGGAATCCGCTCCCGCACGACGAGCGTCCCCGCGAACACGTCACCGAGCCGCCGCCCCCGCTCCGACACCAGCGAAGCGATGCAGGCGACGATCCCGAACGTCATCAGGATCTCGACCACCCCGACGGCACCGCGCACCAGAGCGTGCCGGAACCGGATCGGCCCGCCGTCGTCCCGCACCACCCGCAGCCCGCACGCCATCTTCCCCAGCGAACGTCCGTGGCTGAGCGTCTCCACGGCGATCGGACCACCGACCAGCACGAGAAGGAAACTCGCGATCGAGACGGCGATCTGTGCCGCGTCGTCCAGCGTGGAGGTCGCGGCGACCAGACCGATGGTCACGACGACGTACACCGCCACCGCCACCGCCAGGTCGAGCACCACGGCCAGCGCCCGGCTCGGCAGTTTCGCGGGCCGCAGCTCCAGTGCCACTGCCTCGCCCGTCACCAACTCGCTCACGCACGCCGCCCTTCCCCTGACCTGCCCCGACAACCGCCAGTCTGCCAAGCTGAGGGCGCATCGCGCCCCAGTAGGACAAGCTGACATCCACGACGAGCCCCAGATGCGCAGCGAGGAGCAGGCAAAACGATGGACCTCGACGTCTTCGTCTCCGCCCACCGAGCCGAGTGGGACAGACTCGACGCCCTGCTGCGCCGCCAGCGCCGCCTGACCGGGGCCGAGGCCGACGAACTCGTCACCCTCTACCAGCGAACGGCCACCCACCTCTCGCTGATCCAGTCCAGTGCGCCCGACCCCCAGCTCACCGGGCGCCTCAGCCAGCTCGTGGCCCGCGCGCGTGGTGCCGTGACAGGCACCCGCCGGGCCTCGTGGCGCGATGTCACCCGCTTCCTGACGCGGGGATTTCCCGCGGCCGTCTACCGGTCCCGTCACTGGTGGGTGCCCACGGCGCTCCTGTCCACGGTGATAGCCGCCCTCCTCGGGTGGTGGATCGGCACTCACCCCGAGGTCCAGGCCGCCATCGCCGCGCCCGACGAACTGCGTTCCCTCACCCGCCCCGGCGGTGAGTACGAGACCTACTACTCCAGTCACCCCGCCGCCGCCTTCGCAGCCCAGGTGTGGACGAACAACGCCGAGGCCGCCGCCATGTGCCTGGTGCTGGGCGTCTTCCTCGGCCTGCCGGTCCTCTGGATCCTCTTTCAGAACATGCTCAACCTGGGCGTCGGCATCGGCCTGATGTCCTCGGCCGGCCGGCTCGACACCTTCCTCGGGCTCGTCCTTCCGCACGGTCTGCTGGAACTCACCGCCGTCTTCGTCGCCGCGGGGACGGGGCTGAAGCTGGGCTGGACCGTGATCGACCCGGGCCCGCGATCCCGTCGGACAGCCCTCGCGGAGGAGGGGCGCGCCGCGATCGGCATGGCGATAGGACTGGCGCTGATCCTCTTCGTCTCGGGTGCCATCGAAGGCTTCGTCACGCCGTCCGGCCTGCCGACCTGGGCCCGCATCGGCATCGGCATCACCGCTGAACTGGCCTTTCTCGCCTACGTCTATGTCCTCGGGGGGCGCGCGGCACGCTCCGGCGAGACAGGAGACGTCACGGCGTCCGAGCGAAGCGCCACTCTGCCTACGGCCGCCTGATGTGCGTGGGCCCCTGATGACCTGCTAGCCTTCTCGTCACCCCAGAAAACTCGTTGACACGGGTCGCTGGGGGAGGTAGATTCGAACAGTTGCCTAGAACTGGACACGTCCGGTGGTGGCGGTTTAGAGTCTGCTCGCTTCTCAAAGCAATCGACACGTCGATTCAGAAGAAGCCTCTCCTGATGATTCAGAAATGGCTGCCGGTCAATCCGGCCCCCAGATTCTGATAAAGTCGGAGCCGCTGAAAAGGGAAACGCGAGAGCGGATTACCTTGAAAGCACCGAGGAAATCGGGCCCGAAAGGTTCTGATAGAGTCGGACTCGCCGGAAAGGGAAACGCGAAAGCGAGAACCTGGAAAGCGCCGAGGAAATCGGATACGGAAACGGTCTGATAGAGTCGGAAACGCAAGACCGAAGGGAAGCGCCCGGAGGAAAGCCCGAGAGGGTGAGTACAAAG
>NZ_JBHTZF010000013.1:0-325500 GCF_042790435.1 Streptomyces sp. NPDC056738
GCAGGGGGGACCCTGTGGGAGAGTAGGACGCCGCCGAACAAATTGTGAGAAGACCCCCGGACCGGGGATACCGGTCCGGGGGTTTTCTGCGTTCAAGAACAGTTCTCAAAGGTTCTCAACAGTTCTCAATGGGAATCTCAACAGCTCTCATGGGAAAGGGGGGCGGTCTCCATCAGGAGACCGCCCCCCTTTTCTTTTTGGTGCGGTTACTTCAGGCGGGACGACGCGACGATCGAGACCACGTGTGCCGGCACGAGCAGCCACACGATCGCCGTCACGGCGACGGTCGCGATGCGCGTGGCGGTCAGGTCGCCGAGCGCCAGGTCGACGACCGCGGTGACGAGCAGCAGGATGGTGCACTCGATGCCGTTGACCAGGCGGTGCAGGCCCACGGCCGAGGCCAGCCGGCGGACCTGGGCGAGGCCGCTGGAGCGCGGGACGACGGAGGCGTCGGTCGCCTTCTGCATGCCGCTGTCGGAGCGGGCCACGTGCACGAGGTCGGAGGACGACTTCAGGAGCAGCACACCGATCGCCGCGGCCAGTCCGGCCACCAGGTAGAGATCGAGGCCGAGTTGGGCGGCGCGGATGCCCATGCCCACCATCACGGCGGCATCGGCGAGGTAGGCGCCGAGGCGGTCGAGGTAGACGCCGAGCGGGCTGAACTGGCGGCGCCAGCGCGCGACTTCGCCGTCCACGCAGTCGAGCAGCAGGTAGAGCTGCATGAAGACGACGGAGAGGACGGCGCCGCCGAGGCCCGGCAGGATCAGGGCGACTCCCGAGAGCATCCCCGCGAAGACCATGATCACGGTGATCTGGTTCGGCGAGATGCGGGTGTCGACGAGATGGCGGGTCACGCGAAGGGAGAGGGACCTCATGTAGAGGCGTCCGGCCCAGTGCTCCGCCCGGCTGTCCAACTTGCCCGTGGGGTGGATGACGTTGCGGAGTTCCTCTAGTTGGACTTTGGCCATGCGGTGTTCTCCCTGGAGGGCTTGCGCGTGATCGGATCGGTCGGCTCACAATGCCGTACAGGGAAGAGCATGACGGTGGCCGGGCCGGCGCTGATCGGCAGGGTGGATATCGGATGAGCCCGGCCGTGTGCGCGTACTACGGTGACTGCCATGAACTCGGTTGCCCACGTGATCCGTTCCATACGTTCCGACGAGTGGCCGCAGGTGAAGGAGCTCCGGCTCGACGCCCTGCGGGACCCCGTCGCGCACCTCGCGTTCCTGGAGACCTACGAGGACGCGGTGACGCAGCCGGACGGCTTCTGGCAGGACCGGGCGGCCGGGGCCGCTGTCGACGCCACCGCGCGGCAGCAGATCGTCGCCGTGGGCGAGGACGGGGTGTGGGCCGGGTCCGTGACCGTTCTCGTCGAGGAGGCCGGGGTGCAGGACGCGTTCGGGGACGTGCCCGAGCGCACCCAGGGTCATCTGGTGGGGGTGTACGTACGGCCCGAGTACCGGGGGAGCGTGGCCGGTGTGACCCGGGGGCTCTTCGACGCCGCTCTGGCGTGGTCCTGGGACGCCGGGCTCGACCGCGTGCGGCTGTTCGTGCACGAGAAGAACGGTCGTGCCGAGGCGTTCTACCGGAAGGCGGGTTTCCTGCCCACCGGGCGGACGACCCCCATGCCGGGGGACACCGGCGAGCTGGAGCTCGAGTTCGTCATCGAGCGGGGATAGGGCGGCCCGTCCGTATCAGCCGCGTATCCGTGTCAGCCCCGAATCCGCATCAGCCCCGAATCCGCATCAGCTACGTATCCGGTCCGGTGTCGGGGGCGGGCTCCGGACCGCTCAGACCGGAAGCTCGTACTGCGGCCAGCGGGAGCGGAGTTGTTCGCGGGACCGGACGAGCGCCAGGGTCGGCAGACCGCGGGCCGGGCCCGTGGTCAGCAGGTCGGGGAGCTGGGGGAGCGGGGCCACGGCCGCGATGTCGTCCAGGACGAGCGTGAGTGGTGGGTCGAGCCGACCGGAGGATGACCGTTCGGCCATGCGCCGGCCACGCTCGACCACGCTTGAGGCGAGGGCCGTCAGGAGAGGCATGGCGCCGGGGCCGGCCTTGGGGTCCTCGAGGGGTTCACCGATCATATAAAGCGTGCCCCCTTCATTGACGAAGGAATCCAAGGCGAGGCTGTCACTTCGGTTCGGAGTGCAGGATTCTCGGATGTTGACCGTGCCGAGCGCCGACAGCGCACGTGCCGTCAGCTCCTGGGCGATGTCACGGCGTTCGGGATGCGAGACGAGCGCGGCCTCGAGCTCCCCGGCGGTGCCGGACGCTGCCCTGGGATGCGTCCGCAGGGCTCGTACGGCGTCCTGCACCTGTGAGCCCTGGGCCCAGCGGTGCACGTGGCGGATGGCCTTGCCCTCCACCGCGGCGGCGTGCAGATAGCAGCGCATGAGCGTCTCGGCGACGTCGGCCATCGCCTGGTCGGCCTTGGCGGAGGGGCGTACCGGGGCGAGGAGGGCGGCCGCTCTGGCCGCCGCCGTCTCCTTGTCCTCGCACCCTGCCGACGGGGACCAGTGCAGCCGGGCCGGGGTGTCGCAGAGGTGGGCGGGGTCGTAGAGGAGGACGGGGCCCAGTTTGGCGCGGGCGTCCTTGGTCTCCGACCAGATGCGGGGGGCGGAGGTGATGACGAGGACCGGGCCCTCGGCGTCGCGGACGGCCTGGGCGGCGGTGAGGTGACGTGTCTCGGCGGGGGCGAGGACGACCGCGCGCGCGGACGTCCACGCCGGTCCCGGCTGCGGTGCCGCGGCGACGGCCGGGGCTACGGCGGCTTCGGCGGCGATGGTGTCGAGGCCGCCCAGGTGCTCGTGGGCCGGCGCGCCCGCGGGTTCGGGCACCTGCGGGGGCGTCCCGTCCGGCGCGGCCGCCCTGGGGGCCGTCTCCAGGGGCTGTGCGGGCAGTGGCCGCTGTTCCGTCCTGGCCGGGGGCACCACCGGATCGGGCGCTTCCGTGGATGCCCTGGACGCCCTGGACGCGCGCTTGGACGCCTTGGGCTCCAGGCCCTGTGCTCGTCGTCGTGCTCGTCCGGCGCGCCACCGTGCCAGGGTGCCCATCACGAACACCGTGAGGACCAGCAGGACCATCAACTGGCCGATGAACAGGCCCCAGAAGAGGCCGTAGTCCGACAGTTGGGCGGGCGGGGTGTCGGGCCAGGCGCCGGCGATGTCGTGCGGCTCGCCGATCAGATGGCGCATGGCCAGGGGCGTACGGGTGAAGGTGATGGCGTCCGGCCAGGCGCCGCGGGAGAACCAGCCCGCGAGGCCTGTCGCCGACCACACCATCAGGGTCATGCCGAGCAGGAAGCCCAGCACCCCGATCAGCAGGCCGTCCGGAATGCCGCCCGCCCCCTCGTGCCGGGGGCCGTGGCGGTCGTCGCGCTGGTCGGGGTACGGGCTCATCACGCCACCGTGGACTCGGTGGAGCCGTCGAGATCGCTGAGGTGCTGTTCCATGAAGGCGGCCGCCCGTTCCTCGGCCTCCAGTTCGGCGGCGCGCATGGCGTCGTCGGAGAGCAGGTCCGCGGAGGACTCCGTCATCGCGCGGTCGGTGAAGACCAGCGGGCGTTCCGTCTCGGTGATCAGGTGTTTGACCACCTGGACGTTGCCGTTGACGTCCCAGACCGCGATGCCCGGGGTCAGCGTCGGGATGATCTCGACCGCCCAGCGGGGCAGGCCGAGGACCCGGCCCGTGGACCGGGCCTCGTCCGCCTTCTGCGCGTAGATGGTCCGTGTCGAGGCCATCTTCAGGATCGCGGCGGCCTCCTTGGCCGCCGCTCCGTCGACGACGTCCGACAGGTGGTGGACCACCGCCACGAAGGACAGGCCGAGGCGGCGCCCGAACTTCAGGAGCCGCTGGAAGAGCTGGGCCACGAAGGGGCTGTTGATGATGTGCCAGGCCTCTTCCACCAGGAAGATGCGCTTCTTGCGGTCGGGCCGGATCCAGGTGTGCTCCAGCCACACACCGACGATCGCCATCAGGATCGGCATGGCGATGGAGTTCCGGTCGATGTGCGACAGGTCGAAGACGATGAGCGGGGCGTCCAGGTCGATGCCGACCGTCGTCGGGCCGTCGAACATGCCCCTGAGGTCACCGTCGACGAGCCGGTCCAGCACCAGGGCGACGTCCAGGCCCCAGGCCCGTACGTCGTCTATGGCGACGTTCATCGCCTCGGCGGACTCCGGTTCGGGGTGGCGGAGCTGCTCGACGATGTCCGTGAGCACCGGCTGGCGCTCGACGATCGTCTCGTTGACGTAGGCGTGCGCGACCTTCAGGGCGAAGCCGGACCGCTCGTCGAGGCCGTGGCCCATCGCGACCTCGATGATCGTGCGCAGCAGGGCGAGCTGCCCCGTCGTCGTGATCGAGGGGTCGAGCGGGTTGAGCCGGATGCCCATGTCCAGGGCGGCCGTGGGGTCGAGCCGGATGGGAGTTATCCCCAGCTCCTGCGCGATGAGGTTCCATTCGCCGACGCCGTCCTCGCCCTGGGCGTCGAGGACGACGACCTGGCGGTCCCGGAAGCGCAACTGCCGCAGGACGTACGTCTTCTCCAGGGCCGACTTGCCGTTGCCGGACTCGCCGAGGACCAGCCAGTGCGGGGCGGGGAGCTGCTGCCCGTAGAGCTGGAAGGGGTCGTAGATGTAGCCCTTGCCGGAGTAGACCTCGCGGCCGATGATGACGCCCGAGTCGCCGAGACCCGGTGCGGCGGTGGGCAGGTAGACCGCCTGCGCCTGGCCCGTGGACGTGCGTACGGGCAGGCGGGTCGTCTCGACCTTGCCGAAGAGGAAGGACGTGAAGGCGTCCGTCGCGGCGGACAGCGGATCCCGCATCAGTGCATCAGCCCCTACCTGCGGATTCCGGTGGCGAACGGCAGTGTGTTGACGAAGGCACGGTGGTGCTCGCGGTCGCACCACTCCAGTTTCAGATACGACTTGCCGGCCGAGGCGCGGATGGTGCGCTTGTCGCGCGCGAGGGCCTCGGGGTTGCGGGAGGAGACGGTGATGTAGCCGACGAGGTTGACGCCCGCGGCGCCGCTCGCGAGGTCCTCGCCGCGCTGGTCGAGGCGGTTGTGCGAGGCGATGTCGCGCGGGTCGACGGTCCGGTTCATCTTGGCGGCGCGGCTGGCCTCGGCCTCGTCGTTCGTCTTCTCGGTCAGCATGCGCTCGATGGCGATCTCGGTGGGTTCGAGGTCCATGGTCACGGCGACCGTGCGGATGACGTCCGGGGTGTGGACGAGGAGCGGGGCGAGGAAGTTGACGCCGACCGGGGTCATCGGCCACTCCTTCACCCAGGCCGTGGCGTGGCACCAGGGCGCGCGGGTGGAGGACTCGCGGGTCTTCGCCTGGAGGTACGTCGGCTCCATCGCGTCCAGTTCGGCCGGCCAGGCGTTGCGCCTGGTCATGGCCTGGATGTGGTCGATGGGGTGGTCGGGGTCGTACATCGAGTGCACGAGGGAGGCGAGCCGTCCCTGGCCGAGCGGCTGCCGCACGCGGATGTCGGCTTCCTGGAGCCGTGAGCAGATGTCGGTGAGCTCGCGGGCCATGACGACGGCGAGTCCGGCGTCCCGGTCGACCTTGCGTCCGCCCTGCGGCCGGGCCGCCCGCGCCATGGCCTGGCCCTCGGCGGCGAGTTCCCGCGAGTAGTGCATGCAGGCGACGAGGTAGGCGCGGTGCTGCTCGCTGCTCGTGGACACCATCGACTGGAGCTGGTCGTACGACTGCTGGAGCCAGCCGGGGGCGCGCTCGTCGCCGCGTACGGAGACGTCCTTGGCGTGGGCGTCCGGGTCGGCCGGGAGGGTGCGGGCGAGCATCTGGAGGCGGGTGACGAAGCCGTCGCCGTTCGCCACGTGCTTGAGCAGCGTGCCGAAGCGGTCGACGAGGGCCTCCTGGTCCTCGCTGTCGCGCAGGCCGACGCCCGGGCCCTCGATCTCGATGGCGGCGGTGACGGTCCGGCGGTCGGCGTGGAGCAGGACGGCGATCTCGTCGGGTCCGAAGGGGGCGGCGAGCCAGGCGATGCGCCCGATGCCGGGCGGCGGTCCGATCTCGACCTCCCTACCGTCGAGGTGGACACCGGCCTCCATCACCTGGCTGCGGTAGGCCGTTCCCTGGCGCAGGGTCCGCTTGTAGCTGCGGTTGATCTCGAACCACTTGTAGAACGTGCGCCGCTTGTACGGGACGTACACCGCGGCGAGCGCGAGCAGCGGGAAGCCCATGAGCAGCACGATCCGCAGGGACAGCACCGGGACGAGCAGGCCGCACATCATGCCGAGGAACGCGCCGCCGATGATGAGCGCGATCTCGCCGGACTCGCGGTTCCGGCCGACGATCGCGTTCGGCCGGGCGCGGCCGATCAGATATGTACGGCGGGGCGTGACCGGATGGGACAGGTGGGACTCGGTCGTCAACGCCCTTCACCTCCCGTGCGGTTGCTGTTGCGGGTGTTGCTTGCGTGCGGGGTGTTGATCGCGCTGCTGCGCGGCGGTGGTGCGGCGGAGGGGACGGATCCGCCGCCTCCGTTCGGCGTGCGGCTGCTGTGCGCGGCCACACCGCCGGACGCGGGGTTGGCGGGGCGGGGCTGGCTGTTGCCGCCTCCGCCTCCGCCGCCGTTGTTGTCGGCGCGGGAGCTGTGGGTCTTGATGCCCTGGGCGACCAGGGTGGCCGGCGAGCTGATGACGGCGGCGGCCTTGCCCTCGGCGCCCTGCATGATGCGGTTGTTGCGGGAGCCGGCGATCTCGTCGCCGAAGCCGGGGACGAAGCGGTAGATCATCGCGCTGGCGAAGATGGCGAGCAGGATGATGGCGAGTCCGGAGACGACGGCGGAGAACGCGTCGGGGCCGTTGTCGGAGCTGAGGGCGCCGGCGAGGCCGAGCACGATGACGATGACCGGTTTCACCAGGATGACCGCGATCATGATGCCCGCCCAGCGGCGGACGTGGCCCCACAGGTTCTTGTCGACGAGGCCCGCGTAGACGACGGTGCCGAGGAGGGCGCCGACGTAGAGCAGGGCGGCCCGGATGACCAGCTCCAGCCAGAGGATTCCGGCGGCCAGGATCGAGACCATCGAGACGACGATGAGCATGATCGGGCCGCCGCCGATGTTGCCGCCCTTGTCGAGGGCGCCGGAGAACGTTCCGAAGAAGGCGTCCGTCTGGTTGCCGGTGGTCTTGGCGAGCACCTCGGTCACGCCGTCCGTCGCGGAGACGACGGTGTAGAGGATGAGCGGGGTGAACGCGGAGGCCAGCACGGTCAGCCAGAGGAAGCCGATCGCCTCGGACAGGGCCGTGCCGAGGGGGACACCCCGTACGGCCCGCTTCGCCACGGCCAGCAGCCACAGGAGCAGGGTGAGGATCGTGGAAGCCGCGAAGACGACGGCGTACTGCTGGAGGAACTTGGGGTTCGTGAAGTCGACGTTGGCGGTGTCATTCACGGCCGCGGAGAGTTTGTTGATGGTCCAGGAGGCGGCGTCGGCGCAGCCGTTCGCGAGGGAGGAGAGGGGGTCGAGGGTGGAGGTACCGGGTTCGGTGGTGAGGCCGGATTTGCCGGAGCCCTTGGTTCCGCTGTCGCAGTACTTTCTGGCGGGGCCGCGGACGAGTTCACAAGGGTTGCGGCTGGGAGTCGGGCTGGGGGCGGCGACCGCCTTGGTGGCCAGCAGGACGGCGGCCGACTGCATCGCCGCCACCGTGGCGGCGAGCGAGAGGACACGGCGCGGCTTGTTAGCGGGCATACGTGAACCCTCCGAACTCCTCGACGGCCTTGGTCATGTCGTCCGCGGTGGAGGCCTTCTGGTCCCGCCCCACCGGGACGGGCCCGTCCTTCTGAGTGAAGTCGGTGACCTTCCAGTCCCCGTCGATCCACTTCAGCTGGTAGGTCGTCGTGTACCAGCTCTCCGACACAGGGTTGGTTGAGCCGTCGCCGGACAGGCCGAACAGCGAGGTGTACCAGAGCTCGACCGTGGCGCTGTCCGTGCTGGAAGCCTTGGTCTTGGTGCCGACCGGGATGATCCGCGAGATGAAGGTCTGGCCGGCCGGGGCGGCGCCGTTCTTGTCCAGGCCGATGTTCGTCAGGAACTTCTCACTCGTGTAGGCCGCGTCCAGGTCGGGCTGCCGTGCGGCAGCGACGTCGGGCGCGTACACCGCGTCGACGATCGCGTGCCGCTGGTCGGCGTTGAACATGCCGGTGGAGCCTAGGGCGATACCGTAATTGGCGGCCGCGCTCTGTGCGCCCTCCGGTGTGTGGGGGAAGCCCGACGGGATGCCGGCGGACTTCGTCGTCACCGGGTGGTTGCCGGAGGCGGCCGTCGGGGACGTCTTCGCCTTGTCGCCGCTGCCGTCGCCCGACGAGGCCGCGTCGTCCCCGCGGTTCGCGAAGGCGATCGCGGCGATGAGCAGGACGACGACACCGACGACCGTGACCAGGCTCCGCGAGGAGGATCCGCGTCCGCGCCGCGCGCCGCCGTAGACGTCGCCCGGACGGTCGGGCAGGCGGGTACGGGTCTGGCCGGAGCCGCCGTACCCCCCGTCCTCGCCGCGCGGGCCGTCGCCGTACCCGGGTTCGTCACCGAGACTCATGCCGCGTACGCCCCCTCAATCTCTCGCTGAACCACGTAGTACGACGGTAGCCGTGCTGGTTCCCGCGCGGGCGCGGTGTGGTGACTGGACATCAGGGAGTTGCAACCTCAGCCGGTGGGCACGACGGACGGATGGATCGGAGGACGAGAATCCGGGCGCGCCCGGCCGGGTACTGACGGCACGCCGGTGCGGCATGGCCGTGCCGGGCTACACGGCCATGCCGTACACGATGGTGAAGAGCGTGCCGAGGGATCCGATGATGAAGACCCCGGTGAGCCCGGCGATGATGAGTCCCTTGCCCTGTTCGGCGCTGAAGGTGTCGCGGAGCGCGGTCGCGCCGATGCGCTGTTTGGCCGCACCCCAGATCGCGATGCCGAGGCAGAGCAGGATGGCCACCGCCATCACCACCTCGACCATCACCTTGGCTTCGTTGCCCAGGCTGCCGAAGGGGCCCCAGTCCGGGGCGATTCCGCCGATGATTGTGTTGATGTCGCCCTTGTCGGCTGCGAAAAGCATGTAAGTCACCGCCCCTAGTGGGTAGTTCTGCACCCCCTGCCACTGCGCGCAGAGGTCGGGCCCATTCTCGCCGACAATGACGCCTTCGTATGTCGACTTGACGTCATTGGTTGGCGGGATTCGTGCGAATTCCTTGTCACCGGCGTACGCGGGACCCTCGCGGGAGGCGTACGGCGGTGTACGAGAGTCGTATCGTCACTCTGTGTATCACGGGTGGTCACGCCGGGCAATGAAGCGGAAGCGAAACCTGGCGCGTGGTTCCGTCGTTGTCCCCTTCTGTGCCTCGCGCGCGGGGGGATGGCGGGGAGATATTCGAACGGACGCGGTTGCGGGGAGGGGCTTCTGACGGTGCGTCGCGCCGGTGTTCCCCGGGTCGCCGGGGCCCTGCGGGGTGGACGCACGGAACGGGCCGCGGCTGGTTGCCGCGGCCCGTTCCGCCGGGTGGTGCCGGGGAACCCCACGTCTCCCGGCGTCCGCCCTACTCCGGAGGCCGGCCGGTGAACGCGGTGACCGCCTCCGGGGTGCCCCGGCGGGTCGGGCCGTCGTGGCCCGGGGTCGCGGTGGCGAGGTGGCCGGTGCCGCCGAACGTGTTCCGGCCGATCGTGATGCCTTACGGGTCGTGCGCCGCGGCGCCGGTGGCCGGGCGGGCCCGCGGACGACCATCCCTTGTTGAGTACGTGACAACAAGAGGCTCGTGGAAGCCTTGCTCGCGCATTGCCGAACGCGGCGGGCGCGTGACCCTCCCATGGCTCACGGATGGCCGACCGCTGACGGCCGCTTGACCCGACTCACAGCTTTTTCAGGGGAATTGCACGGGTGGCGGCGTCACGTCGTGCGGCCCGAGGCCGTCCTGCAGCCCCTCGACGAAGTGGTCGAACTCGCCCGCCCGGACCCCGAGCACGAACGCGTCCCACTTCCTGCGCGTGGTCGTCACGACGTTCTCCGGATCGCCGGTCTCCCTGATGTAGACCAAGTCGTCTTCGCCGAAGGCGAGTTCGATCCAGGGGCCCGGGCCGGTCGCGTCCTCGGGCGCGGCACGGGTCCAGTCGAGGCCGGCGGGGAGGTCAGTCACGGTCGTGCTCCTCGGACTTCCGCCGGACGGGCGTGGGCATCGCGGACTCCAACTCCCCTGTGTGATCGGAGACGTTCACGGCCACCGTATCGCCGACCCGGAGCCGTGGCCTCCGGCTCCCCTGGGATCGGGTGGTGCCAGGGGATCGCCGGGTGATCCGGGTGGTGCCGGAGGATCGCCGGGTGATCCGGGTGATCCGGGTGGTCCTTGTTCCGGGCGACGGTTCGTCCCGCGCGGGCT
The DNA here is from genome assembly GCF_042790435.1 of Streptomyces sp. NPDC056738. Taxonomy (NCBI): domain Bacteria; kingdom Bacillati; phylum Actinomycetota; class Actinomycetes; order Kitasatosporales; family Streptomycetaceae; genus Streptomyces; species Streptomyces sp. NPDC056738. The sequence goes on from NZ_JBHTZF010000013.1 coordinate 10,388, forward strand.
TCTCTCCGTCTGTCCTCTCGCCACTCCGGTGTCTGGCTGCCCCGTCGCTCCGTCGGCTCGTCCGTTCCGGTGCCGATGGGAGTACCTGGCGCGGGTTCCACGGCGCTCGCGGCGGCCCGGACCGGAGGGCCGGGAGGGGGCGTCGTGGCTGGTGGGGCGCGGTGGCCGGGCGGGGGCGGCGTTCACAGGTGATACTCGGACTGGTCCGAGGTTTTTCTCACCCGCTTGCGGCAAGGTGAGGGGCGATGAAGAGCATCCGCATCACCCGTCTCCCGGAGACCCGGCGGCCGGTCCTGCTCGGTGCGGCCCTGGTGCTGCTCGCGGTGACGTCCTCGTCCGTCGCCGCGGCCGACGACGGCCCCGGGCCGTTCGGCGTGACCGTCCGGGCCGCCGACAACGGCCGGAGTGCCCGGGTGGGCGCCCTGTTCCACGGGAGCGCCGCGAGCAAGGGCGCCGGCGGGCACTTCTGCACCGCCTCCGTCGTGCACAGCGAGGGGCGCGATCTGGTCGTCACGGCCGCCCACTGCCTGGACGGCGAGGCGGAACTGTCCTTCGCGCCTGGCTACCGCGACGGCAAGGCGCCCCACGGGTTCTGGGACGTCGAGGGCGTGTTCCTCCCCGACGGTTGGAAGAAGGACCAGGACGAGGACAGCGACGTCGCCTTCGCCGTGCTCGCCACCCGCGACGGCGAGGGCGTCGAGGACGCCGTCGGCGGCGGGAACGCCTTCGCCGCGCACCGCGCCACCGGGGCCACCGCCGTCACCGTCACCGGATACCCCGGCTCCCTCGACGCCCCCGTCACCTGCACCGACAAGCCCACCGCGCACAGCCGTACGCAGCAGCGCGTCGCCTGCCCCGCCTTCGCCGGCGGAACCAGCGGCAGCCCCTGGGTGAACGGGGACGGGGCGGTCGTCGGCGTCATCGGCGGTCACGAACAGGGCGGGGACACCGACGACGTCTCGTACAGCCCCGTGTTCGGCACCGAGGCCGAGAACCTGTACCACGTGGCCGCCCTGGCCGGTTGACGCCGCTCCGACGGGACGAACCGCTCCGTCCGTGCGCGTGACACCCCTCTCCCGCAGGGGCCCGCCTCTACACTGACGTCGGCGGACTCCTGGGCGGCGAGGGGCGGTTGACGGTGCGTAAGGCCTGGATCGTGGCGACCGCGGCCGTGGGCGCGGGGATGGGCTTCGTGATGGTCCTCGTCGTCGGGGTCTACCTGGTCGCCGGGAACCTCGCGGGCGGCATCGGCGGCGGTTCGGTCGGGCTCGCCAAGGGCGCTGTGCCCGCCGCGTACCAGTCCCTCGTACAGAAGTGGGGCAATCTCTGCGGCGCGATCAATCCCGCCCTGCTCGCCGCGCAGCTCTATCAGGAGAGCGGATTCAATCCCAACGCGAAGAGTCCGGCACAGGCGGAAGGGATAGCGCAATTCATTCCGGGGACGTGGGCCACGCACGGCGTCGACGGCGACGGGGACGGCGTCCGTGACGTCTGGAACCCGAATGACGCGATTCCGTCGGCCGCCTCGTACGACTGCGAGCTCGCCTCCTATGTGAAGAACGCTCCGGGAAACGTCACCGAGAACATGCTCGCCGCCTACAACGCGGGCGCCTACGCGGTCATCAAGTACGGGGGCGTGCCGCCGTACGCGGAGACCCGGAACTATGTGAAGACGATCACCACGCTGGCCAAGAGCTTCGCCGCTCCCGTCACCCGAGTGGACCCCTCGAAGCAGGCCGCGGGGGCCATCACGTACGCGCAGAAGAAGCTCGGCACCCCCTACCTGTGGGGTGGCAACGGCACGGCTGACCAGGGCGGACGGTTCGACTGCTCGGGTCTGACCAAGGCCTCGTACGAGAGTGTCGGGGTGAGCCTGCCGCGGGTGGCCAACGACCAGTACAACGCCGGGCCGCACCCCAAGCGGGACGAACTGCTGCCCGGGGACCTGGTCTTCTTCTCCGACGACCTCACCAACTCCCGCGCCATCCGGCACGTGGGTATCTACGTGGGCGGCGGATACATGATCGACGCTCCCCGGCCGGGTGCCGTCATCCGGTTCGACCCCGTCGACACGCCCGACTATTTCGGGGCCACACGGGTGACCGAGGATGGCGCGAAAGCATTGCCCACTTCGGTATGAATCCACCCTCTGATCTGCGGAGATATCTCTCTTCGATAACGTGTGCGTGATCATTCCGTGGAGGGTGGAACGTATTGGAGGGGACCGTGCGTTCCTGTTGACGTAGAGAACCGATCTACAACCACGGGGGTGGACGGAGCGGCGCGCGAAAGGGCGCGGTCGCGGGAATGACGACGAAGGGGCCGCAGCGCCATGGCGCAACTCGCCGAATCCGGTTCGAACCCCGACGTCGACCTGCTCTACGACATCAATGGCCTGGCCAAGCACACGCCGCACTGGGTCGACCGGGCCATGGAGTTCGTCGGCGAGTGGGGTCTCCTGCTCGCGATGGTCCTGCTCGTCGTGTGGTGCTGGTCGAGCGTGCGGCGGCGGGGCGGCTCCGACGCGGCGGCGACCGTGGCCGCACTCGTCTGGGTCCCGCTCGCGGCCGGTGTCGCCCTCCTCGTGAACGTCCCGATAAGGGGTTTCGTGGAGCGTCCGCGCCCCTTCGTGGACCACCAGGGCCTGGACGTCCTCGTGGGCGGCAAGACCGACTTCTCCTTCGTCAGCGACCACGCGACCATCACCATGGCGATGGGTGTCGGACTCTTCGTCGCGAACCGGAAGTTCGGGCTCGCCGGGATCGCGCTGGCCCTGCTCGAAGGGTTCTGCCGGGTCTTCATGGGCGTGCACTACCCGACGGACGTCGTCGGCGGATTCGCGCTCGGTACGGCCGTCGTCCTGCTGCTGTCGCCGCTCGCCATGGCCCTGCTCACGCCGGTCATGAAGGCCGTCGAGGCCGCGCCGCGCGCGGGCCTTCTGATCCGGGCGCGCGGCGCCGTGCCCGCCGGGCGGGAGACATTGATCCCGGGGGCGCGGGCCGAGCACTCGGAGGAGCGGGACCTCGCCGCGTAGGGGCTCGCTGGGGCGGGTGCCTGATCCGTCTGACCTGGCTGATCTGGCTGACCTGTCCGGCCCGGTGGCCCGTGTGGTGGTGGGCCGCCGGGCCCGTGCGGCGGCCCGTGGTGGTCTCAGAGGGCCTGCGGGAACGAGAAGAAGCGGTTCGGGTCGTACTGGTGCTTCAGGGCCGCGAGGCGCGTGGCCGCGTCTCCGTAGTACGCCTTGCGCCAGTTCGTCAGCGTCGCGTCCGTGTAGTTCTGGTAGGCCGCGCCCGAGGCGTACCGGGTCATCGCGTTGTGGGCGCCCGTCAGCCAGGACTGGGCGGTGGTGCCGGAGGTGCCCGCCCGCCAGGAGACGATGTACTGCGCCAGCATCCGCGAGCGGCGGTGCACGAACGCGGTGGACGTCGGCGCCACGCGGTTGACCGCGCCGCCCAGCGCGGTGAGGGCGATGCTGCCCGCGCCGCCGCGGACCCCGGAGATCTGGTTCAGGAGCGTCTGGACGCCGGCCGCCGAGATCGAGCGGTCGAAGAAGTCCGAGCGGGCCGCGTACGTCTCCCGGCCGAGGGCGCCCTGCGGGCTGCGGCCCGGCGTCGAACCCGGCAGATGGCACTGGGCGTCGGCGGAGAACGACGAGCAGCCCGCGTACACCTCCATCGACTCCTCGTACGAGCGCCGCTTGAGGGAGACGCTGCGCGCGGGGGAGCCGATCCGGTCCGCCAGCCGGTCCACCGCGTTCTGGAGCTCGCCGTAGGTGCCGAGGGAGAAGGCGGCTATGGAGACGGTGGGGGTGCCGCCGGCCGCGTTGGACAGGTGGCAGGACGACCAGATCTCGTCCGGCTGGCTCGGGCCCCACTCCTGCCAGGCCTTCACCACCGCGGCGGCCTTGGCCCACGGCCAGGTCATGTACGCCGACACGGCCTGCGGCGCGGGGTGGGTCTTGAAGCGGAGCTCGGTGACGACGCCGAAGTTGCCGTTGCCGGCGCCGCGCAGTGCCCAGAACAGGTCCTTGTTCTCGGTCGCGTTCGCGGTGAGCTGCTTGCCGTCGGCGGTGATCAGCGTCGCCTGCGTGAGGCTGTCGCAGGTCAGTCCGTACGCCCGGGACACCACGCCGTGGCCGCCGCCCAGGGTCAGGCCGGAGACGCCGACGGTGGGGCAGGAGCCGGCGGGGATGGTGACGCCCTTCGCGGCCAGCGCCCGGTAGACGTCGATCAGCTTGGAACCGGCGCCGACCACCGCCTCGTTCGCCGAGGCGCGGATCTTGTTCAGCTTGGAGACGTCGATGATCAGGCGGCCGTCGCCGGAGGACCAACCCGCGTAGGAGTGGCCGCCGTTGCGGATCGAGACCTTCACGCCGTGGGCGCGGGCGTAGTCCATCGTGGTGCGGATGTCGTCGGCGTGCGCGACGTAGGCGACGGCGGCGGGCTTCAGGTTGTCGAAGCGGGTGTTGTAGAGCTGGTGGGAGGTGGTCCAGCTCCGGTCGCCGGGGCGGATCAGGGAGCCGTCCAGTTGGCGCGACAGCGCGGTCCAGTTGGCGGCTGCCGCGTCGGCCGCGGTCGCCGTGCGTATGCCGCTGGTGTCGGCCGCCCCGGCCGTGGCGTTCGTGGACCCGCCCTTGCCGTCGGCGTGCGTGCCGCCCTTGCCGCTGCCGCTGCAGGCGGACGTCGCCGCCGCCGCGAGGACGGCCGTGGTGCCGCCGATGAACGAACGCCGTTGCATGTGTGCCTCCCGTGGGTTCCGTGGAACGAGACGGGCCCCCGGGTCCGGGGGTTCCGCACGGCTGTGTCGCAGAACGGCTACAGCACTGCGCATCCCAGCACGGTGGGGTTCGGGTGATGGCGGCGGGGTGGCCGAGACCGGTGGGGCGGGTTCGGTCCGGTGGGGGGTCGGGGCCGTACCGGTGCATCAGCCCGTCGCCGTTGGGTGAGGAGTGACCGTCGGTGGCGACGGCCATTGATGTACCGGCACGGCCCCTCGCGCCGGATCCCGTCTGCGGGTCCGCGTTCGCTGGGGTTCGGGCGTGAGTTTCAGCCCCTCCGGCGATTGAGGAGCGGGGTCTGGGGCGGAGCCCCAGGTTCGGGTCGGGTAGGGGCGGAGGGGGCGAGGAAAGGCTGGGCGGTGCGCCGGTTCAGGGGGTCATGGCCAGGGCGTGGGTCGCGGCGTCCGTGCGGGCCTGGCTTCTGGCGCGGCGGGCCGGACCGCGCCAGCCGCAGGTGCAGCGGGCCAGGCAGAAGGGGCCTTGCTCGACCGTGGTCGTCCGATGGCCGGCGCCCGGGTCCGTCTCGTCCAGATGCTCCACACCGACAACGTTACCCAAGGCAAGTGAACGGATTCCCGCCGCGTGACGGGCGCCTCCACCTGTCGTTAACCGGACGACGGGATGGCCCGGGACGGACCGGCTGGGGGTCGGTGGACGATGGTGGCGCAGCAGCAGGAACGCGCGCGGGTCCTGGTCGCGTTCGTCGCGGCGGGACTCATGGTCTGTGGCACCGGATGCTCGGGCGGCGGGGCGGCCGCCGAGGACGTCCGCAGCGGTCCCGGCACCGTGGACACGCTGCGCCGGGCGGTGGCCGCCCTGGAGCGCGCCGGCAGCGCGAAGGCCAGTACGTCGATGGAGATGGCCACCGGCGGGACCCGGGTCACCATCCGCGGGCAGGGCGTGTACGACTTCAGGAAGCAGACGGGGCGGCTGAAGGTGCTGCTGCCGCAGGACCCGGCGGGCGCGGCCGAGCACCGGCCGATCACCGAACTCCTCGCTCCGGGCGCTCTGTTCATGAAGAACCGGGGGGCGGGAGTGCCCGCCGACAAATGGGTGCGGGTGGAGACGGCCGGTCTCACGGACGGCAACCTCGTCACGGGCGGCGCCACCGACCCGTACGCCGCGGCCGAACTGCTGCGCGGCGCGCGGTCGGTGACCTATGTGGGGAAGACCGAGGTCGCCGGGGTCCCCGTACGGCACTATCGCGGCACCGCCGACCTCGGCACCGCCGCGCGGGACGCCTCGACGGGGCAGCGGCCGGCGCTGAGGGCGGCCGCGAAGGGGTTCGCCACCACCGCCGTGCCCTTCGACGCCTACCTCGACGACCAGGGGCGGCTGCGCAAGGTCCGGCACCGGTTCAGCTTCGTCAACGGGCAGCGCAAGGGCACCGTGGCCGTCGCCTCGACGCTCCTGCTGTACGACTTCGGCAGCCCCGCCGTCGTACGGCTGCCGGATTCCTCCGACATCTACGCCGGGAAGATCGCGGAGTAGTGGCTTCCGGGGGGATGGGCAAGAGCATCCGGAGCCGTAGCTTCAGAGGAGGGCTGGAAATGGCCCTTCCGTGCCATGCGCGGTGCGTAGGCCGCTCCCTACTCTAGGAAGTCGGTTACGGCAGGAAGAGGTGATGTTCGTGGCTCCGGTCGGCGGTGCGGCAGTTCAGGACCACGTGGCCCTCGCCGAGATCGACCTGTGCGGTGAGCTGATCATCGCGGCCTCCGCGGCGCACGAGGACCGCCTCAGCCTGGAGAGCATCGACGCGGTCCTGAAAGTGGCCGAAGAGCGCGCTCCCGTGCAGCGGGGCGGGGAGGACTAGTCCTTTCCGGCCCCGTCCCGGTGGCCGAGGCGCGCACGTCGCGGATGTCACATGCGTCGTATCTCTCACGTTTCGCGCACTTCGCGAGGCCGCGGCGGCCGGCTCAGGTGCGCAGCAGGCGGCCGATCGCCTTCGTCGCCTCGTCGACCTTCGCGTCGATCTCGTCGCCGCCCTTGACGGCCGCGTCCGCCACGCAGTGCCGCAGGTGCTCCTCCAGGAGCTGGAGGGCGAAGGACTGGAGCGCCTTGGTGGAGGCGGACACCTGGGTGAGTATGTCGATGCAGTAGACGTCCTCGTCGACCATCCGCTGCAGGCCCCGGATCTGGCCCTCGATGCGGCGCAGCCGCTTCAGGTGCTCGTCCTTCTGCTGGTGGTAGCCGTGGATGCCGCGGTCGTGATCGGTCACGGCCTGCTGCGGGTCTCCGGAGGGCGCCGTCGCGCCGGCCTCGGTGGTCGTCATCGCGTCCTCCTGTGGATCCGATCGGCGATCCTGTCTGAAACGCCACTTACATATACCCCTGGTGGGTATATCGTACCGAACTTTGCTGGGTATGGAGCCCTTGCCCGGCGCCGGTACCGGACCCCGTGCCGATCACTGTGCCTGATGGGCGACACTGGGTGGCGGCCCGTTAGCCGTGGCCGGATGATGCGCCTAGCATCAGCCTGACCGAAACCGAAGCACCCCGAGGACCCCAACGTGCGCTTTCGTCTGACCCCCAGGGAGACGAGCTTCTACGACATGTTCTCCGCATCCGCGGACAACATCGTCACGGGCTCGAAACTCCTGATGGAACTGCTCGGGGCGGACGCTTCCGCTCGGGCCGAGATCGCAGAGCGTATGCGGGCCGCGGAACACGCTGGTGACGACGCGACACACGCGATCTTCCACCAGCTGAACTCCTCCTTCATCACGCCCTTCGACCGCGAGGACATCTACAACCTCGCCTCCTCCCTCGACGACATCATGGACTTCATGGAGGAGGCCGTCGATCTCGTCGTCCTCTACAACGTCGAGGAACTCCCCAAGGGCGTCGAGCAGCAGATCGAGGTCCTGGCGCGTGCCGCCGAGCTGACCGCCGAGGCCATGCCCAATCTGCGGACCATGGACAACCTCACGGAGTACTGGATCGAGGTCAACCGTCTGGAGAACCAGGCCGACCAGATCCACCGCAAGCTGTTGGCCCACCTCTTCAACGGCAAGTACGACGCCATCGAGGTGCTGAAGCTCAAGCAGATCGTGGACGTGCTGGAGGAAGCGGCCGACGCGTTCGAGCACGTGGCGAACACGGTGGAGACCATCGCCGTCAAGGAGTCCTGACCCGTTCATGGACACCTTTGCTTTGATCGTGACCATCGGGGTCGCGCTCGGTTTCACGTACACGAACGGCTTCCACGACTCGGCGAACGCCATCGCCACCTCCGTGTCCACGCGCGCCCTGACGCCGCGGGCCGCGCTCGCCATGGCCGCGGTGATGAACCTCGCCGGCGCGTTCCTCGGCAGCGGGGTCGCCAAGACCGTCAGTGAGGGGCTGATCCAGACGCCCGAGGGCTCGAAGGGGATGGGCATCCTCTTCGCGGCGCTCGTCGGCGCGATCACCTGGAACCTGATCACCTGGTACTTCGGTCTGCCCTCCTCTTCCTCGCACGCCCTGTTCGGCGGCATGGTCGGGGCGGCCCTGGCCGGCGGTACGACGGTCTACTGGAGCGGGCTGGTCGACAAGGTCATCATCCCGATGTTCCTGTCGCCGGTCGTCGGTCTGCTCGTCGGCTATCTCGTGATGGCCTTGATCATGTGGCTGTTCCGGCGGTCCAACCCGCACAAGACCAAGCGCGGTTTCCGTATCGCGCAGACGGTGTCCGCGGCCGGCATGGCGCTCGGGCACGGTCTCCAGGACGCCCAGAAGACGATGGGTGTCGTGGTGATGGCGCTGGTCATCGCCGGCGAGCAGAGCGCGAACGACCCGATTCCGGTCTGGGTGAAGATCGTCTGTGCGGCGATGCTGTCGCTGGGGACGTACGCCGGTGGCTGGCGCATCATGCGGACGCTCGGGCGGAAGATCATCGAGCTCGATCCGCCGCAGGGGTTCGCCGCGGAGACCACCGGTGCCTCGATCATGTTCGCGACCGCCTACCTCTTCAAGGCGCCGATCTCCACGACCCACGTCATCACCTCGGCGATCATGGGTGTCGGGGCGACGAAGCGGGTGAACGCCGTGCGGTGGGGTGTCGCCAAGAACATCGTCCTCGGCTGGTTCATCACCATGCCGGCCGCCGCTCTCGTGGCCGCGGCCAGCTTCTGGGTCGTGAATCTGGCGTTCCTGTAGGAGTGCGAGTACGACGCCGCCGGTGTCCGGCGGTGTGCGGGGCCGGTCCTTCGGGGCCGGCCCCCTTCGTCTTTCCGCCCAGGTGACATGGCGGCGGCCATCTGCGCGCGGTGGCGATCTGTGCCCGGGGACCGGCCCGGCCCCCCCGGGGTTCCGCCGGCCCCTGGGGGCTCCGCCCCCAGACCCCCGGTGTCCCGCCCGCCCACCCGTCTCGGTCCGCTGGGAAGGGACCGCAGGGAACGCGAACGGGCCCGCCCCCGGGAGCCAGGGGCGGGCCCTTCTCGTCCTCGCGGTGGCACCGCCATGCAGCACCGCGAGGGGTTTCGGGAGGCGGTCCGATCAGCCGAAGCGACCGGAGATGTAGTCCTCCGTGGCCTGGACGGACGGGTTGGAGAAGATCCGCTCCGTGTCGTCGATCTCGATGAGGCGGCCGGGCTGGCCCACCGCGGAGAGGTTGAAGAACGCCGTGCGGTCGGAGACGCGGGCGGCCTGCTGCATGTTGTGCGTCACGATGACGATCGTGAAGCGCTCCTTCAGCTCACCGATCAGGTCCTCGATGGCGAGGGTGGAGATCGGGTCCAGGGCCGAGCAGGGCTCGTCCATGAGGAGGACCTGCGGCTCGACCGCGATGGCCCGCGCGATGCACAGACGCTGCTGCTGACCGCCGGACAGGCCGGACCCGGGCTTGTTCAGCCGGTCCTTGACCTCGTTCCAGAGGTTCGCGCCCTTGAGGGACCGCTCGACGATGTCGTTGAGCTCGGACTTCTTGTAGGAGCCGTTGAGCTTCAGACCCGCCGCCACGTTGTCGAAGATCGACATGGTGGGGAAGGGGTTGGGGCGCTGGAAGACCATGCCGATGGTGCGGCGCACGGCGACGGGGTCTATGCCGTTCCCGTACAGGTCCTCGTCGTCGAGCAACACCTTGCCCTCGACGCGGCCACCGGGGGTGACCTCGTGCATGCGGTTCAGGGTGCGCAGGAAGGTCGACTTTCCGCAGCCGGAGGGGCCGATGAAGGCCGTCACGGAGCGGGGCTCGACCGTCATGGAGATGTCTTCGATCGCCTTGTGGGCGCTGTAGTAGGCGGTCAGACCGCTTACGTCGATTCGCTTGGCCATGTCAGTCACTGCTTCTTTCGAAAGGATCGGATCGCTGATCGGCCGCGTCAGCGGCCCGTCTTGGGTGCCTTCCAGCGCGCGATGGCGCGGGCACCCATGTTGAGGATCATGACGAACAGGATGAGGGCGAGCGCCGCTGCCCAGGCCCTGTCGGTGGACGCCGTGGTTCCGGCCGCGTACTGCTGGTAGATGTACAGCGGCAGCGACGCCTGGGGACCGTCGAACGGGTTGTTGTTGATGAACCCGGTGCCCCACACGAGCAGCAGCACGGGAGCGGTCTCACCGGTGATGCGCGCGACGGCGAGCATCACGCCCGTGGTGATGCCGCCGATGGACGTCGGCAGGACCACCTTGAGGATGGTGCGCCACTTCGGGATGCCGAGCGCGAGGGAGGCCTCGCGCAGCTCGTTCGGGACGAGCTTGAGCATCTCCTCGGTGGAGCGGACCACCACGGGCATCATCAGGATCGACAGGGCCATCGCGCCGGCGAAGCCGGAGTAGCCCATGCCCAGGATCAGGATCCAGAAGCTGAGGACGAACAGACCGGCGACGATCGACGGGATGCCCGTCATGACGTCGACGAAGAAGGTGACGGCCTTGGCGAGCTTGCCGCGGCCGTACTCGACGAGGTAGATCGCGGTGAGCACACCGATCGGCACGGCGATGAGCGAGGCGATGCCCACCTGCTCCAGGGTGCCGATGATCGCGTGGTAGATACCGCCGCCGGTCTCGGCGTCGGCGACCACGCCCATGGAGTGGCTCAGGAAGTAGGTGTCGAAGACCTTCACACCGCGCTTGAGCGTCTCCCAGATCAGGGAGACGAGCGGGACGACGGCGACGATGAAGCAGACCCACACCAGGCTGGTGGCGACCCGGTCCTTGGCCTGGCGGCGGCCCTCGACGCGCGCGGCGACGACGTACGTACCGAGGACGAAGAGGATCGCGGCGATCAGGCCCCACTGGATCTTGCTGTCGAGGCCGGCGGCGAAGGAGATGCCCACTCCGACCGCGATGGATCCCGCCGCGAGGGCCCAGGGGGACCACTTGGGAAGGCTGCCGCCGCGCAGGGAGCTGGCGTGCTTGCGGGTGACGGGTGCGTTGCTCATGCGTTGGCCCCCGAGTACTCCTTGCGGCGGTTGATGATCAGACGCGCCGCGCCGTTGACCAGCAGGGTGATCACGAACAGGACCAGACCCGAGGCGATCAGGGCGTCCTGGCCGAACTCGTTGGCCTCGTTGAACTTGGCCGCGATGTTCTGCGCGAACGTGCCGCCGCCGGGATCGAGCAGGCTGGCCTGGATGTCGAAGCTCGGGGACAGCACGGTGGCGACGGCCATCGTCTCGCCGAGCGCGCGGCCGAGGCCGAGCATCGAGGCGGAGATCACGCCGGAGCGGCCGAAGGGCAGCACCGACATGCGGATGACCTCCCAGCGCGTGGCGCCGAGAGCGAGTGCGGCTTCCTGGTGCATCTGCGGAGCCTGGCGGAAGACCTCACGGCTCACGTTCGTGATGATCGGAAGGATCATGATCGCGAGCAGGATGCCGACGGTGAGCATGGAGCGGGGCGCGCCGTCCTGCCAGGTGAAGATGCCGGTCCAGCCGAAGTAGGTGTCGAGCCAGCCGAACAGCCCGACCATGTGCGGTACGAGGACGATGGCGCCCCAGAGGCCGTACACGATGGAGGGGACGGCGGCGAGCAGGTCGATCACGTACGCGATGGGTCCGCCGAGCTTGCGCGGCGCGTAGTGCGTGATGAACAGGGCGATGCCGACCGCTACCGGGACCGCGAGGGCCATGGCGATGATCGCGGAGACCACCGTGCCGAAGGCCAGCACCGCGATGCCGAAGACCGGCGGTACCAGGTTGGGGTTCCACTCGAAGGTGGTGAGGAAGTTGCCCTCGTTCTTGCTGAGCGCGAGGGAGGCGCGGTAGGTGAGGAAGACCGCGATGGCGGCCATGATCACCAGGAGGAGGATGCCGGAACCGCGCGAGAGGCCGAGGAAGACGCGGTCTCCGGGGCGGGTGGCACCACGGGCGGCGCGCTTGCGCGTGGCGCCCGAAGATCGTGGGGTGGGGGGAGGTGCTTCAGTGTTCCGTGTCGATATGTCCATCATGAGTCTCCGGTCTGCGGAGCCGGTTCGAGTACCGGCTCCAGGCGGCGGTGCACCGGACGGTGCGGCCCGCCTCGGCGAGGCGGGCCGCACACTCGGGTCAGCTCAGGTTCGAGACGGTGCTGCGAACCTTGGTGATGATCTCGGCGGGGATCGGGGCGTACTGGGCGGCGGTGAGCTGGTTCTGGCCGTCCTCGCTCGCGATGTAGGTGAGGAACGCCTTCGTGGCGGCCAGGGTGTCGGCCTTGTTGCCCTTCTCGCAGACGATCTCGTAGGTGACGAGCGTGAGCGGGTAGGCGCCCTCGGCGGTCGGCTTGTAGTTCAGCTCGAGCGCGAGGTCGTTGCCCGTGCCGACGACCTTGGCGCTGGAGATGGCCTTGGTGGCGTTCTCGACGGAGGCCTTGACCGGGGTGGCCGCGTCCGTCTTGAGGTCGACGGTCTTGATGCCGTCGGCGGCGTAGGAGAGCTCGAAGTACGAGATCGCGCCGGGGGTCTGCTTCACCTGCTGGGCGAGGCCGGACGAACCCTGGGCGGACTGGCCGCCCTTGGCCTGCCACGCCTTGCCGCCGGAGTAGTTCCAGTCGGAGGGGGCGGTGGCCTTGAGGTACTTGGTGAAGTTGTCCGTGGTGCCGGACTCGTCCGAGCGGTGGAACGCCTGGATCTTGGTGCTGGGGAGCTTCGCGTCGGGGTTCAGCTTCTTGATGGCCGCGTCGTCCCACGTCTTGATCTTGCCGTCGAAGATCTTGGCGATCGTCGCGGGGTCCAGGACGAGGTTGTCGACACCGTCGACGTTGTAGCCGAGCGCGATGGGGCCACCGACCATGGGCAGGTCGACCGCGGCGTTGTTGTTGCAGACCTTCTTGGCGGCCGTGGCCTCTTCGGGCTTGAGCGGCGAGTCCGAACCGGCGAACGCGGTCTGGCCCTGCGTGAACGCGGTGACGCCGGCGCCCGAACCGGTCGGGTTGTAGTTGATCTGGACGTCCTTGCAGGCGGCCGTGAAGGCCTTGACCCAGGCGTCGATCGCGTTCTTCTGCGCGGAGGAGCCGGAGGCCTGCAGCTGACCCTTGGCGTCGTCACACTTGATGGCGCTGTTGTTGCTGGCCGAGGCCGAGCTGCCGCCACCGCTGGTGTTGCCGGTGTCGTCAGAACCGCACGCCGTGAGGGCCAGGGCGCCAGAGACGGCGAGAGCACCGAGGGTGAGGGCCCGCCGGTTCATGCGCTGAAGCTTCACTTCGGGAGTTCCTTCCAGGAGCCGCCGTCAGGTGGCGGCGTGCGATGTCTGTGTACTGCGGTCCGTAGCGATGGGAAGGGTTCGCCCCGAGGCGTTCTTCGCACCGCGTAAGGCCGAAATTAAGCAGATCAGGTGAAGGCGCCGAAGGCCGTAAGTGAACGGGGGGTGAACCCCTGACGGCGGTGCGGTGAGGTCACGGAACGCTCACGTCGAGGACACGGCTGTGTCCCGGCCGAGGGGGCCGGAAGGGAAACTCCAGGTAATCGAACGGGTGCGGTCGCGACGCGTGGAGCCCATGTTCCCGTCATAGCTCATTCGCCCCGGTTTCCTCATGAGCAACAGCGAAGGGCGCGCCGACTACGGTGAGTGTCCGCCGTCGGCTCCCCGGGCTCGATGTCGCCCATGGACGTGCGCCGTGCCGGAAGCCCGGGCGGCGCCTCTCCTTTCCAGGGGAACACGTCAGGCCAGGTGCAGCGCGTCCAGCAGCGCGTCGACCAGATCGCGGTCGCGGGGCTGGGTGAGGCGGTGGCGTGCGGCGGTGGGGGAGAGCCAGAGGACGCGGTCGACCTCGTCGTTCGGGGCGAAGCGGCCGTCGGCGGCCTCGGCGGCCCAGTAACGGACCTCCTTGGGGCGCCCGCCGACGTCGTAGCGGAGGGTGGGGAGCACGGCACCGGGGACGGCGCCGTAACCCGTCTCCTCCTCGACCTCGCGCAGCGCGCCGGCCAGGAACTCCTCGTCCCGCTTCAGCTTGCCCTTCGGGTGCGACCAGTCGTCGTACTTGGGCCGGTGGACGAGGCAGATCTGCAGCGCTGAGTCGACCGGGGAGCGGCGCCACAGGACGCAGCCCGCCGCGTGGATGGTGTCGTCGGCCATGGGGCCTCCCTCAGGGGGTGCGTACGGCTTCCTTCTGCCATGCCTGCTGGAAGGCGAACCGTGCCGCCTCCACCTCGTGGCGCTGGTCGGCGTGCAGCACGCCGAGCGCGTACGCCGTCGCCGGCGCGATCCGCGGAGTGCGCGCCGCCGAGGCGGCGGCCGAGGCCGCCTCCGCCGCGTCCCGGTGCCGGTTCAGCGCCGTGCCCGCGCCGAGCAGGCGTACGTCGACGGGGCACTCGCCCCGGTGCAGCACCTCACCGGCGTAGCGGTGCAGCCGCAGCAGCAGCCGGACCTGGTGCCAGGGCGCGTCCTGCGGCTGGGGCGCGGTGTCGGCGGAGAGGCCGTGCACGAGGGCTTCCGCGTTGTAGGGACGGCCCGCTACGACCAGCGGCAGCGCGCTGACGGCGTCGGCCAGCCGTTCCTGGGCCGCGGTGGCCAGTGGGCGCAGATCGGCGTGGTCCGCGGCCGGGGCCAGCGGAACCTCGCTGGCCAGCACGGCGACGCTGTCGGCGACGGCGTGGAAGCGGGAGGAACCCAGTGCCTGGAGGGCCGCCGAGTGGGCGCGGGTGCGGGCGAGCGTGAGCTGGCGGTCGAGGAGCGCGCCCGCCTTCGCGGCGCCGACGGTGAGACTGCCGGTCTTGGGGGCCGCGGCGGGGGCCCGGCCCGTCTGGCCGGGCACGGTGGCCGTGCCGGAGAGCCGGTTCAGCGCGCCGATCAGCCGTTCCAGGCGTGCGGCGTAGGCGTGTTCGCGCGCCAGGGTGCCCGAGAGCCAGGCCAGTTCGGGGCGCATCCCCTCCGACCAGTCCGGGTCGAGGAGCGGCCGGAAGGTGTGCAGGCTGCCGCTGATGCGGCGCGCGGAGTGGCGCAGGGAGCGCGCCGCGTCGCCGGGCTCCCCTCCTCCGCTCGCCGCGCCGCCGGTTTCCCGGTGCTGGCGCAGTGAGCGGAGGAATTCCGTGGCCTGGGCCCGCAGATAGCCCGCGAGGGCGTCACCGATCGGGGTGTCTCCCTCGCCGAGGGAGGCCGTTTCGGCCACGGAACCGGTGGGGGGATCAAGGTGCTGCTGTGCCACGCCGGCGCCTCCGGGCGTCTATGAGCATCTCCTGGACGTTCCGCAGGGGTTGTCCCTCCGCGTCGGTCGCGTGGCGGATCCACTCGCCGTCGGGGCCGAGGTGCCAGGAGGCCGTGGTGTCGGACATGCCGGTCTCCAGCAGCCGGTTCAGGGCTGCGCGGTGAGCCGGGTCGGTGACCCTGACCAGGGCCTCGATCCGCCGGTCGAGGTTGCGGTGCATCATGTCGGCGCTGCCGATCCACACCTCGGGTTCGCCTCCGTTGCCGAAGGTGAAGACCCGGGAGTGCTCCAGGAAGCGGCCGAGGACGGAACGGACTCGTATGTTCTCGGACAGGTCCGGGACGCCGGGGCGGACGGCGCATATCCCGCGCACCCAGACGTCGACCGGCACACCGGCCTGGGAGGCGCGGTACAGCGCGTCGATGAGCGCCTCGTCCACCATCGAGTTGACCTTGATGCGGACGAAGGCGGGGCGCCCGGCCTTGTGGTGCTGTACTTCCTTGTTGATCCGCGCGACCAGGCCGTCGCGCAGCGACTTGGGCGCGACGAGCAGACGGCGGTAGGTCTCGCGGCGCGAGTAGCCCGAGAGCCGGTTGAAGAGGTCCGAGAGGTCCGCGCCGACCTGGGGATCGGCGGTGAGCAGTCCGAGGTCCTCGTACAGCCGGGCGGTCTTCGGGTGGTAGTTGCCGGTGCCGACGTGGGAGTAGCGGCGCAGGGTCTCACCCTCCTGCCGGACCACGAGCGACAGCTTGCAGTGGGTCTTCAGGCCGACGAGGCCGTACACGACGTGGCAGCCGGACTCCTCGAGCTTGCGGGCCCACTTGATGTTGGCCTGCTCGTCGAAGCGCGCCTTGATCTCGACCAGGACGAGGACCTGCTTGCCGGACTCGGCCGCGTCTATCAGCGCGTCCACGATCGGGGAGTCGCCGGAGGTGCGGTAGAGCGTCTGCTTGATGGCGAGCACGTCGGGGTCGGCGGCGGCCTGTTCCAGGAAGGCCTGCACCGAGGTGGAGAAGGAGTCGTACGGGTGGTGCAGCAGGACGTCGCGCTCGCGCAGCGCGGCGAAGATGTCGGGCGGCGAGGCCGACTCGACCTCGGCGAGGTCGCGGTGGGTGCCCGCGATGAACTTGGGGTACTTCAGCTCGGGCCGGTCCAGGGAGCCGATGCCGAAGAGGCCGGTGAGGTCGAGGGGACCCGGCAGCGGGTACACCTCGGCCTCGGAGATCTTCAGTTCGCGTACGAGGAGATCCAGGACGTAGCGGTCGATGGACTCCTCGACCTCCAGGCGCACCGGCGGGCCGAAGCGGCGCCGCATGAGCTCCTTCTCCAGCGCCTGCAGGAGGTTCTCGGCGTCGTCCTCCTCGACCTCCAGGTCCTCGTTGCGGGTGAGCCGGAAGGTGTGGTGCTCGAGGACCTCCATGCCCGGGAAGAGCTCCTCCAGGTGGGCCGCGATCACGTCCTCGATGGGGACGTAGCGGTTCGGGGAGGCCTCCAGGAAGCGGGAGAGCAGCGGCGGGACCTTGACGCGCGCGAAGTGGCGGTGGCCGCTGACCGGGTTCCGTACGACGACGGCGAGGTTCAGGGACAGGCCGGAGATGTACGGGAAGGGGTGCGCGGGGTCGACCGCCAGCGGGGTCAGGACCGGGAAGATCTGGTGCCGGAAGAGAGTGAACAGGCGGGCCTGCTCCTTCTCGGTCAGCTCGCTCCAGCGGACGAGGTGGATGCCCTCCTCGGCGAGCGCGGGGGCGACGTCCTCCTGGTAGCAGGCGGCGTGGCGGGCCATGAGTTCGCGGGAGCGGGCCCAGATCATCTCCAGGACCTCGCGGGGCTGGAGGCCCGAGGCGGACTTGGTGGCGACACCGGTGGCGATGCGGCGCTTGAGGCCGGCCACGCGGACCATGAAGAACTCGTCCAGGTTGCTGGCGAAGATCGCCAGGAAGTTGGCGCGCTCCAGCAGGGGCGTGTTCGGGTCCTCGGCGAGCTCCAGGACGCGCTCGTTGAACGCGAGCCAGCTCCGCTCACGGTCCAGGAACCGCCCCTGGGGCAGCATGATCCCGTCCTGCTCCAGGTCCTCGTACGCGTCGAGGTCGGCGTCGAGATCGGGCTCCAGGTCGGACACGTTCGCCGCGACGGTGTGCGGGCGGTGGGCGGCGATGGAGCCGACGGAGGGCTGCGGGTGCTGCACGGGTGCCTGGGCGCTTCGCTGGTTCATGGACCCATTCTTCCGTGCCGAGGGCGAGACCGGCGCGTCGGAGAGGGCGGGCGTCAGCGCGCTGATGCGGAGAATCCCGTTCCGCTTCGCTGGCGTACGCTGACTCCGCGTCGACGGGGAGGGCTCGTTCTCCGGCGCGGGAGAAGGCTCGGGCACGGCGGGCTGCATTGCTCGAGCGTCGCAAGGTCACCTGAATCGATGGTTACGGCGACATGACGTGCGGGATATCTGGGGGAGGCTCCCGGACGTCTGCATGTCCGGGAGCCGTGTACACACCCACCCGCGTCGCGTGCGCGTCCGCCGGCACCGCCTCCGGTCGCGGATGCCGTGCCCCCCTCGGTCGCGGATGCGTGCTACCGACGGTTACGCGAGCCGTCGGCGCAGCAGCGCGAAGGCCGCGGCGACCGCGAGCCCCGCGACGGCCAGGAGCAGGCCGCTCTCCACGAGCTGGAGGGGCCAGTAATGGGACTGAGGCTGGTAGGTGCTCCAGAAGTCGGTCCACGGACCCCGCCTGATACACGCCTCGAGGGCGGAACCGTCGGTCCCGACGCAGGCCAGGCTGGTGTTCACCCGCTCGCCGTCGGCGGTGACGGAACCGTGTTCGAGGAGCATGGAGCCGTACGGGACATGCAGTGCGGCCCGTCCGGTGGTCGTCACGGCGGGCCACAGGCTCATCCGGAACCCGTCCAGCACCTCGTGCAGGACGACGGCCGCGGCGAGGGCGGCCGCTGCGGCGGGCAGGGCCCTGCGCAGGACCAGGCCGGCGAGCGCCCCGAGGGCGAGGCCCGCGAGGGCGTACGCGACGGCCACCGGCCCGGAGGAGATGAAGACGTTCGCGTTGAACCAGCCGCCGGACAGGTCCCCTCTCCCCGCACGGCGGGTCCAGTTGCCGAGCAGGACCGCCAGCGTGGTGCCCGCCGTCAGCAGGACCGCGGGGACGGCGAGCCTGGTGGCGAGCCAGCGCGCCGGGGTGACGGACTGGGTCCACGCCAGCCGCGCCGTGCCGCTCTCCAGCTCGCGGCCGGTCAGCGCGGCACCCGCCCAGACCGCGACCGCGTACATCTGGAACGTGACGCACGCGGAGACCAGGGCGAGGCCGGTGGCGTAGGTCCTGGCCGTCGTGGTCCACCGGGCGGTTCCGCAGTCCATCGGGAACGGGTCCGACGCGTCGCAGCCGCCGACGATCGCGCGGGCGTCGGGGCCGACGGCGAGCAGCCAGATCAGGGCCGCCACGGCGGCGAGCAGGGCGGCGCCCCAGACGTACAGGGCCGTGCGGTGCAGGCGCAGCACGGTCCAGGTCAGGCCGGACGGGCGGTACGGGGCCGGGCGTCGCCCGGTCAGGGTGCTCATGAGGTCGACACCCTCCGCACGAGGGCGAAGGCGGCGGCGACCAGGATCGCGGTGGCGGCGAGCAGGACGCCGGTCTCCAGGAGCTGGCGGGGCCAGTAGTCGGGGGAGGGGAGGTACGTGCGGGTGAAGCGGACGATGTCGTGCCGGGCGAGGCAGGCGTGGCTCTCGTAGCAGCCCGGGTCGGGGATCTCCGCGCCCGTGGAGGTGATCGCCCGGCTGTGCACGGACAGTTCGGGCTGCTGGTAACTGCCCTGGAAGGGCCAGGAGTTGGCGCGGAACGCGATGACCGCGTACTGCGTGAGACCCGCGACGGCCAGGGCGGGCAGGGTGCGGCGCAGCGCGAGACCGGCGACGGCGCCGACGGCCAGTCCGAGGAGCGGGGCGGCGACGGTGGCCGGGCCGATGGAGAAGTAGACGGCGCGCGGTCCGATGCCGGCCAGCAGGAGATTGGCGTGGGCCGACCACAGCATCCGGTACAGCACGACCAGCAGGCCCGTGCCCGCGGCGACGAGCAGCGCGGGAACCGCCAGTTTGGCGGCGAGCCAGCGGGCCGGGGTGACGGACTGGGTCCAGGCCAGGCGCGCGGTGCCGTTCTCCAGTTCGCGGGCGGTCAGGGAGCCGGCCGCGAAGACGGCGACGGCGAACGAGGCGATGTTCAGCAGGGAGGCCGGGTCGTAGAAGAGGTCGTTGTAGACCCCCGAGAACGTGGAGCCGATGATGCCGCCCGTCCAGGCGTCCTTCTGCACGCCCGCGTAGCCGAACGTGTCGAGCAGGTGCTGGGTGTGGCCGGCGCCGGGGCCGTACAGCCACAGCAGGAGTCCGGCGGTGAGCACGACGAAGCCGGTCCAGATCCACAGGGCGGTGCGGTGCAGCCGCAGGACCGTCCAGACCAGGCCGCGCGGCGCGGGCAGGGCGCGGCGGGCGGGGGCCGCCTGGGCGAGGGCGCTCATCGGGTCACCGCCACGGGGGCCGCGGTGGTGCCGGGGGTGAGCAGCGCGGGGGTCCGGGGGGACCGCAGATGGGCGAGGAGCAGTTCCTCCAGGGAGGGGCGTTCGGCCTGCCACTGTTCGTCCACCGGTCCTTCGTTGCGTATCAGCGCGGTGATGCCGCGGCCGGCGGGGCGGGACTCGACGACGAGGTGCGGGGCGAGGTCGGCGGGGGTGCCGCGTCCGGTGACCACGGTGTGCGCGAGGAGCAGGTCGTCCAGGCCGCCGCCGAGCCGGACGCGTCCGGCGCCCAGGAGCAGCAGGTGGTCGCAGGCGTCGGCCAGTTCGGTGACGATGTGCGAGGACACCAGCACGGTGGTGCCGTGTTCGGCGGCGTCGGCCATGAGGGTGCCCAGCAGTTCGTGGCGGGCCAGCGGGTCCAGGTCGGCCATCGGTTCGTCCAGCAGCATCAGTTCGGGCCGTTTGCCCAGCGCGAGGGCCAGCGCCACGCGGGTCCGCTGGCCGCCGGACAGGGCCCGGACCTTGGTGCCCGGGTCGAGCGAGCCCTGCTCCACGATCGAGGCGGCGTGCGCGGCGTCCCAGCGGGCCGGGTTGAGTTCGGCGCCCAGGCGCAGCGTCTCGGCGATCGTGAGCTGGGGGTGCAGGGGCTTGTCCTGGGCGAGGTAGGCGATGCGCTCGCGTGCCTCGGCCGGGCTCGTGCCGAGCACGGTGAGCGTGCCGGCGGCGGGGCGCAGCAGCCCGGCCAGGGTCGCCAGCAGCGTCGACTTGCCCGCGCCGTTGGGGCCGACGAGGGCGCTGACCCGCCCGGCCGGGAGGCGGAAGGAGCAGTCGTCCAGGGCCGCGGCGGCGCGCCGGCCGCGGCGCACGGTGAGGCCGTGCGTCTCGACGGCGACGGTGGATCGGGTGGTGCTGGTGGAACTCACTGGTCCCCCTTCGGGAAGTGTGCGTCCAGTACGGAGCCGAACAGGGCCGCCACGTCCTCGCGGTCGAGGCCGGCGGCGCGGGCGTCGCGGGCCCAGGCCTCCAGTTCCTCGCGCAGGGGCGAGTCCGCGGGGGCGGCGCCGAGCGTCCTGCGGACGAAGGTGCCGAGGCCGCGCCTGGCCTCGACCAGCCCTTCGCGCTCCAGTTCGCGGTAGGCCTTCAGGACGGTGTTCGGATTGATGGCGGTGGCTTCGACGACCTCGCGGGCCGTGGGGAGCTTGTCGCCCGGTTCGAGGAGGCCGAGCCGGAGGGCCTGCTTCGTCTGCTGGACGATCTGGAGGTAGGTGGCGACGCCACTGCGCCGGTCGATGCGGTACACGACCACTCGGACAACCACCCTTTCACTAATTGAGTAGTGAAAGGGTGGTGCAAGGGGGAGCCCGCCGTCAAGTTCCGGGCCCGCCGGGCGGGCCGCTCCGGCCGTGGATCAGGGTGTTCACCAGGCACGCGAAGGCTTTCGGAAATTTCCGGCCGAGGTGTGAACCGATCGGCGGGGCTCGTCCGATGAGGGGATGTGAGGGAAACGAGAAGCGACGGAGAGCTGCTGCGGGCCATCGCGGCGGACGGGGACCGTCGCGCCTTCGAAGAGCTGTACCGGCGGTACGCGCCATGGCTGACCGCGCGGTTGCGCGGCCGGTGCGCCGACGCCGGGATCGTCGACGACGTCGTCCAGGAGACCTTCCTCGCCGTGTGGCGCGGCACCGCCCGCTACCGCGAGGAGGGCGACCCGGCCGGCTGGCTGTGGCGCATCGGCTCGCGGCGCCTCGTCGACTCGATGCGCGGTGACGGCGCCCGCGGCCGGCTCCGCAACGCGCTGGCCCGCCTCCGGCACCGCGACGAGGCCTCCGCGGAGGAGCGCGTGCTGGCGGGCGTCGAACACGGCGATCTGGCGGGCGCGCTGACCAGACTCTCGCCCGAACTCCGGGCGGTGCTCCAGGCCACCGTGATCGACGGACTCAGCACCAGGGAAGCGGCCGTCCTGCTCGGTATCCCGCCGGGCACGGTCAAGACGCGGGCACTGCGTGCGCGCAAGCAGTTGCGGGAGGCGTTGGCATGAGCGACGACCGTCACGGAAGCGATGGCACTGAGATGAGCGGTGACAGCCGTACGACCTGGCACGTGCCGGAGGACGACCTCCAGGCCTATGTGCGGGGCGAGTTGGCGGCGCCCCGCCTGTGGTCCGCCGACACCCACCTCGCCGCGTGCGCGCGCTGCCGGGAGACCCTGGCCGCGATCAGCGACCCCGTCGCCCTGGACGCCGGATGGGAACGGCTCGACGCCGAACTCGACGCCCCGCGGCCGGGCCCGGTGGAATGGCTCCTCGTCCGGCTCGGCGTCGCCGACCACACGGCACGGCTGCTGACCGCCTCCCCCGCCCTGCGCCGCTCCTGGCTGGGCGCGATCGGCTCCCTGCTGGCCATGACCGTGGTCGCGGCCGACGCGGTGCGGGCCGGAGCGACCCCCACCCTCTTCCTGGCCCTCGCGCCGCTGCTCCCGCTCGCCGGGGTCGCGGTGTCCTACGGCCCCGGGATCGACCCGACGTACGAGATGGCGGTGGTCTCCCCGCTGCACGGCTTCCGGCTCCTGATGATCCGCACGGTCGCGGTCCTGACCGTGTGCCTGGGGTTCAGCGGCCTCGCCACCCTCGCCCTCCCCTCCTACGGACTGCACGCCCTGGCCTGGCTGCTGCCCGCCCTCGCCCTCACCGCGACCGGACTCGCGCTCACCTCCCGGCTCGGCCCCGTCCTCGCCCCCTGCCTGGTCGGCGGCGGCTGGATCGCCCTGCTGCTCGTGGCCCGGGCGACCACGGAACCCGACTCCACGCTCGCCCCGTTCACCGCGGCCGGGCAGGGCGTCTCCGGGGCCGTCGCGGCACTGGCCGCCGTACTCCTCTATCTCGCACGGGACCGGTTCGACGCGTCGCGCCTCCCGTTCACCGACTTCACCGACAGGAACGCAGCATGATCCCCACCGTCTCCGCCTCCGGGCTGAGCCTCCGCTTCGGCGGGACGCTCGCGCTCGACGACGTCTCCCTCCGCCTCCGAGAAGGGGTCACCGGACTCCTCGGCCCCAACGGCGCCGGAAAGACCACCCTGTTGCGGGTGCTCGCCACCGCCGTGCCCGCCGACCGGGGCTCCTTCACCGTCCTCGGCCACGACCCGGCGGGCACCGCCGGACGCCTCGACGTGCGGCGCGCACTGGGCTACCTCCCGCAGACGCCCGGATTCCACCAGGACTTCTCGGCCTTCGAGTTCGTCGACTACGTGGCCATCCTCAAGGAGCAGACCGACCGCGGGGCCCGGCACCGCGAGGTCCGCCGTGTCCTGGACTCCGTGGGCCTGTCCGACGTGCGCGGCAAGCGCATCAAGCGGCTCTCCGGCGGTATGCGGCAGCGCGTCGCACTCGCCGCCGCCCTGGTCGGTGACCCCGGCTTCCTCGTCCTGGACGAACCGACCGTCGGGCTCGACCCGGAACAGCGCATGCGCTTCCGGGAACTGATCGCACAGGCGGGAGAAGGCCGCACCGTCCTGCTCTCCACCCACCAGACCGAGGACGTCGCGATGCTCTGCCACCGCGTGATCGTCATGGACGCCGGCCGTATCCGCTTCGAGGGCACCCCCGCGGAGCTGACCGAGCGGGCGGCCGGGCGGGTGTGGAGCAGCACGGAGCGCGATCCGTCGGCCCGCGCCGGATGGCGCACGGGCACGGGCGCCTTCCGCAACGTCGGCGATCCGCCCGAGGGCGCCGACCTCCTCGAACCGACCCTGGAGGACGGCTACTTGCTCACGCTCGACGCCCGGACCGCGGAGGTGGCGGCATGAGCACCACCGACATGGTCACGAGGACGGCCCCCACGGGGGTGGAGCCGTCCGCCGAGGCCCGGGTGTCCCGGCCGGCCGCCGTCCTGGCACTCGCCCGCTTCGAAGCACGCGAACTGCTGCTCCAGATCCCGGTCCTGCTCTTCCTCGCACTGTATGTGGGCTATGCCGGCTGGAGGTTGTTCCTCGGCGGCGACGGCATGGACGACTTCCCGGTCCTCCAGGACACCGACAGAGCCACCCAGCCGACACCGATGCTGCTGGCCGTCGCCGTGTTCATCTGCGTCAACCGCGCCGTGCTGCGCTCCCGCCGGCAGTCCACCGACCAGCACTTCGACATCCTGCCCATGGAGCACTGGCGGCGTACGGTGGCGCACGCGCTGTCCGTCCTGCCCCTCGGCGCGATCACGGCGCTCGTCGTCGGCTTCCAGTTCACCTGGGCGGCGCTGAAGCCGGGTGCCGTCGGCCACGGCTCACTCGCCGAACTGGCCGTGGGCCCGCTGACGGTCCTGCTGGCCGGTGTCCTCGGCGTCCTGCTCGCCCGGGTGATACCGGTCGGGTTCGTCGCCCCGCCCTTCGTGATCGGCGCGTTCGTCCTCACCACCCTGGTCTCCGCGGCCACCCAGGGAAAGCACTGGGTGAGCTGGCTCGGACCGGTCGTCGTGGAAGAGGGCGCCGACCCCTTCCCCTCCGCACTGCTGGGCCGCCCGGCAGCCTGGCACGCGCTCTATCTGACGGGCCTCGTGGTCCTGCTGCTCTGCGTCGCCGTGCTGGTGAGCGGCGGCCGGACGAGGCTGGTCACGTCGCTGACGGCTCTCGCCCTCACCGCGACGGCCGTCGGCGTGGCCGGGCAGTCCCCGGGTGATCCGGCCTCGCTGATCGCGGCCCGCACCCAGGCCTCCGTGAGCCCGCAGAAGGAACAGACCTGTGTCCGCCACGGACGGTCCACGTACTGCGCCTTCCCCGAGTGGACCGGCCGCATCGCCGACTGGGCCGAGGCGGTCGACCGCATCCAGTCCCGCGCGGGCGGTTCCGCCCGAGGCGAGCGGCTGACCGTGCGCCAGAAGATCGACGCCCGCTACGGCCTGCAGGGCGATGCCGCGATCGAGCCCTCCTCGACGCCCGGACATGTCACGGTCGGCACGAAGTGGGGCGGCAACCGCCTTCCCGAGTTCGCGGTCGGTGTCGCCTCGGTCCTGGTCACGGGCACCGAGAACGAGGCCGGACAGATGTGCGACGCCCGCGCGGTGACCACGATGTGGCTGGCGCTGAGCACCCAGCCGGACCCGATGCAGTCCCTGCGTGACGTCCGGCTCGACGACAGCATCGCGGGCTCCGCGATCGCGCTGGCCCCCACCAGCCCCGTCTCCATGTCGGCCCAGCAGACCGCCGTGGTGCGCCAACTGCTCCAGAAGCCGCACTACACGGTCGCCGCGAAGGTCAAGGCGCACTGGACGGAACTGACGTCCGCGAAGACGTCCACGGCACGGGTGGCCGAGCTGCTCGGCGTGAGGGCCGAAGGCAAGGGGACCTCGGCGGACTCGGGGAGCGGATCGTGCGAGTAGCGACCACGAGGAGCGGGGCTCTTGCCGACCGTCTCACGCAGGTTACCGGGCCCCCGTCCGCGCACGTCGTGGCCCGCGCCCTGGTCCGCCCGGTGTGGCGCGGTCTGCCCCGGTGGGCCGTGATGACGGGCGCCGTCCTCGGACTGGTGCTGGCCGGATCCTCCCGGACGGTCTCCGGGGAACCGGACCCGTGGCTGTGTCTCACCCTGCTGCGGGCCGCCTCCCTCGCCTTCGGCCTGGGACTGGCGTTCCTGTTCGACGACCCGGCCCGGCACACCACGGCCACGGTGCCGACCAGACGCCCGGTGCGGACCGGGCTGCGGCTGGTGCTCGTCGTCCCGTTCATGGCGGCGTGCTGGACGGCGGCGCTGTTCCTCGTACCCGCCGAGGGCCGGCCCCCGATGGGCGCGATCACCCTGGAGGCGGCCGCCGTCATGACCCTCGCCCTGACCGCCGGGCTCCTCGCCGTGCGGCACTCGGGGGCCACCGAACCGGGGATCGGGATATCCGCCGGGCTGGTGGGCGCCTTCTTCGGCGCCGCCGTGCTGCTTCCCTCGCGGTGGGAGCTCTTCGTCGCTCCGTCCGACCCGCACTGGGACGACGCGCACCGACGATGGGCGGCCGTCCTGGTCGTGCTGGTGCTGGTGGGAGCCTGCTCCCTGGGCGAGCCCCTGCGCCGCCGGAGAGCCGTCCTCGCCCGCCGCTGACTCCGGCTCGGCGACGGCCCGCCGCCGGCTCCGGTCTCGCGACGGCGCCCGCGGCGCGGGCTCAGGACTCCGTTCGGTACATCAGGTCCGTCTCGTGGGTGACGAAGCCGAGACGCTCGTAGACGCTGACCGCTGCCTTGTTGTCGGCGTCGACGTAGAGCATCGCGGTGGGCAGGGCCTGTGCGGCGAGGTGGCGCAGTCCGATCGTGGTCAGCGCCTTGCCGAGTCCGCCGCCCTGGGCGCCGGGCCGCACGCCGAGGACGTACACCTCGCCCAAGCCCTCCTCGGCGTGGACCTTGGTCCAGTGGAAGCCGACGAGTTCGTCGCCGCGGAAGGCGAGGAAGAAGCCGGCGGGGTCGAACCACGGTTCGGCGATCCGGTCGTCCAGGTCGCGCTGGGTGAGGGAGCCCTGCTCGGGGTGGTGGGCGAAGGCGGCGGCGTTCACGGCGAGCCAGGCGGCGTCGTCCTCGCCCGGGACGAAGCTCCGGACGGTGACCCCCTCCGGCAGCTTCGGCTCGGGCAGGTCGAGGGAGTCCAACGGGCGGCGCATCTGGCGCAGTTCGCGGAAAAGGGTGAGGCCCAGGACCTGGGCGAGATGCCGGGCGGCGGAGTGACCGCCGTGCGCCCACACCCGCAGCCGCTTCCCGGACTCGTTGAGCATCGCCGAGCCGAGCGCCCGCCCGTGCCCGTGCCCCCGGTGCGCCGGATGGACGACCAGTTCGGCGGCCGGGGCCTCGACGGGGTCGGTGTCCTCGAGCTGTGCGTAGCCGACCAGTTCGGCGCCGACGGTCAGCAGCAGATGCCGGACGCCCTCACGGCTTCCGCCCTTGAGCTGGAGCCGCCCCTGCTCGGACACGGCCTGCTGTCCATCGGTGTGAGCGGCCTCCACGAGCAGCCGGAGCACGTCCTCGGCCTGGGCCGGGGAGAGCGCTGAGTAGGTCTCGATGGAGCGGGAGAGGGAGAAGGGCGCCGCGTCGTCGCTGGTCATGGATACGAGGGTACGGCCCGGCGATCGGGGGACAAGGAGTTGGGCGACGCGGACACGGATCGTGGCGGGCGGGGGCCCGGCGGGGAGGGCGGATCGCGCCTCGGCGGGGGAGTCCGGGAGCGGGCTCCCCGGGTTCGCGGAAGGAGGGCGAGGGGGTGGGGCGGGAGCCGCGGTGACGTGGTTTTCGGCTCGCGGTGCGGTGATGGCAATCAGTCCGTAACCCCTAACCCCCTTTCGCGCTACGCGCGTTGATTCTAAAGTGCGTGCAAAGCCACGGCTGTTCATCAGCCCGCCCACGGTCCGCACGGGCCCCAGGGCACGCATCATCTGCTCGGTTCACGTACGACGCACCGGGCACGTACGACCTGCTCGGCTCATGTGCGACGCACGGGGCACGCTCCATCCGCTCGGCGCACGCACCGCACACCGCTTCGGCCATTTCACCGTTCTCCAGGGGGAACCATGC
Organism: Streptomyces sp. NPDC056738; assembly: GCF_042790435.1. Classification (NCBI taxonomy): domain Bacteria; kingdom Bacillati; phylum Actinomycetota; class Actinomycetes; order Kitasatosporales; family Streptomycetaceae; genus Streptomyces; species Streptomyces sp. NPDC056738. The sequence goes on from NZ_JBHTZF010000013.1 coordinate 37,736, forward strand.
CGCCCACGATCCGGTCCAGACGTACTCATCGCCTCCTCGCGGCCGCCGCCGGTCTCGCCACCCTCGGGGCGCTGGCCGCCGCGATCCCGGCGAGCGCGCACCAGGACGAGGCGACGCCGTCGCACCACCACGGCAGCGGCCGCTACCAGGACGTCCAGCTCCTGTCCTTCAACGACCTGCACGGCAATCTGGAGCCGCCGACCGGTTCCTCGGGCCGGGTCACGGAGCTGCAGGCGGACGGCACGACGAAGACCATCGACGCGGGTGGTGTCGAGTACCTGGCCACGCATCTGCGCAACGCCCGCAAGGGCAACAAGTACTCGATCACGGCGGCCGCCGGTGACATGGTCGGCGCCTCCCCGCTGATCTCCGGTCTCTTCCACGACGAGCCGACGATCGAGGCGCTCAACGGCCTCGACCTGGACGTCACTTCGGTCGGCAACCACGAGTTCGACGAGGGCGCCAAGGAACTGGCCCGGCTCCAGAAGGGCGGCTGCCACCCGGTGGACGGCTGCGCCGGCGGCAAGAAGTTCACCGGCGCCGACTTCCCCTACCTCGCGGCGAACGTCACCGACGAGAAGACCGGCAAGCCGATCCTCAAGCCCTACTGGGTGTGGAAGAAGAACGGCGTCAAGGTCGGCTTCATCGGCGTGACGCTGGAGGGCACGCCGAACATCGTGTCGGCCGAGGGCGTCAAGGGCCTGAAGTTCGGCGACGAGGTCGAGACGATCAACAAGTACGCCAAGGAGCTCCAGCGCCAGGGCGTGAAGTCGATCGTCGCGCTGATCCACGAGGGCGGTGCGCCCGCGTCGACGGCGTACAACTACGACTGCGACAGCCCCGGCGCCGGTGACGGCATCTCCGGGCCGATCGTCGACATCGCGAAGAACGTCACCCCGGCCGTGGACGCGCTGATCACCGGTCACACCCACCAGGCGTACGCGTGCACCATCCCCGACCCGGCGGGCCGGCCCCGCATGGTCACCTCGGCCTCCTCCTTCGGCCGGCTGTACACGGACACGACGCTGACGTACGACCGCTGGACCGGCGACATCGCCCGTACGGCGGTGAAGTCCGCGAACCACGTGGTCACGCGTGACGTCGCGAAGGCCGCCGACATGACGTCGCTGGTCACCAAGTGGAAGGCGCTCTCCGCGCCGGTCGCCTCGCGGCCCATCGGCTACATCGCGGGCGACATCGGCAACACCGGCACCGAGTCCCAGGCCGGCGACCTGATCGCCGACGCGCAGCTCGCGTACGCCAAGTCCGTCGACCCCGAGGCCGACCTCGCGGTGATGAACCCGGGAGGCATCCGCGCCGGACTCACCTACACCGCGAGCGGCACCGAGGGAGACGGGGTGGTGACCTTCGGGGAGGCGTACACGGTCCAGCCGTTCGCCAACACCGTCAACCTGGTCGACCTGACCGGCGCACAGGTGATCACCGCGCTCCAGCAGCAGGTCAGCGGCGCCAACGAGGCCTCCCCGAAGATCCTCCAGATCTCCAAGGGCCTCACCTACACCCTCGATCTGACCAAGACCGGCGCGGCCCGTGTCGTCGCCGACTCGGTCAAGCTCGACGGCACGGCGATCGACCCGGCCGCCACCTACCGCGTCGCGATGAACTCCTTCCTCGCGGGCGGCGGCGACGGATTCGCCGAGCTCGGCAAGGGCGCCAACGTCCGTGTCGGCGGCGACGACCTGGCGGCCCTGGAGACCTACCTGACGGCCAACTCCTCGGCCGCGACGCCGTACCCGGTCCCGGCGGCGGACCGGATCACGGTCCTGAAGTAGCCGGAGGCGCGCGACCGGGCCGGCGGACGACCGCCGGACCGGTCCCGCGCCCGCACCGCGTCACATCGCACCGCATACGGGCGAGCCCCCACCCGAGGCCGGGTGGGGGCTCGCCCGCGTCAGGAGCAGGCTGGAGGAGCAGGCTGGAGGAGCAGGACCGAGGAGCAGGACCGAGCAGGTCAGCGGGTGTCGGGCGGGGCGGTCGGGGCTCCCGGAAGCCGGACGGCCGCGATCGTGCCGCCGCCCTCCGCGGGGTTCAGCGTCACCTCGCCCCCGCACTGCTGAACCGTGCGGGCCACGATGGACAGGCCGAGACCCGAGCCGGGCAGGGCCCGCGCGTCCGGGGAACGCCAGAAGCGGTCGAAGACGTGCGGGAGTTCGTCACCGGGGATGCCGGGGCCGTGGTCGCGCACGGTCAGCTTGCCGTCCTTCAGCCGGACGTCGATCGTGCCGCCCGCGGGGCTGAACTTCACGGCGTTGTCGAGGATGTTCACGATCGCCCGCTCCAGGGCGGAGGGCTCCGCCCGGACGAACCAGGGCTCCAGCTCGGCCGTGATCGTCAGCTCCGGGCCGCGCAGCCGGGCCCGGCGCAGGGCCGCTTCCACGGTGTCCTGCAGGGCCACGACCTCCACCCGGTCGGCCGTGGGGCCCGCCTCCGAGCGCGACAGCGTCTGAAGGTCGCCGATCAGCGCCGCCAGTTCGGTCATCTGCGCCGTCACCGAGGCGAGCAGCGCCTTGCGGTCCGCCGGGGGGATCGGGCGGCCCGTCTCCTCGCTCCGGGTGAGGAGTTCGATGTTCGTCCGCAGGGAGGTGAGGGGGGTCCGCAGCTCGTGTCCGGCGTCGGCGATGAGCTGCTGCTGAAGATCGCGTGAACTGGCGAGGGAGGCGGTCATCGAGTTGAAGGACCGGGAGAGCCGGGCGATCTCGTCGTCGCTGTCCCCGTCGACGGGGATGCGGATGGTCAGGTCCTCGGTGCGGGCGACGTGTTCGACGGCCTCGGTGAGTTCGTCCACCGGCCGAAGCCCGGCCCGCGCGACCCAGAGCCCGGCCGCCCCGGCACCGACCACGCCGATGCCGCCGACGAGCAGGAGGACGAGGGCCAGTTCGTTGAGGGTGGCGTCGGTGGCCTTGAGGGGGACGGCGTACATCGTCGCGGCGTCCTTGACGAGCGTCGTCGTCCCGTCCAGGTTGGCGATGGTCAGCGGGACCGTGAACACCCGCACCGCGTTGCCCTTGGTGTCGGTACCGTCGCGGAAGGTGCCGTGGCCCTGGACCGGGTTCTTCGCGAGGGCGGTGTCCCCGCCGGTGATCTCGATCTTGCCGGGTGAGATGGAGGCGACACAGACCTGGCCGTCCGCCGTGACCACTTGGAGGTAGGACTCGAACTGGGCCCGGAATCCCCCGGCGTCGGGCGGGGTCTGGCCGGACGGGGCGTTGGGGGTGCTGCTGCAGTTCTGGATGGTGGCGGAGATGTTCCTGCCCTGCGGGCGGGCCGCCGAGGACTGCAACTGGTTGTTCAGCTCGTCGTACAACTTCCCCTGGACGATGAACCAGCACGTCACCGAGACCGCCGCCACCGCGAAGGCCACCGCGGCCGCCACCAGGAGGGCCAGCCGGGAGCGCAGCGGCAGTGAGGTGAAGCGTGGCATCACTCCGCGCCACCGGATCGCAGCACGTACCCCACGCCCCGCACCGTGTGGACCAGGCGCGGCTCTCCGCCCGCCTCCGTCTTGCGGCGCAGGTACATGACGTACACGTCGAGGGAGTTCGACGACGGTTCGAAGTCGAAGCCCCAGACGGCCTTCAGGATCTGCTCGCGGGTGAGGACCTGGCGCGGGTGGGCCAGGAACATCTCCAGCAGGGTGAACTCGGTGCGGGTCAGCTCCACCGGCCGCCCTGCACGGGTGACCTCGCGCGTCGACAGGTCCATGCGCAGGTCGCCGAAGGTCAGCGCGTCGTCCTCGACGACGGCGCCGGCGGCTGTCGCGTACGAGCTGCGCCGCAGCAACGCGCGGATACGGGCGAAGAGTTCGTCGAGCTCGAAGGGCTTGACGAGGTAGTCGTCCGCCCCGGCGTCCAGCCCGGTGACGCGGTCGCCGACCGTGTCCCGGGCTGTCAGCATGAGGATGGGCGTGGTGGTGCCCGCGCCGCGCATCCGGCGGGCCGCGGTGAGGCCGTCCATGCGCGGCATCTGGATGTCGAGGACGACGAGGTCGGGCTGGTAGGCCGTCGCCTTCTCCAGGGCGTCCGCGCCGTCGACCGCGACCTCGGTGTCGTATCCCTCGAAGGCGAGGCTGCGCCTGAGTGCGTCGCGCACGGCCGGCTCGTCGTCGACGATCAGGATGCGCTGGGTGTCACGGTCGCCTTCGGCGGAGCTCATGGGCGTCGGGTTCCTCGGGTGGTATGAGTGGTGATCCGGTGCTTTCAGCCTTGCACGTTCCTGGCCGTGCCGGAATGGATCAGCTGCGTACGGTGCGGCGGCGGGCGGAGGTCCGGCCCCGGGCGGGCCGGGACACGGCGGAGGCCAGTTCGGGGGCACGCCGGACGGGCGGGTGCAGTTCGCGGGCGACCGCCAGGGCGAGGCCGAGTGCGGCGGCGTCGCCCGCGGCGGTGGTGTGCTGGACGCTCTTGATCATCATGGTGACCTCCCGGCTAGCTGTCGGAACCGCCGGCCCGCAGGGTGGCCAGGTCGGACTTGACGGTGTTGATCGGGATGGCGAAGCCGAGGCCGACGCTGCCCGCGCTCGACGAGGAGGACGAGGAGTCCGAAGCGGCCGAGTACATCGCGGAGTTGATGCCGACGATGTTGCCGTTCATGTCGATGAGGGCGCCGCCGGAGTTGCCCGGGTTGAGCGAGGCGTCGGTCTGCAGGGCCTTGTACGTCGTCGTGGAGGAGCCGGTGTCGCCGTTGAACTGCCGGCCGCCGAACTCGAACGGCCACTGGCCGTTGCCGCCATCCTGCTGCTGGCTCTGGCTCTGGCTCTCGTCGGTCGAGACGGTCACGTCCCGGTCGAGGGCGGAGACGATGCCGCTGGTGACGGTGCCGGTCAGGCCCTCGGGGGAGCCGATGGCCACGACCTGGTCGCCGACCTGGACGCCGTCGGAGTTGCCGAGTGTCGCGGGCTTCAGACCGGAGGGCGCGTGGTCCAGCTTGATCAGCGCGAGGTCCTTCTTGCTGTCGGTGCCCACCACGGTGGCGGCGTACGACTTGCCGTCGTCGAGCTGCACCTTGATCTCGGAGGCGCCCGAGACGACGTGGTTGTTGGTGATGATCTCGCCGCCGGTCGTGATGATCACGCCCGAGCCGGTGGACGAGCCCGCGTTCGAGGTCGCGCCGATCTCGACGATGCTCGGGCTGACCGCCTTGGCGACGCCGGAGACGGTGCCGCGCTGGCTGGTGGGCACCACGTTGGCGCTGGTGGTGCTGGAGGTGGCGACGGTGTCGTTGCCGGTCAGCTCCTGGAAGGCGTACGCGGTGCCGCCGCCGATCGCCGCGGCGACGATCGCCACGGCGGCGAGGAGGGCGAACGGACCCTTGGCGCGCCGCTTTCCGGCCGGGCTCGCGGGGGGCTCGGTGTGGCCGGGGGCCACGGTGGCGAACGCGGCGGTGGTGCCGGCGGGGTCGTGCTCGGGGTGGCCGGCGTACGGGCCGGCCGGGTGACCCCCGCCGCCGTGGCCGGAGCCGGAGCCGGAGCCCGGCCACACCGTGGTACCCGGCTCGACGTGGACCGGCCCGGCCGGGTCGTACGCCGGGGGCGGGGGCCACTCGGGGTTCACGGGGGAGGAGGGGTGCGACGGCTGCTCCGGGTACGCGGACCCGTGGTGGTCGCCCTGGGGGTACTCGCCGCTACGGCGGAAGCTCTCGGTCATGGAAAAAGACTGTCCCCCGATCATGAGAGCTCCCTGAGTGGCCTCTGAGAAGCCCGACAGAACCTCGTATGCCCGATATAAAGACGCTTTCTGTGAGCCGGCCGGGAGACGCCTGCGGGCACCGTGAGAACGGTCTGTGCGCGCTCGCCGGATGTTTTCGCCGTCGCCGGGTCACTCGCCGGAGGCGTCCGCCGTCGTCCGCGCCGCGCCCGGCGAGTGGTGTCTCCGCGGTCGTAAGGACAGCGCTTCCGGCGTGTGCCCGGTCGCGCACCGTGCGTGGTTTCGTCCCCTTCCGGTGAACGGCGGGTTGCGCGTCGGCGATGTCCGGGAACGCCGGGGACGAACACTTCTCCGACCCCTGTGAAGGCCGTGTGCCCAGAGATCGGTGAGGCCTACGATTCCCGGGCCGGAGGGGGGCTCCGCGGTTACGCCCGATGTCGATGCAAGCGATTGCCGTCGACGGTCGGGCCGGTGCGTCGTACGCCCTTCTCGGGCCACTGACGAGAGATGTACGCACCCACACCCAGGAGTCCTTAGTGATACCTGCCCTGCGCGCCCGTTGGAGACGCCCCGCCACGGCGTTGCCGACGGCCGCTCTCGCGCTGGCGCTGACCTGCGCCGGCGCCATCGCGGCACAGCCCGCCTCCGCGGCCGGTGACCCGGCCGGACTGCCCGACGCGAGCGTCGCCCAGTCCACGGCGGCGCCCGCGCCGACCGCCTCCGACAAGGAGCTGCGCCACCGCGTCGTCGAGGCCGCCAAGACCCAGGCGACGCCCGGCACGGCGCCCAAGAAGACGCCGTTCATCATCGGCGGCAGCGAGACGACGATCTCCTCCGCGCCGTGGATGGTCCAGCTCTCCTACTACGACAGTGCGGCGGGGACCGGCTACTTCTGCGGCGGCACCCTCGTCGCCCCGAACAAGGTCCTGACCGCGGCCCACTGTGTCGCGGGTCTGGACTGGGTGGACAACGGCGCGGTCGTCGCCGGTGCCACCGGTCTGCTGGACGACACCAACGGCACCGTCGCGGGCGTCTACCGCCAGTGGAACCACCCGCACTTCGACGGCTCGACCCTCCAGAACGACGTCGCGGTCCTCACCCTGGACCGTCCGCTGGAGCAGCAGTGGGCGAAGCTGTCGGCCGCGGGCGACAGCGCCTCGTACAAGGCCGGCAACTCCGCCACCGTCTACGGCTGGGGCCTGACCTCGGGCGCCGCGGACGCCGACCTGTCGGCGAACCTGCGCAAGGTCACCCTGCCGCTGGTGTCGGACTCCACCTGCAACAGCGCGATGAACACCGTCCTCGGCGAGGACGACTTCATCGAGGGCTCGATGTTCTGCGCGGGCACCCCGGCGACCGGCGTCGACGAGGGCACCAAGAGCCCGTGCAACGGTGACTCCGGTGGCCCGGTGATGTTCGGCGGCAAGATCATCGGCATCGTCTCGTGGGGCGTCTCCGGCTGCACCGCCAAGGGCGCCTACCCGGTGTTCACCAAGGTGTCCTCGTACACCTGGGCGGCCCAGCCGCGCATCGACGACGCCGACCTGACCTTCGACGGCCGCGCCGACCTGCTGGAGCGCACGCCGTCCGGCGGTCTGTTCGAGCAGGACAGCAAGGGCACCTCGCTGGCCGCCCGCGCCTACCAGGGCAACGGCTGGCAGAACGCGAGCTGGGTCCTCCAGGCCGATCTGGACCGGGACTTCTACCAGGACCTGATCATGCGGGACAAGGGCGACGGCAAGCTCTACCGCAGCTACATGAACCACAGCTCGGGCGAGTTCGAGTGGATGCAGATCAGCTCGGTGTGGGGCGGCTACAAGTCGTACGCCATCCCCGGCGACCTGACCGGCGACTCGCGCCCCGACCTGGTCGCGGTGGACTCCGACGGTTCGGTCTACCTCTACCCGGGCAAGGGCACCGGCCAGTTCTACGGCCGCGTCAAGATCGTCGACAGGGCGTGGAAGAACGTCAAGATCTTCGGTCACGGCGACCTGTCCGGCGACGGCCGCGCCGACCTGCTGGTCCGCAACAGCTCGGGCGTCCTGTACCTCTACCGGGGCACGCAGGTCGAGAAGACCCCGTTCTCGGCGCGCATCCAGGCTCGTACGGGCTGGAACTTCACCTCTTACGTGGCCAACGGCGACGTGACCGGTGACGGCATCGCGGACGTCATCGCCCGCGACTCGGGCGGCACGCTGTGGCTCTACCCGGGCACCAACAAGGCCTCCAGCAGCCTCTTCGGCACCCGCAAGAGCCTCGGCACCGGCTTCAACCAGTACAACCTGCTGTTCTAGGCCTATAGCTCCAGAGGCCTGCCGGGCCCTTTCGGCCCGCACCCGCACACAGAGATCCCCGCGTCCCGTCAGGGCCGCGGGGATCTTCGTCGTCCGGGTGGAGAAGGCGTGGGGCGGGGGCGGTGGCCGCGGACGGCCGCCGCCCGGGGGCGGGCTACTCGCAGCCGCAGGACTGCCGTACCACCAGGCGCGAGGGGAACAGCTTCAGCCGCTCGCGGCGGGAGCCGGGCACCCGCAGTCCGTCGTCCAGGACGAGGTCCACGGCCGCGCGGGCCATCGCCGAGCGGTCCGATGCGATCGTTGTCAGAGGGGGGTCGGTCAGAGCCGCTTCCTTGACGTCGTCGAACCCGGCGACCGCGAGCTGTCCCGGCACGTCGATGCGCAGCTCGCGCGCCGCGCGCAGGACACCGATCGCCTGGTCGTCCGTGGAGCAGAAGATGGCCGGCGGCCGGTGCGGTCCCGCGAGCAGCTCCAGGCCGACCTTGTAGGCGTCGTAGCGGTTGTACGGGGCCTCGAAGAGGCGTCCCTCGGTCGGCTTGCCGGCCTCCTGCATGGCGCGCCGCCAGCCCTCGACGTGGTCGGAGACGGGGTCGCCGACGGCGGGGGTCTCGGCCGTGCCACCCAGACAGGCCACGTACTCGTAGCCGTGCTCCAGGAGGTGCCGGGTGGCGAGCTGGGCGCCCCCTATGTCGTCGGTGACGACGGCGACGTCGTCGATCGCCTCGGGGCGCTCGTGCAGCAGCACCACGCGGGCGTCCCAGGCGTCGATCTCGGCGGCCGCGTGGTCGTTCAGCGCGTGGCTGACGAGGATCAGCCCGGAGACCCGCATGCCGAGGAAGGCGCGCAGATAGTGGACCTCGCGCTCGGCGATGTAGTCGGAGTTGCCGACCAGGACCATTTTCCCGCGCTCGGCGGCGGCCTGTTCGACCGCGTGCGCCATCTCCCCGAAGAAGGGCTGGCGCGCGTCCGGCACGATCAGGCCTATGAGCTCCGTCCGCCGCGAGGCCATGGCCTGGGCGACCCGGTCGGGCCGGTACCCCAGCTCCTTGATCGCGGCGAGAACGCGCTCGCGCGTGGCCGGGGCAACCGGCCGGGGTCCGTTGTTGATGACATAGCTGACGACGGCGGTGGAAGTACCCGCCAGTCGCGCCACATCATCCCTAGTCACCTTGGCCACGCGCGGAGTCTACGCGGATGGACCTACCTCTGGGCAGGGCGTACGGCAGCTTCCTGGGGCTGCTCGGCGGCCTGCGTGGGAGCGGTCCCGTCCGGGCGCGCCGTCTCGTCCGCATCATCCGGCTTTGGCTGGGCCGCCTTGGCCTTCGCGGTGTCCGCGGCGCGCTCCACCTTCTCCGGCGTAACGAATCGATAACCGACGTTCCGGACGGTTCCGATCAGCGACTCGTGCTCGGGACCGAGCTTCGCGCGCAGACGGCGTACGTGGACGTCGACCGTGCGCGTACCGCCGAAGTAGTCGTAGCCCCAGACCTCCTGGAGGAGCTGGGCGCGGGTGAAGACGCGGCCCGGGTGCTGGGCGAGGTACTTCAGGAGCTCGAACTCCTTGAAGGTGAGGTCGAGGACCCGGCCCTTGAGCTTGGCGCTGTAGGTCGCCTCGTCCACGGAGAGATCGCCGTTGCGGATCTCCATCGGGGAGTCGTCGTTGACGATCTGCTGGCGGCCCATCGCGAGCCGCAGCCGTGCCTCGACCTCGGCGGGACCCGCCGTGTCGAGCAGTACGTCGTCGATGCCCCAGTCGGCCGTGACGGCCGCGAGGCCGCCCTCGGTCACGACGAGGACGAGCGGACAGCCGGGTCCCGTGGAGCGCAGCAACTGGCACAGGCTGCGGACCTGGGGAAGGTCGCGTCGTCCGTCGATCAGGATGACGTCGGCACCGGGGGTGTCGACGAGGGCCGGGCCCTCCGCCGGAGCCACGCGCACGTTGTGCAGCAGCAGGCCGAGCGCGGGAAGCACCTCCGTCGACGGCTGGAGGGCGTTGGTCAGGAGCAGGAGAGAGCTCATCGAGCCTCACCCACCCGGGTCGTCCTGCCTTCGTGCACGGTTCGCTCGCCCATAACGTCTGGTTCCTCCTCGGTCCCTGCGAGGACGTTTGCGGCACTGCCCTGTACATGACGGCTCCCGCGCCTCCGGGATCCGCCGCGCCTTCGCGGCCCGTACACCTGCGGTTTCCCGCTTCGTATACAACGCTTCTGAAAGCACAAAAGGACCCGGGGGCTACTCTGCCCGAGTCCTCATGCCCAGCAGAATAGCCCACATGAGCCCAGGTCCGGCAGGTCACATGACGCGTTCGTTCAAGAGTCCACGCCTTGAGACGGCGGCGCGCACCCCTCTGCGGAGGTTTCTGCGTACGGCCGACGGGGTGGACATCGACGCGGCCTACGACCCCGGAACGGAGTCGTCCGGTGACCTTGCGTTCATCGTCGCACACGGATTCACGGGCGATCTGGACCGTCCGCACGTCCGCCGGGCGGCCGGCGTCCTCGCCCGCGGCGGGGCGGTGGTCACCTTCTCCTTCCGCGGCCACGGCGGATCGGGCGGCCGTTCCACCGTCGGCGACCGCGAGGTCCTCGATCTGGCGGCCGCCGTCGCCTGGGCGCGCGAACTCGGGCACACCAGGATCGTGACGGTCGGCTTCTCGATGGGCGGCTCGGTGGTGCTGCGGCACGCGGCGCTCTACGGGGAGAAGGGTCCGCAGGCCGCGGGCGGTGAACCGGCGGCAGCCCGGGAGCACGAGGGGCGCGCGCAGGCGCGTACGGACGCGGTGGTCTCGGTGAGCGCGCCGGCCCGCTGGTACTACCGGGGTACGGCCCCCATGCGGCGGGTGCACTGGCTGGTGACCCGTCCGGAGGGCCGGATCGTGGGCCGCGTCGGTCTGCGGACCCGGATCCACCACCGTGACTGGGATCCGGTGCCGGCGTCCCCGGTCGAGTGCGTCCCGCACATCGCCCCGACCCCGCTCCTCATCGTCCACGGCGACCGGGACGGCTATTTCCCGGTCGACCACCCGCGCATGCTGGCCGAGGCCTCCGCCGGGCACGCCGAGCTGTGGCTGGAGCACGGCATGGGCCACGCGGAGAACGCCGCCCCCGACGCCCTGCTGGCCCGCATCCGCGACTGGGCCGCCGCCCACGTGGCCTAGCCTGGCGGGGTTCACGCAAACAGGTGCGCGGACACCACACACCAGATCGCTGATTGAGGAACGAGATGGCAAAGGGCACGGTGCGTTACTGGGCCGCCGCCAAGGCCGCTGCAGGCGTCGGCGACGAGCCGTACGACGCCGGCACGCTCGCCGAGGCACTCGACGCGGCCCGCGAACGACACCCCGGCGAATTCGTCCACGTCCTGCGGCGATGCTCGTTCCTGATCGACGGTGATCCCGTGGGGACCCGCGGGCATGAGACGGTACGGCTGGCCGAGGGCGGCACGGTCGAGGTGCTCCCGCCGTTCGCAGGAGGGTGAGCGAGACGATGAGCAACCAGCCGTACGAGGGTCGCCGCGAGGCGTACGACCCCTATCAGCAAGCACAGCAGCACCAGTCCCAGGAGCCCCAGCAGCACGCCGACTGGCCGCAGCACACCCAGCAGTGGGAGGGGCGGACCTGGGAGACGCAGGCACAGGCCCCGGTCCAGGAGGCCGACACCTCCTACCTGCCCCCGTCGCAGGGGTACCAGGGCTTCGGCGAGCCCCAGGGGTACGGCGCCGCGGGAGCGACCCTGCCCCCCGAGGCCCCGGCGCAGCCGTGGAACCCGGCCCACGCGCCGGCCGGCGGCCCGGGAGACCCCTCCCGCCCCGGCGGGACCGCGCGGGACGGCGGGACCCTGCCCGAGAACGCCGACGGGACCGACGTCGCCTACGGGCCCGCCACGGTCACCGGCCAGAGCCGGATCACCGACGCGCAGCGCGCCCGCGCCGAGGGACGGTCGCCGATCATCGAGCCCGGGATCCAGCCGGCCGCGCTGACCGCGCTGCTCGCGCTGCTGCTCTCCGGGACGGCGGCGATCGGGGAGTACGCGCTCGTCGTACCGCTCGTCCTGCTCCAGGCCGTCACCGCGGCCGGCTGGTTCCGGCTGAACGGGATGTGGCCCGCCCGGCAGGGCATCGCGCTGGCGTTCCTGGGCGCGGTGACCGCCGACGTGGCGCTGCTCGCCGCCGGCCGGGAGAACGCGCCCGCCGCGATCCTCGGCACCCTCGGCGTGTGGGTCCTGCTGACCCTCGTGCTCCAGCTCCGCAGCCATGCCGACCCGGACACCCGCATGTACGGCCTGATGGCGACCGTCGTCTCCGCGGCGCTGGCGATCATCGCGGCCGGTCATCTGGCCGCCGAGCCGGACGCCGTCACGGTGGGCGCGGCCGCGGTGGCCGTCGCGATCCTGGCCCGCGCGCTGCCGCTGCCCACGGCGGCCTCCGTGGTCGTCGCGCTGCTGGCCGCCACCGGCGCCGGCATCGCGGTCGGCGGGATGACGGACCTGGGCACGCACGGCGCCTTCCTCGGTCTCGGCGCGGGCGTGTGCGCGCTGATCGGCCACCGGGTGGCGAGCTACGACTACCCCTCCCGCTTCGTCCACTTCACCGCGGGCGTGGCGCTGCCGCTGGCCGCGGCCGCCCCGGCGGTCTACCTGCTGGGCCGCGCCCTGGGCTGACCGGCGGAGCGGGCGGTCGTCCGCGGTCCTGGGGCCGCGCCGATTCGTCACAGGTGATCGACAACTACCTTGAAGGGCCCCCGATTCGGGGGCCCTTCGGGGTTAGGCTCGCGTCCGGTGGCCACTCGGCCGTCCAGACGGGGCCGTCCCAGGTAGGGGAACAACGAGCATGCGCGCACTGCGAATAACCCTGGTTCTGTTAGTCGTTCTCGGCGGACTGTTCGTACTGGCCGACCGGGTGGCGGTCTGGTTCGCGGAGGACGAGGCGGCGGGCCGCATCAAGACCAGCGAGGGCCTCGCGTCCACTCCCGACGTGTCCATCGGGGGCTTCCCGTTCCTCACCCAGGTCGCCTCGGGCGAACTCGACGACGTGAAGGTCGGCATCAAGGACTACCAGGCGTCCACGGGCGGGACGGGCGCCTCCGCGGGCACGATCCGCATCGACGACCTCAACGCCGAGATGCACGGTGTCGCCTTCAGCGGCGACTACAGCTCCGCCACCGCCGGCAGCGCCACCGGCACCGCGTCGATCTCGTACGCCGAACTGCTGAAGGCCGCCAAGCCCGAGCCCCTGGACGTCGGGTTCGGCATCAAGACCCAGGTCACGGGCCTCTCCGACGGCGGCAACGGCAAGGTCAAGGTCGCCGTCAAGCTGACCGTCCCCGGCTCCAAGGCGTCCAAGACCCTCTCGGTGCTCAGCTCCGTGTCCGTCTCCGGCGACACCGTGAAGGTGCACGCCGATTCCCTGCCCAAGCTGGGCGTCCAGCTCGCCGAGGGCCGGATCCGCTCGATCACCGACTTCGAGCAGAAGATCGAACAGCTTCCCGGCGGGATCAAGCTGGACAAGGTCGAGGCGGCCCACGACGGGGTCGAGATCTCGGTGAAGGGTTCGGACGTCCGGCTGGTCGGGTAGTCGGGTAGGAGGCCCGAACGGACCGGTGATGAACCCGGCCGGACCCGTGACGGGACCCGGCCGGGCCGGTCGTGGACCTCGGCGTGAGGGGTGCTGTCCGAAAGGCGAGACGGCCCCGTCCGTACCGCAGATGGCGGGCGGTGCGGTGACCGGCGGAGCCCTCCGGAATCCGTGCGGGACGGGCCCCGACGGCATGTTCGTTTCACAGTGCGGACGATCGCGTCTCAGTATCCGACACACCGGTGACATGCCCGCCTGTCCGTCCCTACGATCGGACCCATGAAGCGACAGGCGGATCTCACGAAGCGGCGGGCAGTAGACCTGTGCCGCGTCGCCGCCATGCTCTGTCGCACCTTCTGAGCGGAAGCGTTCCCGTCTTCCGCGAGCCGGGCCCTTGGACCTCTCTTGTCCGGGCCACCATTGCGCCGCGCAGCCCTCACCGGCATGCAGCACCGCACCGCGCAGCCTCTCCATCGCACCACCCCGCCGCAACTGCCCCGGAGGAGAACGAGCATGAGCCGCAGCGACGTCCTGGTAGACGCCGATTGGGTCCAGGACCACCTGGACGACCCGAACGTGGCGGTCGTCGAGGTCGACGAGGACACGTCGGCGTACGAGAAGAACCACATCAAGAACGCCATCCGGATCGACTGGACGAAGGACCTCCAGGACCCGGTCCGCCGTGACTTCATCGACCAGGAGGGCTTCGAGAAGCTCCTCTCGGCCAAGGGCATCGGGAACGACACCCTGGTCGTCCTCTACGGCGGCAACAACAACTGGTTCGCGTCCTACGCCTACTGGTACTTCAAGCTCTACGGCCACGAGAACGTGAAGCTGCTCGACGGCGGCCGCAAGAAGTGGGAGCTCGACTCCCGCGACCTGGTCGACGGCTCGCAGGTTCCCGACCGCGCCGCCACCTCGTACAAGGCCAAGGCCCAGAACACGGCCATCCGCGCCTTCCGCGACGACGTCGTCGCCGCGATCGGCTCGCAGAACCTGGTCGACGTCCGGTCGCCCGACGAGTTCAGCGGCAAGCTGCTCGCCCCGGCGCACCTGCCGCAGGAGCAGTCGCAGCGTCCGGGCCACGTCCCGAGCGCCCGCAACATCCCGTGGTCGAAGAACGCCAACGACGACGGCACCTTCAAGTCGGACGACGAGCTCAAGGAGCTCTACGCCGCCGAGCAGGTCGACCTCGCCAAGGACACGATCGCCTACTGCCGCATCGGTGAGCGTTCCGCGCTCACCTGGTTCGTGCTGCACGAGCTCCTCGGTGTGCAGAACGTCAAGAACTACGACGGCTCGTGGACCGAGTACGGCTCCCTCGTCGGCGTGCCGATCGAGCTCGGCGCCAACAAGTAACCCCCAAGGCCTGAAGGACGGAATCGAAATATGTGTGGAGCGAAGGCCGGCGGCCCCGACGCCTCGACGATCAAGCCCGGTGAGACCACCATCCAGGGTCAGGTGACCCGCGACGGCGAGCCGGTGACGGGCTACGTCCGTCTGCTGGACTCGACCGGCGAGTTCACCGCGGAGGTCCCCACCTCCGCGACGGGCCAGTTCCGCTTCTACGCGGCCGAGGGCACCTGGACCGTCCGCGCGCTGGTGCCCGGTGGCACCGCCGACCGCACGGTCGTCGCCCAGACGGGCGGCCTCGCCGAGGTCGCGATCGCCGTCTGAACGGCGGACCGCCGTCCATGACGGCAGTCGACTGAACGGCCGAAGGGCCGCACCCCCGGGGGTTGGACGCTTACCGGATCGGGGTGCGGCCCTTCGGCTCGTCCGCTTCCGGGATCGCCCGGCTCGTCCGCCGCCTCCGGGCCCGTCCGGCACTGCGCCGGACGGGTTGTCCGGGCCTACGCTGGTGGTATGTACGCGCGCAGGCGGCATCAGTACTTCGCCATGATGGGGACGTGCATCGTGCTGTTCGTCCTCGCGTGGTCGGTCGTACGGCTGTGGTCGGTTCCCGCGGCCGTCGCCATGTGCGTGGTGGCCATGCTGATTCCGCCGGTGGCCGCGATGGTGGCCAACCGGCGGGGGCCCGAGGACCGATGGTGGGACGATCCGTCCGGGGACCCGAAGTCCGACGAGTGGTGGGACGAACTGGACGGCAAGAAGCGGCGGCAGCAGTAGGAAGCAGCAGGAGCGGAAAAGGCGTCTATGTCGCGTACGAGGCTGTCCACCGTGGTGCTCGACGCACCCGACGCCCATGAACTCGCCGACTTCTACCGGAGGCTGCTCGGGTACGAGGTGCGGTCGGAGGAGCCCGACTGGGTGCTCATCGGGCCGCCGTTCGAGGGGATCGGGCTCGCCTTCGAGACCGAGCCGCTCTACACGCCGCCGGTGTGGCCCGCGGGCCCCGGCGACCAGCGGATGATGCTGCACATCGACATCGAGGTCGACGACCTCGCCGAGGAGACCGCCCGCGCCGTGGAACAGGGCGCCCGGCTCGCCGAGCACCAGCCCCAGGACGACGTACGGGTGCTCTTCGACCCGGCGGGCCACCCCTTCTGTCTCTGGGTGGACACGCGCACGCGACGCCGGCGGGGCTGACGGCACGGGCGAGCGGGCCGGTGGCGGCCCGCGACGGCGGCCGCCGGCGGGAGCGCCCGCTCCGGGAGCCGGGCGGCGGTCAGTAGACCAGCGCCTGCGTCCCGTCCGTCATCGCCTCCTGCACGAACACCTGCGCACCCGCGATCCGCACGCCCTCCAGGACGTCCTTCTCCGTGATGTCGCGCCGGGCCGCGCACTGGGTGCACAGGGTGATGCGCCCGGCCGCCAGGATCGAGTCGATCAGATCGGGCAGCGGTGCCGCGTGCGGCAGCTCGAACTCCGCGGCGCGGCCCGGCAGCGCGAACCACGAGGACTCGCCGGTCAGCCAGAGGGAGACCTCGACGCCACTGGCCACGGCCACCGCGGCGACGGTGAACGCCTGTGAGCAGCGCTCCGGGGCGTCGGCCCCCGCCGTCACCTTGATCACGAGCTTGTTCGCCATGGCCGCCATCGTAGTCCGAATCGTGATCAACGCCGGTGCAACCCCGTGTGGGGGCCATGGGTCTCCTGTGCGCGGATATGGAATCCGTGCTTCACCTTCTGTGGGGGGACGTCTTGGTAGTACCCGAAGGATCCGAATCACCGGAAAGACCGAGCGTGTCCGATGACGCGCCGATTGTCGATCCGGCTACGACGGCGGACGCTCCGTCAGGGCCCAGGCCCCGCCGACGCGGTCGTACGACTCTGCTCATCGTCACGGCCGCCGTGCTCGGTCTCGTCGCCGGTACCTGCACCGGATTCGTGGTCCAGGCCCACCGCGAGCCGACCCGGCTGCCCTCGCTGTCGCAGCCGGTGCTGAACCAGGCGAAGGGCCCCGGCCCCGAGCCCCTGTCCGCGGCCCAGGACCACCGTGTCAAGACGAACGGCGACCTCCGCAAGCTGCTGATCAGCCGGCCGAAGGGCGCGAAGAGCGCCGACTGGGTGGGCAACGACGGCTGGATGGACCTGACGGACTACGCGGAGTCCTACAAGAAGCCGGCCGAGATCTTCCCCGACCTCATCAACGACCAGTTCCGCCGCGCGGCCGTCGTCGGCTGGCAGCAGGGCAGCACGTACACCGTGGAGATCCGCCTGGTGCAGTTCCGCCAGGAGGAGAGCCTGAAGGCCGCCGAGGACAGCGAGAACAACTACTACTGGGCGGAGAAGAAGGGCGGCACCCGCAGTTGGTCCGTCCCCGGCACCGGTGACGGTATGGCGTACGTCCACACCCGTCCCGAGACGAAGCCGGGCTATCTCCCCGTGTACTCGGCGGAGGCGCACGCCTGGCGCGGCGACATCGCCATGGAGATCTGGGTCTACGACACCCGGCCGATCTCCAAGGACAAGATCATGGATCTGGCCAAGCGGCAGGTGGGACGACTGTGAGCGAGAACCCGACCGAGAACCCCACCGAGGTCCCTGCCGAGGTCCGCGCCGAGGGTGCCACCGGGAACCCCGCGCAGGGCGTCTCCGAGACCCCGGCCGAGACTTCCGTCGAAGCCCAGGCCGAGGCCCCCGCCGTGGCTCCCGTCACCTCCGCCGAGACCCCGGCCGAGACTTCCGTCGAAGCCTCCGCCGAGACCCCCGCCGAAGCCCCCGCGCCGGGCTCCGACCCCGCTCAGGGCGTCGCCGAGTCCTCCGGTGAGGCCGTCGTCGCGCCCAGGAAGCGGCTGCGTGCCCGCCGTGTCGTCGCCGTCTCCGGTGCCGTCCTGCTCGTCGCCGCCGTCGTCGGCGGGGTCGGCTGGACCTCCGCGACCGTGAACGCCGCCGACCGCGATCCCGGGGCGCCCACCTGGCGTTTCCCGAAGCCCGCGAAGGACAAGGACAAGGAGGCGAAGTCCGCCAAGGGCCTCGCCGGCATGCTCCTGCCCTTCGACAAGGCCTACACGCCAGGTCCCGACCTCGGCGAGTTCGGCAACGACGCCGAGCTGAACGGCCGTCAGGCCACCGCGCTGCGCAAGGAGTCCCTCCGCGACCTGCCCCGCACCCAGCGGCGGCGGCTGGAGAAGGAGATCGACGAAGAGCACATCAAGGGTGTGGTCATGCGCAGTTACGCCAGCGCGGACTCGTACGCGGTCTACAAGAAGCAGACCTTCACCGCGAGCATCACGCTGTCCCAGATGGAGAACCAGCGGACCGTGCGGGAGATCTCCAAGTCGCACAACGCGCTGCTCGAATCGCTCGGCATCTTCCGCAAGGGCCCGAAGATCGAGGGCCACAAGAACGCCGGGTGCTTCCTGCCGCCCAAGGACAAGACCGAGAAGCTCGACATGATGTTCTGCTCCGCGTACGTGGGCGACGTCCTGGTGAGCGCCACCGTTTCCGGCATCAAGCCGCTCGACGGCCCGACCGTCACGCGCTTCCTGGCCGCCCAGCTCGACCGGATCACGGACCCGGGGGAGGCCGTATGACCGAGAACCTTGCCACGCCCGACGCCCCGGAGGCGCCCGTGGAAACCGCAGCGGAGGCAGCCGTGGAAGCGGCACCGAACGCTTCGCCGCACGTAGCCCCGGAAGCAGCCCCGGAAGCAGCCCCGAAGGCATCCGTGGAAGCGTCGCCGGAAGCCGTCGTGGATGCAGCCACGCAGACAGCGACGGAAACAGTCCCGGAAACAGTCCCGGAGGCGGCGCCGGCAGCAGCCGGGGAAGTGCCCGCCGAACCGCTCGTGGCGGCACCCCGGGTCAAGAAGGACCGCCGGATCCTTCGTGCCGTGCTGCGCTGGACCGCGGCCACCGTGGTGTTCGCGACGGTCGGCGCGGCCGCCGCGTACGGCATCACCGACATGCGGCGCACCGACGTCCCGGGCCTCGCCACCGCGTCCGACGGGCGCTGGAACTACCCCGAGATCCAGTTGCCCCCGCTGCCGTCGGGCAGCCCGAGGGCCTTCGCCGAGACGAACAAGGCGAACGTCCACTACGCCGACCTGCGCAAGCTCCTGCTGCCCGTTCCCGAGGGCGCGAAGGCGGACAAGGACCTGCGCGGTACGGACGGCTGGCTGGCGAAGAAGGACTTCCTCGACGCGTACGCCTCGAAGGACGACCGCGATCACGTCGGCCGGCTGCTGAGCGACTACGCCCTGCGGCACATCGCGGCCCGCGGCTGGACCAGCCCGGACGGCACCCACACCCGGATCTATCTGCTCCGGTTCGACTCCGCCACCATCGTGGACACGCTCCAGCAGGACGAGCTCACGAGCTGGGACAGCCCGAACTTCGCGCTGCGGGGCGCTGCCGACGTGCACAGCGACGAGAGCCTCCCGCAGTCCACCCAGGTGGAGAACGTCCCCCACTACGTGTACGAGGAGGCCAAGCCGTACGGCGCCGAGCAGGTCAGGCAGGCGTACCTGGTGGCCGGGGACACCCTCGCCCTGGTCGTGCAGTCCCGCAAGGGCGGCGCGCGGAAGATCCCCTTCCAGCAGACCGTCGTCCTGCAGAGCCAACTCCTCGGCTGAGCGCGACGGGTCCGGAGGGACCCACCTGGAAGAGAAGGCCGGGCCCCAGCCGCGTAAGCTGGGGCCCGGCCTTTTGTGTACTCCCCCATCTCGGCTGTGCCCGAGCGGGGACCCGTTCCGCTCATCGAGGAGCACCCCGTGGAGATCTTCTTCGAAACCCTGCTGGCCCTGGTCTGCGTCGGCGTGCTCGCCTTCGCCGCGCTGACCGTGAAGAAGCTGTACCAGGGCCAGCGCTGACCCCCACCAAGGAACTGTTCAGCTCATGATCGAGATCCCGTCGGACCTCCACAAGGACCTGGTCCCCCTTGTCTTCCTGCTCGGCGACTGGGCCGGAGTCGGTGTCCACGACTTCCCCGGCTCCGAGAAGTGCAACTTCGGGCAGGAGGTCAGCTTCACGCACGACGGGCGGGACTTCCTCGAATACCGCTCGCACAGCTGGGTGCTCGACGAGAACGGCGAGAAGGTCCGGCCGCTGGAGACGGAGACCGGCTTCTGGCGCGTCGACGCCGACCGCAAGGTCGAGGTCGTGATGACCCGCGACGACGGCGTCGTCGAGATCTGGTACGGCGAGATCGCCGACAAGAAGCCGCAGATCGACCTGGTCACCGACGCCGTGGCCCGTACGGCCGCCTCCGGCCCCTACAGCGGTGGCAAGCGCCTGTACGGCTACGTGAACAGCGACCTCATGTGGGTCGGCGAGAAGCAGACCCCCGAGGTCGAGCTGCGCCCCTACATGTCCGGCCACCTGAAGAAGGTCGTCACCCCGGAGGACGTCGAGCGCTGGGCCAAGGCCCTGCCCGACGACATGCCGGACGACGGGATCGCCTTCTTCAAGTAGGACCCCGCCGCGCGCTCCCGGGCCGCCCTGCCGTTCCCCAGGGCGGCCTCCACGGGAATGGTCCTAGACTTCCAGTGTGGTGAGCACCGATTGGAAGAGCGACCTCAGGCAGCGCGGCTACCGGCTGACGCCTCAGCGCCAGCTTGTCCTCGAAGCAGTGGACACCCTGGAGCACGCGACCCCCGACGACATCCTCGGCGAAGTGAGGAAGACGGCGTCGGGGGTCAACATTTCCACGGTCTACCGGACCCTGGAGCTCCTGGAGGAGCTCGGGCTGGTCAGCCACGCCCATCTGGGACACGGCGCCCCGACCTACCACCTGGCCGACCGGCACCACCACATCCACCTCGTCTGCCGCGACTGCTCGAACGTCATCGAGGCCGACGTCTCGGTCGCCGCCGAGTTCACCGCCAAGCTCCGGGAATCCTTCGGCTTCGAGACGGAGATGAAGCACTTCGCCATCTTCGGCCGCTGCAAGGACTGCCAGGACCTGCAGAAGTGACAGAAATAAAATCGGCGACCGCTCCGTCGTAGTGTGTATGTCCATGAAGAGTTCCCTCCTGGCCCTGCCCGGCGCCGTTCCCGCCGAAGGCGTGGACGAAGGCGTCGCCGCCCACTACGGCGACCTGTTCCGTGAGCAGCGCGCCCTCGCCGACGGCCTCGGCTTCGTGGACCTCTCGCACCGCGGTGTCGTCACGGTCACCGGGGACGACCGGCTGGTCTGGCTGCACCTGCTGCTCACCCAGCACGTCACCGACCTCCCGGCCGGCCAGGCCACCGAGGCGCTGATCCTCTCCGCGAACGGCCATATCGAGCACGCGCTGTACCTCGTGGACGACGGCACGACGGTGTGGATGCACACGGAGCCCGACACCCAGGACGCGCTGATCGCCTACCTGGAGTCGATGAAGTTCTTCTACCGCGTCGAAGTCGCCGACCGCACCGCCGACTTCGCGGTCGTCGAGCTGCCCGCCGGTTCGATCGCCGAGGTCCCCGAGGGCGTCGTCGTCCGCGAGACGCCGTACGGCCGTGATCTCTTCCTGCCGCGCGCGGACCTGGAGTCCTTCGCGGAGAAGGCCGGACCGCCCGCCGGACTCCTCGCCCACGAGGCCCTGCGCGTCGAGCAGCACCGGCCCCGCCTCGGCTTCGAGACCGACCACCGCACCATCCCGCACGAGCTGGGCTGGATCGGCACCGCCGTGCACCTCCAGAAGGGCTGCTACCGCGGCCAGGAGACGGTCGCCCGCGTCCAGAACCTGGGCAAGCCCCCGCGCCGCCTGGTCTTCCTCCACCTCGACGGCAGCGAGGTCGTCCTGCCCCCGCACGGCACCGAGCTGCGCCTCGCGGGCGAGGACCCCGCAGGCCGCACGATCGGCTTCATCACCACGTCCGTACGCCACCACGAACTCGGCCCGATCGCCCTGGCCCTCGTGAAGCGCAACGTGCCGGTGGACGCCCCGCTGATGGCGGACTCGACGGCGGCGGCACAGGAGGTCGTGGTCGAGCCGTAGGGCTCACATCTCCAGGAGGACGGTGAACGGGCCGTCGTTCGTCAGCGAGACGCGCATCTGGGCGCCGAACCGGCCCGTGGCCACCGTGGCGCCCAGCTCGCGGAGCCGGGCGACCACCTCGTCGACCAGGGGCTCGGCCACATCGCCGGGGGCGGCCGCGTTCCACGTGGGGCGGCGGCCCTTGCGGGCGTCGCCGTACAGCGTGAACTGGCTGATGACGAGCAGCGGCGCGTCGACGTCGGAGCAGGACCGTTCGTCGGTCAGCATCCGCAGCGACCAGAGCTTGCGGGCGAGTTGGGCCGCCTTCTCCTTGGTGTCCTCGTGGGTGACCCCGACCAGGACGCACAGGCCCTCGCCGCTGATCTCGCCGACCGTCTCGCCGTCCACGACGACGCTCGCGCCGTCCACTCTCTGCACCACCGCACGCATGCGGACCATGATGCCGTGTCATGGCTGCGTCGTGCCGTGCGGGCCCTTCGCGTGATTTTCCGGGGTAACCAACCCGCCATCTGGGGCCGATCGGGTCACTCGGTCACATAGCGGCCATCTGGGGTGGCACCATGCGGGGTGTTGCGGTCCGGCCGTTGGGCGGACCGCGCCGGTCGAGGGGACGGTTGAGGTACATGAGCACATCGAGGACCGGGCGGACCGGAGCCGTGTCATTGACCCGTACGAGCGCACGGGCAGAGGCGATGACGGCCCGGACGCCGGTGCAGCGCACCGACAGCGGCCCGCTGGCGGCCGATCCGGCCCCGGCCGGTATCGCCGTGCTCCGCCTGCCCGAACTGCGGACACTGCGCCGGGACGCCCAGCGGGACGAGGCCGACCTCAGCTACGTCCGGCGGCTGCTCCAGGGGCGCATCGACATCCTGCGCGCGGAGCTCGCCCGCCGCGGGGAGCACCGGATGCCCGCGCCCGCCTCCGGGCACCTCGCGTCCGTGGACGGCGGGAAGCCCTCGGTCGTGGAGCGGCTCTCGGAGATCCTGACGGACGCGCCGGCCCGGTACCGCTCCTCGGCCCGCCACGTCACCGTCGGCACCCCGCACGGCGAGGAGTACCGGGCACTGGCCGCCGACATGCTCGCCGAGGTGGAGCTGTCGGACCTGGAGGCCCGCACGGACGACGAGCTGGGCGCCGGGCTCGGCCGTCTCGTCCGGTACGAGCGGCAGGTGTCCGGGCGGCGCCAGCAGCTCCAGCGCACGGCCGACGATTGCAGCGCCGAGATCGCCCGCAGGTACCGTGAAGGGGAAGCACAAGTAGACGACCTGCTCATGTGACGTGGCGGCCCCGGCGATCCCGGGGCCGAGGGGCGCGCCGGCATCCAGGAGGCGCGCTTCCGCTCCGCGCGGGCGAGGGCGCCGTCCGGGGCACGACCCGGCCGCCGCCTTCGGAGCGGGTCCCCGTTCCCGGAAGGCCACCGCCGATGTCCGCAGCTCCCCGCACGCCCGAAGGCCCGCCCATATCCGACGGCACCCCGGGCACACCGGGTGAGCCCGGTGCACCCGGCGTCCCGAGCACGCCCCGTACGGCTCGTACACCCGGCTCGGCTCCCGGTCCCGAGGGGAGCCCCCGGTCCGGCACGTCCGGTGCGAGCGGCGGGTCCGGGGCGCTCCCGGTGCTCGCCGAGGTCGTGCGTTCCGGCTTCGTCGAGGGGCACCACCGCGGCAGCCTGGTCGTCCTGGCCGCGGACGGGACGGTCGAGCTGGCGCTCGGCGACGTGACGGCCCCGGTCTTCCCGCGCTCGTCGAACAAGCCGATGCAGGCCGCGGGCATCCTGCGCGCGGGCCTGGACCTGGCCGGGGAGCGCCTGGCCCTGGCCGCCGCGAGCCACTCCGGCGAGGTCTTCCACCGTGATCTGGTCCAGAAGATGCTCGTCGAGCACGGGCTGGACGCCGGTCAGCTCCAGTGCCCGCCGGACCTGCCGCTGGACGCCGTCGAGGCCGAGACGTACCTCGCCTCGGGCGCCGTCCGCGACCGGGTCACCATGAACTGCTCCGGCAAGCACACGGCGATGCTGGCGGTGTGCGCGCTGCGCGGCTGGTCCACCGAGTCCTACCTCGACCCCGGGCACCCTCTCCAGCAGCTCATCCACACCGTGGTCGAGGAGGCCGCCGGGGAGCGCGTCGCGGCGGTCGGCACGGACGGCTGCGGGGCACCCCTGATGGCCATCACCCTCACGGGTCTCGCCCGCGCCTTCCGCTCCTTCGTGCTCGCGGCCCCCGGCTCCGCCGAGCGCCGGGTGGCCGACGCCATGCGCGCCCACCCCGAGTACGTCGCCGGCACCCGCCGCCCCGACACGTGGCTGATGCGCGAGGTCCCGGGCGCCCTGTCCAAGATGGGCGCCGAGGCCGTCCAGGCGGTCGTGCTGCCCGACGGCCGCGCTCTGGCCTTCAAGATCGACGACGGCGGGGGCCGTGCCCTGGGCCCCGTCCTGGCCCGCGGCCTGGACCTGCTGGGCGTGACCGGCCCGGTGGTGACACGGATCGGCGCGGCCCCCCTGCTCGGCGGCGGCCGCGAGGTGGGGGAGATCCGGGCGGCATTCTGACCCGGGATCCGTGTGTCCCCACCCGGGATCCCGGGTGGGGACCGCAGGGACCGGCCGCGTGGGGCCGCGCGGAAATCCGCGCGACACCCCGGCCGGGGTCCGCCTAGCGTGGCTTCATGACCCCGCACGAAGCTCTCGCCGCCCAGGACGCCCAAGCCGTCACAGATGCCGGAGACGCCGGAGACGCCGGAGGCGCGGACGCCGGCGGTACGGGCGCGGCCGCCGACGTGATCGACGTACGGCCGATCGCCGCCCCCGACCTCCGCGACTGGCTGCGCGCCGTGAAGACGGTGTTCCTTCAGGAGCCGGCCGTCTCGGACGAGGACGTCGAGAACCGCCGGACGGCGTTCATCCTGGGCAGGACCCTGGGCGCCTTCGACGGCTCCCGCTGTGTGGCGACGTTCCGGTCGTTCCCGCAGGAGGTCACCGCGGTCGGCGGGGCGGTCGTCCCCGCGGACGCCATCTCGAACGTGACCGTGACCCCCACGCACCGCCGCCGGGGCCTGCTCACCCGCATGATGGCGGCCGACCTGGCGGCGGCGAGGGAGCGGGGCGACGTCGTCGCGACGCTCATCGCGGCCGAGTACCCGATCTACGGCCGGTTCGGCTTCGGCCCGGCCACCACCTCCACCGAGTGGACGGTGGACGTGCCGCGCACCGGTCTCGACCCGCGCTGGGCGGGCCCGGCCGACGGCGGCCGTATCGACCTCCTGGACGCCGACGACGTCCGCAAGGCGGGACCCGAGCTGCACGAGCGGGTCCGGCGCGGCCGGCCAGGAATGATCAACCGCGACGCCCGCTGGTGGCAGATGAACACCGGCCTGCTGCGCTTCGCCGGCTTCCCCTGGAAGGAACCGTTCTACGCCGCCTACCGCTCGGCGTCGGGCGAGATCGAGGGACTCGTCTCCTACACCGCCGACGACGACTGGGGAGACTCCAACCAGCCCCACAACACGGCGGAGGTGAAGTGGCTGCTCGCGGCGACGCCGGCGGCCGAGCGTGCCCTGTGGAGCTACCTCTGCTCGATCGACTGGATCACCCGGGTCAAGACCGGCCGCCGCGCCCCCGACGACCTGCTGCCGCAGTTCCTGCCCGACCCGCGCGGCGCCCGTGTCACCAGCCATACGGACTGGCTCTGGGTGCGGATCCTGGACGTCGTACGGGCCCTGGAGGCGCGGACGTACGGCACCGCCGGGACGCTCGTGCTGGACGTGAGGGACGAGGGCGGACCGGACGGAGGCCGCTTCCGGCTCCGGGCCGCCAAGGACGGCACGGCGACCTGCGAGCCGGTGACCGAGGAGGCGGACCTGTCGCTGTCCATCGCCGATCTGGCGACGCTGTGGCTCGGGGACGAGTCCGCGGTGCGGCTCGCGGCGCTGGGCCGGGTCCGGGAACGGCAAGAGGGCGCCGCCGCTCTGGCCGACGCCCTGCTGCGGACGTCCAGGCGACCGTGGTGCCCGGACATCTTCTGAACGGTCGCTGTCTGTAAGGGCGTTCTCCTTCCGTGCGGGTGGCGGGCGGCTGCCGATCCGTAGCGATTCAGTTGTGTGGTGCTGACTGACCGTGCTCCCGGCTCCCCTCCGGAAGGGAGCGCGGTCAGCCGGACTGGCGGACGGTGTCGTCCGTTCAGCCGGACTGGGCGAGCAGCATCACGAGGATCACGGCCCCGATGCCGCTGACGGTGGTGTTCCGGGCCTTGAGCCCGACGGACAGCGCGACGAACGCGATGATGCCCATCGGCCCGTACTCCCACTGGATGAGTTGCTCGAATCCGATGGCCAGGGCGGCGACGGCGAGGGCGACGAGCGGCATGACGGTCCCTCCTTGGGGACGGGGAGGCGGACCCCCGCTGAGGACCGTCCGCCCCGGCCACCCGGCGTCCGGGTGGAACTTCGGCGGCCAACCCTCCGGAAGTTTGACCATGTTGTGCAAGTTGGCGACCAACTCATCCATAGTTATCTCCGGGTTGGGACGACTCATAACCACCTATCCGGCAACTGCCCAAAGATGGCGGGAAGTTGTAGGGTTCTGGTTGTGGAGCCGAAGCATGCCGTCGTCAACGGACGGAACAGGTCACCACGGCCGCCGAGGTCACACCGCGAGGTGGCCGACGAGCTGCGCAGCCGGATCAGGTCCGGTGAGCTGCGGGCCGGCGAGCGCATGCCGACCCAGGCCAGACTGGCCGACGAGTTCGGCGTCGAGCGCGGCGCGGTGCGCCAGGCGCTGCGCATCCTGCAGTCGGAGCACCTGCTCGTCAACGTGTCCAAGGGGAGCCCGGCGACGGTCGCGGACCACCCCGAGAGGGCTCTGGCCGGGCCACAGGCGTGGCCGCAGTCGACCATGGTGGCGCTCGCCCCGCGGATCACGGCGGCCTTCGAGGTCCCGCACGTGGCGGTCGACGCGCTGTGTCTGACCGCGGTGTCGCTCACCCTCGCGATGGGCGAGCCGTTGCGCGAGATTCACGCGGGACGCCTAAAACCGGCCAGGGTCGACGTCCGGGTGCTGCTTCCCAGCCGCGACATCGACCTCGCGTTTCCCACGCCGGTCGACGGCCTGGCGGACGACCGGCCGCGGCGTCGCTGGCTGGCCCAGCGCAACGCCCAGGTGCAGGTGCTGCGGCACAATCTGCTGGCGCTGCGGACCACACACGGCGTCGACGTGCGGGTTTCCTTCCGCGCGCTGCCCTTCACACCGCCCGTGAAGCTCTACCTGCTCAACGAGGCGGAGGCGCTCTTCGCGTACTACACGCTGGCGCGGCGGGGCGAGGAGATCGACCACGAGTACCTGGAGACGTACGACGCCGAGGGCACGCAGTCGATGCTGTTCCCGTTCAGGCGGGGGGTGGGACTGCGGGACACCACGTTCGTGGAACAGTCCCACCTCTGGTTCGACGCGCTGTGGGAGACGATCAGTTCGGAACCGCTGATCACGAACTGACGGCCGGTCCCGCCACCAGCAGGGCCAGGACGACGGCTCCGATGGAGCTGCACGTGGGGTTCTTCGCCTTGATCCCGATGGTGAGCAGCAGCAGACCGACGATGCCCGTCGGTCCGTACTGCCATTGGACGAGTTGCTCGAAGCCGACGACGAAGACGGCGGAGAGGAGGGCGATGGCGGGCATGGTGGTTCCTCCTGCTTCTCTTCGGTGACCTGCTCGGGGTGCTGGGTGCCGTGGATGGGTGAGAGGAGGCAAAACTTCCGCCATCTTGGCCAAGTTGGTAACCAACTCTGGTTAGGTTGTCCCCACTTGGTAAGTGTCCATAAACAACTTTCGAGTAACTCCCCAAAGATGGGAGAGAGTTGTACCGTTTGGTCGTGACTCAGGAGAACGTTGTGGTGAGTGACAGCAGCAGAAGGCTTTCGCCGCAGGAGATCGCCGAGGTCCTGCGGGAGCGCATCCGCACCGGCGAGCTGAAGGCCGGAGACCGTCTGCCCACCCAGGCGGAGCTGGCCGACGAGTTCGGCGTCGAGCGCGGCACGGTCCGCCTCGCCCTGCGCGAACTCCAGGAGGGCGGCCTGCTCAGCAACGTCAGCAAGGGCAGCCCACCCCGGATCGCGCAGGTCGCTCCCACCCGCAACGGACCGCAGCCGACCATGGTGGGCCTGGCCCCGCGTCTCGCCGAGGCGTTCTCCGTCCCCCATGTGCGGATCGACGCGGCCTGTCTCACCGCGGAGACGCTGATGCTGGCGCTCAGCGAGCCGGTGCGACAGATCCACGACGGCAGGATCCGCCCGGAGCGCATCGACTTCCGGATCCTGCTGCCCAGCCGCGAGATCAACCTGGCGTTCCCCATCTCCGTCGACGACCGCGGTGACGACGACCCGGTCCATCGGCGCTGGCTGGAGCAGCGCAACGCCCAGGGCCACGTCCTGCGCCACAACCTCCATGCCCTGCGCTCCTCGCACGGCATCGACGTCCATGTGACCTTCCGGGCCCTGCCCTTCACCCCGCCCGTGAAGCTGTACCTGCTCAACGGGACGGAGGCGCTGATCGCCTACTACATGATCGCCAGGCGGGAGGAGGAGATCTCGGACGACGAGACGCTGGACATGTACGACGCCCTGGGCACGGAGTCCCTGCTCTTCTCCTTCGAGAAGCGGTCGGGCGCGCGCGACACCGCGTTCGTGGACGAGTCCCAGAAGTGGTTCAACGCCCTCTGGGAAACCATCACCACCGACCTGAAACTCAACTAGTGACTTCTGATACGACGCAGACTGATGCGGTGGCGACTCAGACGGAGAACCTGCGGGACACGATCACCCGGGCACGCTTCGTGCTCTTCGACTTCGACGGGCCGATCTGCCGGCTGTACGCGGGGCACGCCGCCGAGACGGTGGCAAGGGATCTGGTCGACTGGCTCGAACGACAGGGGATGCGCGGGCTGTTGACCCCGGAGGAGAGCAGACACCCCGATCCGCTGGAGGTCCTGCACGCGGTCGACCGGCGGCGTCCGCGCAGCGACCTGGTGGCCGAGCTGGAGGCACGGTTCACCCAGCAGGAACTCAAGGCGGTGCCCAAGGCCTGGCCCACCGAGTACGCCGACGCGGTGATACGGACCTGGACGGCCGTCGGTGCCCGGCTGGCGGTCACCACCAACAACTCGCCCCGCACGGCCGCCCGTTACCTGGAGGGCCGCGGCCTGGCCGAATGCTTCGCGCCCCACATCTACGGCCGCACCCAGGATCTGCGCCACCTCAAACCGGACCCCGACTGTCTCAACCGGGCCCTGAAGGCCTTCGGCGCGGAGCCGTCGAAGGCACTCATGATCGGCGACGCCCCCTCGGACCTGTACGCGGCCCAGCGGGCCGGGGTCCCGTTCCTCGGCTACGCGCGTCACGAGGACAAGGAGAAGCAGCTCCGGGACGCCGGGGCCGAGCATGTGGTGACGTCGATGAAGACGGTGCTGCGGGCTTTGTGGGGTCAGCACTGAGCGCGTGCGCTGTGCCCCGACCGTGTGAACCGGAAAGAGGTCGCATCGTGGCCCACGGTGGCGTACTCGCTGCTCAGCGGCCGCTTTCCGGATCCGGCTCGTCCGTCCGCTCGGCGGATCAGCGCTATGTGCAGCGGGTCTTCTGGAACTATGCCCATTTACGAGGAGCTGAGGAGTACGTTTCTCTCCTCTTTTCTCATCGGTTTGCGGTCACGTGAGAGCGGTCAATGGCACCCGAATCGGCTTCTTTGGCTTGGCGACGAGCCGTTGAGGTGAGTGGCGACGAGGCAGCGGTCGAAGGACCACTCCACGGCTACCACCACGAGACGTATGTCGTTCCGCTGCCGGGCGAACAGGTCCGCTGGAAGTGCCGGGAGCCGAGACCCGGGCTGCTGTGGTTCGACCGGCGCTGTTTCGCGTCCGAGGAGGAAGTACTCGGTGCGCTGCAGGGGCGCATCGCGGGCATCCCCGACCTCATCGCGGTGGCCCCCACCCGCCTCCAGCGGTTCATCGAGGGTGAGACGCTGGGGGCGCGGTACGGATCTGGCAGCCGGATCCCCTCGTCCCTCTTCGGACAAATCGTTTCCCTTTTCGGGCAGTTGGCCCTCGTGAAGCCGGATTCCCTGGCCGCGGAACGGACATGCACGTCAGACGACCGGGCGGCCGAAGGTGATACCGCCGGGTTTTTGGAGCGGCTCGTCCTGTTCACGGAGAGGCGGGTGTACCAGCGGAATATGCACAGGTTCGACGGCCTGTTCCGCGACCTCAATCTGCGCCCCGCTTCCTTCAGGAATCTTCGGCGGCATGTGTCGGGACTGACCCCGCGCCCTTTCTGTCTGCTGCACGCCGATCTGCACCGCGAGAATTTCGTGGTCGACGGAGCGGGCCGGCTCTGGACGATCGACTGGGAACTGGCGATGTTCGGCGACCCGCTCTACGACCTGGCCACCCACCTCTACCTGATGCGGTATCCGGAGGACCAGGAACGCCGGATGACCGAGCGGTGGTGCGAGACCGTCGAGGGCGTCGCCCCCGGCAGCTCGGCCGGCTGGGAGACGGACCTGCCCAAGCTGCTCGCCTACAAGCGGGCGCAGTCCGTCTTCACCGACGTCATCCGGACGGCTCTGTCGCTGACTGAGGAGCCGGAGGTCGACGAGCGTCTCCTGGTCCGCGCGGGCGGCGGCCTGCAGCAGGTGCTGCACGCCGCGACGGAACCGCTGGGGATCGAGTCGCCGACCGTGGAGGACGTCACGACCTCGCTCGAGAAGTGGTACTTCAAGAGCTACACGCCGGTCGGCGGCAAGCGCCGGCCATGACTCGGTCACCGGCCCCCGCCCCTGCGTAGGCTCGTGACCATGAGTGACACCGGACTGCGTGAACGCAAGAGGCGACGGATGTACCAGTCCGTCTCCGACACCGCCATCGGCCTCTTCCTGGAGAAGGGGTTCGACGCCGTGTCCGTCGCCGAGGTCGCGGCCGCCGCCGAGATCTCCAAGCCGACGCTGTTCCGGTACTTCCCGTCCAAGGAGGACCTGGTCCTGCACCGGTTCGCGGACCACGAGACCGAGGCCGCGCGGGTCGTCGAGGAGGGCCGGGCGGCCGGGCGGTCCGCGATCGACGCGCTCCGCGAGCACTTCCTGGACGGTCTGCGCGGGGAGGACCCCGTCACCGGGCTCAACGAGCATCCCGGCATCCTCGCCTTCCACCGGCTGCTCTACGGGACACCCTCGCTGGTGGCGCGGATGTACGGGTACCTGGAGCGGTCCGAGGCCGCGCTCGCCGACGCCCTCGCCGAGCCGCTGGGCCCCGGACTCGACGCGCGGCTCGCGGCCGGACAGATCACGGCCGTGCGCCGCATCCTCGCCGAGGACAACCTGCGGCGGATCGCGGAGGGGGAGCGGGTGGCGGCCGTACGGCCGGACGCGGTGGCGGCGGCCGAGCGGGCCTTCGCGCAGCTCGCGGCCGCGTTTCCCGGGCTGGCGGCCCGTCCGGCTCACGCGAGCCGGTGACCGCCCCATGGTCGTGCCTGAGTTAAAAATGTTACTCGGTTACGTTATTCCGGTACCCTGGATGGAATGACGCACCCCGACCCCGCCCGACGGCCTGCCCCGGACCTGCCGCTCGCCCGTTCGCTGACCCGCTCCCTCGCCCGCGAACGCGCCTTCCACGACACCTGTCGCGCCGCCCTCGCAGCGATGGTCGAAGGCGCCGAGGAACAGGTCGTCGCGGGCGAGGACGTCTCCGCCTCCGGGGCCGACGCCGAAGTGCTCGGGTACGGGCTGCGCAGCCGGGCCAAGGAGATGCGGGAGCTGCCCCAAGGCCCCCTGTTCTTCGGCCGGCTGGACTTCCAGGACTCCGTGGCGGCCGCCGGCGATCACGCCGGGCAGAGCTACCACATCGGGCGGCTGCGGATCAGGGAGCACCCCGCCGCCCCGCCCCTCGTCGTCGACTGGCGGGCCCCCGTCTCGCGCGCCTTCTACCAGGCCGGCGCCCGCGACCCCCAGGGCGTCGCCGTCCGCCGCCGGTTCGGCTGGGCCCCCGGCAGCCGCGGCGACTCCGCCGACCTCACGGGTCTCGAGGACGAGCCCATCGGGATGGAGCGGCAGTCATCAGGCCCGGCCCGTCAGGAGCCGGCCGGCGCCGGGAGCGCGGAGGACGGGGCCGCCCGGGGAGGCTCGATCCTCACCGAGGAGATCGAGCGCCCCCGTGTCGGCCCCATGCGGGACATCGCCGCCACCATCCAGCCCGAACAGGACGATCTCGTACGGGCCGATCCGGCGGCCTCGGTCTGTGTGCAGGGCGCCCCGGGCACCGGCAAGACGGCCGTCGGCCTGCACCGGGCCGCCTATCTCCTCTACACGCATCCCCAGCGCGTCCGGCGCGGCGGACTGCTGATCCTCGGCCCCAACCGCACCTTCCTGTCGTACATCGCCGAGGTCCTGCCCGCGCTCGGCGAGACCGGCGTGCGCCAGTCGACCATCGGCGAGGAGATCGCCCGCCGTCCGGTGACCGGGGAGGACGGCGAACGTGCCGCGGCCGTCAAGCACGACGCCCGGATGGCGCGGGTGCTGCACCGGGCGCTGTACGGGAACATCGGCGTGCCGGACGACGACCTCGCGGTGCCGGACGGCACCTACCGCTGGCGGGTCCCCGTCGCCGTACTGCGCCGCATCGTGGACGACGTACGAGCCGAGGAACCGCCGTACGACGTGGGGCGGGAGCGGGTGCGGACGCGGGTCGTGCGTCATGTGCGGCAGAAGGCCGAACTGCGGTCCGGTCCGCAGACGAACGCCTGGGCGCAGCGGATCTCGCGGGCCCGGCCGGTCGGCGCGTACGTCGACGCCGTGTGGCCGAAGGTGCGCCCCGAGGAACTGCTCGCCCGGCTGCTCACCGACGCCGAGGCGCTGGAGCGGGTGGCCGAGGGGGTCCTCGACGCCGAGGAGCGGAAGGCGCTCCTGTGGGCGAAGCCGCCTCGGTCGTGGAAGTCGGCGCGCTGGTCGGCCGCCGATCTCGTCCTCCTCGACGAGATCGCCGGGCTGATCGAACACCCCGAGGGATACGGCCACTTGGTGATCGACGAGGCGCAGGACCTGTCGCCGATGGAGTGCCGGGCCATCGCGCGGCGGGCCTCCTTCGGGTCGCTGACCGTGCTCGGGGACCTCGCGCAGGGCACGACCCCCTGGGCGGCCCGGGAGTGGGGCGAGCTCCTGGCCCACCTGGGCAAGCCGGATGCCGCCGTCGTCCCGCTGACGGTCGGGTTCCGGGTGCCCGGGGCGGTCGTCGAACTCGCCAACCAGGTGCTCGGCCGCCTGGACGTGGACGTCCCTGAGGCCCGGTCCCTGCGCAGGGACGGCGAGTTGAGGATCCGGCCGGCCGCCGACCTCTCGGCCGAGACGGTCGCGGCCGTACGGGAGGCACTCGCGCACGAGGGGTCCATCGGGGTCATCGCCGCGGACGCGGATGTCGCGCAGGTGCGGGAAGCGCTGTGCGCCGCCGGGATGGACGTCGCCGGAGTCGACGAACTCGGCGCCCGGATCGCCGTGCTGCCCGCGAGTCTGGCCAAGGGGCTGGAGTACGACCACGTGGTGGCCGTGGAACCGGCGGCGATGGCGGAGGCCGAGGCCCGGGGCCTGCACCGGCTCTACGTGGTGCTGACCCGCGCGGTGTCCCGCCTGGACGTGATCCACACCCGCCCGCTGCCCTGGTGACCCCGGCTGCGATGCCGCCGTCGCGATCGACCGACCGGCCGCACCTCTGTGGCGAGGCGCACTTTTGCAAGCGGGTGCTTGCAATAGTTAGCGAGGATGGGGCAAGGTGGAGTCATGGCATCGCTCAACGTCGGCAATCTCGGTGAGTACCTGCGGGAACAACGGCGCACCGCGCAGTTGTCGCTGCGGCAGCTCGCCGACGCCGCCGGGGTGTCCAATCCGTATCTGAGCCAGATCGAGCGCGGGCTGCGCAAGCCGAGCGCGGAGGTGCTCCAGCAGGTCGCCAAGGCCCTGCGGATCTCCGCCGAGACGCTGTACGTGCGCGCCGGCATCCTCGACGCCGAGCGGGACCGGGACGAGGTGGAGACACGTGCCGTCATCCTCGCCGATCCCACGCTGAACGAGCGGCAGAAGCAGGTGCTGCTCCAGATCTACGAGTCCTTCCGCAAGGAGAACGGATTCGAGATCGCGCCGGCGGACGAGACCGGTCACGGCGACGAGGTGCCCGGCACCGACGCACCCGAGGCTCAGGACATACCGGACGCCCAGCCTTCACAGGACAGCGCAGTCCGCGGCCCCCGCACGGCCGACGGCAGCGATGCCGGTCCGCAGCAGAGCGCGAGCTGACCGCATGCGGATCACCAAAACCCTCAGCTGAAAGCGATTACGGGAGGACCATCGTCATGGCCATCACCGACGACATCCGCAAGGCCGCCACGGACCCGACCCCGCTCTACTTCCTCGCCGGCACCGCCGACCTGGCCGTTCAGCAGGCGAAGAAGGTCCCCGGCATCGTGGAGCAGATCCGCGCCGAGGCCCCGGGCCGGATCGACACCGTGAAGAACATCGACCCCAACGCCGTGCAGGAGAAGGCCACCGCCCGCGCCAAGGTGGCGCAGGAGAACCTGCAGGCCAAGGTGACGGAGATCCTCAGCACCCTCGACACCGACCTGAAGAAGCTCGGCGAGTCCGCCCAGGACCTCGCCCTGCGCGGTGTCGGCGTCGCCGCCGAGTACGCCGTCAAGGCGCGCGAGACGTACGAGAAGGTCGCCGAGCACGGCGAGCAGACCGTGCGGACCTGGCGCGGCGAGGCCGCCGAGGAGATCGAGGACTTCGCCATCGTCGTCGAGCCGAAGGCCGAGCCGGTCGAGGTCAAGGAAGAGGTGAAGCCGGCGGTCGCCGCCGAGGACTCCGCCTCCAAGAAGACCCCGGCGAAGAAGGCCTCCGTGCGCAAGCCGGTCGCCAAGAAGACCACTCCGCCCGCGAAGTAGCCGCGGGGAGCACCACGATTCCGCCGTGCGCGGACGGGCCGGGCACTCTCCG
The DNA here is from genome assembly GCF_042790435.1 of Streptomyces sp. NPDC056738. NCBI lineage: Bacteria > Bacillati > Actinomycetota > Actinomycetes > Kitasatosporales > Streptomycetaceae > Streptomyces > Streptomyces sp. NPDC056738. The sequence continues at coordinate 72,600 of NZ_JBHTZF010000013.1, forward strand.
AGTTCCCGGCCCGTTCTCCGGGTACGGTGGCCGTAGAGACGACTCGAACCGGGCGGTGGACATTGTGCTGATGACGGCATTCGGCGGTCTGATGTGGCTGATCTTCACAGCCATGCTCGTGCTCGCCGTGGTGGCGCTGGTGCTGGCCGCGATCGCCCGCGAGGACGCCTACCGCGCCGCGGACAAGCAGAACAAGGTGTTCTGGCTGATCATCCTCGGCATCACCGTGGCGGTGAACCTGCTGGTGCCGATGCTCTTCCTCCAGCTCGCGGGTCTGGTCGCCACGATCGTCTTCTTCGTCGACGTCCGCCCCGCGCTGCGCCAGGTCTCCGGCGGAGGCCGCCGAGGCGGCAGCAGCAGCGACGGCCCGTACGGCCCGTACAACGGCGGCAGGTAACCCTCCCGCCCCGTACGGCCCGTACAACGGCGGCAGGTAACCCTCCCGCCTCCGGAAGCCATTCTCCGGAACCTCAGGCCCCTACGCCGCTCCGTCCCGGACCCCGCCCCCACCGGACCGACACCGCGACAGCCGGCGCAGCGGCAGGCTAGGGCGCCCGGTCCAGCAGCAGTACCGCCACGTCGTCCGCCAACTCCCCACCGTTGAGTTCGCGCGCCTCGTTCACCGTCGCCCGCAGCAGGTCCTCCCCCTGGAGCCCCGTGGCAAGCTGCCGCCGGACCATGTCCACCATGCCGTCCAGGCCCAGACGCTCCTTGCCCACGCCGGTGTGACCCTCGATCAGGCCGTCGGTGTAGAGCATCAGGCTCCACGCGGCACCCAGCTCCACCTGCATCCGCGGCCAGCGGGCGTTCGGCAGCAGACCGAGCGCGGGTCCGTTGTTGTCGTACGGCAGCAGTTCGGCGGGCCGCCCCGGACGGGCGATCAGCGGGGACGGGTGACCGGCCAGGCAGAGCCCGGCCCGGCGCCCGTCCGGCGCGATGTCCACGGTGCACAGCGTCGCGAAGATCTCGTCGTTCTCGCGCTCGTGCTCCAGGACCTGCTGCAACGTGGACAGCAGCTCGTCACCGCACAGCCCCGCGAACGTCAGCGCGCGCCAGGCGATACGCAGCTCCACGCCGAGTGCCGCCTCGTCGGGCCCGTGCCCGCAGACGTCGCCGATCATCGCGTGCACCGTGCCGTCGGACGTGCGCACGGTGTCGTAGAAGTCGCCGCCGAGCAGCGCGCGGGAGCGTCCCGGGCGGTAGCGCGCGGCGAACCGCAGAGGGGAGCCCTCCAGCAGCGGCGTCGGCAGCAGTCCGCGCTCCAGGCGAGCGTTCTCCTGAGCGCGGAGCTTGGACTCGGTGAGCCGGCGTTCGGCCTTGTCGGAACGTTTCCGCTCCACCGCGTACCGGATCGCGCGGCTCAGCAGCCGGCTGTCCAGCTCGTCACGGAAGAGATAGTCCTGGGCGCCGACACGCACCGCCTCCGTGCCGCGCTCGGCGTCACCGGACGCGGTGAGCGCGAGGACGGCGTGGCCGGGCGCGAGCTGCAGGACGTGCTTGAGCGTCGCCAGCTCGTCGGCGCTCTCCGCCGCCCGGCCCGGCGCGGGCAGCGCGAGGTCGAGCAGGATGCAGTGGACGTCGTCGGTGAGGAGCCGCTCGGCCTCGGTGAGGTTGCGGGCGGTGCGGACCCGGACCGGCTTGCCGGTCGCGTCGAGCATCTCGGGCACGCCGAGCGAACCCGCCGGGTCGTCCTCGATGACCAGGAGGGTCAGATGGCCGGTGCCGGGGTTCGGGGTCGTGGTGCGGGCTTCCGGTGTCGTGCCGGCGGGGCCGCCGGTGATGTCGCCGGACGGGCCGCCGGGTGAGAACACGGCTTGAGCCTGACCACTTTCCACGGCCGGGATCGCTCTCTGCCGCGGTACGGGTACGGGCATCGTCTGGGTTCCTTCCCTCCCCCCGAGGGCGTGGTGGGCGAAGGACCTCGACCCACCGACGGGGACCATAGCGCCCGCCGGTGCCGCAGCGGAATGGCCGACGGCGGCCCGCCGGGCAAAGGGCCACCGTCATATGCCGCATCCCGTAACGCATTTGGACAGGACGCGGTCCCGCCGGGGATGACGAAGGTCACGTCCCCGGGTTCGGGTGGCCGGGGCAACCGTGCGGTGGGTCACGTGCGGTGGGTCACGCGAAGCCGTGCCCCCACGAACCCGGGACGGACCACCGCCAGGTCGTCACGCCGCCAAGCCGTCACACCGTCCTGCCATGACGCCGTCACGAGTGACCCCGTACCTCTTTCGTGGCGTCGGCGCCCGACGACGGAGCGTCCCCGTCCGGCCGTACGACGCCCAGGATCCGCATCGAACCCGCGCCGGTGATCGTCACCGTGCGCCCGGGGCGCGGGGCGTGCACGATCGCGCCGTCCCCTATGTACATCCCGACATGGCTGGCGTCGTCGAAGTAGATGATCAGGTCGCCGGGGCGCATGTCCTTGATGTCGATGTGCTTGAGCTGGCGCCACTGCTCCTGCGAGGTGCGGGGGATGGGATGCCCGGCGGCCGCCCAGGCCTGCGAGGTGAGCCCCGAGCAGTCGAACGTCTTCGGACCCTCGGCGCCCCACTCGTACGGCTTGCCGATCTGGTCGGTCGCGTACTTCACGGCCTTCTTGCCCTGTTCGGACGCGTCGCTCTTGATGTCGGCGAGGACGCCGGAGCTCAGCCAGGCCGACTGCGCCTGGTGGGCGGCCTCCTCCTCCAGCTTCGCGAGCCGCTCCTTCTCCTTCTTCTCCAGCCGGGACTCCAGCTTCTCGGCGTCGGAGATCCGCTGCTTGATCTTCTTCTGCGCCTCGGCCCTGTCCTCGCGGTCGGCCTCCAGCTTCCGCCACTGCGCGGAGGCGTCCTTCGCGTACTGCCGCAAGTCCTGCTGGGTGCGCGCCATCTCGTCCAGCAGTCCCTTGGTGGCGTGCTCGCCCTGCCGCACCCGGCCGGCACCGTCCAGGAACTCCTGCGGGTCGTCGCTCAGCCACAGTCGGGCCTCGGGCGGCAGCCCGCCGCCGCGGTACTGGGCGCGGGCCGCGGCACCCGCGCGATCCTTCAACGCGTCCAGTTTCGCCTGCTGCTTGACGATCTGCCGGGCCAGCCCGACGATCTCGGCGGACTGCTTCTGGGTCTTCTCCTCGGCGGCGTTGTACGCGTCCGTGGCGACCGCCGCTTCGTGGTAGAGCTTGTCGAGCTTCTTGCGGACCGCTTCAAGGTCCTTGTTGCTCACGGGTGTCGGGGTGGCCGCGGAGGTCCTGGTCGGCGCCGGTTTCGGTGCCGGGCTCGCGTAGGCCGTCCCTGACGGCGCCAGCACCACGCAGGCGCACGCGCAGGCCAGGGCCACGGCCGCCGTGGTCAGACTCCACTTGCCGGATCCCATCTCCGCCCCCCACCTGATTTACCGTCAGTAACTTACGGACGCCTGAGGGATCGTGCCATGTCGGCGCGCAATGCGACAGAGCCGGGCAAGAACTCCCGTCCCTCGCGCGCGAGGCAGGCAGGAACTCCCTTCCCCGGAGCCCGCGTCGGCATGACGATCTCACCCTCCCGCCTGTGTGACGTGCGACTCACCGAGATCGTTCCCCTCAGGCCACCCACTGGTCGCCTCCCGGTCGCCGGACCCCCACGCTCCGTCAGGCGCGGGGCGCCAACGCCTCCCAGCGCACCGTCACTTCTCCCTGGCGCCAGCGGGCGGGCCCGTCCACGACCGGCCAGTCGGCCGTCAGATCGCGGACCGCGCGTATCCAGCGCTGTCTCGCGCCGTACGCGGCGTACGGCGCGGCGGCCGCCCACGCGCGGTCGAAGTCGCGCAGGAACGCGTGCACGGGCTCGCCCGGCACATTGCGGTGGATGAGGGCCTTGGGCAGCCGCTCGGCCAGGTCGGACGGGCGGTCCAGGGAGCCGAGCCGGGTGGCGAAGGTGACCGTGCGCGGGCCGTCCGGGCCGAGGGCGACCCAGACGTGCCGGCGGCCGATCTCGTCGCAGGTGCCCTCGACGAGCAGCCCGCCCCGGGAGCCGGGGCCGGCGGGCGCGAGCCGTGCGCAGAGCCGCCGCCAGACCTCGGCGACCTGCTCCTCGTCGTACTGGCGCAGCACGTTGGCCGCCCGGATCAGATGCGGCCGGCCCGGCACCGGCACCTCGAAGCCGCCGTGCCGGAAGGCGAGGCCCTCGCGTTCGTACGGGTGGGCGGCGGCGACCCGCGCCGGTTCGATCTCGACGCCGAAGACGTGGGTGCGGGGGGCGGCGGTGCGCAGCCGGGCCAGCAGTTCGACCGCGGTCCACGGCGCGGCGCCGTAGCCGAGGTCCACGGCCACCGGCTCCGCTGCCCGGCGCAGTTCGGCGCCGTGCGTGGCCGCGATCCAGCGGTCCATGCGGCGCAGGCGGTTGGGGTTCGTCGTCCCGCGCGTCACCGTGCCCACGACGGGGGTGCTCCCGCTCGAGCGGAGCCGAGAGTGGGGGAGGGGCGCTGGGCGGGCTGTCATGCGTACGAGACTAGGCGCCCGGCAGCGGCCCGGGTGACCCTGTGGACAACCGGCGGCCACCCCCCATCCCGCTGTGGAAGACCCTGCCGGACCCGGCCCGAGGTGGGCCTTGGACGGCCGGTGCGACGGCCCGGCGGCGGCCAGTGCGGCGGCGAGTGAGGAGACCAGGGACGGACGGACCGGGGAAGCAGACGCACCCCGCGATCGAACGGTTGAGCGACCAGGGGTAATGATTCGGCAAAGGGGAAATGGAGCGGACCCGTCCGGCGTTCCACCTCCTGGAGGGCGTGAACACGTCCTCCGACCGGCATGCCCGCAGCAAGGAGGATCGCCACGTGAGCCAGTACGTGAGCAGGCTCGGGCGTCGCTCCCCGGCGACTTCCTCGCGGCTCAGGCTGCACCGCAGGCCCCGGCGCGTGGCGATGCTCTCCGTGCACACCTCGCCCCTGCACCAGCCCGGCACGGGCGACGCGGGCGGCATGAACGTGTACATCGTCGAGCTCGCCCAGCGGCTGGCCGCGATCAACATCGAGGTCGAGATCTTCACGCGGGCGACCACCGGAGCGCTCCCGCCGGCCGTCGAGCTGGCTCCCGGCGTCCTCGTCCGGCACGTCGACGCGGGCCCCTACGAAGGCCTCGCCAAGGAAGACCTCCCCGCGCAGCTCTGCGCCTTCACCCACGGCGTCATGCAGGCCTGGGCCGGTCACCGCCCCGGCTACTACGACCTCGTGCACTCGCACTACTGGCTCTCCGGCCACGTCGGCTGGCTGGCCGCCGAACGCTGGGGCGCGCCCCTGGTCCACGCGATGCACACCATGGCCAAGGTCAAGAACGCGGCGCTGGCGGAGGGCGACACCCCCGAGCCCGCCGCGCGTGTCATCGGCGAGACCCAGATCGTGCGCGCCGCCGACCGCCTCATCGCGAACACCGCCGAGGAGGCCGACGAACTCGTACGCCACTACGGCGCGGACGCCGGCCACGTCGCCGTCGTCCACCCCGGGGTCAACCTCGACCGCTTCCGTCCCGCCGACGGCCGTGCCGCCGCCCGCGCGCGGCTCGGCCTCCCGCAGGACGCCCTGATCCCCCTCTTCGCGGGCCGCATACAGCCCCTCAAGGCCCCCGACGTGCTGCTGCGCGCGGTCGCCGTGCTGCTCGACGAGCGGCCCGAGCTGCGCCGCCGGATCGTCGTCCCCGTGGTGGGCGGCCCGAGCGGCAGCGGGCTCGCCAAGCCCGAAGGGCTCCAGAAGCTGGCCGCGCGCCTGGGCATCGCCGACGTCGTACGGTTCCGCCCGCCCGTCGGGCAGGACCAGCTCGCGGACTGGTTCCGGGCCGCGAGCGTGCTGGTCATGCCCTCGTACAGCGAGTCCTTCGGGCTGGTCGCCATCGAGGCGCAGGCGGCCGGTACGCCGGTGCTCGCGGCCGAGGTCGGAGGCCTGCCGGTGGCCGTGCGCCACCAGGAGACCGGTTTCCTCGTGCAGGGTCACCATCCCGCCGACTACGCGCGCGTGCTGCGCGAATTCGCCGACGACGAGACCCTCGTGGCCAAGATGGGTGCCGCCGCCGCACGTCACGCGGAGCGCTTCGGCTGGGACACCGCGGCGGCGGCGACGGCGGACGTGTACACGGCGGCGACCCAGGACCACCGGCGCCGCCTGCGCGCCCACCACGCCTGACCCGCCTGCCGGTCCCGACGTGCGGACTCACCGTCCCGTGGCGTCCACCGATCCCGAAGCGCGGACCCCTCGTCTCGTCACGCCTCCGTGCCCGACGCGTCTCCCCGTGACCTGGTCACGTACGCTCGCCGCATGGCTGACGCAGCGTCGATCATCGAGCAGGTCCTCACCGAGGCCGAGCTGGAGTGGGAGAGTCCCGGCGCGGGCTCGTACGTCGTGAAACTGCCCGGCACCCGCAAGCTGTCGACGACGGTCTCGCTGATCGTCGGCAAGCACTCGCTGTCGCTGAACGCGTTCGTCATCCGCCACCCCGACGAGAACCACGAAGCGGTCCACCGCTGGCTCCTGGAGCGCAATCTCAAGCTCTACGGGGTCGCCTACGCGGTCGATCCCCTCGGAGACGTGTACCTGGTCGGCAAGCTGCCGCTGACCGCCGTGACCCCGGAGGAGGTCGACCGTCTCCTCGGGTCCGTCCTCGAAGCCGCCGACGGCTCCTTCAACACCCTCCTGGAACTCGGTTTCGCCTCCGCGATCCGCAAGGAGTACGCCTGGCGGGTGTCGCGCGGCGAGTCGACGCGCAACCTCGAAGCGTTCACGCATCTGACTCAGAAGCCTGCTCCCTGACGCTCGCCGTCCGGTGGCTCCGCCCGGGTTCACCTTCCGCCAACAAGCCTGTGCAGGACCCTTTCCCCGCCCGGGGTCCCCGTGGCATGCTCACCGCCGACGCAGATCTGAACATCGTTCACATCCATGAAATGCACGCGGAAACGGGAAGCGCATGGAAGGGCGGTCGGGCATGAACAGCAGGCACGGGAACACGGGGATGACCAGGCGGACCCTGCTCGGCGGCGCCACGGCCGTGGCGGCCACCGCCGTCACCGGCACGACGGCACCGGGGACGGCCGGGCCGGCCCTGCCGCCCGCCCGGGGCACGGGCACCGCCCCGTACCGCGGCGCGCCGGGCACCTCCGCCCGGTCCGGGGAAGTGCCGGCGCTCTGGCGGGAGTTCGTCCGCACCCCGTTCACCCATCCGCAGATCCCGTACGTCGGCAGGTCGGGCGCGTACCGAGGGGCCGCCCGGCTGCCCCGCCGGCCCGTCGTGACCGACATCCGCGACCACGGCGCCGTCGCCGCCGACGGCACGACGGACTGCGCCCCCGCGATCAACCGTGCCATCGCCGCCGCCGGAAGGGCCGGCGGTGGCACGGTCACCATCCCTCCCGGGACGTTCCGCATCGACGACCTGATCCGCATCGGCCACTCGAACGTGGTCCTCCGGGGCGCCGGCAGCGGCCGTACGACGCTGTACGCGACCAGGAACCTCACCGAACTGATCGGCGCCTACGGATCCCGGTACGGCGGCGACAAGTCGTCCTGGTCCTGGGCCGGCGGCCTCATCTGGCTGGCGCCCACCGCCCGTTGGGACTCCCTCGTCGCCGCCGTCAAGGCGAAGGCATGGCCCTTCGAGGGCTGGACCGGCAACACGCGCGACGCCTGGCGCACCCTCACGACCGTCGAGCCCGCGCGGCAGGGGTCGTGGACGGTGACCGTCGCGGACGCCTCCGCGCTGCGCCCCGGGTCGCTCGTCCTGCTGCGCCTCGCCGACGACGCCGGTCACACGCTCCTGGAGCACATGTCGGGCGGCGGACCGGGACCGGAGGCGTACTTCTGGGACGACAAGACCAAGCTGACCTCGTACGTCCCCTACGAGTGGCCCGTCCGCGTCGCCCATGTGCGCGGCCGCAGGGTGACGCTCGAACGCCCCCTCCCGCTCGACGTACGCCCGGAGTGGGACCCCCGGCTGACCACGCACGTCGAGGAGCTGACCGGCTCGGGGGTGGAGGGGCTCACCCTGGAGGCCGTGGAGACTCCGCAGTCCCCGCACCTCCTCGACAAGGGCTACAACGGAGTCGTCCTTCAGTGCGCCTACGACTGCTGGGTGGACGACGTCACGGTCCGCCACGTCGACAACGGATTCGGGCTCGTCGCCGCCTCCGCCTGCACCCTGCGCCGTACGACCGTCGCCGGACGCGGCTCGCACCACCCGTACTTCTGCCGCGAGGGCTCGCACGACAACCTGATCGAGCATTTCACCGTCGAGGAGCGCACCGTTCCCGCGCCCGCCGGAACCCAACTGCACGGCATCAACGTCGAGGGCCTGTCCTCGTACAACGTCTGGTCGCGCGGCGACATGCGCATGGGCACGTTCGACTCCCACCGCGGACTGCCCTTCGCGAACGTCCGCACCGACATCACCGTCGACAACGACGGCCGGCACGGCGGCGACGCCTCGGCGGGACCGCTCTTCGGGGCGCGCTTCACCCACTGGAACATCCGGGTCACCAACGGCCGGGCCGGTCTCATGAAGATCGACGGCCTCGCCCCCTGCAGCGCCACCGTCGGCGTCAACGAGGTCACCGAGTTCGACCAGATCGACGTACCCGACTTCGCCGGCGACCTGCATGCCCGGCTGGAGCTGTACGGGACGACCGACGTCGTACGGCCGCGCAATCTGTACGAGGCGCAGCGGGACCTCTAGGGCGTGGGGCTCCGGGGTCGGCGCGGCGGCCCCCGGCGCACGATCGCGCATACCGTCGCCGTCGCGCGCGCGGACCGTCCCGTCACGACCGCGCGTACCGCCCCGGAGTCACCCCCACCAACCGCCGGAAATGACGGGTGAGATGGGACTGGTCGTAGAAGCCGGTCAGCGCGGCCACCTCGCCCGGGGGGCGTCCGTCGAGGAGCAGGCGGCGGGCGCGGTCCACGCGGCGGGACATCAGGTACTGGTGCGGGGCGATGCCGAACGCGCCGCTGAACGCCCGGACCAGGTGCGCCGGGTGGGCGTTCACGAGCCGCGCGGCCTCGTCCAGGGCGATGCCCTCCACCACCCGCTCGTCGAGGAGTTCGCGCAGCCGGCGGGCGAGCGGACGGTCAGCGGGCGGGAGTCCCGGCGCCGACCGGGGGAGGAGCAGCCCGCGCAGCCGGTCCGAGATCAGCGTCAGCCTGCTGTCGGCCTCCAGCTCGTCGCCGGGGCGTGCGAGAGCCGTGTGCACCTGGGCGACCCGGGCCCGCAGCACGGGATCAGCGAGATCGGGGCCGTCCACCGCGGGGCCGATGAGGTCGTCGGCGAGGCGTGAGCCGTCGAGGTAGAGGACCCGCTTGCGGAATCCGTGCGCGGTGGCGGGCGCGCCGTTGTGCGGGATGTGCGGCGGCAGCAGGGTCACCGTGTCGCGCGGGGTGCCGTGCTCGTGCCGGTCGAGGTCGTAGCGGACGGCTCCGTCGTCGACGATCAGCAGGGTCCAGGCCTCGTGCACGTGCATCGGGTACGCGTACTCGGTGTAGTGCGCGTGAAAGACCTCGACGATGCCCGGGACGCCGGGACGCCAGGCGGACGTCTCACGCTGGGGGGCCATGCAAAGAACGTACAAGACGAGGGGGTACGAGGCTCGGCAGTCTTCTCGCATGAGCAGCGAGACCGACACGAACCCGTCCGGCGGGGCCGACATGAACCCGTCCGCCGGGGCCGACATGAACCCGTCCGGCGGAACCGGGACGAACGCATCCGGTGGGACCGACGTGACCCCGTCCGGCGCCGGCGGCGCGAGCTTTCCGGACGTGGCGCCCGTGCGCTTCGACACCAAGATCACCGTCGTCCTGCGGGACGACCTCGAGCCCTGGCAGCGGCTCAACGTGACCGCCTTCCTCGTCAGCGGCCTGGGGACGGTCGTCCCCGAGGTGATCGGGGAGCCGTACGAGGACGCCGACGCGGTCTCCTATCTGCCGATGTTCCGGCAGCCGGTGCTGGTGCTCGAAGCCTCGAAGGAGACGCTGACCGCCGCGCACGGCCGGGCGCTGTCCCGGGCGCTGCCGCGGGCGGTCTTCACCTCGGACCTCTTCGCCACGGGCAACGACCGGGACAACCGCGCGGCCGTACGAGCGGTGCCGACCGGCGGGCTCGACCTGGTGGGACTCGCGGTGTACGGGCCGCGGAACGCGGTGGACAAGGTGGTGAAGGGGGCGCGGATGCACCCGTGAGGTGCGGGCGCATCCGCGCGGAGGACTTCTGGGCCGGGGTGCTTCGACGCGGGCCGGCTCTCGGAACGGGGCTCCGGCCGGGGTTCGGACCGTCTCTCGGACCAGTTCTGGGACCGGGGTTCGGACCGGCTCGGACGAGGGTTCGGGCCGGGGCTCAGGCGGAGGTGACCCCGGCCGCGGCTCCGGTTCCGGCGCCCTGGGCCGGCTCCCGCACGGAGCCGGGCAGTGACTCCCGTACCGATTCCAGCACCGCCTCCCGTACCGGGTCCTGGGCGGAGTCGGGGACCGAACCGGCCTCCCGGACGGACTCCTCCGCCGGGAGTCGCCGCATGAGCAGCCCGTATCCGAGGCCGGCCGCCGTGCCGACCACCGCGCACAGGCCCCACAGCCAGGCCGCGCCGAAGCGGTCGATGACGACACCGGACATGACCGGGGCGATGAGCGAGGCCAGCGCCCAGGACAGGGTGTACATGCCCTGGTAGCGGCCACGCCCGTGGACGGGGGAGAGGCGGACGACGAGACCGGTCTGCGTCGGGGCGTTGACGATCTCGGCGAGCGTCCACACGCAGACGGTGAGGGTGAAGACCCCGACCGACCCGGCGAAGGCGGTGAGCCCGAACCCGTATCCGGCGAGCAGCGACGAGACGACGAGCAGCGACTTGGGGTCCCGGTGCTCGATGAACCGGCCGACGGGGATCTGGAGCGCGACGATCATGAAGCCGTTGACGGCGATCGCCGTGCCGTAGTCGGCCGGGGTGAATCCGGCCCGGCCCATGGCGACCGGCAGTCCGACGGAGCCCTGCTGGAAGACCAGGGCGACGAGGAACGACAGCCCGACCACGCTCATGAACCGGCCGTCGCGCAGCACGGTCCCGAGTCCGACCGGGGCCTCCGCCTCCTTGGCGGCCTGCACCGGCTTGGACTCCGGGAGCTTCGCGAAGACGACGATCGCGCAGACGAGGGTCATGGCCGCCTCGATGACGAAGCCCGCGAGGTAGCTGTACTCGGCGATGAAGCCGGCGCCCATGGAGGAGACGGCGAAGCCGAGGTTGATGGCCCAGTAGTTGAGCGAGAAGGCGCGGACGCGGTCCTCGGGCCGGACGATGTCGGCCATCATCGCCTGCACGGCGGGCCGGGAGGCGTTGCTGGCCATCCCGACGAGGAAGGCGACGGCGGCGATGGCCACGGGGTCGTGCATGAAGCCGAGCAGGGCGACCGAGGCGGCCGTCGACACCTGCGCGACGAGCAGCGTGGGGCGCCGTCCGAACCGGTCGGTCATGACACCCGCGACCAGCGAGGAGATGACACCGCCGAGGCCGTGCAGGGAGGCGACCAGGCCCGCGTACGAGGCGGAGTAGCCGCGGTCGAGGGTCAGATACAGGGCCATGAAGGTGGCGACGAAGGCCCCGAGCCGGTTGACGAGTGTGCTCGTCCACAGCCACCAGAACTCGCGGGGGAGCCCTGAGACGGTCTCTCGGACGGCACGTCTCATGACGGCGGCAGGCATGGATCCCCCACGGATGTAAGCGGCTCGGGCGGTGAGCACAACTTACGAGCCGCCGGCCTCCGAGAGCCACTCAATTAACAGATGCCGTCAACTGACGGTCTCCGGAGTGGGCGAGGGACGGCCGTCCGGGGGCTCCGGTGTCCGACTGATGGCCGAGGGCGCGAGCGGTCGCGGGGTTCGATTACGCTCGGAGCCATGGCCGACGCACCGTACAAGCTGATCCTCCTCCGCCACGGCGAGAGCGAATGGAACGCGAAGAATCTGTTCACCGGTTGGGTGGACGTCAACCTCAACGAGAAGGGCGAGAAGGAGGCAGTCCGCGGCGGTGAGCTGCTCAAGGACGCCGGCCTGCTGCCCGACGTGGTCCACACCTCGCTCCAGAAGCGCGCGATCCGCACCGCGCAGCTCGCGCTGGAGGCCGCGGACCGTCACTGGATCCCGGTCCACCGGAGCTGGCGCCTGAACGAGCGTCACTACGGCGCCCTCCAGGGCAAGGACAAGGCCCAGACGCTCGCCGAGTTCGGCGAGGAGCAGTTCATGCTGTGGCGCCGCTCGTACGACACCCCGCCGCCGGCGCTCGACCGCGACGCCGAGTACTCCCAGTTCGACGACGCGCGCTACGCGGCCCTGCCGCCCGAGCTGCGCCCCCAGACGGAGTGCCTCAAGGACGTCGTCGTCCGCATGCTCCCGTACTGGTTCGACGGCATCGTCCCGGACCTGCTGACCGGCCGTACGGTCCTGGTCGCGGCCCACGGCAACTCGCTGCGCGCCCTGGTCAAGCACCTCGACGGCATCTCCGACGCCGACATCGCGGGCCTGAACATCCCCACCGGCATCCCCCTCTCCTACGAGCTGGACGCCGACTTCAAGCCCCTGAACCCGGGCGGCACCTACCTCGACCCGGACGCGGCAGCGGCGGCGATCGAGGCGGTCAAGAACCAGGGCAAGAAGAAGTAACCCGACACCAGTAAGCCCCCTACCTGCGGGTTCTCCGTTGGTAGGGGGCTTGTTGCTGTGCTGGGGCCGTCTCTGGGCCGTCAGCCGGTCGGCCGGGCCGTACTCAGCGCTTCGGGAAGTCCGGCTCCGGCTGTTCTCTCGTCTCTGCCCGGGCTCCCGCATCGCGGAGGGCCGAGACGGCCGCCGCCGCGGTTTCCTCGGACACGTCGGTGAAGATCACGGCGGGAACCTGCGTCACCAGAACCTTGCTGTGCCAGAGGCTCAGCCCTTTCAGTCGACGCACGACCTGGACGACGTCCATCACGCGAGGACCGGGGTCGGTGAGCACCACGTCATGAGACACGTCGTCGCACACCAGCAAGAAGTACTCGTCCGCCAAGGCTCTCCCCACCCCTCTCCGGTTCGGAGCGTACGAGCCCTCAGCCGTTATGTCGCATAGTTTTGGCCGAGCCGAAGACGGCAGCCACGGCTTTGCGGGTTCGCTCCTGGCTGGACGGCATCAGGTGCGCGTAGACGCGAAGTGTCAGACCGGGGTCCGAGTGGCCCAGGTACTCGGCCAGGGCCTTGATGTTCTCCCCTGCGTCCAGGAGCACCGACGCGTAGAAGTGCCGTAGCGCGTGCATGCCGTTCTCGCGGGACTCGGCGTACGGCTGTCCATGCTCGGGGACCGGGATCACCCCGGCGCCGGCCAGCGCCCGCTTCCACGCCTCCTCGTTGAGCGACGTGCGCCAGACATGACCCCCGCGCGGCCCGGTGAAGATCAGCCGCTTCGTCACTGGGGGACCGTCCGAGACCTTCCACGGCAACGTGATCTCGACCGGCGGGAACGCCTTCATGTGAGCCCGGAGGGCGTCAGCGACCGGCGCGGGGAGTGGGACGTCCCGAAGCTTGCCGCCCTTCGGCGGGGCGAACACGGCCTTGCTGCGGCTCAGCTTGAGCTGCTGGACCACGTGCAGCGTGCCCGCCTCGAAGTCGACCGCGTCGACAGCGACGCCGAGAATCTCGCCCTGGCGCAGTCCGCAGCCACCGCCCAGGTCGACCATCGCCCGGAACCGCTCAGGCATGGTGGCCCGAACAGCGAAGACCCGTTCCGGCGTCCACGGCACCACGCGTCTGGCGTCCACAGTCGGCGGCCTGACCGAGCGAGCCGCACACGGATTGCGGGGGAGATGCCCGTCATCCACGGCCGCGCTCAGCGCAGCGCGCACGTTGGAGTAGATCGTCCGGGCGTACGAGCCCCGGACGCCGTTCTCCTGAAGCTGCCGCACCCAGTCGCGGATATGGGCGGGCTGGAAGGACCCGAGGGGGCGCGTACCCAGGTACGGGAACGCGTGGAGCCGAAGCTGCGACTCCATCGAGGCATGGGTGTTCGGGTCAGCGCCCTGGGTCCCCACCCAGCGTTCGGCGTACTGCTGGAAGGTGATCCGGGCCGCGCGCGGGTCGATGTACTGCCCGCGCGCCATGTCCGCCTCGATGTGGGCGAGCCACTGATCCGCGAGCCGCTTCTGCCGGTCAGGAAAGCTCTTGGCCTTCTCCGTACCGTCCGGGCCGACGTAACGCGCCTTGTAGCGAAGCCCAGAGCCGTAACGCTCGCTCTTGACCTTGCGGACCCTGCCGTCCGGACCCGTCTCGCTCTTGTACCAGCGGTCTTGGATGTGTCCGGCCATCAGGCGGCAGCCCCTTCCATCAGGGACTCGACCCACGCCCGGACGTCATCGGGGTCGTAGCGCAGATGCCGGCCGACCCGGAAGCCGCGGGGGCCGGTGCGCTTCCGGCGCCACTGGTAGACCGTCTCGATCGGCACGCCCAGAAGTTCGGCGACGTCCGAAGGCGTGAGGTACCGCCGTGGAAGGGGGCGCGGCTCGTCGGGAACCTGCGCCACGGCAAGGCGCCGCTCAGCCATGAGTAGGCTCTCCTTCTGTTCCGGGGGCGGGTTCGAGGGATGCGGCGAGCCAGGCTTCGGCGCCGGACAGGCCAGTTCCGGCGAAGACCCAGTGCGATACGACGAGGGTCGTCGTATCGGTGTCGCCCGCGGTGGCTGCGGCGGCTTGTGCTCGGCGCCATTCAGCGCGGGCGGTGCGGAGGGCGCCGAGGGTGGTGGAGTAGCGGCGGGACTTGGTGGAGAAGTGACCGCGGAAGCCGAGCATGTGCGCCCAGGCCCGGAGCCGGAGATCTGCTAACTCCTTGCGGGCCCCGAGAGTCCAGGCCGTTCGGATCAGCCGGCGGGCGTGCTCGCTGATGTCGAGCTGGGCCAGTTCGGCGAGGAACTTAAGCGGGCGATCGAGAGCTCCCGTCGCAGTCTCGGCACCCTTGGTGGCGTACTTCGCGATGTACGAGGCGACGGCCCGCTCGGTCAGTTCCTGGCCGCCGTCGAAGTCGGCGGAGCGGATCGTGCGGACGTCGAGCTGACGGCCGAAGGTGAAGGTGTGGGTGCGTCCGTCGATGACCGGGCCGTCCACGCGAACGTGGGCAGCGGCGGCGCCGATGGCGTCGGTGAGCAGGTCGGCGGTTGCCCAGGCCGGAGGCGTGGTGTCGCCGCCCTCGGGGCCGTCGATGCGGATGACGGCGTGGAAGTGGACGGCTCCGCGCTTCTGGTACTCGGCGACCTTGGCGAAGGAGACGCGGGCGTACTGGCGGAACGCGCGCTGTGAGAGTCCGGCGCGCTTGGCGACCTCGCGACGCAGGTAGGTGGAAAAGCGCCGCCAGAGCGGACCGGCGTGGGCGTTCCAGAGGACGGCGGCTTCGTAGTCGTAGGTGTCCGGGTCGAGCGGGGTGCCGAGTGTGGCGTCGTCCTGGTCGTGGTGGACGCCGCAGCGGCAGCGGCGGACCGAACCGGCCGGGCCTGTGGGGCGGTTGTGGACGGGGCCGAAGCTCGGGGCGGTGAACGTGGCGAAGACACGCGGGTGCACCGCGACGCGTTCCGGGATGCCCTTGCCGCCGCGAAGGCCGCTGGTGATCAGGTGGAAGGTGTCGCGGCGGTAGACCTCGGCGCAGGCTTCGCAGCGGGTGGAGCGGCGGTTGTTGCAGCGGACCAGGAGGTGACCGGCCGGGAGGCCGGCGGAGTCGAGGCGGCGGAGGACGGTGCCGATCTCGCCGGTACGAGTGTCCACGTCGTACTCGGTGCGGTGGCCGTCGAGGCGGATCGGATGGGTGCAGCCGCCGAGACTGGAGAGCTGCCGCAGCAGTTCGGGCATGGTGCCGAGCGAGGCCAGTTCGGCGAGTTGCGTGAGCGGGGGCGGTGTGGAGCGGGCGATGATGGCGTTCTCCTTCTGGCTTCGGCTAGGAGGGGTAGGGCCCCCGGGGCGGCGGATGCTTGGCGGTATCGAGGCCGTCCCGGGGATCTGTCGTTCAGCGGCTTTCAGTGGCGGTGCCGGTCGCGGAGCATCGAGCGCAGGACCACGGCGGCGATGGCCACGGAGATAGCGGTGACGGCGACGGCGGCCAGGAGCGCGGTGAGGACGACTCCGCCGGCGAGGACGGCCGCGACTGCTCCGGTGCTGATGGAGATCTGCGGAACCGCGCGTCGTACGGGTGCCGGATCGGCCGGGGCGTGGCTGTACGCGGGCGGCGGGGTCGGGTTGTCGGGGTACTTGGGCAGGAACACGGCGAACCTCTCCTTGCCTACTCGTCTAGTTGTGTGAGCCGTTTAGGACGTCCACGCCGGAGCGCGTGCCGGAGTCGATGGCCGGGGCCATGAAGGTGCGCGAGAGCAGGAATCCGAACAGGGCGATCACGACCACGATCCAGGTGCGGACACCGAGGAACTTGATCGCTCCCCAGGCGATGAGCCCGAGGACGAAGACGAGCGGCAGGCTGACGGTCACGGGGGTCAGGTCCTTTCAGCGGACGGGGCAGCGGTGGGTACGGGCGGTGAGTTCGGCGGCGGCGCGGCTGTCGTAGTCGGCGGAGAAGCCGCAGCGCGGGGCGGTGCAGGCGGCGGTGTGCTTCTCGCGGCCACGGCCGTCGTAGGACGTGCCGACCTGAACGGGGCCGATGCGAGTGACGGAGCGGAAGCGGCGGTTTGCGGTCACGCGGATCTCCTGTCAGAGCTGAGCGGCGATGGCGTCGGCCATGGGGGCCGGGACGCCGAGTCGGGCGCGGAGGGTCGGAGCGTCGATGGCCACTCCGGTACGGGCCTGGTGTTCGGCGGCGACCTTGCGTGCGTGCTCGACCAGAGCGGCCGGGACGGATACGGCGGGCGGAGTGGGGGTCGGTTCGGGTGCCGGTTGCGCGCGGAGCTCCGGTACGACTTCGGGCGCGTCCTCCTGGTCCTCGGCGTCCTCGGTCTCCTCGTGTGGCTCTGGAGTCGAGTGGGCGAGGAGCGTGCCGCCGAGGAAGGCGACCGCGGGCCAGCCCGCGACGAGGATGCGGAGCCAGGCCGGGACCTGGTCAAGATCGAGGAGCCCGGCAGTGGCGACGTTCGCGCCGAGGGATGCGACAAGCGCGATGACGAACCAGCACCACCCGGCAGCTTTCGCGTCGCCAGTCCGCAGCCGTCGCCAGGCCGCGACGAGCAGCAGGTCGACCGAGACGGGATACGCCCACGCCTTCCACCCGTCCTGACCGGCCGCCGAGGCGACGTCGTGCAGGTGGGCGAAGGACAGCGCGGCGGCGATGACCGCTTGGACGAGCACCGCGTCGATACGGGCCAGGTGGGCGCGCATGCTGCGGCTCCTTCCGGAATCAGGCATGGCAGGGGTAGGGACGTGGCGCGAGACGGTCACGCCGGCCGAGAGGGAACGGGGAAGCTCAGTCGGTCACAGGACGCGGCTGGACAGCCGGGGCCGGAGACTCGACGGGCGGTACGGGCACGTCGGGCCGGAAGGGCTTGAGCGCGGGCAGGTCGGGCACCAAGTGCGCCGACTCGCGGCAGATCTCGGCAGCGTCGCCGAGGGAGAGGTACGGCGTGCGGATGCGGGACCAGCCGCCAGAGGAGTCGCCCGCGACGGCCAGGCCAGGGCTCTCGGGAGCAATGGCGCAGGCGGCGGAGACCGCTTCGGGGGCGATGTCGCCGAGGGCCATTTTGGCGGAGGCTTCGTCGTTGACGCGGTGGCAGACGCGGCCGGTCAACTGGGCCCGGAGCATGGTCGCTCCCTTGCCGAGTTCGGCGCCGAAGCGCTGGCCGCAGACCTCCAGGTAGATCCCGGCGGCGCGGCCGAGCTGGGCAAGCCGGATGAGCTGAGTGACCATCTCGTCGCGCCGTTCCTCATCCTTGCGTGTGGCGACGAGGAAGAGTTCGGCCACCTCGTCGACGAACAGCACGATGGGGACGGGTCGTTCGTCCTCGGGCAGCCCCCAGACGTCCGAGGTGATCTCCTCGTCGGGCGTACTCGGGGCGAGACCCTGTCGAGCCTTGATCAGTTCGTACCGCTCCTCCATTTCCTCGATGAGCACCGGCAGCAGTTCGGCGGCCTGCTCGGGGTCGGTGGCCAGAGCGGAGAGCCGTGCGGCGAAGGGCGAGAGCTCCACGCCACGCTTGCAGTCGATGCCGACCAGGGCAACGGGCTGAGGAGCGAGCCCGGCGACGAGGTGGCGCAGGTACATGGACTTGCCGGAGAGCGTTGCGCCGAGCGTGAGTTGGTGAGGGATGGCGCGGTAGTCGCGTACGAACGGGGTGGCGTCCTCGCGCAGGGCCACGGGCACTTTGAGGAGTCCGGATGCGACCTTGCGGGGCATCCGCACGCGCCGCAGTACGTCGAAGCCGACGAGCCGCAGTTCGACTACGCCGGGCTTGACCGTGCTGACGTACACGGCATGAACTCCCCAGGCGTGACGCAGTCGTTCGGCCGATGCGGCCACGTCCGCCGGCTCCTGCCCTGGAGCGAGCCGAAGACGCAGACGTAACCCGGTCGATGTGGGACGGATGATGCCCCGCCGAGGCGGTACCGGCCGGACCTCATGGCGGGTGGTGGCCTTGACCGCCAGGACCCGCAGCCGGGACGGAGCCACGGTTAGACCGCACGCCTCCATGACCGAACCGTACGAGCCGAGCAGCCGGGCTGTGGATAACGGCAGGCCGATCGTGGACCAGTAGACGCCCGGGTGCTTGGCTCGGGCGTAGGCAGCCCCGCCACCGAGCGCGGCGACAGGACCACCCACCTCCAGAAGCGTTGTCAGGCCGGTCATCAGGCCGAGGCCCCCATGGCGGCCGGGAACATGGCCGGGGTGACGGCGGCGGAACGGTAGGCGATGCCGTGCCGCTGCTGCCCGTTGAACACGCTCTCCCACGGACGGGCCACCAGTCCCGGCAGCGAGACCGGTGCCCCGAGCGCGAGCCCTTCGGAGACCCCGCTCTCCGGAACGGTGACCTTGATCAGGGACGACTCCCCTTCCTCGATGTAGACGACGCCGATCGTCATCAGGGCCTCGCCACTGACGGCGTCCTTCGCGATCTCGCCGGTCTGGCGGTCACGGACCTTGGGCTCGGGCGCCTCGGTCAGCAGGATCGTCGCGGCCGAGGTCTCCACACGGATGGTGCGCAAGGTTTCTTCCTATCTACTCGTCTATACAAGATGCAGTCTTCGAACCCGACGACTTCGGGAACGCCAACCACACTGCCACACAACTTGCTCACTCGTCTATACGAGTAGGGCTGTTGGGGTGTACGAGTCCGAAAAGTGGCCTCGCGCACCGCCGATCAGGTCGCCGGGAGCTGGTAGTTGAGGACGTACGCGTCCGCCGCCATGACGGTGTCGCAGACCTCCACGGCCCGCTTCTCCGTGTCGAAGGCGGTGCGGATGAGGTGGATCACCGGTACGCCAGAGGCGAGTCGGAGCGTCTTGACCTCGGCAGGCGAGGGCATCCGGGCGCGGATCTCCTCCTCGAAGTGGTCGAGGTGGTGGCCCAGCTCCTCAAGGCGGGCGTAGATGCCGCCGGGGCCCGGGTTGGGTTCGGCGATCTGCGTACCGCGCGCGATGTCGAGCGGGAGGTAAGAGGTGGCGAACTCGACCGGTCGGCCGTCGAGCAGGTACCGGCGACGCCGGGCGAGCACGCGCCGCACAGACCCGAGCCGGGTGGAGATGTCCTGACTGGCCTTCTCTTCCTTGACCTCAAGGCTGTCCACCTGCGGGTGACTGCCCGCGGCGTCCGCCTCGACGATGAACGCCGACTTCCCCTGCTCGCGGTGACGCCGGGCGAAGCGGTCGGAGGCCAGCCGGCGGACGGGGGGACGCGGCCGGACGAAGACGCCCTTGCCGTGCTCGGCGGCGACCAGGCCCTCGCCCTGGAGGATGGAGAAGGAGTTGCGGACGGTCATCCGGGAGACGCCGTAGTGCTCGACGAGTTCGGCCTCCGAGGGGAGCTTTTCGCCCTCCTTGAATCGCCCACGGTCGATGGCCTCGCGCAGCTGGTCGGCGATCTGCCGGAACACCGCACGATCGCTCGTGGGGTCCAGATCGCCGAGCAGGGACGGAAGTGAGGTCACGAGTACTCCTTTAGGTATCTAGACGAGTGGGCGAGTGTTGTTGCTACGGTGGAGAGCCTAGCCAGCCGAGAGGGCCGAGGAACGTGAGCACTGACCGTCCGCACTCCGTGAGCGTCGCCGGAGTCATCGTCGACGACCAGGGCCGGGCCCTCTTGATCCAGCGGCGCGACAACGGCCAGTGGGAACCCCCGGGTGGCGTCGTCGAGCGGGAGGAAACCCTCCCCGAGGCACTTCAGCGCGAAGTCCTCGAAGAAACCGGCATCAAGATCGCGCTTCCCGCGACCCTCACCGGCGTCTACAAGAACATGACGGGCCTGATCGTCTCGCTGGTCTTCCGCTGTGAAGCCGCCGACGGCTCGCCCACCACCGGGGACGAGACCCGCGCACTGCGTTGGGCCACCCGCGAAGAAGTCACCGACCTCGCCGACGAGGCGTACGCGATCCGCGTCCTGGACGCACTCGACGCGGCGTCCCCGCCAGCCATCCGCGCCCACGACGGCGTGAAACTCGTCTAGCCCGAACCCGCTGCACATGGCGGCCTACCAGCACGAAGGAACTTGTATGCACGAGTATACGAGCACGGCGCGGGTCTGGGGACTCACTTGCCCAGGATTTCCGGAAGAGGTGAGCAGGGCCCGCCGCTGGACCCGCGACATCCTGCGCGACTCGCCCTTAGCCGAGGACGCGGAGCTGATCGTGAGCGAGCTGAGCGCGAACGCGATCCTCCACACGGCCAGCGGACAGGAGGCGGGCAGCTTCCACCTGGCACTTGCGGTGTCCTCGCAGGTGGTCGCACTGTCGGTCACTGACAACGGAGGCCGCGGCGCTCCGAAGGTCGAGCACCAGGACCAGGAGGCCGAGCAGGGCCGGGGCCTGGCCATGGTGGACGCCATCGCTCACCGACTGGTGGTCCACGACAGCGCCGACGGCTGCACCATCACCGCGGAGCTCTACGCAGGCGCACACTCAGGAGGCCACCCGTGCTGACCCCCGGCATCCGGCGCGGCTACTGGTGTGAGTGCTGGACCGAAGACGTCACCGGCCGACAGGAACCGGCATTCGTCGCATCCTTCGACGCCGACACCCCACCCCAGGCCGACGGATGGGTAGAGGTCGTCCTCCGCACGCTCACGCCCATGCTGGACGCCGACGCCCGCGACCAGGCGTGGGACTGGCTCTACGACGAGCGCATCGACACCAGACGAGCCCTCATCAACGGCGACCCCTGCACCGTGACGGTCGCCCAGGCCGACATCCGCGTCACATGGACGATCCGCCCAGTCCTCTTCCTGCCGCTCGCACACCGCCAAGCAATCCAACTCCCAGCCTGCGTAGACGACTTCAAACCACTCGCTAGCTCATGAACGGTCTTGGACAGGACACGCGACCGCATGAGTGAGAAACAGCCGGCCATCTTGGCTGCCCAAGCTTGCTGGGCTTTGCTGGCTCCAAGGAGGCAGCCCATGGCAGATGAAACCGGTGCCCTTCTCGACCTGTGGAAGGGCCAGCGGGACGAGGCTCGGCAGATGGAGAACCAGCGAGCGACGCTGACCAACATCGTGATCATCGTGACGGCAGCGGCCCTAGGCTTCCTCGCGCAAGGAAGCCTCACGACATCCTCCCTTGGCGTGACGCTGCCGCTGTTCGTTCTTGGCAGCTTCGGGGCAGTAGCGAGCGCCAAGTACGGCGAACGCTGGGCTGTTCATTCCGGCCTGGCTGACAGGTTCCGCCACGAGATAGGCCTGCGCCACCCAGCGTTGAACCTGCCCGATCTCATAGAAGCGAACCGCGCGGAGCATGCGGCCGAGTTCCCTCACGTCCTCAAGCTGAAGATCTGGATCCTCTGGGTCGTGCTGCACTCAGCGATCGCAGCCACAGGCCTCGCCCTCAGCCTGTGGATCTTCATCGCCCGCACCTGACCATCACGCCGCAACGACGTGCACAGAAAAGCCGATCACGGCCACTGTCAACCATCAGCTGGGATCGAACTGTCAAGCATCACCCGGGATCGGACACAGCCCCACAGGCCCTACTGAGTTACAACCTTCTCTACTGGTTCAAGGCGGCTCGCTCCGCTCCCCGCGCGCGGCCCGGCCCCCGGCCGGGCCTGCGCTCCTGTCTCCGCCCCGCTCCAGCCCGGCCGGCGCCCATGCCGCGCACGCAGCATGCAGCCACCCGATGCCAGAGAAGACGAACGTCGTGGCAGGGGCGGTCGGGTCCACGGCTTTACGGAGCCACTTCGGGGCGAGCCTCGAAGCCGCTCTACCGACCTCTGCGTTGCTGCTCCACGCTCCGCAAGAGACACCTAGCATTACTCGCATGACAGACGCTCAGGACCGTGTGGGGACAAAGATTCTAGCCACTTGCGGCAGTTGCGATAAGACAGTCATGGCAACAGTGGCAGGAGTGCTAGTGGAGGAAAACGGGGACAATGGCTTGCCAACTTTGCTACAGCTGGCGTCCTGTTCGAAGTGTGGAGATGCATTGCTAGCAATGGAAGAAGATTACGGGGATGGATGGGATGAAGATCCCGTAACCGTATGGCCGCAAACTCAACAGGTCATGAGCCCTCTCATCCCGGAAACTTTGCGCAGACAACATGGTGAGACTTACCGATGCTTCACTGCAAAAGCCTATACGGCTACCGTCGTCATGGTACGCAGAACCCTAGAGGGGTTGTGTCGGGAACAGGGTGCACAAGGCCGAAGCCTTATGCAGATGCTTCAACACCTCAACAGCTCCGGCAAGATCGAAGGACGGCTGCTTGAGTGGAGCCAAGAGCTACGTATGCTCGGCAACGAGGGTGCGCACTTCACGAACACCTCGATAACTCCTGAGGACGCCGCGGATGCGATCGTTTTCAGCGAGGCACTTATAGACTATATCTACGTCTATTCTACGCAGTTCGAAAACTTCAAAAAGCGGCGCCCCAAGAAGACCGGCGAGAGCTAGGAAATCTCCTCAGTCAATATTGATACCGCTCCAGCCCTCAAGTGTATTAACAACGTCCTGAATCTTTGCAAATCCGATCCTGCCAGGCTTGATGGATTTTCGAAGTGGGACACTAAGAACCTCCATCGTCTTCAGCATTCCGAGAACTTCAACAAGTCCCGCAGACAATTCCCGCAAATCGGTGGACTCATCGGTCACGCTCGCGATGAGGCTTTTTGCAAGATCTGACGCTTCTTTAGTCTTAACTCCTGACAGCTGGCCAACCATGGATCGCATGAGAGCATCCGCATCAGTCACTGAGCTTGCCAGCTGCGAGGCTGATTCCTGCAACTTAACCGAAGGGTCACGCACAGCCTGCGCCATGGCAATCGAGCGTGCTCTCATTACACCAGGGGAGGTTGCGGTGAATTGCTGCATCTCCGCCTGCACAACAGTGAACCAATTCGTGAGGTCTTCTTCAGCACGCTTCATCTCTGCGGGAAGTCGATCTCCGATTGAATTCAACTGCTCCAGGTGCTCAAACAAGTCAAATTCTTCATCTACCTCAGCGCCCCCATCGCTCTCGACTGGGTGCAACTGGGGCTCACTCATCTTCTCCTCTGCCTCGGCGATGATTTTCACGAGCTTGTTGGCAATGCGAGAGAGAGCGGTTCTCCATTCTTTCGTTCCACGCCCCGAAAGGAAAGCTTCTTCAAGGTTTTCAAATTGGATGGATTCAATGAGTCTGACTTCAGGCAATGGATGGCTGGCTGAAATAGCGCTAGCTCCCAGGATTACGATGGGGAGTACGAGGAATCCAGCATCCAACAGTTTCGCTGACCCGTAGAAAGCATTCAGCTCTTCCCGGCATGCAGGCCTGTTGAAATACTGCATCGTGATAATCGGCATGAAAATTGATGCGCCACGCAGCTCGCTATCAATTCGCTTCCGCCAGTCGTTCCCCCATCCGATACTGTCCCTATCGAAGAAAATCTCCAGTTGCCCGCCAGTGGTGGCAGCATAAAAACTACCGAGGTCGCTGGTGAAGTGCTCTACGGCTTGATTCAGGAGTTCATCGTCCAAGTGGGCATAGCTAACAAAGATGCGATTTGCCTGGCCAGAGGTAGTGGCGTCCATAAATAATCGTCCTCCAAGATGTGCCCACGGCCTCGCGCTGGCCATGCCCTTCGTGTCAACAGTATGAACCCCAATGGCCTTCCCACGCCGGAGTACTCAGCAGTAGCGGCAGCTGCCTCAGTGAACTGCGCTCGGCTTTTCAGGCGACGGCGGAACCGACCGCGTCAGTCCGTCTACCCATCACTACGATGCGGATGAGCGCGGATGCGTGCGGACCATCTGCCCAGGTGAGCAGCCCCCGAGCCCAAGGGGACACCCCACCCAAGTTGCTCCGGGACGAAGAGGTCCTCACCCAAGGTCTCACCTCCAGGCCTCCGCCGGCGCAGCTTGCTCTGGTCGACGGCATGACAGCGTGGCTGAGGCCAGCGGGGGTCCAGCGAGGCACACGCGTGCGTGCTCGGTCGACGCACCCGCCGTCGTGGCTGACTGTCGTCGGCTGAGGTTCAGACGGGGCGTGTCGAAGGTGCCGGCTGTCGGTCGAGCGGGCTGAAGCTGGGCCGTCTCTGGGCCGTCTGACGTTGGTCAACAGCGGCCAATGATGACCAACGACGACCGCCAGGCGCCCGAGCCCACCGTCCCTGAGCAGCGAAAACGCAGGTCACCAAGATCTCCGGCAAGACCCAGGGCAAGAAGAAGTAACGCGACACCAGTAAGCCCCCTACCTGCGGGTTCTCCGCCGGTAGGGGGCTTGTTGCTGTGCTGGGGCCGTCTGGGGGCTGACTCGCTCACGGCCTGGCTCGGTCGCTACTGTCCAGAGGCCATCGTGTGAACGGCCGGGCACAAGGACGTCGGACAAGGGAGCCTCGTGACGGAGCTCATTGACCATCTTGAGAGCCGCCTCGGGCGCATGCTCGGGGCCTGGTACCCGCCCCCAGGAGCTGCGCCAGGCACTCCTCAGGTCGCACACTTTCGTGACGGCAAGATCCCGGGCGCACAAGCGTTCGCCACGATCGGCCTCTCTCGTATCCCGTTGTGGCAGCCGACCACGGACCGCCACTTCCACCTGGAACTCCTGACCTGCGAGTACGCCAACCGCTCGGAAGGCTATGGGCACTTCCCAGACGTACTGGACTACGTCGCGGGGCGGCTGGTGGCGAGCGGCGAGGCGGTATTGCGCGGTGACGTCGTCCCGCTTCCCGTACCGCTGCCCGGCGGAACCATGACAGCCCTCTACGCAGCCTTGCCTGTTTACTTCGACGAGGACTTCTTCTCGGTCACTGTGGAGAACGGCAGCGATGTCGCTGTCGTCTGGCTGATCCCCATCACCACATCGGAGACCGCCTACATCCGCAACGAGGGCTGGGAAGCCTTCGAAAACGCGCTGAGCCGCCAGGACCCCGACCTTCTCGATTCCAATCGTCCCGAACTCGACCTATAGCACCGCCCAAGGTCTGACCAACGCGCCGCCCCTCAAGCGCCCCAGCCCCTCACACACGTCAGCGCCCGTAAAGCCCCAAATGTGGCGTGGTGTGGAGCCAGTCGGTGAGGGTGGTGAAGTCGGTGTCGGTCAGGCCCTTGGATGCGGGGACGTGGTGCAGCAAGTAGGGGGGATCGTGCTGTGCTGCCACCCATAGGTGGTCCACGGGGCCGATCTCGTCGTCGATCCAGATGAAGGGGCGGCCCTCGGCCCGTTCGACGATCGGGCGGGTCTTCCAGTGCAGGCCCCGGGGACCCGGCTCGGGGGTCTCGGGCCACTCCAGCACGGGGAGCCGGGGCAGTCCGATCGCCGGGCCCACCGATTCGTTCGCCTCCTCCATCCACGTCGTGGCCCACACCAGATCGCATCCCAGCGCCATCAGACGGGGGCCCACGGTCGGGTCGAGCCGGCTCAGCAGTGGGTTCTCCCCGTCCGGGAGTGCCTCGTAGTCGGCGTCGGAGGTTGTGGGGCGGAGCGGAGATGTGCCGAACGGGATCAAAGGGCCGTCGACGTCCAGGAAGAGGAGGGGACGTTCCATCGGTGCCTGGTGGCTCCTTTCCGTACCGCCGGGGTGGCGGGTGCCGTCCCCGGCGGTGCAGTCAATCGGCCCAGCGGGCAACCCCGCAACCGGTCAGTCCGTCAGGCGTAGGGCCGTTCGTGCTTCCTGGCCCTGCCAGCCGGACTCGGTGCGCCATACGACGTGTACGCCGAAGGCTTCCCGGATCGCTTCGGGAGCCCAGTCGTCCGTGGGCGGTTCGGACAGGACCAGGTACCGGGTGTCCGCGGTGCGGGTCTCCACCCGGTCGAGCTCCATGAGGCGGGCCGCTCCCGCGCGCAACTGCGGGTAGCCGGAACGGTCGGCGCCGAGCACCTCGTAGCGGACGAAGCCGTCCGGGCCCTCCAGGGTCGCGTCCGAGACCCTGGAGTCCGAGGGGCGAAGCCCCGCTCGCAGGAGCGCGGCCTTCAGTTCGTAGCGCACGGCCTCGTGCGTGTTGCAGTCGCGGTCGGTCTGAGCCTCGACGTCCAGTCGCCGCGTGAGTGCCTCGCTCCACGCCGTCCCTCCCTCGGACGGGGCGGGCTCGATCTCCAGGAGGGCGGCAGTGTTCATGGGGGCGGTGTCCTTCGGTTCGAATGTGCTGCGCGGGTCGGTGGGTGGTGGCGGAGTGAGCGGCCCGATCGGCCCGATCGGCGTGACTGGCCGGATCGGCGTGACCGGCGTGATCGTCACGGGGGGTGTCTTGGCGGTGGCGCTGGCGGTGTCCGTGTCCGCGTTCGTTTCCGTTTCCGTTTCCGCGTTCGTCTCAGTCGGCATTTCGGTCGGCATTTCCGTTTGTGTTCCCGTCTCGCTCTGGGGGAGGGGCTCGGTCGGCGTCCCCGTTTCCGGGCCGGTGTGGAGCCGATGGCGGAGTTCGTCCCGGGCCCGGTCGAGGACGTCGGTCCACTGGCGGAACGCCGGGTCCTCCGTCAGGGCGGCCCGCAGGCCGGGAGCGTCCGACGCGATCGCCTGCCGGGTGTGCTGGGCGAGGTCCGCCAGCTCGCTCAGCCGGTCGCGGTCGGCGGACCCCAGCAGACGCCAGACGCTCAGCCAGTCGACCCGGTCGCGTCTCAGGCACCGGGCGGCCATGCCCTTCAGCTCGGAGAGCAGCGCCGTCGCCTCCGGCGGGGGCGGACCGTCCCCGTGGGCGATGTCCCGCAGGACGCCGAGCGCGGCCTCGTAACGGGGCGCCATCCGGGAGGAGATGGGGCGGCGGCCGAAGTCGCCGGCCGAGACCAGGCTCAACTGGCCCTCGTTCCGGGTCACCCAGCCCTCCAGCCGGGAGCCGGTGGCCGGGGTGGGCTCGCCGTGGCGCGGGACGAGGAGGACGGTTCGCTCGGTGGCGGGCGCGAGGACCTTCACCTTGAGATGGGAGCCGGGGCCGGGACCGAGCACCCGTACCTCGACGGGCGTGCCCACCGGCAGGTCGTCGCCGGCGGAGCCGTTCGCGCCGGACGCGTCGGCGTCGGAACCTCCGGGTGGCGTCCCGTTCGGCGACTGCGTCCCCGTGGGCGCCAAGTAGGCGTACCCGGAGCTGACTTCACCGGCCCCGTCGTCGTCCGGCCGGCCCAGTTCCGGCGGCAGCGGTGTCGTGTGGAGGACCGTCAGCGTCTGGGTGCTGCGGGACAGGGCGACGTACAACTGGCGCAGCCCGACCGGACCTTGGTCGGCCATGGCCGTGGGCTCCAGCACCAGGACGTGGTCGAACTCCATGCCCTTGGCCTGGGCGGCGGGGAGCACGGACACGGTCCGCAGGGTCTCCTCGGTCATGCCGTCCACGAGGTCGACGCGCCGCCGGACCTCCTCCATCCAGCCGGAGTCGTCGGGGACGACGACGGCGATCGACCTGGGGGTGCGGCCGTCGTTCGTGCCCGCGAGGAGCGCCGTACGGGTCGCCGCCTCGTCCAGCAGTTCCCACGGGGTGGTGGGGACGAGTCGTACGGCGCCGTCGCCGGCCCTTCGTACGGCCGTGGGGTAGGGAAGGGACGGGGCGATGGCCCGGGCCAGGGGTGCCACGAACTCCATGATCTCCGCGGGGACGCGGTAGCTGGTGTTCAGCTCGGCCACGCGCCAGTCGCCCTGGCCGGACAGAATCCCGCCCAGCCGTTTCCAACTGGTGTAGGAGTGCGGTCCGGTGGCCTGGGCCAGATCGCCGAGCACGGTCATCGAGCCGGTCGGACACCGCCTGCGCAGCGACCTCGCCTGCATCGGGGTGAGGTCCTGCGCCTCGTCGACCACGATGTGCCGGTACCGCCGGGGACTCTCGCCCGCGATGAGGAAGCGCAGCTCTTCGAGGCAGACCAAGTCGTCGGTCGTCCAGGGTTCTTCGGCCGCGCTGTCGGCCTTCGGTCGCTGCAAGGAGGCCTGTTCGCCCTGATCGAGGATCCCCTCGGCGCACTCACGCAGCCTGGTGGGGGAGTTGAGCAGACCGCGCAGGGCCTCCTCGGCGCTCAGCGCGGGCCAGATCCGGTCCACGAGGGTGATGACCTGCCGGTTGCGCTCCAGCTCACGGCGTACCGTCGCGTCCCTGCTGCGGTGCGGGGCGATGCCCACGAGCTCACCCAGCAGCCGGTCCACCAGCAGGGTGCGGAACCGGTCCCGGCGCGCACGGTGGCCCTCGGCTCCCTCGCGGGCGTCCATGAGGAGACCGAGCACGTCCGAGCGCGCCAGACGCAGCGAGGTGCCGCCCACGACGACGACGAAGGCCGGTTCGTCCTGGGCGTGGGAGGGGGCGGAGACGACGGTGTCGAGGGCCTCGGGACGGCACTCGCTCTCCACGCGCCTGCGCAGCACGGCCGCCATGCGTTCGTCGGACTTCACCAGCCGGGCGGCGGGGGAGTCCGTGCCCCGGACCTCGCCTTCCCAGAGGCGGGCGAGCTGTACGGCGGTGACGTTCCGGGTGCCGAGGGTCGGCAGTACGCGCCCCACGTACTCCAGGAAGTTCCGGTGCGGGCCCACGACGAGGATGTCCTGTGCGCGGAAGTGGTCGTTGTTGACGAGCCAGGTCACCCGGTGCAGACCCACCGCGGACTTGCCGGTGCCGGGGCCGCCCTGGATGACGAGGATGTCCGAGGGGGAACCGGTGACCAGGGCCATCTGGTCGCGCCTGATCGTCTCGACGATGTCGCGCATCCGGCCGCTGCGGGAGCGGCGCAGCTCCCGCAGCAGGAATTCGTCGACCGGCTGCGGCTTCTGACGGCGTCGGCCGGGGGGCTGCCGCTGTGCCGGGATCGTCCGCGGCCGTGCGTGGCGGCCTCCGGCGGGCGGGGCGGTCGTGCCGTCCGCGTCCTCCGGGGATTCCTCGCTGGCCGGGGCGTCGGTGGTGTCAGGGGCGTCGGTGGTGTCAGTGGTGTCCAGGAAGGCGGAACCTTCGAGGGCTTCGGAGGGTCCGGGGGTTCCCGCAAGGTCCAGGGCCTCGAACGGCCCGGACTCGTCCGTGAAGGCCGCCGGCAGGACTCCCGCCCGCCCGGCACCCGACGCGCCGGGGTACGGACCCGCGGCCGGGCCGATCTCGTCCATGAAGTCCTCGACCAGGCGCCCGGCGCAGCGCAACTGGCGTCTCAGGAGGACGTCACCCGGTGTCTCCGGCCGGGCGTTGTACCAGCTCACGGCGATCGGGTTCGTCCAGGAGACGACCACCTGATCGCGGGTCTCGGTGTCGAAGACATGGCGTCGTCCGATGTAGAACGTCTCCGGCTCGGCGTCGCCCGCCTCCTGGACGTCGACACGGCTGATGACCAGGGCCTCGCCGCCGAGTCCGCCGTACTCCTCCGCGGTGGTCGCCGCCTTCTCGCGGACCGCGATGCCGTCCTTGGCGCTCGCGGAGGCCGAGGCCGCCGACGGCGACGTCATCTCAGCGAGCCTGGCCTCGTAGCAGTCGTAGGCGCGGTCGACGGCCTTCTGTTCGATGGCGATGACCGCGTTCCGTGGTGTCGTGCTCACGTGTGTCCCCTCCTGGCGACGCCCTTCGCGCCGCCGCGGGCCAGGGCCCGCCTCCCCTGTCTCAGAGGTAGCAGAGTTCGCCGGTCAGACCACGGTCAATCGGACAACAGCACCACAATCGAGCAGATATCGGTCGGGGCCGAACGTATCCGGTCCTGGCGCGTACGTGTTCGTGCGGTGGCCGGAGGCCGGGATCGAGCGGCGGGGCCGGCTGTGGACAGGGGCGAGGGGAGTTGCCCGGCAAGGACGAAGGGCCCCGTCGTGGTGACGGGGCCCTTCGGGACGTACGTACGTGCGTGATCAGCCGCACTGGCAGGGATTGCCCGACTGGCAGCCGCAGCCGCAGCCTGAGCCGCAGCCGCAGGCGCCGAACAAAGGGAGGTTCTTGATCTCGGCGGGCTGTTGGGTGTCGCGGTCCTGGGTCGGGTCGGGCGTGCTGGGGGATTCGGCCATGGGTCCCTCCTTCAGGCACGAAGACGTCCGGCGCACACCGCGCCGTACGGCTTCCGTCGCCCATCTCATGCCCAGCCCGGCGGGCGCATCAACGGCGCACTGAGGCGTCTCACGCGCCCAGGGCGCGAATCCCGCGCGGGGCGGACCACCACGAGGTCGCGCCGCCCCACCCACGCGGCGGAGCCGAACCCCGCCCAAGCGGCGGAGCCGAACCCCGCCCAAGCGGCGGAGCCGAGGCCCCGCCCAAGCGGCGGAGCCGAGGCCCCGCCCAAGCGGCGGAGCCGAGGCCCCGCCCAAGCGGCGGAGCCGAACCCCGCTTCCGCGGTGGAGCCGAACCCCGCTTCCGCGGTGGAGCTGAAGCCCCGCCCACGCCGCGGAGCCGAAATCCCGCCTCCGCGGCGGAGCCGACGCCATGCGCATGCGGCTGATCTGAGGCCCCGTCCCCCCGTGGCTGGGCCGAAACCCCGCCCACGAGGATGAGCCGACGCCCTGCGCACGCGGCGGAAGCTGAGCCCCGCCCCCGCGGCGGAGCCGAAACCCGCCCCCGCGGCGGAGCCGAAACCCGCCCCCGCGGCGGAGCCGGGGCCCCGGAACGTGGCCGAGCCCGGTCGCTCCCTCGTTGGGAGCGGCCGGGCCCGTCAGACTTCTCTCCATGGCTGGTTCCGGCCGGATTCAGGCCTGGTTCCCGCCCGGCAGGGCTATGCGCCCTCCACCCCCGTGACCGGCTGGATGTCCGCCTGGAGCTCGTCCGCGTGTTCGCCGGTGACCAGGTACACGACGCGCTTGGCCACCGACACGGCGTGGTCGGCGAAGCGCTCGTAGTAGCGGCCGAGGAGGGTCACGTCGACCGCGGTCTCGATGCCGTGCTGCCACTTGTCGTCCAGCAGGTGCTGGAAGAGCGTGCGGTGCAGCATGTCCATGTCGTCGTCGTCCTGCTCGAGCTGCATCGCCAGGTCGACGTCCTTGGTGATGATGACCTCGGCGGCCTTGGCCATCAGGCGCTGGGCGAGCTGGCCCATCTCCAGGATCGTGGCGTGCAGGTCGTGCGGGACCGCGCGGTCGGGGAAGCGCAGCCGGGCCAGCTTGGCCACGTGCTGGGCGAGGTCCCCGGAGCGCTCCAGGTCGGCCGACATCCGCAGCGACGTCACG
This sequence comes from Streptomyces sp. NPDC056738, assembly GCF_042790435.1. Lineage (NCBI taxonomy): Bacteria > Bacillati > Actinomycetota > Actinomycetes > Kitasatosporales > Streptomycetaceae > Streptomyces > Streptomyces sp. NPDC056738. The sequence goes on from NZ_JBHTZF010000013.1 coordinate 104,215, forward strand.
ACGATACGGAGATCCGTCGCCACCGGCTGCTGGCGGGCCAGCAGGGCTATCGCGCGGGCCTCGAGCTCGTGCTGGAGATCGTCGACCTTCTGGTCGGCGGCGATCACGCTCTCGGCCAGCTTCAGGTCGGAGTCGAGGATGGCCGTCGTGGCGCGCCCGATCGCCGACCCGACGAGCCGGGCCATCTCGACCAGGCCGTCGCCGATCGAGTCAAGTTCCTCGTGATACGCGTCACGCATGTGGTCGTCCCTCTCGTACGTCAGCTTTCGGGGTCCGGGGTCCGGGACCTGCCTGTTCCGGCCGCCGGCCGGCCGCCGGAGGGACCCTGGAACCCCACGCTCCCACGTTCGGGCCCGTACGCGTCCGTTTCCGACATCTCAAGTGAATCAGTACTGGCTCCTGGGTGAACTCTGGGCGACGAGTGTTCGAGCTCGCACTCGGATGGCTGTGGCCAGGAGCTACGCCATGCCTAACCTGGGTGCATGGACGTGAACGCGGCGGTCGCCGCAGCGGCAGCGATCGCCGGAGTGCTCACCGGTGTCATCGCCATGCTGGCGTTCCGCTGGAGCGAGCGCGACCAGAAACGCCCGACCCGCACTTCCCTGCACACGGACGCCGTGCTTCCGCCCGGCGTCGACACCGTGCTCTCCGTGCTCAGGTCGTCCGCGGTCGTACTCGACGAAGCGGACGCCGTGGTCAAGGCCAGCTCGGCGGCGTACGCCCTCGGACTGGTGCGCGGCGGCAAGCTCGCCGTCGAACCGATGCTCCACATGGCGCGTGACACCCGTCGTGACGGGGAGATACGTCAGGTGGAGCTGGACCTGCCGAGAAGGGGCACGGGACGGGGAGAGGCCCTCGCCGTCTCGGCGAGAGTGGCTCCCCTCGGATCCAGGCTCGTCCTCCTTCTCGTGGAGGACCTGACGGAGGCGCGCCGCATCGAGGCCGTGCGGCGGGACTTCGTGGCGAACGTCAGCCATGAACTGAAGACTCCCGTCGGAGCGCTCTCCCTTCTCTCCGAGGCCGTCATGGACGCGTCGGACGACCCGGAGGCCGTCGAGCGCTTCGCCGGACGCATGCAGATAGAGGCCACCCGGCTCACCAACCTCGTGCAGGAGCTCATCGACCTGTCGAGGGTCCAGAACGACGATCCTCTCGAGGACGCCGAACCGGTCCGGGTCGACGAGCTGGTCGCCGAGGCGATCGACCGCTGCCGCCACCAGGCCGGTGCGAAGCAGATCACCATGGCCGCCGGCGGCACCGCCGACCTCAGCCTGTGGGGGAACCGGGGCCAGCTCGCCGCCGCCCTCGGCAACCTCGTCGAGAACGCCGTCAACTACTCGCCCGCCCGCACCCGCGTCGGCATAGCCGCCCGCCGGGTGACCGCACCCGGTGGCGAGCACATCGAGATCGCCGTGACCGACCAGGGCATCGGCATCTCGGACAAGGACAAGGAGCGCATCTTCGAGCGCTTCTACCGTGTCGATCCGGCCCGCTCCCGTGCCACCGGCGGTACGGGCCTCGGATTGGCGATCGTCAAGCACGTGGCCGCCTCGCACGGCGGGGAGGTCACGGTGTGGAGCTCCGAGGGTCAGGGCTCCACGTTCACCCTGCGGCTGCCGGAGGCGAGTGCGGCCCGCGACCGTGTCACCACCGATCACCACATGCCCGGACTCGACGAAGAGGACGAGACCGGGCAGCCCGACGGGACGACCACCGTCACATCCCCGTACGAACCGCTTCCTGCCCCGGAGGTCCTTCCGTGACCCGTGTGCTCGTCGTCGAGGACGAGGAGTCGTTCTCCGACGCCCTGTCGTACATGCTTCGCAAGGAGGGCTTCGAGGTCGCCATCGCGACCACCGGGCCCGACGGACTGGACGAGTTCGAGCGCAACGGCGCCGACCTCGTCCTCCTCGACCTGATGCTGCCGGGGCTGCCCGGCACGGAGGTCTGCCGTCAGCTGCGCGGCCGCTCCAACGTCCCGGTGATCATGGTCACCGCCAAGGACAGCGAGATCGACAAGGTGGTCGGACTCGAAATAGGAGCCGACGACTACGTCACCAAGCCCTTCTCCTCCCGTGAGCTGGTCGCCCGTATCCGGGCCGTCCTGCGGCGTCGCGGGGAGCCGGAGGAGGTCGCCCCGGCCGCCCTGGAGGCCGGTCCCGTCCGGATGGACGTCGACCGTCACGTCGTCACCGTCTCCGGCGGCAAGGTCGACCTCCCGCTGAAGGAGTTCGACCTCCTGGAGATGCTGCTGCGCAACGCGGGCCGCGTGCTGACCCGCATGCAGCTCATCGACCGGGTCTGGGGTGCCGACTACGTCGGTGACACCAAGACCCTCGACGTCCACGTCAAGCGCCTGCGCGCGAAGATCGAGCCCGACCCGGGCGCGCCCCGCTACCTGGTGACGGTCCGCGGCCTCGGCTACAAGTTCGAGCCGTAGACCGGCCTCGCCACAGGGCGGTACGACACGGCAGTACGCCGAAGGGCGGGACCCCCGGAGTGGGGGTCCCGCCCTTCGGCGTACTGGACTTCCGCGCGCGTGCTGGACTGCCGTGTGCGTACGGCCGCGGTGGGCGCCGGCCGGGTACGGGACCGGGGACCGGCCGCGTCTAGCGTGCGGCCGGTGTCACTGGCCGGCGGACGCCGACGCGGTGGCCGTCGCGCTCGACGACGCGCTCGTGCCGGCCTGGCCCGCCTCGGAGGCGGACGCGGACGTGGACGGGGAGCCCGTGGCCGACTCGGACGGCGAGGTGGCCGGGGCCGAGGAGGTGGCCGGGGCGGACGGGATGTCGCTCGGGCCCCAGTCGGAGAAGTAGCTCTCGGCCGGGACGACGTAGGCGCCCAGGCTCACGTCACCGGTCTCGCTGAAGGCGAAGGTCACCTTCTGGACGCTGCCGTTCAGGACGGTCTGGGAGGGGCTGGACAGCACCGCGGAGGCGTTGCCCTTGCCGCCGAGGACGATCGAGCCGCCGGCCGGGACGGTCAGCTTGCTCTTGCCGTCGGCGGCCTTGAGCTGGGCGGTGCCCTCGCCCTCGACCTTGATCGAGTCCACGGTCTGGGCGCTGGTGCCGTTGTTGTACAGCGTCGCGGAGACCACGGCGGGGCCGGTGGCCTTCACGTCGGGCTGGGTGATCACGAGGGCGTTCTGGACCTTGATCACGCCCACGGAGGTGGCCGCGTTGTCCGGCTTGATCTCGTTCGTCTGGGCGTCGGTGCCGGCGCCGCACGCGGCGAGCGAGGCGATCGAGAAGGCGATGACGGCGGCGGCGAGAGAGCCGCGTCGAAGGCTGCTGCTCACGGCGGCGGCAACTCCTTGAACGTGGGCGAAGCAGGGCGACCTCTGTGTAAAGCCGCCCTAAGGGTCTGTCAGCGGCCTTAGGTTACCGATCCGTTCCCGCCCGACCGCACCCGACCCTCCCCAAGCCCCCGACTTTGCTCACCCGGGTGAAACAACGGGGCGGGGTCGGGGCGGCCGACGCCGGGTCCGGGGGCTCTCCGGGTCCGGCTCGGCTGCCCGGAGCGGGGGTCTGTCCGGTGGGCGTCCGCGGTGGCGCTCCGGTCCGGTGGGGGGCGGGGCCGTGCCGGTGCATCAGCCCGTCGCCGTTGGACGGAGACGTGACCGTTGGGGGCGACGGACATCGATGGACCGGCACGGCCCCTTCCGCCGGATGCCGACTGCTGGTGTGTCGTGGCGGGGGTGGACGGGGTGTGGGCGTGGGTGTGGCGGTGGGCTTCTGTGCGACCCGTGTGCGCCTCCGGACCGCCGTCCGACACGCCGTGCGCCGGTGTGCGCCCACCCCTTTGTCGAGCGCGCCGGTCCGTCATTCACATAAGTTCCGCGGACTTAGGCTTGCGCATTTCGAGGAATGAATGCCCGGCTCTCCGGGAAAAGGATCACCGTGTCATCAGGGGCGTCGAGTACGTGATCATCGTTCGCCTTGATCAATTCCGGATTCGTCTCGTACTCGGCTCCGTCCATCGAACGGAGTAGCGGAACTCGCGCTCTTGGAGCAGGACAAAACGGGATGTTCGGACCCTGGCGACGGGCTCCGGGTGTGTGTAACGTACGCGTTTCACTCCGCATGGACAGCCGCTCCCACCTGCGAATACCCTCTTCCGCTCGCCCCTCGCAGCACGTTCCTGTTGCGGTTGTCAAGCCCCGAGATATGCCCTGACCTGCGAAAACGCCATTCAGAAGACGCCGTTTCCGTGTTACTCTGGATAGCCACGGAAGGGGTACCTGTCACATGACGTTCAAGGTTGGCGACACCGTGGTCTATCCCCATCACGGGGCCGCGCTGATCGAGGCCATCGAAACTCGCCAGATCAAAGGCGTGGACAAGACCTACTTGGTGCTGAAGGTCGCCCAGGGTGACCTGACGGTACGTGTGCCAGCGGACAATGCGGAGTTCGTCGGCGTGCGTGATGTGGTCGGTCAGGACGGGCTGGACCGGGTCTTCGAGGTGCTGCGTGCGCCGTACGCCGAGGAGCCCACGAACTGGTCGCGTCGCTACAAGGCAAATCTGGAGAAGCTCGCCTCCGGCGATGTCATCAAGGTCGCGGAAGTCGTGCGTGACCTGTGGCGTCGTGAGCGCGAGCGCGGACTCTCCGCAGGTGAGAAGCGCATGCTCGCCAAGGCGCGCCAGATCCTGGTGAGCGAGCTCGCCCTCGCGGAGAACACCAACGAGGACAAGGCCGAGGCCCTGCTCGACGAGGTTCTCGCGTCCTGACGCTGGCTCAGTCGCCGAGACGCGAGCCGTCTTGACGTACGCCCAAGCCCGCGCAGAAGCGCAATGAAAATGCCGCGGTGCCCGATGACGCAATTACCGTATTGCTGTCGCCGGGCGCTGCGGCATGTTCGTACCCGCACCCAATCGGTAAACCGGCCGTTCACCCGGCATCGGCTTTCCCGCGGTATACCGGCGTATCCGATACTTGGGATGCCTAGCCGGGCGGTTGACTTGACCGGATGTCACGGAAGGGTCCGGTCAAGGCGTCGCGCCCGGTGCTCCCCCAGCTCCCCGAGCAGGGGGTACCCCCAGGCCATACCCATCCCGGTCGAGCACACAAACCTGACAGGAACCGATGTCTGACGTTTCGCTCCCTTCGCCGCCGGAGGCCCGTACCGCCGTCGTGATCCCGGCCGCCGGACGAGGTGTGCGCCTCGGTCCGGGCGCCCCCAAGGCGCTCCGCGCGCTGAACGGCACGCCCATGCTCATCCACGCCGTCCGCGCGATGGCCGCCTCGCGTGCCGTCTCGCTGGTCGTCGTCGTGGCTCCGCCGGACGGCACGGCCGAGGTCAAGACGCTGCTCGACGCGCACGCGCTGCCCGAGCGCACCGACTTCCTGGTCGTCCCGGGCGGTGACAGCCGCCAGGAGTCCGTGAAGTACGGCCTCGACGCGCTGCCCCCCGGCGTCGACATCGTCCTGGTGCACGACGCGGCCCGGCCGCTCGTCCCCGTCGACACGGTGGACGCCGTGATCGAGGCCGTACGGGACGGCGCTCCCGCCGTCGTACCGGCGCTGCCGCTCGCCGACACCGTCAAGGAGGTCGAGCCCGCGACCGTCGCCGGGGAGACCGAGCCGGTCGTGGCCACCCCGGAGCGGGCCCGGCTGCGTGCCGTCCAGACGCCCCAGGGCTTCGACCGCGAGACGCTGCTGCGGGCCCACGAGACCGTGACCGACGACGTGACCGACGACGCGAGCATGGTAGAGCAGTTGGGCGTGCGGGTCGTGGTGGTGCCGGGCCACGAGGAGGCGTTCAAGGTGACGCGCCCGCTGGACCTGGTGCTGGCGGAGGCCGTTCTGGCGCGGCGGAGGCTCAACGATGGGTTCTGAGACACCGGAGGCTATGGCCGTACCGGAGCCGGGTCAGGCCGCGGTCCAGGGTCTGGTGCTCCCGCTGGTCGGGATCGGCACCGACATCCACGCCTTCGAGGAAGGCCGGGAGCTGTGGTGCGCCGGCCTGAAGTGGGAGGGGCAGGGGCCCGGGCTCGCCGGGCACTCGGACGCCGACGTCGTCGCGCACGCCGCGTGCAACGCGCTCTTCTCGGCCGCGGGCCTCGGTGACCTAGGTGCCCACTTCGGCACCGGGCGCCCGGAGTGGTCCGGGGCGCCGGGGGTCGTGCTGCTGACGGAGGCGGCGCGGATCGTCCGCGAGGCCGGTTTCGTCGTCGGCAACGTCGCGGTCCAGGTCGTCGGCCCCCGCCCGAAGATCGGCAAGCGGCGGGACGAGGCCCAGAAGATCCTGTCCGACGCGGTGGGCGCGCCGGTCTCGGTGTCGGGCGCCACGACGGACGGCCTCGGTTTCCCCGGCCGCGACGAGGGTCTGATGGCGGTCGCCACGGCACTGGTCGTACGAGCGGACCGAACGGGTCGTACGAGCTGACCGAACGGGTCGTACGAGCCGACCGAACGGGTCGTACGAGCCGAACGGAACGGACGCGGGCACCGGCTGTCCGGGCGGCGGGAAACGCCGCTCGTCCGGACCGTCGGAAGGACCGGTTCGCCCGGCGTCCGGGCCGCCTTGGAGCAGGCCGGCCCGGAGGACCCGCGCACCGGCCCCCGGCGGCCCGGAGTACCGGCCTCCGGAGCGCCGGAAGCCCCCGGTGGTCCCCCCGACGCTCCCCCCTGCACCCCCTGGCTCCCCCGTTTGTCACGAATACGTGGCCATGCTGGGGGAAGGGGCGCGGGGCACTGCCCGGGGCCCACTACCCTGGAGTGGTGACTATTCGCCTGTACGACACCAGCGCCCGGCAGATCCGTGACTTCACCCCGCTCGTGCCGGGTTGCGTCTCGATCTACCTCTGTGGCGCGACCGTGCAGGCCGCACCGCACATCGGGCACATCCGCTCGGGCCTCAACTTCGACATCATGCGCCGCTGGTTCGCGTACCGCGGCTACGACGTGACGTTCATCAGGAACGTCACGGACATCGACGACAAGATCATCGCCAAGTCGGCCGCCCAGGGCCGCCCCTGGTGGGCCATCGGCTACGAGAACGAGCGTGCCTTCAACGAGGGTTACGACGCGCTCGGCTGCCTGCCGCCCACGTACGAGCCCCGGGCGACCGGTCATGTCCCCGAGATGATCGAGATGATGCAGGGTCTCATCGAGCGCGGTCACGCCTACGAGGCCGACGGGAACGTCTACTTCGACGTGCGCTCGTACGACGGCTATCTGGAGCTCTCCAACCAGGAGCTCGAGAACCTGCTCCAGCCCTCGGGCGAGGGCGAGACCGGCAAGCGCGACCCGCGTGACTTCGCCATGTGGAAGTCCGTGAAGCCGGGCGAGCCGAGCTGGGAGACGCCCTGGGGCCGCGGCCGTCCGGGCTGGCACCTGGAGTGCTCCGCGATGGCCCACAAGTACCTGGGCAGCGCCTTCGACATCCATGGCGGCGGGATCGACCTGATCTTCCCGCACCACGAGAACGAGATCGCGCAGGCCAAGGCCTTCGGGGACGAGTTCGCGAAGTACTGGGTGCACAACGCCTGGGTCACCCTGAGCGGCGAGAAGATGTCGAAGTCCCTCGGGAACTCGGTCCTCGTGTCCACGATGACCAAGGTGTGGCGTCCCATCGTGCTGCGCTACTACCTCGGCACCCCGCACTACCGCTCGATGATCGAGTACAGCGAAGGCGCCCTGCGCGACGCCGAGTCGGCGTTCGCGCGCATCGAGGGTTTCGTGCAGCGCGTCGTCGAGAAGGCGGGAGGCGTCGTCGAGCTGGCCGCCGAGGTGCCGCCCGCGTTCGCCGAGGCGATGGACGACGACCTGGGCGTCCCCCAGGCGCTGGCCATCGTGCACACGACGGTCCGCCAGGGGAACTCCGCCCTGGCCGCCGACGACAAGGAAGCCGCCGTGGCGCGCCTCGCCGAGGTGCGGGCCATGCTCGGCGTCCTCGGACTCGACCCGCTCGACCCGCAGTGGGCCGAGGACGGGGACCGCGGCGACGATCTGCACGGTGTCGTCGACACCCTCGTCCACCTGGTCCTCGACCAGCGCGAGGCCGCCCGCGGCCGCAAGGACTGGGCCGCCGCGGACGCCATCCGCGACCAGCTCAACCAGTCCGGCCTGGTCATCGAGGACAGCCCGCAGGGGCCCCGCTGGACGCTCGGACCGCGCTGACGGCCCGCTCCGGCGACCCCGGCCGACCCCCGGTCGGCCTTGATCGATTGTGCCGCCCGGACCTCCGGGCGGCACACTGCATATACGTACACACGCACGTCTCACACAGACAGGTAGGTCATGGCTGCTAACAACCGCCGCATGTCCGGCAAGAAGGGCGCGCAGGTCGGCAGTGGCGGCCAGCGGCGCCGGGGCCTGGAGGGCAAGGGCCCGACCCCGCCCGCCGAGATGCGCAAGGGTCACAAGAAGAACCGCATCGCGGGCGCCAAGGCGAAGCAGGCCGTCCGCCGCCCCGCGCCCCGCGGCCGCGGCGGCAAGGGCACGTCCGAGATGGTCGTCGGCCGCAACCCCGTCGTCGAGGCGCTGCGCGAGGGCGTCCCCGCGACGACGCTCTACGTCCAGCAGTTCATCGACAACGACGAGCGGGTCCGCGAGGCGCTCCAGCTCGTCGCCGAGCGCGGCGGCATCCACCTGATGGAGGCCCCGCGTCCCGAGCTGGACCGCATGACCAACGGGCTCAACCACCAGGGTCTCGTCCTCCAGGTCCCGCCGTACGAGTACGCGCACCCCGAGGACCTCGCCGCCGCCGCGTACGACGAGGGCCAGGACCCGCTGATCGTCGCCCTCGACGGCGTGACCGACCCGCGCAACCTCGGAGCGGTCGTCCGTTCCGCCTCCGCCTTCGGCGGCCACGGTGTCGTCGTGCCCGAGCGGCGCGCGGCCGGCATGACCGCCGGTGCCTGGAAGACGTCGGCCGGTGCCGCCGCCCGTACGCCCGTCGCGCGCGCCGCGAACCTGACGCGCGCCCTGGAGTCGTACAAGAAGGCCGGCCTCGTGGTGGTCGGTCTGGCCGCCGACGGCGAGGTCGAGGTCGGTGAACTGGAGGCCCTGGGCGGCCCGGTGGTCATCGTCGTCGGCAGCGAGGGCAAGGGTCTGTCCCGGCTCGTCGGCGAGACCTGCGACTTCCGGGTGCGGATTCCGATGCCCGGTGGCGCGGAGTCGCTGAACGCCGGTGTGGCGGCGGGAGTTGTGCTGTACGAGGCGGCGCGCCGCCGCGCCTGAACGGACGTCCGGGCGGTCACCCTCGCGGGGTGATCGGAGTGTTCTGAACGATCTTGACGCGGTCCGGACAGTTCCGCGTGGTCAAAGCAGTGTCCTAACCACACGTCACTCGGTTAGATGAGTGTGGACACCAGAACACCCCGCACACCCACGGGGGACCGCTCGTCGGGATTCGACGACGTTCCCGCGCTGAGCATGGTGAAGGTGCCGAGCGATCCGGCGCAGGTCATCGTCAACCATGCGAGCTTCCGCGTCCAGTTGGCGGGTGCGTCACGGGGCCAGTCCCCGCGCATCGCGCGGCACTTGGGCTCTCCCGGCGCCGGGGCGCCGGGCCGAGCGGGCGGGGCCGGTCCGGCCGGCGGGGCCCGCCGCCGCGCGCCCGTCGTCTGGAGCGGGAAGTCCGCGCCGGACGACACCGGCGCCCACCGCCTGCTCCAGGCCGTACGGAGCGCGGGCGTCCCGCACGGCTCCACCGGGCCGACGGCGGACGCCGGTTCGACGCAGGTCATCCCGCGCATCGGCGAACAGCCCGGCTACGCGGGCGATCTGACCGTCGACACGGTCGAGACGCCCCTCGTCGGCAGCCAGCGCTCCCCCCTCGGCGAGGAGCAGCGGCTGCTGCCCCAGATGCGCAGCGTGGGCAGCGCCTACGACGAACCCCGGTACGGCGGACCGCCCTACGGCGAACACGCGTACACGGACGGCGACTTCGGGGACGAGGACGGCTTCGAGGACGAGGAACGCTTCGAGGAGACGGCCCGCCCGGCCTCCGGCAGGCGGCGCGGCTCCGACTCGGTCCGGCACGCCTATCACCCCGGGCGCCGGATGAACCTCGGCGTCGTGCTGCTCCCGCTGCGCGTCTTCCTCGGATTCATCTCCGTCTACGCCGGCATGGGCAAGCTCTGCGACCCCGTCTACTTCGACGGCGGCAAGCGCGGCTCCATGGTGAAGTGGCTCAACACGCTGCATCCGTGGGAAGTCGCCGAGCCGCTGCGGCAGTTCGCGCTGCATCACCCCATCGGCTCCGGACTCGTCATCGCCTTCTTCCAGGTCATCGTCGGCGTCCTGACCGTCCTCGGGCTGTGGCAGCGGGTGGCGGCCGTGGTCGGCGCGATGCTGTCGGCGGCGCTCATCGTCACCGTGAGCTGGAAGACGGTGCCCGTGTACGACACGCCGGACATCATCTACCTCGCCGCCTGGTCCCCGCTGATCATCGCGGGTGCCCCGGTCTACTCCGCCGACGGACGGCTCGCCGGCGAGGCCTGGCGGACGCTCGGTCCGCGCGCCGACATCTGGGACCTGCGCGCCCGTGTGCTGCGGCGGGGCGCGCTGCTCACGGCCGTCGTCGTCGGCCTGACCCTGCTCATCGGTTCGCTCCTCGGCGGTGCCGTCCGCGACTCCAGCCGGATCGTGGTTCCCGGTCCCGGCGAGGCCCCGCGCAACGAACTGCCCGGCTCCCCGCTCCCCGAGACGCCCGGTGAACGGCACCGGAAGGCCACGCCCTCGGCCTCCGAGCCGCCGACCCACAGCAGCTCCGCGACCCCGTCGCAGTCGGCCGGCACGCCGGGCGCCACCCGGCAGACCGACCCGGCCGGCGGCGGGCAGCAGCCCAGTCAGACCCAGGGCAGCGGCCAGGCCCCGCCCGAGCAGTCCTCGCCGGTCGACCGGGCGCCGAGCACCAGCGCCGGTCCTTCCAGCAGCGGCGGCACGGCGACCGGGGGCAGCGGCGGCACCGGCGGCACGGGAGGCACGGGCACCGGGAGCGGCACCTCCACCGGCGGCAGCTCGTCCACGGGCCAGCCGGGTCTGGTGGGCGGCCTGCTGGGCTGACGCCCCACCGCCCCCACGCCGCCCGCACGACCGGGCGCGACGACGGCAGGGCCCCGCACAGGGATGTGCGGGGCCCTGCCGTCGTGCGTTGCCGGCGTGGTGCCGTCGTGCGTTGTCGGTGCGATGCCGTCGTGAGGGCGTGCGGTTTCGTCGTGCGGGCGTGCCAGGACGGTCTCGCGGGACCGTGCGCGTGCGCCGGGCTCCGCCTCGTGGCGCCGTGCGCGGGGCCCGGTGCCTGCCTCGTGGAGCCGTGCGGGGACTTCTAGCGGCCCAGGGCCGCGAGTTCCTTCGCCGCCTCCGTGAGGTCCTTGGCGGTGTCGATGGCGCGCCAGTAGGCGCCCTGCGGGATCGGGAAGCCCGACAGCCGGCGCTCGCGGGCCAGGCGGGGGAAGGTGGTGCGCTCGTGGTCGCCGCGCTCGGGGAGCATGTCGGTGAACTCGGGCGAGAAGACGTAGACGCCCGCGTTGATCTCGAACGTGGAGGGCGGCGCCTCGATGAAGTCGGTGATGTGACCGAAGCCGTCCGTCTTGACGGCGCCCCACGGGATGCGCGGACGGGCCAGCGCGAGGGTGGCGACGGCGTCGCGCTCGGCGTGGAAGTCCGCCATGTCGCGCAGCGAGAAACGGGTCCAGATGTCACCGTTCGTCGCGTACCAGGGCAGGTCGGGGTGCGGCAGGCGCGCGGCCGCGTACTTGAGGCCGCCACCGCGGCCCAGGGGCTCCGTCTCGACGACGGTCGTGACGTTGAGCGGGAGGTCGGCCGAGTCCAGCCACTTCTGGAGGACGTCGGCGAGGTGACCGCACGAGACGACGACGTCGGTGACGCCCTCTTCGGCGAGCCAGGTGAGCTGATGGCCGATGATCGGTGTCCCGGTGCCGGGAATCTCGACCATCGGCTTGGGCCGGTCGTCGGTGTAGGGACGCAGCCGGGAACCCTGGCCGCCGGCCAGGACGACGGCTTGCACGGGGCGCGACGCGGCGTTCGGATCGGTCATGTCCGAACTGTACGTGGCGCCCCGCACGCGCTTTCCCGCGGCAACCGTTCCTTAACAGGCTGTTACCGGGCGGCCCCGAACCGGTGCGTGCCGGCCGGTCCGGAACCGGTGCGTGGCGGCCGGTGTGTCCCGGCCTGTGCTTGCTAGAGATGGCCGGCCGCGACCCCCGAGGCGAACGCCGTGTCGCACACGGGCCGGGCGAAGGACTGGGCGCGCGTCGGCCCGTACGCGCGGACGGCGGCACGGCCGAGGGCGCGGGCGATGGAGACGCAGTGCTTCGCGAGCGACGGGCGGCCGTTCACCGCCTGCTGGAGGTGGGTGAGGGCCACGCCCGGGTCCTTCTCCTGGAGTTCCAGGAGCAGCTTGTCGCGCAGGACGTCCTGCGGGGCGCGGGAGACGGCTCGCGTCGAGACCTCCTCGGAGGACGCGGTGAGCACCGAGCTCGAAGGGTTCCCCGACCAGTTGACTTGGGTGACCGCGAGCGTCCCGGAGAGCACCAGGACTACGGGCAGAACGAGGGCGAGGGTCCGGCCGATCTGGCGGGCGGGGCCACGGCCACGCCGGGGCCGCTGGTTAGTGGTGGAGTGCTTCACGCGAGTGAGGGTAGCGCGGGGTGATGATTTGGCGACATTTAGTCACCAGTTCGGGGGACGGGGAAGTTGGTATTTCGGGGTAGCGGGTTGACGGACGACTACCGTACGGCGATCGAAATGCCCGGTCTGCCGGGGTATTTGTCGACAACGAAGAGGGCCCCGCGGTCGGCCGCGGGGCCCTCTTCGTCAACTTGGGTGAATTCAACCCTTACGGGGGTGAGTTCTTCCGCCCGGATGACGCGGACGTCAGTCGGACAGGCGCTCGCCCGTCGAGGTGGAGAACACGTGGATCTCGCCCGGACGCGGCACGACGTGCAGCGTGGCGCCCTTGTCCGGGACGGCGCGGCCGCTGACGCGGACGACGAGGTCCTTGTGCTCGTCGCCGACCTTGGCGGAGCCGTAGACGTAGCCGTCGGCGCCGAGCTCCTCGACGACGTTCACGGAGACGGCGAGACCGGCCGGGGCGTCCTCGGTGTCCTTGGAGAGCGACTTGGCGGCCTCGCCGTTGTGCTCGACGACGTCGAAGTGCTCGGGGCGCACGCCGACGGTGACCGTGCGGTCGCCCTTGTCCGCGGCGGCCTGGAGGGCCTCACGGTTGACCGGGACGACGCTGTTGCCGAACTTCACGCCGCCGTCGGTGATCGGGACCTCGACCAGGTTCATGGCCGGGGAGCCGATGAAGCCGGCGACGAAGAGGTTGGCCGGGCGGTCGTACATGTTGCGCGGCGAGTCGACCTGCTGGAGCAGACCGTCCTTGAGCACGGCCACGCGGTCGCCCATGGTCATGGCCTCGACCTGGTCGTGGGTGACGTACACCGTGGTGATGCCGAGGCGGCGCTGCAGCGAGGCGATCTGCGTACGGGTGGAGACGCGGAGCTTGGCGTCGAGGTTCGACAGCGGCTCGTCCATGAGGAAGACCTGGGGCTCGCGCACGATGGCGCGGCCCATGGCGACACGCTGGCGCTGACCGCCGGAGAGGGCCTTCGGCTTGCGGCCGAGGTACTCGGTGAGGTCGAGGATCTTCGCCGCGTCCTCGACCTTCTGGCGGATCTCGGCCTTGTTGACGCCGGCGATCTTGAGCGCGAAGCCCATGTTGTCGGCGACGGTCATGTGCGGGTACAGCGCGTAGTTCTGGAACACCATCGCGATGTCCCGGTCCTTGGGCGGCAGGTGCGTGACGTCGCGGTCGCCGATGCGGATGGCGCCGCCGTTGACGTCCTCGAGCCCCGCGAGCATGCGGAGCGAGGTGGACTTGCCGCAGCCGGACGGACCGACGAGGACGAGGAACTCGCCGTCGGCGATCTCGATGTCCAGGCCGTCGACGGCGGGCTTCTCGGAACCCGGGTAGATCCGGGTCGCCTTGTCGAACGAGACAGTGGCCATGGTGATGGGCCCCCTTCACCGGCAGGAACGTGCCGGACGATCCGTTGTAAAGGTGGTGATCCACTATGGAAACGCCCATAGTGGTGTAGTCCAGATGAGTGAACCGGGTCAGGACGCTACCTGGCGTTCATGTGTTCTGTCAGCACCCGGACGCCGATGAAGTTCGCGGAAACTCTCGACAGCCCCCCGCGGCGACCTGGGTACACTGCACGGGCACGCACGCCCCGGGCGCGCGTCAGGCCTCCTTAGCTCAGATGGCCAGAGCAACGCACTTGTAATGCGTAGGTCGTCGGTTCGAATCCGACAGGGGGCTCAACTACAGGGCAGGTCAGGGGACGTTTAACCCTCGGCCTGCCCTTCGCTTTGAGGCTCCTGCGTGAGCGATGCGTGAGCGCCAGTGTCAGAGGCCGGCTTCCGGGCGCGGGGGACAGCCGCAGCAGCCCGCTCCGTCAGCGCCTCCTCGTACTCCTCGAACAGCTCCATGTATGTGTCCGAGGTCAAGCTGATCGTCGAGTGCCGCAGCTTCGCCTTCGCGTCATGGATGTCCCCGCCGCCGGCCTTCACGAGAGCCGCCGCGCCGTGGCGCAGGTCCCGCAGGTTGATCGGCGGGAGATCCTCGGCGGCAACGATCTCGCGGAACGCGTCACTGACCATCTCGGGGTGCAGCCACGTTCCGTCGTCCTGCGTGAAGATCTTCCCTGTGTCCGCCCACGGCAGCCGGTCCTCCAGCCGCTTGGCCCGCTCCGCCGCCTGCCGCTCCCGGTGCGCCAGCAGGACCGCCACCGTCTCCCGGTCCAGCTTCACGGACGCCGCCGACCCGTCCGTCTTCGGGTCCGTCTCGATCGGCGTCCACCCGTCCGTGACGATCTCCTTCGCCACGGCGATCGTGCGGGCCTCCCAGTCGACGTTCGTCCAGTCCTGGCCCACGCCCTCACCGCGGCGCAGCCCGTGGTGCGCGACCAAGTGGTAGAAGGCGTACAGGCGGTGCCCCTCGGCTGCGTCCAGGAACGCGCCCAGCTGGGCCGGCGTCCACACCATGACCGGGCCCGGCTTCACCCCGGTCTCGCGCCAGCGCGCCACCCGCTCCGCCGTCCACAGCATCCCCTTAGGCCGCTTCGCCGAGCCGATGTCCACGTGGGCCGCCGGGTTGAAGGTGATGTACTGCCGGCCGATCGCGAAGTTCAGGGCGGTCCGCAGAGCCCGGCGGATGTCGTGCTTCGTCGCGTGCCCGGTGATCCGGCGGAACGGCGGCATCTCCGCGAGCCTGGCCCGCTCTTCGGTCAGCCGCTGCGCCTCTGCGGCCGGCGGCCGGGACCGCTTGCCCCAAGTAGCCTTCGCCGCCTGCTCGCGCCGCGCCTCGTTCTCCGCGCGGATCGTCTCGTTGCGGTCGTCGATCCCGTCGAAGAAGTCCTGCACGTGTCCGACGTTGAGGCGGTCCAGGCGGTGGTGCCCGAGGCCGTCACGCAGGTGGTAGTTGACCCGCGACTTGTACCCGTTCACGGTCGTCGCCCGCCGCGACTTGCTCTTGGCCTCCAGCCACTCGTCGAGCAGGTCTGCCACGGTCATGACATCCGTCAGTTTCAGCCCGGTGCGAAAGCGGCGGCGCGTCTCTTCCAGGCTGGGCAGTGAGGCCTTCTTGTTCTTGGAGACTTCCTCGAGGAGGTCGCCGATCCGGACCTGGCCGTCTGCGTCGTCGGCGTCGGGCAGGTCGAGCAGGGCCCGGACCTTGTCGAGGTCGGCTTGTGCGTCCTTGGCCGTGGCGTAGCCGGAGCGGGAGAAGGAGCGCCGGCCACCATCCCCGCGGGGAGGGAGCTCCTGACGTACCGCCCACACTCCGTGCCGTCGGGACGACAGCTGCGGGCACGCCTTGTTTAGCGCCCTGCCCTCAGCGTTGCGGCAGTAGCAACGGCGGTACGTCGACCCCTTCATGGATTACTTCCCGGCGTCCCGTTGTGACTCATACCTTTCCAGCCTCTCCTCAAGCTCCTCGATCGACTTCTGCAACTTGTCGCGGTCGACATCTGCCATCGGTTTGGACGACGCAGCCAAGTCTCGCATTTCGTCTAGGCGCACACGCTGTTGTTCCATAAGCCACTCACCTGTGATCGGTTCGTGTATACCCAACTCCTTGCGCCAGCGAGGGCCAAACTTCGCATTCAGCTCTGACTGTCGCTCCAGGGAGATCCGGGAGTAGTGATTCAGTTCGGCCTGAATCTCGTCGAGTTGGACCCTGGCGCGACGTGATTCCATCGCAGCCACCGCGGCTCTCTGGTTTGCCGCCTGCACGGCAGCGATCGCATGGGCCTCAATGTCCCGAGCCTCTTCCACCCTTTCGATATACGAATCGCGACGTCGATGAAGCGCCTTCACTTGCGTGATGAGTTCCTCGATGTCCATCGTTTCCGGGCTCGACTCGGGGTCGCCAATGCTAAGCGCGAGCATTTCCGAGACGGTGCTTTCTAGCGCCCTTGCAATCAGGTCGGCCTCTTGCAACCGGACGGCTCGCTGACCCGACTCGATCTTGGCAATGGTTTGCTGATAAAGGCTCCCTCCTAGCTCGGAGATACGAGTGGCTAGCTCCGCCTGCGATAGCTGCAACAGCACTCGTCGCCGCTTCATCTGACGCACGAAGACGTCTTCGGCCATGTGACCCGCCTGGGTCAGCTCGTGCTCATCCAACGCAACCAACATCCTTCATGCTCAACACGCTACATCCTGATGTTGTTGTTGCACTACACCGCCACCGGGTACATACTCGTGGTGTTCAACCACTACACCGTGAGGGGGTTGAGCGGTGTCAGAGCTGCTCACTTCTGGGGCGCCTAGGTACCTGACCACGAGCGATGTGGCTTCGAGGTACCGCACAGCACCCAGCACCATCCGCTACTGGCGACACATCGGCTACGGCCCCAAGGGCATCAAGGTTGGGCGTCGCGTCCTGTACTCGCTCACCGAGATTGACCGGTTCGAGAAGGCGCTGGCCGACCAGTCCACGAAGGAACCTGCGTGACGACCCCGGCCCTGTCGATCGCCGAGGTGCTGAATCAGCCGGCCCTCGTACCGCTGTGGCCGACCGTCGGCCGGGCCCTGGGCCTCGCCGAGTCCACCACCTACCAGCTGGCAGCCGAGAACAGGCTGCCCATCGAGGTCATCCGACTGGGCCGACGACGGGTCGCCCGGACCGTAGACCTCCACCGCTTCCTCGGGCTCGTCCCGCAGGAGAACGGCGCCGGTCCCGTGTACCAGACGGGATCGCCCGCCGGAAAAGACGAAGAGGCCGGGTACCAGCCGGCCTCTCCTGTCGAGCAATCCGCGCCTACGTCCAAGTAGAAGAACGGAACAGCTCCATGAACAGAGTAACCACGGCGGCAATGGCGCCGTCGACCCCGATCGAGCAGAACGCCAGCCTCGCCACGTCCGTGGCGATCAATGGGGTTCAGGTCCCCGTTGCCCGCCCGGCGGACCAGCTCACCGCCGACCAGGTCTGTGACCTCCCGATGGGCGAGCTTCTCGCCCAGGTGAACGGCAGCCTCGACACCACCGAGATCGACGGCCCGAAGTTCCTCGGCTACGTCACCGTCACCAACTCGGGCCACATCACCATCTACACCCCGGGCCACCTCGGCGACGACACCACCGATGCGGCCATCCGGTACCTCATCACCCAGCACCTCGGCCTGCCGACCACGCTCTTCCCGGACGTCTTCCAGGTCACCCGCTTCACCTTCACGCCGCAGGAGGTCCAGTGACCTTCGAACCCTCCGGCGGCTTCACCACCTCGGGTGTCTGGTACGCCGCCGTCCAAGAAGCCCAGGCCAAGCTGCACCGCGAAGACCCGGGCGCCTGGATCGACGTCAAGGCGATCGGTCATGCGGCCTGGCGGGAGCTCACCCCGGTCGAGCAGGCCCACGCCCTCGATGACTTGTTCGTGGCCTACGTCCTGCGCGTCAACGACGAGCAGCGCGCTGCCCGGCTGGACCAGGCTGCGGCCGAGGTCAAGACATACCTCGTAGGCGACGACGAGCACATCCTTCAGGACCAGCTCGGGACCGTCGACCGGCCGATCGCCGAGGACACGGAGGTCAAGGTGTGCGCCTCGGCCCTCGCGAACGTTCTCGATGAACTCGACCTGATCCGCCACCGCCTGTCGATGCGTGACCGGGAGGGGGAGAAGCAGTGACCCGTACCGCGCAGGACACGTTCCTGTCCGACCAGACCCTGGCCACCGCCCGGGACGCGGCCGCCGACCCGAGCCTCGTGCCGGTCGCCATCACCGCCGCGAACGGTGAGCAGTGCACCTGGTGCGACTGCCCGCTCGCCCTGCACAAGCAGCCCGGCTACCGCTGCGGCGGCTGCCCGACGCAGGCCGAGAACGTCGTCAGCGCCTTCGCCGGCCCCGGCGTCCGCTACGACTTCCCGGCTTGCGACCGGCACACCACCGACATCGTCGCGTCCATCGCGCAGGTCGTCGGAGGTGCCCGATGACCGAGACCCTGCCCGGCGAATGGCCGGTCGACGAGCCCGTCGACCTGGTCCCCGAGGACCTCTACGTGAAGCGGGCCGCCGAGCGCGGGCGGCACGAGATCGTCCTCGGCTCGATCCGCGCCCACCTCGAAGAGCAGCCCAGCCCGGTCGCCGTGCTCACCGCCGTCCGCCAGTGGATCAACGAGGTCATCGCCCTCGGCGACGAGGTCACCCGCGAGAAGCGCAAGGCCGCCTGACCCGCGGGCGGGCGCCGGCTTCCCCCACCGGCGCCCGCCCGCCACACGGACTACCTGATCCAGCTCGCAGAAGAGAGCCGTTCGTGAACGTCGGCATCGAGATCCCAGCCGAACTCCCGGCCGCCGCCGCGGCCTACGCCGCCGCCGGCATCAAGGTCTTTCGCGTCCGCCGCAACAAGACGCCCTACGCCAACTGCCCGCGCTGCGACAAGAACAGCAGCCTGTACGTCCAGCACCGCCCCGAGGCATGCCAGTGCGGGGTGCCCACCTGCCACGGCTTCTGGGCAGCTACCACCGACCCGGCGCTTATCCACAGATGGTGGAGAGAAGAGCCCGGCGCCAACATCGGCGCGCCCTGCAAGCTGAACGGCTGGGCCGTCATCGACGTCGACCCGCGCAACGGTGGAGACCGGTCCCTCCAAGCCCTCGAACAGCGCGCCGGTGTCCTGCCCGGCACGGGCATGCAGCTCACCGGCGGAGGCGGACTGCACCTGCCATACCTGTCGCCCGGCTTCGATCTCCCTGGCGAGCCCTTTCCCGGTATCGACTTCAAGCACAACGGCTACATCCTGCTCGCCCCGTCCGTCCACGCCTCCGGAGGCCGGTACCGCTGGGCAGGAGACGGCCTCTTCCGCCAACCGTCCGAACCGTGGCCGTCGGCGCTGCTGCCCCGCAAGGAGCGCCCTGCCGTCCCTGCCCCGCGACCCGCCCGCCAGCGCTTCCCGGTATACGGAAACAGGCCCAAGGGCAGGCCGGGCGGCGGACGGATGTGGACCGTGGCCGACCTCGTCCAGCACGTCATGGACGCGAGCACGGGCAACCGGAACAACGCCTTCTTCTTCGCTGCCTGCCGCGCCCACGAACTGTCCGAACAGGGCCTGCTCGACCTGATCGACACGCGTGCAGGCCTGATGTCCGCCGCCGCCTCCGTCGGCCTGACCGAGTCCGAAGCCCGCGCCAGCTTCGACAGTGCGGCCACGCGGCCGGGTGACAGGGGGGCTGCGTGACCACCGACATCGACCAGGCCATGGACGCCTACTTCGGTTCGGACGGCGACGAGCCGCCCTATGACTGGAGCGGCGCCGCGCCTGCCGACGCCGACCGTGAGCCCGCGCCCCGTACCTGGGCAGCGCAGGATCTGCGGTCCGTCCTCGACGGCAGCTACAAGCCGCCGCAGCCCAGCGTCGGGCGACGGGACGACGGCGTCGGGCTGTTCTATCCCGGGCGGATGAACAGCGTCGCCAGCGAGTCCGAGGCGGGCAAGACATGGTTCGCCCTGATCGCCTGCCTGCAGGAACTCAACGACGGCAACCACGTCCTGTACATCGACTTCGAGGACGACGCGGGCGGCGTGGTCGGCCGACTCCTCTGCCTCGGCGGCGTACCCGCCGACATCCTCGAACGGTTCCACTACATCCGCCCCGAGAATCAGATGGGCCCAGTTGACGCCGTCGACCTCGGCGCGGTGCTGGAGCTGAACCCGACCCTCGCCATCGTCGACGGCGTCACCGAGGGCATGAGCCTCTTCGGCCTGGAGCTGAAGGACAACACCGACATCGCCAAGTTCGGCCGGCTCCTGCTCCGCCCGCTCATGAACTCCGGGGCCGCCGTCGTCACCCTCGACCACGTCGTCAAGTCCAGCGAGAACCGCGGCCGGTACAGCATCGGCGGCGTCCACAAACTCAACGGCCTCAACGGCGTGATGTACATGCTGGAGAACCGGCGCCCCTTCGGCATCGGCGTCACCGGCAAGTCCACCGTGCGCGTCGCCAAGGACCGGCCCGGCCAGATCCGCAAGAACGGCCTGTCCCACTCCAGCGGCATGCACTGGTACGCCGACCTGGTCGTCAAGTCCGAGACCCAGGAGTACGCGGAGGCCCACCTGTACGCGCCGCGAGAGCGCGACGAGGCGGACCGCGAGGCCGACGAGGACGAGAAGCGGATCAACGGCATCAAGCGCCAGGTCCTCGACGCGGTCCGCAAGGCGCCCGACGCGCTGACGGGCAAGGGCATCGAGGACCGCGTCACCGGCAAGGCCGCAGACATCCGCAAGGCCGTCGCCGCGCTGGTCGACAGCGGGCAGATCGTCGCTCGTCCCGGCCCTCGGAACGCCACCCTCCACTCCATCCCCGACCCTCCTGAATCCGCTGCCGAACAGCCTGCCGCTTGACCTCGTCCCGACCTCGTCCCCACCTCGTCCGGACGCGGTCAGTGAGACCTCGTCCCTCGTCCCACTTCTTTAGGTGGGACGAGGACGAGGTCACACAAGGGGGGTTGCCTCATCAGCCCGGGACGAGGACGAGGTCACCACAACCGCAACAGGAGCCGATCCCATGCCCGTTCTCACCAAGTCCCCCGCGTCGTGAACGTCGACGACATCGTGGCGGAGAAGATCGCCGCCGCCCGCGCCCGCATCGAGGCGACCAAGCGCCGGCGTGCAGCCCTCGCCGCCGCCCGGCAGCGCGGCCTCGCCCACCGGCACGCACAGAAGCTCCGCAACCTCGAAGCCTCCCGGCAGCGGGAAGCTTCCCCGGCCGAGAGTGACGGCCTCGTGTACGACGACGTCGTCGTCGAGGTCACCACCGAGGAGTTCCACGCCGCCGTTCGCGGCTCCCTCGCCCGGCTCGGCCTCACCTACGCCGAGCTCGAAGACCAAGCCCGCCGCCGCGACTTCACCAGCGCCCAGGCGCAGTCGCTCTGGGTGTCCATCGGCGGCGCCGTCAACACCGAACTACTGGAGGAACAGTGACCACCATCGACGCGATCCGCTCGAACCCCCTCATCGACGAGGCAGCCGCAGAACGCATCGCCACCCTGTGGAACGCCGCCTATCCCGGCATGCGCGAGCTCCTCACCACCGTCATCGACGGCCAGCGCAGCTACCTGAACGAGCACCCCGACAGCTCCGTCCGCGCAGAGATCAAGCGCCACGAGGAGACGCGCCTCGCGCTCGGCCAGCTGGACCGCGGCACCTACCGCGGGTGCACCCGCAGCCCCGGGATGTTCGACACCTGGGGCGCGCTGTCCGCGATCAAACGCCTCCCGATGCCGACCGGTAGCAAGCACGGCGGCAACGTCTACCGGCTCGCCGCAGAGCTGTCGGACATCGAGGCCGCCCGCGCGGCGGCACTGGCCGCCAACGCCTGATCCCGCACAGCACCGGCCGGGCCCGCGGATATCGGGCCCGGCCTCCCGCCCAGCATCCCACTAGCTGACCTTGCCGACAGCGGCAAGATCAGGAAGGAGTCCTCCGTGTCCGGAGAGACCGTGATCACCATCGTCGGCAACCTGGTCGACGACCCCGAACTCCGCTTCACCCCGGCCGGAGTGGCCGTCGCCAAGTTCCGGATCGCCTCCACCCCTCGCCGCTTCAACAAGACGACGAACGAGTGGGAGGACGGCGAGGGCCTGTTCCTCACCTGCTCGGTGTGGCGGCAGGCCGCCGAGAACGTCGCCGAGTCCCTCGCCCGCGGCACCCGCGTCATCGTCCAGGGCCGCCTCAAGCAGCGGTCCTACGAGGACAAGGAGCAGGTGAAGCGGACCGTCTACGAGATCGACGTCGACGAGGTCGGCCCGAGCCTTCTTCGCGCCTCCGCGAAATTGGTCAAGAACCCGGCGGGCGCTAATTCCGTACCGGCGAACGGAACTAGCCAGGACCCGTGGGCCGGAGCCAAGCCCGCCAACGGCCAGCAGCAGGGCAGCGGGTGGGGCAACCAGCAGCCCGCCCAGGCCGCGGCCGGTCACCCCGACGAGCCCCCCTTCTAGGAGCCGACGTGACCCCCAACGAGATCCAGATGCTCGTCGTCGGCGCCGCCCTGGGCGCGCAGCTGATGAACCTGCTGCACATGCGGTGGGACGCGCAGGCCGCCCGCCGCAGCGCGGCCGCCTCGCGGGCCGCCCGCAGGCAGGCCTCCGCCGACCTGTTCTACGGCAGCCTGCGCCTGTACCGGCTGCGGAACCGGAGCCGCATGTGACCGCCAGCTGTGGCGCCTGCGAGCGCGAGCTCGAGCACGGCTACCTCTGCCCGGGTGACACGCTCGCCCTGGCGGAGCGGCTGGAGCGGCTGCCGAAGCTGTTCGTCGAGCTCGGCCTGTACCTGGCACCCGGAGCTCGGTCGGCCGGAGAGCGCATCAGCTCCGGCCCGGCCGGGTCCCGGCTCCCCCTGAACGACACCGTCCTCGACCTCCGCCACGGCGGCATCGCCCTGGTGCTGGAGTCCTGGCGCTCGGACATCCACTCCGTGCGCTGCTGGAGTGAGCCCGCCATCACGGGCGGCCTCGACTACCGGGTCATGCACGCTTGCCGGTGGATCGGCATGCAGCTGGAGTGGATCGCCTCCAGCTACCCGGGCGCCGGCGATCTGGCCCGAGAGGTCCGCGACTTGGAGGGCAACGCCCTCTCCATCGTCGGCGCGAAGCCGGACCGCGGCCGGCTCCTCGGCCAGTGCGTCGCTGTCGACGCGTCGGGCGTGGTGTGCGGGGCGCCGATCCGCTACCGCAACGGCGACAAGGTCCTCGTCTGCTCGTGGTGTAGCTACACCTATGAGGAGCGGGACTTCATGACGCTGTACCAGCTGCAGCCGCGCGAGGCCGAGCAGAAGGAGGCGTCCTGATGGCGTCCTACGTGACGTGCCGCGTCCTGACCGGCCGCGGCAACCAGTGCACGGGCGAGGCTGTCGACCCGGGCGCCGAACTGAAGATCTGCGCCCGGCACTTGGCGGAGGCGCAGCGCCTGATCCACGAGGCGTTCCGCCGATCGAGGACGACATGACCACCAATACGCAATGGGGGGTTGTGCTTAACCCCCCATGCGGTATCCTTCTGGAGGTGGAAGACACCCCCTGGCGGGACCGCATCCGAATGGAAGACGAGTTGCTGGAACAGCTCGACGACCAGGCAGAACAGGCCCGCAAACGAAGAGCACAAGCCCTCGCAGAGGGAGTCGGCGAACTCGGCAGCGTCTACGCCGTGGCCAAGGACCGAAAGCTCAGCCAGACCGCCGTCTCGAAGGCGATCAAGAAGTACACAACCGAATAGACCGCGAGGGCCGGACGACAGCTCTCTCAGGTGCTGGAACACCCGAGAGCGCGCGCGTCGCCCGACCCTCTACCGAACATCCTGATTGCACCAGGAGTCGGCATGACCGATCTTTCCACGTCCACAGCTGTGGACGACACCACCCTGACCGAGCCTGTGCGCGACCTGCTCGCGGCAGTGCTCGAAGCGATCGACCTCCCGCATCCGGCGACCGTCGGCGGCTCCGAGGCGCACGACCGCCTGCTGAGTACCCGCGTCGTGCACGCAAGGATCGCCCTGCGCAGCATCCTCGACGACGGCCCGGACATGGGCCCCGCCTGGAACGCCCAGTACCTGCGTGAGCGGCTCGCCCAGCACCCCGTCGCCGGCTACGTGAGCGTCGACCAGGCGGACGCCGCCCTCGCCGAGGGCAAGACCTGGGCCGAGGCCGTCGCGCTCCCCGCAGGGGAGGACCAGTGACCGCCACCCCGCCCGCGTTCGGGCCCACCGAGACGTTCCCTTGCGACGAGAACAGCACGCCGTTCGCTGCCGTCACCCTGTCCTTCACGGTGACCCGCGAGCAGCTGCGCGCCGCGCTCGCCATCGGCCAGGCCGAGCAGGCCGGCGAACCGCCACTGCCGGAGCTGACCGTCGTCGACACCCGCCGCCAGGTCGAGGGCTACTTCGCCGCCGCCGCGGTCATCGAGTCGGAGCGTGAGCTCCAGGCCGTCAACGCCCGGCTCACCCCGGACATGGCCGCCCAGCTGGACGCGGTCATCGACCGGGCGTACACCCGCGCCGAACGGCCCGACCCGCCTCGGCAGGACCCGCGGTACAGCGAGGGCACCGTCACCGTGCAGACCCTCGACAGCGGCGAAGTCACCGTGCCCGAGCCCGCCTGGTGCCTCGGCCACGACGACGAGAACGTCAGCTACCTCGCCGACCTCACCCACAACGGCGCCCGCACCACCGCACCGCTCGTCACCGCGAAGTACGGGCTGGCGCAGATCATGCACGCGTACATCAGCCACGCCCCGCACGCCCAGCAGCAGCCCGAACCGAAGCCGCTGCTGTCCTTCCTCCTCGACGGGCACGGCGACCTCGACCCCGCCGACGGCCACAACCTCGCCCGCGCCCTGCGCGTCGCCGCCGTCCGCATCGAGCGCATGGCCACCGACCTCGACCACCTCCGAGGTGAGGGCCAGTGACCCCCCGCAAGCTCACCTGGGGACAGATCGTTGTCCTCGGCATCGCGGCCGTCGCCATGGTCGTCGTCGGCGGCTTCGGCGCCTGGGGCACGTACAGCAACGCCGTCACCGAGTTCCACCGGCAGGCCACCGCGGCCGGCGTCGTCGCCGCAGGCGAGGGCCTCACCCTCATCCTCGCCCTGATCATGCTGGGGCGGACGATGCTCAACCAGGCCTCGCCCGGCATCGTCCGGGCTGGCATGTGGGTCGCCCCGGTGTCCGCCAGCTTCATCGGCATCTCCATCGCTGGAGACGTCCGCGAGGCAGCGGTGTACGCGGTCACCCCGCTGGCCATGTCCGGTGCCGCCGAAGGCCTCGGTCTGATCGCACGCAGCATTGTCGTCTACCGCACCGGCCTGGACGCCGAGACCATGCGCCGCAACGCGGATGCCGCCCGGCAGCTGGCCTTCAACCGGGCCGTCGCCGACGGCCACCCCGACAAGCGGAAGCGCAACCGTGCGGTCCGCCGGTACTGGCGTCTCGCCCGATCCGTCGGTGTCGGTGACGCCGAGCTCGGTGCCGGCCTGGTCGACGTCCAGCGGACGCGCGTCCGGGAAGGGGCTGATGCGGCCCTCGCATCCATGTACGGCGGCACGGTTGCTACGGACAGATCGTCCGTAGCAAAAACGCCCCGGTCCGTCTCCGCGACCGAGGCCCTGCGCTCCCGGTTCGCTGACATGGACCCGGCCGACGCCATCCGGTTCGCCAGTGATGCGCGACCTGATGCGCCCCCGGCCGAGCTCGCCCACATCCTCGGCACCTACGGCGTCCACGTCGACGCCGTGGTGGTCGCCCTCGTCCTCGGCCAGCGCCCCCCGGAGTACGAAGCGCATCGCCCTGATACGGCTGATGCGCCCCAGGTCAAAGAGCTGGAGCCGCTCGACATGGCGGGCGCCGTCGCCGAGGCCGCATCGACCCTCGGATCGGACGCATCACCCCGGGACATCGCCGACCACATCGCCCGGCACCGGCGCCTCGTCGTCACCGAGCCGTACATCCGCACCGCCCTCTCCCGGGCCGCGAAGAAGCCCACGCCCGCCCCGCAGCCCGACCCGATGGAAGGCGGATACGCATGATGCGCATCCTGTTCGGCCTCGTCCTCGCGCTCCTCGTCGCGTACCCGCCGCTCTTCGACATCGCCCTGTCCGGCACCACCAAGGCGGCGTCCTACCCGCCGCTGCTCGCCTTCGCCGTCGGCGTCATCCTGTGGCCGGGCCTCGCCCGGCGCGTGAAGAGGTGGGTGAAGTGAGCGAGCCCAACCCGTCCAACCTGCCCGAGGCCTACCGGCAGTACCTGGAGCCGGCCGCCCACCACCGCCCGCCGAACGTCCTCTACGACCAGCAGGGCCGCCCCGTCCACTTCACCATCGGCCAGCCGTCGGCCCCGCTCGTCGTCCAGGCGCCCGTCCAGCAGGGCCTCGACCCGGCCCTGCAGCGGCTGATCATCATCACGTTCCTGATCCTCGCCGTGGTCGTCGTCTGCACCGCGGCCGTGTGCGCGGTCGTCGTCCTCGTCGGCGGAACGCTGATCGGGATCATCGGCACCGTCTCCGCGAACCTCCCCATGATCGGGCTGTCCATGGTCGGCGTGATCCTCGCCGCCGGGTGGGCCGCCTCCAAGCTCCGCACCGCCAAGAAGCAGCGCTGACCAGGAGAAAGACGTGAACCGAGAAGCGCACGTGCGGCTGGCTGACGCCGCGGTCACCCGGGCCGAGCGGCTCGCCGGGGCCGCCGAGACCGCCGCCAAGGGCGACGCCCGGCACAAGGCCGTCCCGATCGCCGCGGTCGGCTCCCTGTGGGCCGCCATCGCCGACTCCCACACCCGCATCGCCCGTCTACTGCCCGACACCACCCCGGAGGCCTGACCGTGCCTGCCTCGTACACCAGCGCAGAGAAGCGCCGCCTGGCCTGGCTCACCCTGAAGGCCGCCAAGCAGTCCCTCGCCGGAGACCGGAACGCCGACACCATCGACGACCGCCTCAAGCGCGAGGCCGAGCGGATCGGCGAGCGTGCCGAGGAGCGTGGTCAGGCCGAGGTCGCCGAGCTGGAGCGCCGTCTCAGCCAGGCCCGCCGGGACGCCGCGGGCGCCAAGGTCACCATGCGCACCAGCAGCGGCAAGGACCGCGCGGACGCCCGCCGCACGATGCACGACCACGAGCAGGCCGCCCGCCGCATCGAACGCGAGCTGCGCCGCTACCGCTAGCCGCGCCCCGGGGACGGCGTCACACCGCCAAGCAAGCCGCCGTCCCCGGGCGTCCCACACCTCACCGAGAGGCAGGACCAGCACAGCATGACCGACACCCTGATCAAGCCGCCACAGGACGCCGAAGACGCCTGGCAGGACGCGCCGGACGCGCACCAGGACATCGAGGCCGTCGACCGTCCCGACAACCCGCTCGCCGACTGGCTCACCGTCCCCGACGCGCCGATCCTGCCCGCCTGGGCACGCAACTGGGCGTCCGTCCGCGCCAACAGCGGCGCCCTCGCCAAGGTCACCTGGTGGCACACCCGCTACCACTCCCTCCGCAGCCCCAAGTACGCCGTCAAGGTCGTCGGCTACTCCGCCCGCGGTGCCTTCCGAGGCGGACGACGCCTGTGGCCCGTCCTCGCCGCCCAGGACCACACCCGGGCGGTCAAGGCCCTCGCCGCCCAGTCCAAGGCCAAGTCCGAGGACGACGCCCTCGCCCAGCGCTACCAGGTAGCTCACCGGGACCGCACCCTCGCCCGACGCTGGCGCTGGGGAGCCGCGCTCGGCCTCGTCTCCGCCGCGGTCGTTGCCCTCGACTACGCCTCCCTCGGCCTCCAGCTGGCCGCCGGCTGCATGATGTGCGGCGGCCTGGCCGCCATCGGCTGGTCCGACGAGGCGCAGATCCTCGACCACGGCACCCCGCCCCTGCGCATCGCCATGGACTCTCAGCAGCTCAACGATGCCCTGCGCGCCACCGGCCTGCTCAAGCAGGGCAAGGGCGACGACGACGGCCCCAAGGTCAGCTGCGTGATGGGGCCGCTCCGCGACGGCAAGGGCTGGGCCGTCGTCTTCGACCTGCCCCGCGGCGGCGGCAAGACCGCCTCCGACGTCCTCGCCAAGCGGACCGCCATCGCCGCCGAGCTCGGCGTCGACGAGATCCAGGTCATCATGAGCCGTGTCCGCGCAGCTCACGGCGGCAACGCAGGCCGCGTCTCGATGTGGGTCGCCGACGACGACCCCTACCTCGCCCCGCCCACCGCCTCGCCCCTGGAGGGCATGGACGCCTTCTCCATCTGGGACCCGATCCCCTTCGGCCAGGACGCCCGCGGCAACCGCGTCACCCTGCCCATCGTCTGGCAGTCGATGTTCTTCGGCGGCCTGCCCCGGCGCGGCAAGACCTTCTCCCAGCGCCTGCTCACCGCCGCCGGCCTCCTCGACCCCTACGTCCGGCACTACGTCTGCGACTTCAAGGGCGGCCAGGACTGGATCCAGACGCGGCAGGTCGCCCACCGCCTGGTCCTCGGCGCCGAAGAGGACGCCATCCTCGCCTTCAAGGCCCTGCTCAAGGAGCTGCTCGCCGAGATGGAGCGCCGCTTCTCCATCTTGCGCGGCCTGCCCACATCGATCTGCCCCGAGGGCAAGCTCACCCCCGAGATCGTCAAGCGGTACGACATGCCGTTCATCCTGTTCACCGTCGACGAGCTGCAGGAAGCGTTCCTTGCCGTCGACGACCAGGAGCGCGAGGAGATCATCAACGACATGGCGCGCATCGCCCGCCGCGGCCCCGCCGCCGGGTTCATCTCCAACTACGCCTCGCAGCGCCCCGACGCCAAGTCCGTGCCCACCAAGCTCCGCGAGATCATCACCATCCGCTACTCGACGCAGGTCACCGACCAGACGTCCTCCGACATGGTCCTCGGCAAGGGCAAGGCCGCCCAGGGCGCGGACGCGTCCGTCCTGTCCGAGGAGCACAAGGGCGTCGGCGTCCTCGTCACCGGCCCGGCGTCCTTCGTCACCGTGAAGGCGGACATGCTGGAGACCGCCGGCTTCAACGCCATGTGCGCCAAGGGCCGGACCCTGCGCGAAGCCTGCGGTCAGCTCACCGGCGACGCGGCCAACGACCACAGCGTCATCGCCGAAGCCTCCGGCGTCACCATCAGCCCCGTCCTGTCCGACTGCCTCGCCGTCATGCGGCACAGCCCCAAGCTGCACACCGTCGACCTGCTCGCCCGGCTGGAGAACCTCGACGAGGACTACGGCGACTGGGACGCTGAACGCCTCGCCAAGGAGCTGGAGGACGCCGGCGTGAAGCGCATGACCAAGCAGGTCAACATCGGCGGCAAGAACCTCGCCGGGTACCGCCGCGAGGACCTCGAAGCCGCCATGCCCATCGAGCTCCTCAACGCCCGGTAGAGGGGGAGGGCACTACAGCCCCCGCTACGAGACCCCCCTCTTGGCCACCCCTATCAGGGGAGTGGATCTAGAGGGGGGTCTCTACCGTCATAGACCC
Source organism: Streptomyces sp. NPDC056738 (assembly GCF_042790435.1). Taxonomy (NCBI): domain Bacteria; kingdom Bacillati; phylum Actinomycetota; class Actinomycetes; order Kitasatosporales; family Streptomycetaceae; genus Streptomyces; species Streptomyces sp. NPDC056738. The sequence goes on from NZ_JBHTZF010000013.1 coordinate 133,661, forward strand.
CCCTGTAGTGGCCGCCCACCTGCGACGTAGTGGGGATAGAGGGGTTCTTAGGGATGCCCCTGAAAACCCCTGCAGGCGGCATCATGGAGGCATGGACATCGACTTGTCGGAGTGGCTCCGCGTCCAGCTCGACACGGATGCGCGCGATATCGCCGACCCCTATGCAGAGAAGGCCTGGCACGCTCGCGACTGCGTGATGCTCCCCGACGGCGACTCTCCGACCTACCCCTGCGACTGCGGCGTGCCCGACCGGCTGCTCCGTGAAATCGAGGCCAAGCGTCAGATCGTCGCCCCCTACGCTGCCGCACTCACTGACCGGGAGATGCTCAGGGCCCGCATGCGCGAGGTGATCTACAAGGAACCAGAGGAGTTCGCCCGGCTCCACCGGCAGGAGAGCGAGCTGATCGACAGGGCATCGTCGCTGGCGTCCGTCGTCCGTCTCCTGGCCCTGCCCTATGCGGACCGCCTCGGATACCGGGAAGACTGGCGGCCGTAGCCGCATCATGGAGTCATGGAGTCGCAGATCATCCGGCCCGGCCACCTCACCGCCCACCAGACCGCCAGGCAGCTCGGCATCAGCCTCGACGGCGTCCGCCAGCTCGTCCGCCGCGGCCAGCTGCGGCGGTCCGGCGGCACTCCCCGGCAGGCCTGGTACGCCGTCGACGACGTCAAGGACCTCCTCGTCAAACGAGCTACTCCCAAGGCCGCTTGACCGCAGGTCAGCGCGATGTCACGATCTGCGTGTACAACTGTGCCCTCAACCGGCACCACAGACGCACACGAAGCCCCAGCTACGGTCCCCCCGGCTGGGGCTTCGTCGTGCCCGCCGTCCGCCGCCTGGAGGGACGCTCACCGCGCAGGACACGGGCCGCGGTGAGCCCGGGGCCCAGGCGGCGGACCTTCACTCTCACGAGTCACAGGACTGCCACACGGCCACCACGAGGCTCCCCAACGGCGCATGATGCCCACTCAGCATCCACAGTCCTTGGGGGGACCATGCACATCCGAAGAGCCACCGCAGCAGCCCTACTCGCCCTCGCGCTCGGTACCGCCGGCTGCAGCAGCCAGTCCGACGGCGGGAAGCCCAGCGAGCCCACCACGGCCGCCGCCAGCCCCACGCCGACCGTCGACGAAGCCGCAGCCCGCCAGGCATGCGTGGACGCCGTCGCCAGCATCGAGGCAGACGCCAACGGCGAAGTACCCTCCGAGCCCGTCCCCGACGAGTGCTCAAGCCTCAGCCAAGGCGACTACCTGAAGGCCTACATGGACGGCATCCAGCAGTCCAACCAGGAAGGCCGCGACGCCCTCCAGGACCTGATCGACGAAGCGTCCAGGTCCGCCGAGGCCAACCAGCCCTAGCCGAGCAAGGAGGCGCCCGTGGCCGATATCCGCAACGGGCGCCCCTACCGCCGCCTCGTCGCCGCACAGAAGGCGTTGGGCCTCCCCTGCTGGATCTGCGGCCACAACATCCCGACCGCTGTCGACGGCCGCCGGCACCCGCTCGCGTTCACCCTCGACCACCTCGTACCCCTCAGCCGAGGCGGCTCCCTCCTCGACCCCGCCAACGCGAGGTCGGCACACCGCCGGTGCAACTCGGCCCGCGGCAACCGCACCACGGTGCAACCCAGGACAGCGCCGCAGCGAGCATCACGGAGATGGTGAGACGGCCCCGCGCTTCCCCCGTGGGGCTCACACCCACGGTTCCTCCGGCCAAGCCGGTGTGCGCACTAGGACACCTGTCATCACGCAGGGCCGACAGTCACAGGGTAGGTGACGCGGTGTGTTGATCGTCGTCACCGGTCCACCAGCCGCGGGCAAGTCGAGCTGGATCAAGGCGCACGCGACAGCGCGTGACATCGTCATCGACCTGGACCTGATGGCACTGGCGATGGCCGGCCCCGGCGCTGACCACCACAACCACACCGACGTGCTGACCCGAGTCGTGCACCGAGCCCGGTACGCAGCCATCGACGAGGCATGCCAGCACCTCGACAAGGTCGACGTCTACCTGATCCACACCCAGCCCAGCGCCAAGGCGCTCGCGAAGTACAAGAGGCTGGAAGCCCGCATCATCACCGTCGACCCCGGGCGGGACATCGTCATGCAGAGGGTCAAGGCCATGCGGCAGCCCGAGATGGAACGGGTCGTCACCCGCTGGTACAACGCCCGGCGCGGGCGGCCGGCCGAGGCGATGCCCCAGGCATCCCGGGCGTGGTGATCATGATCGAACCGAGGAGCCCGGACACTTTTTAGGCGCAGGACCGGGCGACCCAAACGCCCTTCTCGCCCGATTTTTTGCGCGGCGATTTTGAAAGCCTATTCACGCGAACTGAGTTGGGTCACATTAGTGGCTTCACTCTCCGTGACATCACTCTCCGTGACTCCGCTATTTCCGCGAACTCGGTTCGAGTGAATTAGTGACGGCCGTGTCCACGCCAACTCGGGGGTGGTCGTGAGCATTGTCGACAAGATCACTCACGAGCTCGAAGATCTTCATGCCGACGAGACCTCGCCCGGCATGGCCGCCGTCGCCCTGGACCTCGCGATGGCCATGGCGGGCACGGACGCCCCCACGGCCAAGGCCGTTGCTGCCCGCGAACTCCGTTCGATCATGGCCGACCTGCGGCGGCTGGCCCCCGTCGGGGAGAAGGGGGACACCGTCGATGACATTGCTGAGCAGCGAAAGAAGCGCCGAGCCGCTGCAGCAGAGCGGGCCGTCGGTGGCTGACGGCCCCGTGTACGGCCACCAGCGCCCCCGTCTCTTCACCGTGCCGGGTACGGCGCTGTCGAGCGCGGGGCAGGAGGCCGTCGACCTGGCGGCCCGCGCCGGGCTGAAGCTCGATCCGTGGCAGCAGCACATCCTCGACCAGGGCATGGGTGAGCGGGCGGACGGCAACTGGGCGGCGCCCGAGGTGTGCGTGAACATCCCGCGCCAGAACGGCAAGGGCGGGGTGCTCGAAGCCCGGGAGCTGTGGGGCCTGTTCATCGGCGGCGAGCGGCTCATCCTGCACTCGGCGCACGAGTTCAAGACGGCGAAGAACGCGTACAAGCGGATCGAGAACCTGATCCGCGCATGCCCTGACCTGCACAAACGCGTGAAGATCTACCGCAAGACGGTAGGTGACGAGGCCATCGAGCTGCACTCCGGGCAGGAGCTGCGGTTCATCGCCCGCTCCGGTGGCTCCGGTCGTGGCTTCACCGCGGACTGCGTAATCCTCGACGAGGACATGATCCTGGGGGACGACGCCATGGCGGCGCTCGCACCGACGCTGGCCGCGGTCGCGAACCCGCAGACCTGGTACCTGGGGAGCGCGGGCATCGGCCACCAGTCCGTACAGCTGGGCCGGTTGCGGCGCCGGGCCCTGGCGGCCGCCGAGACCGGTGTGCCGGATCCGACGCTCGCCTACTTCGAGTGGTCGATCAACGAGCACCGTGACGAGTGCGGGCAAGGCTGCACGGAGCACGACAACGTGGCGGACCCCGAGTCGATCCTGAAGTCCAACCCGGCGATCGGCTACCGGCTGACGCTGGAGAAGTCCGGGAACGAGCGGCTGACACTGGGCGACACCCTGTTCTCCCGCGAGCGCCTGGGCGTGGGCGTGTATCCGTCGGACACGGCGGACACGTGGCAGGTCATCGGTGAGGACGTGTGGCGGGCGCTGGCGGCTGCCGAGTCTGCGGCTGAGGGCCAAGTGGTCTTCGCCATCGACATGACCCCGGAACGATCGCACGCGGCCATCGCCGTAGCGGGCCGCTGGCGGGGCGGCGTGCACGTCGAGGTCGTCGACCATCGGCCCGGTACCGGCTGGATCCTGGAGCGGGCCAAGGAACTGCACAAGAAGTGGAAGCCGCGCTGCTGGGTGGTCGACCCGGGCGGCCCGGCCGGATCGCTGATTCCCGACCTGGAGGACGAAGAGAACGGGCTCGGCGTCGAGGTGGTCAAGCCGAAGGCCCGCGACGTGGCCAACGCGTGCGGCCAGTTCTACGACGCGGTCACCGAGCAGACCCTTAGCCACCTCGATCAAGCACCTCTCGCGACAGCGTTGGCGGGCGCACAGAAGCGGCCGCTCGGGGATGCGTGGGCGTGGGCCCGCCGCGGCGTGAACGTCGACATCAGCCCGCTGGTGGCCGCGACCTTCGCCAAGTGGGGCCTGGGCGCCGAGGTCGAGGACGACGTCGACCCGATGGACAACATCTTCTGAGAGGGGCCCGTATGACCAGGGCGAAGGTCGCGGGCGCCTTGGCGACGGCGGCCGGTTGGTCGCTGCGGCATCTGCCCGGCGCGGCCGGTGCGCTGCTGCTGTCGGCGGCGGCATGGCTCATCTACGTACCCGCAGGGCTGGCCGTGGCCGGTCTGTTCTGCCTGGCCGCGGACTGGAGGTCGAGGTGAGCCTGTTCTTCAGCCGACGCGAGAGGCGGTCTCCGTTCGCCGAGCCGCCGATCCCCCGGCCGTCCATGCTGGGCTCGACGTTCGCGAGCATCAACCTGTCACACGCCGAGGCAAGCCTGCAGAAGGTCGCCGTATGGGCGGCCACGGACCTGGTCGCATCCCTCGTGTCCACGCTGCCCGTCGACGTGTACGAGGGCACCGGGGCCTCCCGCAAGGAACTGCCAAAGCCGCCGCTCCTTGAGGACCCGGCAGGCGACGGGTACGGGCTGGGCGACTGGACGTACCAGTACATGATGTCGGTGCTGCTGCGCGGCAACACCTACGGCAAGGTGGCCGACCGGGACCGGATGGCAAACCCTACGCAGGTCGTCCTGTACCACCCGGACGAGGTGCAGGGCTGGCGGGATCCGGCCAGCGGGGTGGCCCGTTGGCGGGTGTCCGGGGAGACGCTCGATGCCGAGGCCGCTGCGGACATGTGGCACCAGCGGGCGTACTCGATTCCCGGCCGGCTGCTGGGGCTGTCGCCGGTGGCGCACCACGCATCGACGATCGGCCAGGGCCTGGCGGCCGCGAAGTTCGGCCAGCAGTTCTTCGAGGAGGGCGGCACCCCGTCGGGGCTGCTGACCAACGAGCAGGCCCTGGACCCGAAGCAGGCGCGTGTGGCGAAGGAGCGGTTCATGGCCGCGCTGCGCGGCTCGCGGGAGCCGCTGGTCCTGGGGCAGGGCTGGAAGTTCCAGGCGGTCTCTGTGGCCCCGGAGGAGTCGCAGTTCCTGGAGACGCAGAAGTACACGGCCGCCGAGTGCGCGCGGATCTACGGGCCGGGCATGCCGGAGATCCTCGGCTATGAGACGGGCGGGTCTATGACCTACGCCAATGTCGAGCAGCGCAGCCTCGACCTGCTGACCTACGCACTCGACCGATGGCTCGTGCGCACCGAGCGGATGTGGACGTCGATGCTGCCGCCCGGGCAGTACGTGAAGATCAACCGCGCCGCGCTGGCCCGTACCGACCTGCTGACCCGCTACCGCGCGCACGCCATCGCCCTGCGCAACCAGTTCGCAGTGCCCAACGAGGTGCGCGACATCGAGGACAAGGCTCCGCTGCCCGGGGGCGATGTGCCGCTGCCGCTGGCTACCGCGAAGCCGGAAGAGACCGGACAGTGAAAGGGGACGCCGTGAGCGTCAAGAGCGACCGGGCGAAGACGTCCGGTACCGAGCGGCGCGCGTTCCCCGTGCAGCTCGAAGTCCGCGCCAAGAAGGGCGCGAGCGGAGTGTCCACGGTCGAGGGGTACGCCTCGGTCACCGAGTCGCCGTTCGAGATGTGGGACTGGCTGGGCCCGTACAGCGAGGTCGTCCGCACGGGCGCGTTCGCCAAGACCTTGGCGGAGAACCCGCAGGTGCAGCTGCTGCTCAACCACGGCGGCCTGGCGATGGCATACACGAAGGCCGGCAGCCTGCGCCTGTCGGAGGACACGACCGGCCTGCACATGGAGGCCGACGTCTCCACGAAGCGCTCCGACGTCGGCGACATGCTGGCCGCCCTCGAGGAGGGCAGCGTCGACGAGATGTCGTTCGCGTTCCGGGTGACCCGGCAGCAGTGGTCCCCGGACTACGACCAGCGGGACATCCTCGAGGTGGACCTGCACCGCGGCGACGTGAGCGTCGTCAACTTCGGTGCGAACCCCGCCACCACGGTGGGCGCGATGCGCTCCGCCGACTTCGACCGCCTCGACGAGGCGGACGCGCGGGCGCTGTACGAGCGCCTGCAGCGGCGCCTGGAGCCCGCCCCCGTGGCGGCCCGGCACCCGCTGTCCCTGTACCTGGCTGAGGCCGACCTGCTGGCCTGAGCCGTTTCCGCCTGCACCACCTGACGCGCCGGAGTCCACGCCGGAGCGCTCGTCGGCCTGCCCGCACGAGCGCCACCACCTGGACCACCACCCCGACGGTTCAGCGGGCGCGACCCCACCACAACCCTATGAAGGGAGCGAGCCATGCTCGCCTACCTGCGCAAGCAGATGACAGCCGCGCTCGAAGCCCGGGCCGCGCTGAAGACCGAGATGGACGGGATCCTCGCGGCGCCGAAGGCCGAGAGCCGGGACCTGTCCGACGACGAGGCCCGCACGTTCGGCGAGAAGCGCGAGGCGCTCAAGTCGAAGGACACCGAGATCGAGGCGTTCCGCGAGCGGATCGCCGACCTGGAGAAGGACGAGCAGCGCGAGCAGCGCGCGGCGGAGATCCTCGCCGAGCACCGCCAGACCGGCGAGCGGCGCGAGCGCGTGACCGTCGTCTCGGAACCGGAGACCTACCGCAAGGGCGGGCAGACGTCGTACTTCCGCGACCTGTTCCGGGCCCAGATGAAGGGCGACACGTCGTCCATCGAGCGGCTGTCGCGCAACGACCGCGAGGTCCAGGACCACGTGGAGCGGATCGCCCGCGGCGCTGAGCAGGCCCTGGCGGGTATGGAGGCCCGCGCGCTGACCACGACGGACGGCGCCGGCGGCGAGTTCGTCCCGCCGCTGTGGATGATCAACGACTACATCGCGCTGGCCCGCGGTGGCCGTGTGGTCGCCGACCAGGTCCGCCCGATGGGGCTGCCCTCCGGCACCGACGCGATCAGCCTGCCGCGCGTCGCGACCGGTACCGCGGTGGCGGAGCAGACCACGCAGAACACCGCGGTGCAGAACACCGACGCGACCACCAACTCGGTGACCGCGAACGTGACCACGATCGCCGGACAGCAGGTCGTCGCCCAGCAGCTGCTGGACCAGTCGCCGATCAACATGGACCAGATCCTGCTGGCGGACCTGGCCGCGGACTACGCGGTCAAGGCCGACACCTTCGTCATCAACAACAACGCGACCAACAAGGTCGGCCTGCTCAACGTGTCCGGCCTCAACGCGGTGACCTACACCGACGCCTCGCCGACCACGGCCGAGCTGTACCCGAAGGTCGCCGACGCGATCCAGCAGATCCACACCGGACGGTTCCTGCCCGGAGACAAGATCTTCATGGCGCCCCGCCGGTGGGCGTGGTTCACCGCGGCCGTCGACACCGCGGGCCGGCCGCTGGTCGTGCCCTCGGCCAACATGCCGCAGAACGTCCTCGCCGCCATGGGCGTCGTCGCGTCGGAGGGCTTCGTCGGGACGCTGCAGGGCCTGCCCGTGTACGTGGACCCGAACATCCCGGTGAACCTCGGGGCCGGCACCAACGAGGACCGCATCGTCATCCTGCGGTCGACGGACGTCATCTTCTTCGAGGGCACCCCGCAGGCCGAGGCGTTCCGCGAGACGAAGGCCGACCAGCTGTCCGTGCTGCTGCGGTTCTACAACTACGCGGCCCTGCACGCCTCGCGCTACCCGAAGGCCATCTCGGTCATCGCCGGCACCGGTCTGGTCACCCCGACGTTCTGACGGCTTCCCGGGCCGGACGGCTGCGGCTGTCCGGCCCGGGGCCGCGAGGAGGTACGACATGCCCGAGAGGGAAACCGCGACGAACGTGCGTACCGGGGAGAGCGTCGTCTCCGAGGTGCCCACGGCCGACGAGGCGTACATCGCGTCCCTGCGGCGCGAGCGCGCGGGCTACGTCACCCACGGCCGCAAGGACCGTGTGGCGGCAGTGGACGCCGAGCTGAAGCGGTGGGGCGCCGGCCCGGAGGAGACCGCGGCCGAGTCGAAGCCGCGGCGCACTGCCCGCGGCGCCAAGAGCTGAGGCGGGCGGCATGGCCCTGCTGACGCTGGCCGAGGCGAAGGCCCAGCTCGACATCGACGGCACTGCCGACGACACCGAGCTGCAGGTGTACATCGAAGCGCTCACCGCCCCCATCGAGCGCTACGTGGGCCCGGTCGAGAACCGGACCGTGACCGAGACCGTCGACGGCCGGGGCCCCACGATCGCCGTCACGCAGGTGCCCGTCGTCTCGCTCACCTCCCTGACTCCGATCCTGACCGGCGGGGCCGCCCTCGCGACGGACGACGTCGTGATGGACAGCGACGCCGGGATCATCCGCCGCCGCGACGGCGGCTCGTTCGCCGGCGGTCCGTGGACGGCCGTCTACGAGGCCGGCCGGGGCACCATCCCGCCCACCATCAACCTCGCCGCGCGGATCCTTCTGCAGCACCTGTGGCGCACCCAGTACGGGGCGTCGCGCGGGCTGTCCGGGGTGGGTGGCGGCGAGGACTTCAGCGTTACCGAGGCCGTGCCGGGCTGGGGCTACGCCATCCCCAACCGGGTCCTGCAGCTGCTGGAGCCGTACAAGGTCCCGCCGGGGGTGGCGTAGTGCAGACCTCCCGCGTACCTGCTGCGGTCGACGCGCTGTTGGCGATCCTGCGGGCCAGGCCAGCGCTGGCCGAGGTCGCCATCGTCGATGGGCCAACGGCGGTGAACCTGACCCAGCGACGCCGGATCCATATCGGCTGGTCGCCGGGCAGCGATCAGGCTGTCGAGCTGGAGCAGTCTTTCAATGCGGCTGGGGCCCGGACCCGCGACGAGGCGTTCGTGATCTCCGGCTACGCGGAATCGCGAGGCGGGGACAAGGACATGGCGTTCCGCCGTGCCGACGCCTTCGACCTGGTCGGCGAGGTCGAGCAGGCGCTTCGGGCCACCGATGCGGCGCCCGAGGCCCCCACCCTGAACGGCGCGGTCCTGTGGGCGCATCTCACGACTGGCAACGTCCAGCAGTCCGCCAGCGAAGGGGCGTCTGTGGGCGTCGAGTTCGCAGTGTCCTGCCGAGCCCGTATCTGATCCATCAACCGAGGAGTACAGCCATGGCGCGAGTGCGCTACGTGGGCTCGGACCCGGTCACCGTGCCTGAGCTCGGCGACCGGCTCATCGAGCCGGACCAGGTGGTCGAGGTCCCCGACGCAAGGTTCGAGGGCTACGTCTGCCAGACCACCAACTGGGAGTCCGTCGAGGAGCCCGGCATGCGTGCCGCGGCTGAGGCGAAGAAGGCGGCGCGTGCCGCGAAGGGAGCTGATCTCTGATGGCGATCGGTTCGGGCCTCGGCGCCCAGCTCGGCATCTCCGCCGAGTCGACCTACGGCACGTTCGTCGCGCCGGCCAAGTTCATCGAGTTCACCAAGGAATCGTTGGCCCTCAAGAAGACCACCGCCCAGAGCGCGGGCATCGCGGCCGGACGCCTGCTCGCGCTGTCGTCCCGACGTGTGCTGACGCGCCAGGAGGTCCAGGGCTCCATCGACCTGGAGATCGTCAACAAGTCCATGGGCGTCCTGCTGCAGGCGCTCATGGGTACGACGGTCACCCCCGTGCAGCAGGTGGCGACCACCGCGTACCTGCAGACCCACACCCTCGCGGACACGTTCGGCAAGAGCTTGACGATCCAGAAGGGCGTACCCCTCACGACCGGGGTCGTCACGGACAAGACGTTCCTGGGCTGCAAGGTCACCTCGGCGGAGTTCGCGTGCGAGGTGGGCGGCATGCTCACCGGGTCGTTCGAGTTCGACGGCAAGACGTGCGACGAGGCGCAGACCCTGGCGACGGCCGCGTACCCGAGCATGAGCCCGTTCCACTTCAGCCAGATGGCCGTCAAAACCGGAACGTATTCCTCGGAGACGGCGCGCGACGGCGTCCGCAAGGTCAGCGTCAAGATCGAACGGCCCCAGGCCACGGAGCGTTTCTACGCGGGCCAGGCCGGGCTGAAGAAGGAACCGATCAGCAACGACCAGGTGAAGATCACCGGCAGCCTGGAGACGGACTACATCGACACGATCCTCGACGACCTCCACACCAGCGACGGCGCGACGTCCCTCGTCTGGGAGTTCGTCGGCCCGATCATCGCGTCGACCTACGCCGAGACGTTCCGCATCACCCTGCCCGCGGTCAAGTTCGACGAGGGCCCCCCGGTCGTCGATGGCTTCGACGTCATCCGGCCCACCTTCAACTTCACCGCCCTGTACGACGGCACCAACCCGGTGAAGATCGAGTACATGTCCACGGACGTCACGCTGTGAGGTGACCTCGTGGTCTCCGACATCCGCATCACCAACACCGGCAGCCTGATCGAACTGCAGCGCCGCCTTCGGGCTGCCGGTCACGAGAACATCCGCGCCTCAATGCAGCGCCGCCTGCGCCGCGCGGCCGAACCCCTGCAAGGTGAACTCCAGTCCACCATCCGCGGGCTGAGCATCACCTCGCAGGGGCGCCGCGGCCGGGCGGGCGGCCCGTCCCCGACGACCCGGCCTCTACGCGCCACGATTGCCGAAGCCATCCGCATTTCGGTGCGGACCGCTGGCAACCCGGGCGCCAAGGTCTGGCTCGACAAAGGGCGCCTCCCGCCCGACATGATCACCGCCAAGTCGGACATGGCGACCGCGATCAACAAGGGCCGGATCAGGCACCCCGTCTACGGCAACAAGCGCCGCTGGGTGCAGCAGAACGCCACCCCCCTGTGGTGGGACAACACCGTCCGCAAGGGCCGCCCCCGCATGGAGCGCGAAGCCGCCCGTGTCCTCGACGACGTCCGCCGTCGTCTTGAGTAATCCCAGGAGCAGCAAGTGATCGTTTCCTACCGCCACGAAGACGGCACCGTCGACGAGGTCTCCACCGACGACCTGTCCGCGATCGAGTCGTCCGTCATCGAGTCCGCCACCGGCCTGGACTGGGACGACGTCGACACCGCGCTGCGCCACCAACAGCCGACCGCGATGCGCGCCGTGCTGTGGGTGTTCCGCAAGCGGCAGCAGCCCACGCTCCGGTTCACCGACTTCGACCTGCCCGGCTGGAAGCGCCGCACGAAGGCCCGGCTGGAGTACCTCGAAATCCTCGACATGGCCGAGACGCTGATGAAGAACCCGGACACGGCGAACGGGGGCGTCGAGCAGATGGCGGAGTTCATGCGGGCGCTGGCGCACGACGAGGCCGACGTCGACAAGGCGTTCAGCGAACTGGCCCCAAAAGACCCGGCCACCGCCACCCCGCAGGCGCCGGCCCCGGAGGAATCGCCGGACGCCGCATCGGAGACCTCCTCGACGAGTACTGGCCTCTGATCGCCCATCTCCTGCACATCGGGCCCACCGAGCTGGAGGCCATGCCGCGGGCCCGCTTCCTCCAGGCCGTGATCTGGGTCGATCGACACGTGGCCGCTCAGGCCCAGACAGCTGGAGGTGAGTGATGGCCAGCAACACCCTCCTGTTCACGCTGACCGGCCGGGACCGGCTCAGCCCTGTCCTGGACAAGGCAGGCGACTCCGCGAGCGACCTGGAGAAGACGCTCGCCAAGGTCGGGGCCGCCATCCCGGCAGCCGCGGCCCTGGCTCCCCTCGCAGCCCAGGCGGGCGCCGCGGCGGTCGCGGTCGCCGCGTTCGGGGCGGCGGCCGCCAAGCAGATCGCCGACGTCAAGAAGGCGACCGACGCGCAGGGCAAGTACCAGGAGGCAGTCGACGAATCGGGCAAGCACTCGCAGGGAGCGGCGCAAGCCCAGCTCACCTACCAGCGGACGCTCGGCAAGATGCCGAAGGCGACCCAGGAAGCAGCTGTCGGACTGTCGTCCCTGAAGGACTCCTACAACGAGTGGTCGGACTCTCTCGCGGGCGACACCATGCCCGTGTTCACGCACTCGTTCGCCCTGTTCCAGGCGATGCTCCCGAAGACGTCCGGCCTGGCGAAGGGAGCGTCGAAGGAGCTGGACCGCCTCGTTCAGATCGTCGGCGGCGGGATGGCCTCGCCCGGCTTCGACGCCTTCATGGACCGCTTCGCCGACTTCAGCACCTCCGCCCTGCACCATGCGGTGGACGGCGTCGTGGACCTGTCCCGCGCGGTTGGCGACTTCGCCTCCGACGGCGGGTTCAGCGACTTCAAGGACATGGCGCGCGAGGCCGGCCCGATGCTGGTCGAGACGCTGACCAACCTGGCGAAGGCGGCGCTGACCCTGGTGAACGCCGGCGGCGACATGGGCATCGTCCTGCTCACCGGGGCGAACGCCCTGTCGGAGCTGGTCAACGCCGTGCCGCCCGAGGCGCTGGCCGTGTTCGTGAAGCTGTACGGGGTGCTCCGCCTCGTGCGTATCGGTATCGCCGGCGTTGCCGCAGTGACCGGAGCGCAGGTGTCGGCTGGGCTGGCCGGCTTCGTGCGGGCCGCCCGGTTCGGTGGCGTCAGCTCGGCGATCTCCGGGGTGGTCGGCCGCATGTCCACGCTGACGAAGGTGGCTGGCGGGCTCGGTGTCCTGGGCGCGGTGGCGATCGGGATCGACGCTCTCGCCACCAAGGCCCGCGGCGCGCCGCCGGACGTCGACAAGCTCGTCACCTCGCTGAAGACGCTGGCGGCAACGGGCGAGACCACGGGCGAGCTGGCGAAGACGTTCCCGACGGTGGACGCCTTCATCGCGAAGCTGAACAAGATGAAGGGCGAGCAACGGGCCCTGGACGAGGGCACGAGCTGGGCGCGCGTGGCCGGGTTCGGCCCGGTCCTGGACCAGCTCACCCCCCGCCTCGACTCCCTGATCAACAAGGGTGACGGGATGGTCGCCCTCGGCGAGGACTTCAAGTCCTTCGACCAGGCGCTCGCCTCTGCCGTGAACAGCGGCTACGCCGAGCAGGCGGCGAAGAGTTTCGAGCCGTACAAGGCGGCGCTGAAGGCGGCGGGCCGCTCGCAGAAGGAGATCAACGAACTCTTCCCCGACTACACAGCGGGGCTCGCCGGGCTCAAGGCCGACAACCAGTTGGCAGCCCAGGGAATGAGTCTGTTCGGGCAGCAGGCCTTGGACACGAAGGCCAAGCTCGACCAGCAGAAGACGGCGACCGACGGACTGCGGCAGGCCATCGTCGCCCTGAACGACGTGAACCGCTCGAACCTGGGCGGCATGATCGGCTTTGAGGCGGCCATCGACGCCACGGCGAAGGCGGCGAAGGAGAATGCCGGCTCGCTGAAGATGGTCAACGGCGAGCTCGACCTCAACTCGCCGAAGGCACAGGCCGCCGCCACCGCACTGTCCGACCTCGGCGCGAAGACGGACGCGGCCACCACCGCAGCGCTCGATGCGAACGAGCCGTGGGAGAAGGTCAACGGCATCTACGAGCGGGGCCGTTCGAAGCTCGTCGCCTACGCGCAGACGATGGGCCTGTCCGCGACCGAGGCGAACAAGCTCGCCGACAAGATCTTGAAGGTCCCGGACAAGAAGGACGTCCAGTTCAAGATGAAGGCCGAGGACGCGGTCCGTGACCTGGACGCGTTCATGGCCGCCGTGAAGAAGACGCCGGACGCCAAGTCCGTGAAGATGTCCGCGATCACGAAGGAGGGCGAGCGGCAGCTCGAAGCCCTGGGCTACAAGGTCACGCACATGAAGGACGGCAGCGTCACCGTGTCGGCGAAGACCGGCGGGGCGCAGTCCGACATCGGCCGGGTGCAGGCCGCCCGCGACCGCTTGTCGGGCAAGAACATCAGCATCACCGCCGCCACCGATGCGTTCTGGCGCGCCAGCAACAGCCTGATCGGCAGGGTGCTCGGCACGTCGTACATCAACGTGCAGATGCGGAAGGTCGAGAGCTCCGCCTCGCCGGCCTTCCGCGCCAGGGGCGGACCCGTCCGCCTCGCGGGCGGCGGCAATCCCGGAGGCCGCATCACCGGTCCGGGGACGAGCACGTCAGATTCGATCCCGGCGATGCTGTCCGACGGCGAGTGGGTGATCCGCGCGTCCGCGGTCGCCAAGTACGGCGACCACTTCATGGCCGCACTCAACGCCGGACGCCTGCAGATGGCGCGCGCGGCCGGCGGCGGCATGACGGCCGCCGGTACGGCGGGCGCGGGCACGGCTGCGGCGAACGGACTGGCCCAGGGACTGAAGGGCAGCGCGGGCACGGTGGACGCCGCGGCTCGCGCCATGGCCGGTGCGGTCGTGACCGGCATCAAGACCGAGCTGCAGATCGCGTCTCCGTCGAAGAAGACGAAGGCCCTGGCGAAGGACGTGGGCAAGGGGTTCATCGACGGTCTGACCGGCTCCCGCGACAAGATCAAGTCGGTGTCGAAGGATCTCGCGGCCGATGTCAGGACGGCCTTCTCCGGGAAGAAGGAGTCCGGCCTCCTGAAGATGATCGACAAGCAGACGGCGAAGCTGCTGGACTCGGCGAAGAAGCGCGACGCCATCGCGGCCAAGATTGCCGAGGCGAAGAAGTACGCGTCCGACGTGACCAGCGCGGCACGCGAGAGCGCCAGCCTGTCCAACCTGGGCATGGACGCCGACTCGGTCACCGCGGGCGGCATCAAGGGCGGGCTCGCCAGCAAGTTGGCGCAGGTCAAGCAGTTCACGAAGTACATCGACATGCTGGCCAAGCGCGGCCTGAGCAAGTCCCTGCTGCGGCAGATCCTCAACATGGGCCCCGAGCAGGGCTATGCCTACGCGAGCGCGTTGGCCGGGGCGGACAAGAACACCTTCAAGTCCATCAACTCCATGCAGAGCCAGCTGGACAAGTCGACGAAGACCCTCGGCCAGGTCGGCGCCGACCGCCTGTACGACTCCGGCAAACAGGCCGGGAAGGGCTTCCTGAAGGGGCTGGAGGGCCAGCAGAAGGACATCGAGAAGCTGATGATGTCCATCGCCAAGGGCATGCAGGCTGCGATCAAGAAGGCGCTGGGGATCAAGTCACCCTCCACCGTGATGGCGGAGCTCGGCCGCTTCTCCACGAAGGGGCTCGCGCACGGCCTGGTCGACGCGGTGCCGCACCTCGACCGGGCGCTCGACGTGGTGTCCGGCCGGGTCGCCGGGACACGGCCAGTCTTCGGCGGCCGCGCTGCCGCGGCAGGCGCCGGCGGCGTGGTCTACAACGTGAACCTCGTCATCGAGCAGGCCATGGACCCGGTCGCGGTGGGCCGCGAACTCCAGCGCCTCCTTGTCCAGTTCGGCCGCGCGCAGGGCGCGACCGTGCGACTGAGTGTCGGGGGGTGAACGGATGACTGTACTCGTGGAGATGGGCTGGGGCGGGCTGGTACAGCTGCCCAGCACCATCACGTGGACGGACATCAGCCAGTACTTCGACGGCATCGTCAAGGGCGCCGTGATCACCCGGGGTGCGGCCGACGAGCTGTCGGAGACACAACCCGGCACGGCCACCCTCACCCTCGACAACGAGGACGGCCGGTTCACTCCGGGCAACAGCTCCAGCCCCTACTACCCGTATGTCCGGAAGAACGCGCCGATCCGCATCTCAAAGGCGGTCATCCCGACCCGGTCCGGCTCGGCGCCCTACCCGCTCGCCATGCTCGGCGACGACTTCGACGACAACCGCATCAGCAGCACGCTGTGGCCCAACAGCTACGGCGGCGCCTCGGAGACGGGCGGCCGGATGCGGGTGCCCGTCAACGTGGGCACGACGGCCGGCTACCAGTCCGCCCGCGAGTGGACGTTCACCGCCTCGAAGCTGACGGCGAAGCTCGTCACCCTGCCGACCGCGAACGGGTCGTCATCCGGCTCGGCGTCGATGTGGGTCAACTCGACCACCAGCGGAACCCGGATCGGCTGGTCGTACAACCCGGTGAGCGGCAACCTCAGCGCGGCCAACCAGGTCGGCTTCTCGGACGGCGGCGCCACCGTCCTCCCGTACAACGCCATCGACTACGTGTGGCTACGGGTACGGGAGTCCGGCGGCACCGTCTACTGGGAGTCGTCGGGCGACGGCGCCAGCTGGACCGTGCGCCGCTCTCTCGCCACCCCGGCCTGGGTCGGCAGCCAGACGCAGGCGGTGGAGTTCGCCGCGACCCGGACGGGCGGGACCGCGGATCACATCGAGTGGGACCTCGTAGGCGCCGACGTGCGCCCGCGGTTCTACGGCATGGTCAACGAGTTCCCCATCGAGTGGGAGGGCTTGACCAGCACCGTCACCATCTCGTGCACCGACCTGTTCAAGCGGCTCAACCGGCTGCCGGTCCTCAAGAGCATGCTGGCCGAGGAGATCCTGCACCAGGACGTCGCCGGGGTCACCGACTTCGTGTCCGCGTACTACCCCCTCACCGAGCCCGCAGGATCAACGGCGGCGGGCGACCTGTCGGGGCGGGGAAGCGGCGCGCTCGCCGTCACCCAGGTCTCGGCGGGCGGCACGCTCGAATTCGGCACCGACGGGCTGGCCGACACCGGCGACACCGCGGCCACATTCACACCCGCATCCGGCTCGGCCGGCAAGTACCTGACCGGCGATCTCGGCGCGCAGTTCGCGGCCGACAGCACCACGTACTGGCAGACCACGGAATTCTGGATCAAGACGACCACCGTCAGCCGAGCCATCCTCGGTATGTTCGACGGCGGCCTCGACCACCAGATCGTGTACGCGCTGAACGCCAGCGGCGTGCTGACCATCGAGCACACCGACGGCGGCGGCACGCTCACCGTCTTCACCTCGGGCGGCGCCAGCCTCACCGACGGGGCCTGGCATCACATCGTCCACGACGGCTACCCCACCAAGCAGTTGTACGTGGACGGCGTCGCATCGTCCTTCACCAGCAGCGTCGTCGACATGACGGGCCTGCGCACCATGCACATCGGCGGGTACCGCGGGGCCAGGCTTTTCAACGGGCAGATCGCGCACGTGGCGGTGACCTCGGTCAGCGGCACCATCGGCGCGACGATCTCCCCGTCTCACTACCAGGCGGCGACCACTGGGTTCTCCGGTGAGGATGCCGACGTCCGCATGGCGCGGCTGGCCCGGTACGCAGGCATCCCGTCGGTGACGATCCTGGGCGCCACCCACGACGCCATCGCCTCGCAAGGCCCGGGCGGCACCGGTGTCGTGCCCAGGATGCGGGAAGTCGAGAGCACCGAGTCGGGAAAGCTGTACGCCGAGCGGGACTTCTACGGCCTGGCCTACCAGTCCCGTGACCTGCGCTACAACCCCGATCCGTCCAGCGAGGTCTTCACGATCGACTACGCCGATCTGGAGCCGGGCACCGGCTACGCCGACGACGATCAGAAGCTGGTCAACGCGGTCGAGGCGAGCAGGCCGGGCGGGGCCACGCAGCGTGTCACGGCGCCCGCCTCCGTCCTGGCGTTCGGCGAGTACCCACAGCAACTCAACTTGATCAAGACGTCCGACAACAGCGTGCTGGACGCGGCGTACTGGCTGGTGTCCCGCTATGCCTCCCCGGCGCCGGAGATGCGCGAAGTGGTCATCGAGGCGTACACGATGTCCAACTATCTGGACATCCTCGACGCCGACATCTCCAGCTACTTCACGGTCACCTCGATGCCTTCGCAGGCGCCGGCGTCGAGCGTCCGCGCCACCGTCGAGGGCTACAGCGAGACGCTCAAAGAGCGATCGCACGTCATCCAGTTCCGCACCTCGGCGTCGGCTACCGACAGCGTCTGGGTCCTGGGTGACACGACCTACGGCGTCCTCGATTCCACCACCCGCCTCGCCTACTAGGAGCCCTCATGCCGATCGCCGTGGTCAGGGCAGAGACCTACTACCTGCCGCCGCCGCGCGAGCCCGCCAACGTGTGGGCCGATGTACCCGCTGCCGAACTGGTCTGGCGATGGATGGAGTACCGGACCGGGCGCCGCCTCATTCCGCCGGAGGGCGACGTCGAGGACCTGGCCTTCGCCCGCATCAACCAGAACCGGTGGCTCGCCGATTGCAGCAGCTGCGGCTCGGCCGCGATCGTCTCGCCCACCGACCCCAGGTATGCGTGCACCGAGTGTCAGTGGGGATGGTTCCCGCTCGTCTTCCCCGCCGACCCGGCTGCCGTCGAGGCCAGCCTCATGGGGCTCAAGCCCGGCCTGCGGAACTGGTGGAACGACAACGACCCGGCCAACCCGAACCGGCCTCCGGACCCCGGTCCCGAACCGGGACCGGAGGGTGAGCCGGCATGACGTTCACACCGCGCACCTGGGTCGTCGGCGAGGTGGTCTCCGCCGCGATCATGAACCAAGAGGTGAGAGATCAGTTCAACTCGATCTTCGCCGCCTGGACGACATACGTCCCAACGTGGACGTCGAGCGGTACCGCACCAGCCCTGGGCAACGGCACGATGGTCGGCCGGTACATGAAGATCGGCCGCACCGTCATCTGCCACATCAACATGACCACCGGCTCAACCAGCACCTACGGCACCGGCAACTACAACTGGAGCTTGCCGTTCACCGCCGCCAACGCGGGTGCATCCATCGTCGGCACCGCGCACCTGCTCGGCGTCGACCGGTGGGCCGGAGAGATCGTCATCTCCCCGAACGCGAGCAACTGTTCCGCGTTCATGTCGAGCAGCGGCACCAACACGAAGATCGACTTCATGACCGCCGCCAGGCCCGAGACCCTGGCCTCTGGCGCTCAGATCCGCCTCACCTTCATCTACGAGTCCGCGACCTGACCTGCCCCGCCCCTGCCGCCCCGTGCCGATGGCTGGGGCCTTTCTCATGTCTGGAGAGCCCATGGGCACACCACTCACCCCGGACCGGCTGATAGCGATCCTCAAGGCGGAGGGCGTCAAGGTCGCCGAGTACCCGGGCTGGCGCACCCGCGAGCGGGACGACGAGACCGGCAAGCCGTTCGGCCCGGTCCACATGATCGTCAACCACCACACCGCCGGGAAGGACTCACTCGCCGTCGTCGCCAAGAACGGCGTCCCCGGCTTGCCCGCGCCGCTCGCTCACATCCACCTGGCGAAGTCCGGCCTGGCCACGCTGTGCAGCGCAGGCCGGGCGAACCACGCCGGACTGATGGCGCGCAACGCCTACGACTCGTTCCTCAACGAGGAGTCCACGCACCCGGCGCCGGCCAAGAACACAGGCACGGTCGACGGGAACGATCTCTCATACGGGATCGAGACGGAGAACCTGGGCAACGGCACGGACCCGTACACCCGGGCGCAGTACGACGCGTGGGTGCGGATCAACGCCGCGATCTGCCGGGAGTACGGCTGGTCGGAAGAGTCGTGCGGCTGCCACAAGGAAACCTCGATCGAGGGCAAGGTCGACCCGCTCGGCCCGGTCGAGGGGTACGGCACCCGCGCGCGGTTCGCGTTCACCGGCAAGCAGTTCCGGGCGGACGTCGAGCAGCGGCTGGCGCACCCGGCGAAGTGGTCCCCGCCGATCACCCTTCCCGCCCCGCTCCCGGGCCCGGCGCCGAAGCCGCAGCCCACCACCGAGCAGCGGCTCACCGCCCTAGAGCAGCGCGTCACCGCGCTCGAGAAGAAGTGAGGACCACCATGAAGATCTCCAGCATCGCCAAGTCGATCGTTGCCGGGCTCGCGGCCGGCGCCTCCGTCGCCGCCACTGCCGTGCAGGACGGGGCGCTCACCACTGGGGAGGGTGTGACCATCGCGCTCGCCGTCCTCGCCGCCTGGGGCATCACCTGGGCGGTGCCCAACCGGCCGGCCTCGGGCGTCTGATGGGCGCCCCCGCCTCGGACCCGGCGGGCGTCTACATCAGTTCGGCGCAGATGTACCAGGAGCTGAGATCCCTGAGCGATGGACTGACCCGGGTCGAGACCAAGCTCGACAGCATCGGGCAGGGCATGAACGATCTCGGCAAGGACGTCGCCGACCACGAGACCCGCATCCGCACCCTGGAAAAAGCCCGATGGCCACTGCCCACCATCGGCGTCCTCGCCGGTGTGGCCGGCGCAGCGACGGGCGCCGTCGCCCTCTTCGCACGATGACCGCGGCCCCGCTCTCCTTCGGGAGGGCGGGGCCGCTTTCGTGCGTCCAGGGGTACCCGGATCGTGGGTACCCCTACGGCTTGGGCAGTTCAGTCACGAAGGTGCCGATGCCGTTCTGCATCTGGGCGAGGCCGGCAGCCCGGAGCTCGGTGAGCACCCGGCGCGCAGTCATCTGTGCGATCCCGAACTCGCCGTGCAGGGCCAGTACGCCCGGCAGCTGTGTGCCCGGCGGATACGTTCCGTCCGCGATCCGCGCCTCGATGACCTCGTACACCTGCTGCCACCGCGGGATGTCCGGCTTCCAGTCCATGATCTCGACGCTAGGCACGACAGGCTCACCCGGCGAGACGAGATTGCCTGACACGCCTAGCTACCCTAGCTACCTAGGGCTACGCTGCGGATACGGAAAAACCCGGCGGCCGCTGACACGGCCCCGGGCGTGGACGACTGGTTGGAGTCGACATGGCGAAGCCTACGCACGCCCCGGCACCCCGCACAGAGCAGGCGCCCGAACAGTGGTGTCACTGGCACAAGGGACCGTCACAGACCGCAGTTCTGGTGGACGCGATCGAGAAGAACTCCGCCCCGCCCCACCCCTTGTACGCGTGCGCGCCGTGCCGGGAGCAGCGCGGCCTCATCCCGCTCGCCGACCTGCCGTGACCTGGACGCCGCGGCCGCCGCACGTCAACCGGCTGACGCGCGCCCAATACTCCGGCTGGAACTGCTGCTGGTGCGGCACCCAGCTGGCGCGCGGCGCGAGGTCAGCCGGCCGGGCGGCCGGCATGAGCGACGCCCACGACCTGAGCGTCGAGGTGTACGAGTGCGGCCCCCGCTGCCCGATGCGGCCCCGGCGCCCCTCGCAGAACGGAGAGATCACGTGAGCAAGAAGACCCTGCCCCGGTACACCGGCCCCATGTCCGACTACTGCTGGGCCGAGCAATCCGGTGGCGGCCTGCACTGCTGCCTCCCTCGGGGGCACGCCGGGCTGCACTACCACCCGTACAGCCGCACGAACTTCTGATCTCCCGGACCCGGCGCGGCGGTGCCGGGTCCGGGACCCGTCCGCCTCGTACCCCGTGAGATCTGGGGGCGGGCGGGACCGGGCCCCGGCCGGACGCCGATCCGGCCGGGGCCTCTCTGTGTCTGGCCATTGCGTGCGACAGGGCGTGCGCGAGACAATGGAACTGCCCAGCTCAGGACCCGCGCGGAATCACCCGGTTGCGTGAGCGGTGCGTGAGCGGAGGTCCCATCGGGGGCCGAAATCCCCGGAGTGAGCCGGAGTCAACTGACCCACTCACCAGGGATTTTCAGAGTAGCCGGAGTATCCCGGAGTGACCCAGCGTGGAACCTATCGACTTGTAATGCGTAGGTCGTCGGTTCGAATCCGACAGGGGGCTCAGTGGGAAGCCCAGCTCGGATCTTGTCCGAGCTGGGCTTTCGCGTTCCGGGGGGCCTGGGGCCCGGTGGGTCCCCGATGTCCTGGGTGGGTTCCGGGTGGGTGGGGCCGGGGTCAGAGGGTGAACTTGACCGCTTCCAGCCAGCGGTCGTTCTCCAGGGCGCCGCCGAAGACGTAGCCGGGGCGGGCGTCGGCGCAGCCCTGGGCGCCCCAGTCGAAGCCGTGGACCTTGGCCGTCTGGCAGACGCGGCCGCTGCCGATGTTGATGGCGAAACCCGACATCCGGGGCGCGCTCTTCTTCGTGCTGCCGATGTAGTTGTTCCTGCCGTCGGCGATCACGGCCGTCCACCGCGGCTCCCACGTGCCCCGGCCGTCGGTCGAGGCGAGGTCGTGGACGAAGGCGTTGGCGGCCGAGCCGCCGCCCCCGGACACCGCGATGTTCAGCGCCTTGATCGGGTTGTTCCGGCCCGAGGTGCCGGCCATCGTGCCGTCGCACACGGGCTTCTGCCAGCCCTGCCCGGAGACGTAGGCGCGATAGCAGATGTGCCGTCCCGAGGGATCGTTGCGGGCGAGCCGGTTCACGGCGGTGGCGGCGGTGTCCTGCGCGGGCCGCGCGGTCACCGTGGCCCGCGGCGGCCTGGCGGTCACCGTGACGACGGGCCCGGCGCCCTTCCCCTCGTCCTTCGTGCCGCCGGACCCCTTGGATCCCTTCTTCGCGCCCTTCGACTCCTTCGGTCCGGGCGACGGTGACGTCGAGGGGCTCGGCGGCGGGACGCTCGCCGTCGAGGTGGAGACCGGCCCCGACCTCTCCGCCTGCGGGCTCGCGCTCGTCTCGCCGGTCGACCGGGCGGCTTCGGTACGGCCCCCGCCGTCGTCCGACCCGCCGCTGCCCAGCATCACCAGCGGGACGATGACGAGCGCGGCCGCCACGAGGGCCACCGGCCCGACGACCAGCGGTCTGTGCAGCAGGCCCGGGCCCCGGTACTCGTCGTCCGACTGGCGCGACCCGGCCCGGCGGACGAGCTGCGGGGCGGGTGTGCCGAATCCGGCCTCCCGGTTCGAGGCCGCGGCGAATCCGGGGGCCTCGCCGGCCGGGTCCTGGTCCAGGTCCAGGTCCGAGCCCGCGTCCGTGGGCGGCTCCGGGTCCGCGTCCGCCTCCGGGTTCGAGGCGGGGAGCGGGGGTGGGGGCGGGGGCGGTGTCAGGGACTCCCGTCGGCGCTGCTGCTCCAGCGTGTACGCCTCCACGTCGAAGTCGTCGTCGTCCTCGTCCTCGCCGTCGTCCTCGCGGTTGTCGCGGTTCTCGTCCTCGTCCTCGTCCTCGGCGTACGCGTCGTACGCGAGGGCGTTCTCCTCGTCTCCGTCCTCGTCGTGGGCGAGGCCGCTCGGCCCGGGCTTCTGCGCGTTCTCGGCGGTCGGCGGGGGCGGTGGTTCCTCTCGCTGGTCCACGAGCGTGCTCGAACCGTCCGGGGCCACCTCGACGTGCGCCACGTACCCCGCGGACGGGTCCGAGATCGTGGCGGACACGGTGGTGCCGCGGTCCCGCGCGTACCCGTGCAGCGCGTCGAGGATCGCGGCGTCGACCGTCACCCCGTCGGTCGACGGTACGGGCTCACCGTCGATGGCGGCCGAACCGTCACCGGAGATGACCACCGTGAAGCGGGGGTCCGGCTCGCCGGGCACGGCGGGGACGTCCTCCGAGGGCGGTCCGGGTGTCTGTTCGCCACGGCTCATGGCGCTTCCTTCCTGACGTGCCCGACCGCGTACCTGCCGGCCGGGCCCCGTCGCGTCGGGTCCTCGTAGCGCAACGGGCGCCGCCGGGGAACGGTTCAAATCGCGGCCGGCGCGATACGGAAGCGGAAGGGTGTGTGGCCGCTTGCACACGCTCAACACCCCTAAGCGGAAAGGGGTGTTCAGTAGAGTGCGGAGAGTGAACGCCTACGAGGAATCCGTGCGCTTCGCCGTGCTGGGGCCGGTCCGGGCATGGCGCGGGGAACGCGAGGTGGACGTCGGTGCCCCGCAGCAGCGGGCGGTACTGGCGGCGCTGCTCCTGCGCCGGGGGCGCCCCGTCATGCTCGGCGAACTCCTGGACGCTGTCTGGGGCGAGGAGCCGCCGACGGCCGCCGTGTCGGTCGTACGGACCTATGTGTCACGTCTGCGCAAGGGGCTGGAACCGGAACGTGACGCCACCGCCGCCCCCCGTGTGATCGTCTCCGTCGGTGACGGATACGCGCTCCGGATCCCCGAAGGCGCGCTGGATCTGGGGGTGTTCGAGAGACGGGTCGCCGAGGCCAGGAAGCTGCGGGCCGCCGGTGACCCGTCCGCGGCGGCCGACCTGCTGCGCGCCGCGCTCGGCGGCTGGCAGGGGGCGGCGCTGGCGGGGGTGCCGGGACCGCTCGCCGAGTCCGAGGGTTCCCGGCTGGGCGAGCAGCGGCTGACCGCGCTGGAACTGCGGCTGGACGTCGACGTCGAACTCGGACGGCACGGCGAGGTGATCGCCGAACTGGCCGCGCTGGCGGGGAAGTTCCCGCTGCGGGAAGGGCTGTGCCGGCTGCTCATGCTGGCGCTGTACCGGTCCGGGCGGCAGGCCGAGGCGCTGGCCGCCTACCGGGCGACGCGTGGCACCCTCGTGTCCGAGCTGGGCATCGAGCCCGGCGCGTCGCTGAAGGACCTGCACGAACGCATCCTGGCCGCCGACCCGTCCCTGGACGCCGGTCCGCCGATGGGTGTCGGTCCGCCCGTGGGCGCAGGTGCGGCTCCGGGGGTCGGTGGGTCTCCGGGTGCCGGCGAATCTCCGGGGGTCGGTCCGCCGTCGGGCCCCGGGTCGTCCGAGGGCGGCGGTGCTCCGCCGGAACCCGGTCCCTCCTCCGTGGCGCGGACTCCCGAACCCGCGGGTCCCCGGCCGGAGCGCGCGGCACGGACGGCCCCGCCGAACGGGGTGCAGGCGGCGATCCCGGCTCAACTGCCCGCGGATCTGCCGACGTTCGCGGGCCGGGAGGCGGAACTCGAACGTGTGAGGGCCCTGTTGCCGGGCGTGGGTGAGACTCCGACCGCCGTGGTGATCGGCGCGATCGGCGGCATGGCCGGTATCGGCAAGACCACCCTGGCCGTGCACTGGGCCCACGAGATGGCCGCCCGCTTCCCCGACGGGCAGCTCTACGTCAACCTGCGCGGCTTCGACCCGACCGGTGTGGTGATGACACCGGACGACGCCATCCGCACCTTCCTCGACGCCCTCGGCGTCCCCCCGATGCGGATACCCGCCGGTCTCGACGCCCAGGCGGCGCTCTACCGCAGCATGCTCGCCCAGCGCCGGATCCTCGTCCTGCTGGACAACGCCCGTGACACCGAGCAGGTCCGCCCGCTGCTGCCCGGCGCTCCGGGCTGCCTGGTCATCGTCACCAGCCGCAACCAGCTCACCGGTCTGGTCGCGGCGGAGGGCGCGTACCCGCTGACCCTGGACCAGCTCACCCCCGCCGAGTCGTACGACCTTCTGGCGCGCCGCCTCGGCACCGTCCGTCCGGCGGCCGAACCGCGGGCGGTGGACGAGATCATCACGCGGTGCGCCCGGCTGCCGCTGGCGCTGTCCATCGTCGCCGCTCACGCCGCCGCGCACCCCGGCTTCCCGCTCAGCGCGATCGTCGACGAACTGCGCGAGAGTCACGGGAGCCTGGACGCCTTCACCGGGGGCGACGACATCACCACGGACGTACGGGCGGTCTTCTCTTGGTCGTACAAGGCGTTGTCCGGCCCGGCCGCGCGGCTGTTCCATCTGCTGAGCCTGCACTCCGGGCCCGACATCTCCGCGCCCGCCGCGGCCGCGCTCGCCGGGCTGCCGGCGCGGGAGGCCCGCGGTCTGCTCGTCGAGCTGACCCGGGCCCATCTGCTCACCGAGCACTTCCCCGGCCGCTACACCCTGCACGACCTGCTGCGCGTGTACGCCGCCGAACGCGTCCAGGCCGAGGAGACACCGCGCGAGCGGGCGACGGCCCTGGAACGGCTGCTCTCCTGGTACCTGCACACCGCGGACGCCGCCTACCCGCACATCACCCCGCGCCGGCGCCCGATCCCCCTGGACCCGCCGCCCCCGCTGTGCCGGCCGCTGGAGTTCACGACGTACGACGAGGCGCTCGGCTGGTGCGAGAAGGAGCGGGGCAACCTGGTCAGCACCGTGCACACGGCTGCCGCGTCGGGACATCCCGGCATCGCCTGGCGGCTGCCCGCCGTCCTGTGGGGGTTCTTCTACCTCCGCAGCCACATGCACGACTGGCTCGACACCGCCCGGGTGGGGCTGGCCGCCGCCCGCGCCGCCGACGACCGCTGGGGCGAGGCCCAGGGGCTCGCGGACGTGGGGGCGGCCCTGCGCAGTTCGGGCCGGCTCGACGAGACGATCGACCATCTGCGGCAGGCGATGGTCGCCTACCGCGATCTGGGGGACCACGACGGCAGAGGCGCCGCGGTGTCCAACCTGGGCGACGCCTATCTGCAGTCCGGGCGGCTCGCCGAGGCCGTCGAGTACACCCGTCGCGGGCTGGTCATCGAGCGGGCCATCGGCGGTGCCTGGGGCGAGGGGATCTCCCTGTGCAACCTGGGCGACGCCTACCAGCGGCAGGGCCGGTTCGAGGAGGCGGTCGACTGCCTGGAGCGGGCCCTGGCCGTGCTGCGCGCGGGCGGCAACCGGTGGGTCGAGGGGGTCACCCTCGACATCCTGGGCACCGCCCATCGGCGTCTGGGGCGGCACGGCGCCGCCGTCGAGTACCACCTCGAGGCGCTCAAGACGCATCGGGACATCGGCAACCGCTGGGGCGAGGGCCACACCCTCGGCAACCTCGGGGACGTCCATCTCGACGCCGACGAACCGGAGGCCGCGCGCGAGGCCTGGCGGCAGGCCCTGGCGATCTTCGTGGAGTTCGACCATCCGGACGCCGAGAAGGTACGCGAACGGCTCGGCCGCCTGGGCGACGTCTCGTCCGACGTCCCGCCCGAGGCCTGGCCCGACGCCCCGCGCGGCGCCCATGCCGAGGGGGCCGCCGAACCGGAGCGGACCGCCTGACATACGCCTCCTTCGATTCCTTCGGTGTCCCAGGTGCCTTCGGTGCCTTGGGCGCCTTCGGGTTCCCTCCGCACAACGGGGTGCGGGGGAGGACGGTTCAACGGCGTCCGGCCGGACGGAACCTCCGGGGTGCGGCGGATGTCAGACGCGTCGCGGTGCGGGCGGGGCGGACGTGTGCTGGCCGGCGGGCGGCAGCGGTCGGAGCGTCCCGGGCCGTGGAGCGGTTCCGTTGTTCCTCGGGGCCGAGGACCGGGAGAGGGCGTCGAGCGAATCGCTCAGGACCTGGTGACCGTCACCGCTGATCGGGGACGCCACGGGGGCGGAACCGAGCGTCGGGGACACCGGGGTGGCCCGGCCGAGCAGGGGCGACACGGGCGTCGCCTGGTCGAGGAGGGATGACACGGGCGTCGCCTGGTCGAGCAGGGGTGACACCGGGGTGGCCTGGCTCAGCAGTGGGGAGACCGGGAGCGCCACGTACGGCACGGGGGAGACCGGACTCGCCGGGTAGGGCAGCGGGGAGAGCCCGTCCGTCGGGTTTGGCCGCAAGGACGCCTGGCTCGTCGGAGGGGACTCCGGGGTCGAGAAGAACGGCGCGGCCGCCCGACTCGGCAGGTCGAGGTCCGAGGGAGCGACAGCCGACACCGCCCGATCCCGCGCGGGGTGCTCGCGTTCCGACCGCGCGGCCTCGTCCTCCCGTCGTCCGGCCGGGTCCTGCCCCGAGGGGACGGACGCCGGGGGCGCCTCGCGCGCCAGCTCCCTCTCGTACGCGTTGGTGGCGCAGCGGGCGACGAGCGGCATGCTCTCGGGGGACTTCTCGAACGCCTCGCGGTACTTCCTGTTGTTCCTGACCAGGTCCAGGACCGCGTCCTCGAAGGCCTCGCGCTCGGGCGTCGGCAGCCGGAGGATGCGCTGTTCGAGGAGCGCGAGTCCCGCGTGTACGGGTCCCGCCGGGCCGGATCGCTCCCCGCCCCGGCCGAAGGAGCCGTCGCCCGGTCCGCCGCCCGGTCCCTCGACCGGTCTGCCGCCCTGCCCGTGGTCGGCCACGGTTCCCGTGCCGCCGGCGACGGGGCCTTCTCCGCCGGGGGCCGAGCCTCCGGCGCCCGGCGCGGGGCCGCTTCCGCCTCCGCCCGGCGCCGAGCGCGACCCGCCCGTGAAGGTCCGCAGCAGGCGCCGGAGTTCGGTGAGCAGCCGCTCCCACACGGTGTCCGCGTCGGCCGGACCCGTCCCGCCGCGTCCCTGGTTCCGTAGGCCGTACTCGGTTCTGAGCAGGTCACGCGCCAGCCTGGACCGGGAACCGCCGCGGGTCGGCCGGGCCCGGCCCCGGGGAGCCGTGTCGTCGATCGCCACGGTCAGGCCCCGCGCGGTTCGAACCCGCTCGGCAGGGGCAGCAGCCCCGGCGGCAGCGGGGCGTCGGGGAACCAGCGGGCGCCGTCGGCCGGACGCGGCGGGTCCGTACGGTCGTAGCATCCGTGCGCGGCGGGCGCGGACCGGCGGCGCTTCAGCAGGCCCTGACCCGCGAACCGCCGTACGTGGACACTGGACATGCGCGTACCTCCGGACGTCTGGGCCGTACGGCGTCGGCCGGGCGCCGACAGGGTTCGGAGAGCACAACGGGTGCCGGGCACCGGTCAGTTCAACGGGAGGAGCGTCCGTCGGCCGGAGAGTTCTCCGGCCGACGGCCGCCATCCGTCCCGGGCGGCCTACCTCTTGCTGGGACCGCCGGCCTTCTTGTTCCGGTACTGGTCGCCCCTCACCCACGCCCCGAAGCCGCCCCCCTTCTTCGGCGGCTCCTTCGCCTTCTTCCCCGACGAACTGCTCTGCGGGGTTCCGGACGGCGGACTGGGGTTTCTGGGGGCACGGGCCAGGGGCTCTCCGAACTCGGAGGAGGCCGAGCCGGTGCTCGGGGTGTGCTGCTGCGTGTTCGTGTACGAGGGGTGATACATCTCGGTGTTCGCGACCGGCGACGGCGGGGCGAACGACTCCTCCTGGTCGGGTGACGCGGACAGCGGATAGGAGTAGTGCTGTCCGTCGCCCCCCTGGAGGGAGTAGGTGTAGTGCGGCTGCCCGGTCGTCGGGCCGCCCTGCGGGAGGCCGCCCGGAGGGAAGTGGTCCCCGGTCGTGGGCACCTCCGCCGTCGGGGAGTAGTCGGCTGTCGGGGAGTAGTCCGCCGTCGGCGAGTAGCGCGCGGCGGAGGTTCCGAGGTCGAGGCCGGCCATGCCCTGCGACAACTGGTTGCCGTAGTCCGGCGTGCCGGGCCAGGCGGACGTGCTCGCCCGTCGCTGCTGCTCCTCCTGGAAGGCCGCGAGCTTCTGGTCGAGTGTGTGGGCCGCCTCCGCCTGGGCCTGGAGTTCGGCCTGCACCGCCGCCACGGTCGCGGCCCTGCCCGCCCCTTGCAGCGAGGCGTTGGTGTCCACCCGGGTGAGCTGACGGCTCACCACCTGGGACAGGTCGTTCGGGCTCTCCGTGCCCGCCACCCGTCCTGTCGCGGGGTCCGCCAGGACGACCACCGCGTTGGGGTCGTCGAACGCCTTGTGGAAGGTCTTCAGCGAATGACCGCTCGCCGCGCTCTCCTGGGAGGTCGACGAACTGGCCGAGGACTTGCTCGCGTTGCGCGCCTTCTCCTGGTTGCGCCAGCGGTTCTGTTTGTCCGCGAACTGGGGGTCGTCCGGCGCGGGGATCTGGTCGAACGAGTTCTGCGAGTGCACGTTGTACGTCGCTCTCGTCTCCAGCGACCACGCCCCCGACTCCTGCGAGTCGTTCCTGATGCCCATCACCTTGACGTGCATGTTGGTGACGAGACCGGCCTCGATCCGCTCCCTCAGGTGGGGCCACTCGTACTTCGTCAGGACGCTGTTGTCCACCCTGCCGCCGAGCATCATCGCCTCGACCGGGCCCCGGGTGCCGTCCACGTAGTGGTTCGACATGTACGTCCACAGGTCGGCCTGGACCTTGGCGTCCGACCAGTTCGCGAACCCGCAGTTCCTGCCGTTGAAGATCTTTCCCGGGGGTGACGTCTCCAGGATGAGACCGCCGGCCTTCGCGGCCTGGCGGGCCGGGTAGTAGGGCTCCGTCTTGCTCCAGAGGTACTTCTTGTCGTAGGTCTCCCGCGCCTTCGCGTCCCGCAGCCGGTCGAAGTCCTTGTGCTTCCGGTTCGCCCGCCACCAGTCCGCCGGGACGTGCAGGGCGTTGAGCCGGTCGAACTGGGCGATCAGGTTGGTCGCCGCGTCGCCCGACCACTGCGCGTCGGGCTTGTACCCCTGGTTGAGCCACTGCCCGTTGAGGTGGAGCCGGTCCATGTAGCCGTTGAAGGCCTGCATGAACGCCGGGTCCTTGTGCAGGTTGTACTTCGTCAGGTCCGCTCTCATGTCCGCTTCGTCGGACCTGAACTTCGCCTCGTCGAAAGCCACCATCGTGAGGTCCTCCTTGCCGGAGCGGCAAGTGCGGTGCCGCTCGCCCGCGTTGTGGCACCGCCGTGCCGAACGATCGTCTTTCCGTTGCGTTCGGCGGTCGTTCTCGGCGGTCGCCGAAGAAGCAACGGACGTCACCGCCGGGCGGTTCAACGCGGCCTCGGCGCGCGGATCCGCCGCGCCCCTGAACCCCGTACCGCACGCGTGCGTTGTGGTGCCGGGATCCGGGTCTCACGCTTCCCGGCTTCCTCGACCACTGTCCGACGCGGCTTCGGCCGCGCATCAGGAAGGAGCGCCATGACGACCCCGACGCATGACGCCGAGCAGGCGGCGCCTCCCGCCCCCAAGTTCATCCTCTACCTGGAGGCGCCCGAGTACGGCCGGGCGCTGCGGCAGCTCACCCTGTGGGTGCACCACGTGCTGCTCCCGGTCTACGGCAGGGAGGTCACCGCCCTGGCTCCCTGGTGTTCGCGCTGGTGGGAGCATCCGGAGGCGGTCGCCCAGCTGCACGGGCTGTGGCTCGCCTGGGGGGAGTTGAGCGACACCGGATCCGAGGCCGGTCTGAGCGGTCCGGCCGGCTGGCACCGGGACTATCTGGCCCCGATCATGCAGAACCTGCGGGACCCGTCCGGGGTGTTCGCCGGCTGCAAGCCCGGCTCGCACCGCCCGAAGGAGGTTCCCGCCGTCGACGCCGCCGACCCGTTCGGGCCGTCGGCCGGGCCGTCGCCGGCCGAGGGCTGAGGAGGGCGTCCGGGGGCGGAGCGGGGCGGACGGGCGGGCCCAGGACCGGCGAGTCCGGGGGCCCGGCGCCGACACGGGCGCCGATGCGGGACGGCACAAGGGTGGCACCGGCCGTGGCCCCCGGCGAGGGGCGGATCCCGGCGAGGGGCGGACCCCCGCGAGGGGCGGACCCCCGCGGTCCGCCCCTCGACCCGTGTCCGGGCTTCCCACGTCCGGGCTTCAGGCCCGCCGCCCGCCGGCCTCCGTGCCTCAGGCGTCCGGACGGACCACCCCGAGGATCTCCATCGACGCGGCCGGGGACACGTACACCCAGCGGCCCGGACGAGGAGCCTGGATGATCTTGCCGTCGCCGATGTAGAGGGCGACATGACTGGCGTCGGCGAAGTAGATGATGAGGTCGCCGGGCCGCATGTCCTCCACGGGGACGCGCTTCAGCCGCCGCCACTGCTCCTCGGAGGTGCGGGGGATGGGGTGGCCCGCGTACAGCCAGGCCTGTGAGGTCAGCCCGGAGCAGTCGTAGGAATCGGGGCCCTCGGCTCCCCACACGTACGGCTTGCCGAGCTGACGGGTGGCGAACTCGATCGCCTTCTTGCCGGCGGGGGTCGCCTCCGTGCCGACCTTGTCGAGGACGCCCGAGCCCACCCACTTCGCCTGGGCGGCGTCGGCCTCCTTCTTCTCCAGCGCGGCGATCCGCTCGATCTCCTTCTTCTCCAGCCGCGACTCCAGCTTCTTCGCCTCGTCGATGTGCTTCTCGACCGCCCGGCGCTCGGTGTCCTTGGCGCGGCGGCTCTCCCGCAGGCTCTTCAGGACGTCGGCGGCGTCGTCGCTGCGGGTCTCCAGGTCCTCGCGGGTGGCGGTCAGGGCGGTCAGCACCCCCTGGGTCGCCTGCTGCGCCTGCCGGGCCAAGGAGGCGTTGTCGAGGGCGTGTTCGGGGTTGTCGGAGAGGGCGAACTGCATCTCGGCGGGCAGGCTGTCGCCCCGGTACTGGGCGCGGGCCGCCGCCCCCGCCAGGGAGGTGAGGCGGCCCAGCCGTGTCTCGGCCGCCTCGATCCGGGTCCGCAGCGTGTGCACGCGCTTCTCCTGCTCGGTCACCTTCTCGTCGGCGGCGTCGTACTTGTTCGTGGCCACCTCCGCGTCGTGGTACAGGCGTTTGAGCTCGGCGTGCACCTCGGCGAGGGTGGCGGGCCCGGCCGGATCGGCACCGGCCGGTGGCGCCGTCGTCGCCGCCAGGGCGAGGGCCAGGGTGACGGTCGCCGCCGTCCGGTGGCCGTGGGCGCGCAGGGTCCGTCTCATCTGGGCCGAAGCTCCTTCCAAGGGCGTCGCACGCGGGGTGCGGGGCGGGATCGCCCCCACAACGGGGCGGTGGCGTCCGGTGGTTCAAAGCGCGGGTATGAACCGGTGGGACGCGCGCCCCGTTGTGCGTCCAGGTGCGGTTCGCGGACGAAGGGATCGGTATGGGCGCGGAGTTGGTGCTGCTGGCGCTGTGCACGGGATCCGGGCTCGGATTCCTGACGCTGGCGACACGGTCGGCGCTGGCGGCCCTGCGGCTGTCCCTGCGCGGACTGCGCGTCATGGGTCAGGTGAGGCCCCGGGAGGGTTCGGACCGGCGGTGGGGCGGGCTCGTGGTGTTCTCCGACCACCTGGGGCGGGGGCTCGTCCTCGACCCGGGTTGGCGGGGGCCGCTGTGCGGGCTGCCGCCGGTCGGCGGCCGCGTGCCCGTGGTCTACGCGCGGAACCGGCCCGCCACGGCCCGGCTGTGGACGCTGCGGTACCTGCTGGCGCCGTCGTTCGGATGGTTCCTGTCCTCGACCCTGGCGTTCGGCACGGGCGTCGTGGTCTCGTCGTGAGCGGCCGGAAGGACGAGACGGGCGGCGGGGGCGCTCCGGCCGGTCGGGTCGGTGAGATCGATGTGCTGCGGGGGGCCGCGCTGTTCGGCATCCTGCTCGTCAACGCACAGCTCATGGCGGGCCCTTACACCCCCTTCGGCGGCGGGCCCGGGGCCTCGGCCGTCGACCGGGCGGCGGCGTGGGGTGTGACCGCGACGACCACCGCCTATCAGCTCTTCTCCTTCCTCCTCGGCTACAGCTTCGTCCTCGACCGGCGCGCGGCCCGGCCGTCGGACCCCGCGGCCGGACTCCGTCATCTGCGGCGCACGGCGGGCCTCTTCGGCCTCGGGCTGGCGCACGCCGTGCTGCTGTACCCCGGCGACATCCTGATGACGTACGCCGCGCTCGGGCTGATCCTGTACGGGCTGCGCGACCTCACGTCCCGGGCCGCCGTGCGCCTCGCGGCCGCTCTGGTGGCGGGCCTGGCCGTCCTGCTGCTCGGGTACGGGCTGCTCACCGTCGCCCTCACCGAACCGGTCACGCCGGCCCGGTACGCGCCCCTGGTCGCGGACACCGTGGCCGCCTACCGCGGCGGTCCCTCGTCGGTGATCGGGGCGCATCTGCGCGAGCTGCCCTCGGCACTCGGCGCGAACCTGATGTACGCGCCGGACATGCTGGCGGCGTTCCTCGCGGGACTCGCGGCGGCGAAGTCCGCACTGGTGGAGCGGCGCGGCCGGGACCGGGTGTGGCTGCGGCGGACCCTCGCACGGTGGCTGCCGGCGGGTCTGGCGGGCGGTGTCGTCACCGCCTGCTGCGCGAACGGCCCCCTGGACAGCCGGTGGTTCCTGGTCGGGCACGCGGTGTCGCTGCTGACCGCGCCGGCGCTCACGGTGTCGTACGCGTGCGGAGTGCTCCTCCTGGCCGGCGCCCGGCGCCCGGTGGCGGCCGTGCTCGCCGCCTCCGGGCGCATGGCGCTCAGCCAGTACCTCACCCAGTCGCTCGTCCTCGCCTGTGTGTTCACCGGGTACGGGCTCGGTCTCTACGACCGTGTCGGCACGGCCGCCGTCCTCGCGGGCTGCGTGCTCCTGTACGGCGCCCAACTGGCCCTCGGCGCACTGCTGATGAGCCGGGTCCGGTACGGGCCCGCCGAACTGGTGCTGCGCACGGTCACGCTGGCGCGACGTCCCGGCCGGGCTCCGGCTTGCTCAGGGTCACACCCGGCAGGGCGCGACCGGCTGCCCGTTCCGTGATCGCCGCCGTCTCCGCCTTCGCCGCCGCCGAGATGGCGCCGGCCCCGGGCTCCTTGTACCAGGGGCGCAGCCGGATCAGGGCGGGCCTGACACCGGTCGCGAGGAGCAGCGCGGTGCCCTTGGGCAGGGCGCGGATCCGGTCGGGCGGCAGGACGGCCTCCTGGCGGTAGGAGTACGAGCGTGACGTGCCGTCCTTGCTGCGCGAGACGCTCGGGGTGCGCACGTCGTGCTGGCCGACGAGGGTGGAGATCTTCTGGACGAAGTCGGCGTCGTCCAGGCCCGCGCCGAGGAGCTTGATGGTGGCCGCGCTCCACAGGGCGTCCATGCCGACCTCCCCCCACACCCGGGCTCCCTGGCGGTAGCTCTGCAGCAGGGTGACGACGTTGATGCCGCGGGAGCCGAAGTGAGAGTACAGGTCGGGGAGATCGGAGATGCGGCACACGTTCGCCGCCTCGTCGAGGACCGCCGTCAGCGGGGGGTCGAGGCGTCCGCCCATGCGTTCGGCGGCCACGACACCGGCCCGCATCGTGGCGTCCGCGAGGCCCGCGATGACGCCGGCCGCCGAACCGCCCCCGTCCTTGGACAGGAGGTAGAGCGTGTCGTGGCCGAGGACGTGCTCGTCGGGGCGGAACTCGGGAAGGCCGGGGTCGGGGGTGACCCAGGCGAGGATCTCGGGGTCGAGGAGGCAGGAGACGGTCTGCCGGGCGGTCTCGTAGATGCCGTCGCGTGTCTCCACCGCGCCCCGGACCGTGCCCTGCAACTGCTCGGCCATCGCGCCGAGTCCGACCTGGCGGAGCAGGTCGATCGGGGTGCGGTCGGCGGGATCGGCGAGCCAGGCGAGGAGTTCGGTCAGCGGGGTCCCGCCGCGTGCGGCGGCGAGGAAGAGCGCGGTGAGCGTGTTCTGGGCGGCCGAGATCCAGAAGTCCTTCTTCGCGCTGTCGTCGTTGACGGACGCGACGAAGTGGCCGGCCATCCGGCGGGCGCCCTCGATGGTGTGGCACTCGCCGAGGATGTTCCACCACATCGCGCGCGGGGTGTGGGCGATGCCCTGCGGGTCGAACGTCCAGACCGTGCCCGCCTTCGCGCGTTCGGCGCGGGTGACGGCGTACACGTCGGCCTTGTTGGACGTCAGCAGGACGGCACCCTGGGCGCGCAGCACCCGGGGGACGGCGATGCCGGTCGACTTGCCGGCGCGGGGCGCCATCAGGTCGAGCTCCACGTCCTCGTAACTGCTGCGCAGTTCGGGGCCCTTGGGCTCCAGGTCGCCGAGGAGGTTGCCGGTCTCGTCCGGGTGCACCTGGTCGCGGCCCTTGAGGCCGGGGCGCAGGTCGCGGGCGCGGGCCTCGATGCCCTTCGGGCACATCGCGGCGAGTTCCCGCCGCCCGGCCAGCCCCTTGGGGCGGGCCGAACGGTCCATGAGGAGGCGTACGACGACGGCGACGGGCAGGGTCACCAGCGCGAGCAGCCCGGCCATGCCCGCGTAGACGGCGGCGGCCGGTGCCTCGGGCCACAGGGCGCCCGGCCCGTCGGAGGCGAGGCGGGTGACGGTGGACAGGGCGAACGGCGGGGCGGCCCAGCCGCTGCCGGAGAGCCCGGACCCGAGGGTGCCGCCGGACCAGACGACCGTGAACACCAGCAGGCCGGTGGCGGCGAGGGCGACGACGGCCCACGGCAGCAGGTCGTGCGGGTCGGTCCCGCCGCGGGGGGCGCTCACGCGGTCCACCGCCCGGCCGCCGCCTCGGTGCCGGGAGCGCCGGGACCGCCGGTGGTGCCGGGGAAGCCGTGGACGCCTTCGCGCGCGGCGCGTGCCACCTGTTCGGCGGCGCGGGCGGCGGCCTTCTCGACGGCGTCCTCGTTCGGCGTCCAGCGGGTGTTGGTGTTGTGCAGCCGGCGCTCCGCGTCGGTGATGGCGACCTTGATGGGGATGCCGGGGCGGCCGCCGACCTTGATGAGGAAACGGCCGCGGCCGGGCGGTTCCTCGTTGTCGCCGTTGACGCCCCAGCCGGGCGGCGAGGACCAGGAGGAGACGAGTTCGATCTCGCGCCGGGACAGGCCGACCACCTTGCCCAGGTCCTCCATCTCCGTCTTCGGCAGCCCGGCGCACACCACCATCCCGGCCCGTTCGACGAAGCCGCGGGCCTTGGCGCGGTCGGC
This sequence comes from Streptomyces sp. NPDC056738, assembly GCF_042790435.1. Taxonomy (NCBI): domain Bacteria; kingdom Bacillati; phylum Actinomycetota; class Actinomycetes; order Kitasatosporales; family Streptomycetaceae; genus Streptomyces; species Streptomyces sp. NPDC056738. The sequence goes on from NZ_JBHTZF010000013.1 coordinate 169,459, forward strand.
GTCGGTGCCGAGGGCCTCGGCGTCCTTGAGCGTGTGGGTGATCTTCGCGTCGCCGAGGCCGAGCGAGCGGTTCAGCCGGGTCAGGGCGTCGATGCGGTCGACGATGCCGGATGCCGCGCGCAGCGGCCGCCACAGCTCGTCGAGGACGGTGAAGAACCAGCGCCTGGGCGCGAGTCCGGCGTCCGCGAGGGCGTGCGAGGCGGCCACCGTGCCGAGGCCGTCCGACCAGGCCGCCAGCATCGCGGCGGCCGTGAGCTGGGTGTCCGCCTCGCCGATGCCGGAGATGTCGATGCACACGGCGGGCGCGTCGGGATCGATCCGGGTGGAGGTCTCGGAGGCGAAGGTGTCGCCGAGCGGGCCGTCGAGGATGCCGAGCAGGGAGCGGTGCAGCGGGTCGACGGCGTCTCGGTAGCGGGCGTCGTCGCCCCGGTCGAGCGTGACCGCGCGCACCCGGGGCGGGCCCTCGGTCAGCACCCGCAGCACGTCGGGCAGCAGCAGCGCCCGTCCCTCGGGGGTCCGTTCGCGCAGATGGTGCAGGACGGCGGAGAGCACGGACTGCTCGTGGTCGTCCATGGGCCGCCCGCGGACGATGGTGATGAGGGCGGCGACCATGTTCAGCACGCGTCCGTGGGCCTCGGCCTTCAGGACCTCTCCGGCCTCGCCGCCGATCTTCACGGCCGCCTCGCCCATGGCCCCGGGGTCGAGGACGTTGATGCCGCCCCGGCCGCGGCCGATGGAGATCACCTGGCCGCCCAGCGCGCGGACGGTGTCGGCGTAGTCGGGCTTGAGGTCGCCGAGGACGAGCGGGACGACGCCGGTCGCGGCGAGCCCGATCAGCATGCGGTTGACCAGGGTGGACTTGCCGAGGCCCGGCATGCCGAGCATGAACAGGGAGGGGTTGGAGATGTAGCGGGCCCGGGTGAACCAGTTCAGCGGGTCGCCGCACACGGTGGCGCCGGTGAACAGGTGCTGCCCGAGCGGGACCCCGGTCATCGGAGATCCGGAACCCGCGGCGAAGGGCCACATGCCGCATGCCTGCACGGTGGTGGCCCGCCACATGGTGGGCGGATCCATGTAGCCGACGCGCCCGCCGCCCACGCCGTACCAGCCGCGGTGCGGCACGAACAGCTCCTTGGGCTTCGCAGCGCCCTTCGCCGCACTTTTCGCCGTGCCCTTGGCAGCGCCCTTCGCACTGCCCTTCGCAGCGCTCTTCTCCGAGCGCTGCACCGTCCCCCTCCGCGCGGACGGGTCCGTCCCGCTGTCCTCGCGTGCGGAGCGGCCGCCGTCCACGGCCGTGAGCGCCTGCCGCTCCTCGGCCAGCCGGTCGGCCCGCTCGGCCTGCTTCTGCTCACGCCGGCTCACAGCGCCTCCTGGAGTTCGTGCGGGACGAGGGTCTGCTCCCAGGGGAGGATCCCGGCGGGCAGGGTGCAGGTGAACGCCGCCGCCTGCATCCGGTCCGCGGGCCGCATCAGCACCCGGGACGCGGCGGTCAGATTGCGGACGGCGACGCTCGCGTCCGCCAGCTCCTCCAGGCTGTCCACGGTGACGGTCAGCATCAGCGAGAACTCCACGAGCCCCGCGCCCGAGGCCTCCTCCGCGGCGGTCTGCTCGGCCGCCCTCACCTCGGAGGCCGCGCGGGCCTGCACCATGCCCTTGCCGGAGGAGGCCATGAACTGGGCGCTGCGCCGGTCCGCCTCGACGATGCGGGCCGAGGTGGCGGGGTCGATGGGCCGGTAGACCAGGGCGACCCGCTTGCGGCGGGTGCCGGGGGCCGCCTCCAGCATGCCCCGGAGCACCGAGGAGCGGACGGTGCCGCGCGGCGCCAGGGTCAGCAGCCAGGTGCGCGAGACACCGGAGTCGTGCTGGTAGCTGTTCACGGTCTCGACGGCGGCGGCGGGGCCCGCGTCGTCCCACTCCAGGCCGGTTCCGCCCTGCTGGGCACGGGCGGTGAGGACGTCGGCGGCGACGGCGGGGTCGTAGGCGACCCGGACGACCTCGGCGATCCGCTCGGCCGACAGCGGGTAGGCGGCACCCCCGCCGGCCGCGACGAGCCCGCTGAGCAGGCCCGGGATGCGGACGGCGAGATCGGCGATCACGTCGTCCTTCTTGCGCCGCTGGCCCGGCGGGACGCCGTAGGTCAGCGTGACGTAGGTGTGCATCTCGGACGAGGCGCTCGGGTACCGGTCCACGACCTCCTCCATGACCGCGCGGGCGGCCGGCGGGGCGTCGGGGTGGATGCGGGGCAGCACCTCGTGCGCGAGCCGGGTGCCCGGGTCGGGAGCGGTCTCCACGATCACGGTGGCGCCCTTCAGACCGGGTTCGTGCGCCAGCCGGGCCAGCCACTCGCCCCACAGCGCCACCCATACGTCGACCTGGTCCGGGTCGATGAGCGAACCGCCGTCGGGGTCGCAGCCCAGGACGATCGTGTACAGGTTGCGGACCGGGTGGTGCAGCACGCCGAACGGGCGGTCGTAGGCGTCCCGGCCCTCGGTCGCGGTGACCTTGTTGAGCAGGCCCGGCGGCCGGAACCGGCCGCCGGGGCGTGCGGACAGCGGGCCGGAGACGTACAGGTGGGCGCCCTTGGCCTTGCGGCGCCACCACCCGACGCGCAGGGTGACCAACTGGTAGACGTTGCGCCCGTCCTGGGTGCGGATGGCGAGCGGGACCAGGAACACGACGACCGGGACGAGCACGACCAGCGCCGCGTACAGCGAGATCAGCGACGCGAGCAGGGTGATGATGAGCCCGCCGAACACCCCGAAGGTGCCGACGAGTCCGAGCGGTCCGAGCCCCGGCCGTCGTGGCCTGCGCCAGTTTCCGTAGGTCGGATGGATGACGGCTTCCGTGGACATGGGTCCGTTTTCCCTTCGTGAGGTGACGGGGGTCGGGCGCGGCGCGGTGAGACCGCCGGGTTCCCGCGGGGGGAGCGGGAACCCGGCGGCCGTTCAAGGGGGGAGTCGTACGGGAGGGGGCGGGTCAGGCGACGGCGGTCACTTGTTGTGGCCCAGTTCGCCGTCGGCGCCCTCTACGGCGCCGGTCACCGTGGAACTGGCCACCTGTGCCGCGGCGACCGCCGCGAGAACGGCGACCCCCGCGGGTCCGGCGGCCGCGGCCGCGCCGCCCGCCGCGGAGGCACCCGAGGCACCGGCCCGGCCCGCCGCGGCCGCGCCGTTCGCGCCGCTCGCTCCGGACGCGCCCGACTCTCCGCCCGCCCCCGCTGCGCCGGAGGAGCCGCCCGCTCCGGACGAGCCGCCCGAGCCGCCGGATCCGGTCGCCCCGCTCGGGCCCATCTGTCCGCCGCCGCCGGAGGCGCCGCGGCTGCCGCCGAGCTGGACCGCGCCGCTGGCCAGGCTGGAGCCCGCCTGTCCCATGGAGGACATCGGGTTGCCGGTGCCCATGGCGGCGGTCGCGGGCACGATGAGCTTGAGCAGCGCGGGCAGGGCGATGGCGGACAGCAGCATGACGCCGATGCCTGCGATCCGGGTGTTGATGGTGCTGACGTCACCGGTTCCGCTGTTCTTGCCCGAGTTGATCATCGCCATGCCGGCGTTGAGCACGAGGGCGACGGCGGGTTTGTAGAGCAGCCAGGCGATCATCCAGCCGATGTGCTTGCGCCACCAGCCCGAGCCCCAGTCGGTCATCGAGGCGGCGGCGGCCAGCGGGAGGGTGCCCAGCAGCAGCATCATCACGCCGAGCCGGATGTACATCAGCACCGTGTGGACGATCCCGGCGATCAGCAGCAGGAACGCGAGGACCAGCAGCAGGAAGGACTGGATCCCGCTGCCGTCCGAGCAGGCCCCGACGTTGTTCAGCGAGTCCCGTACGGCGTTGTTGAAGAGGTAGTTGGAGTAGCTGTCGCCGACGGCCGCGGCGGCCACGACCACGGTGGTGGCGGCGCCCGAGACGAGCACCACCCGCATGATGCCCTTCAGTGCCGTGCGGCCCGCGTCGCCCTTGCGCTCGATGGCCATGCGGCAGGCGGCGAACAGCAGCGAGCCGACCGCGAGGTAGACCACGATCCACTGCGTGTCGCTGCTGATGTCCTTCGACGTCTGGGTCTGTTCCAGCGTCGGGACGTTGGTGGTCAGCGCCGCGAACACCGCGACCGCGCCCGCGAGGATCGTCTTCGCGATGAGGTCGACGATGGTCCCGATGGGATCACCGAGAAAGCTGAAGAACCCCTTCACCAGGTCGATGACCGGGTTCCCGGACGTGCAGTTCACGTCAAACCCCCCAAAGGATGAAGCCGTTGGTGCTCTGGACGGCCGACACCGGCGAGTGCAGCGAGCCGTTGTCGTCGGCCCGGAGCTTCCAGTCGCCGCCGCTCCAGCGCAGGGAGATGTCGGTCGCCGCGTATCCCTGGGCGCTCTTGAGGAGCAGCCGGACCGTCGCCGCCTTGTCCGTGTACGAGCTCACGGAGAAGCCCACGTACGACGCGACGGCCGTGCCGCTGTTCTGGCTGTCGGTGCTCTGCACGGTGGCCCGCTGGAACTCGAACATGTCGCGTCCCCGGCCGGGCACGACCTGCTGCTCGGTGACGGTGCGCCAGTCCGAGCCGCTCATCTGCGAGGGGATGACGTGGGCGGCCAGCGCGGCCCCGGTGGGCGTGTGCGCGTAGCACCACCACAGGGGTCCCTGGATCAGGGTCGGCCCCGCGGTGGGGGAGACGGGCACCCGCGCGACACCGAGCGTGCGCCAGCCGACGTCCTTGGGCGCCTTGTCGGGCAGCCCCGTGCCGGCGCTGTCGTCGGTACGGCAGCCCCGGGGCCGGCCGTCCTTCGCGGACGGGCCGGCCAGGGGGCCCTCGGTGGCCGCGGCGTTCGCGTGGGCCGCGGTCGTGTCCGGGCCGGACAGCATGGTGACGACGCCGCCCACCACGACCACGACGGCCAGGAATCCGGCCGAAAGCTGCCAACTGCGCTGTTTGTAGTACGGCCCGGATTCCTCGAGCCGGCGCTCCCTGCGCTTGAACATCACGACCGTCCGCCGGGCCTACGCGAAGACGAAGCTGACGAGCGGGCCCGCGGTGGCCACGAGGACACAGCCGCCGAGCACCATCCCGAGCCGGCTCATGTGCTCCGAGCTCTCGCCCCGCTTCACGGACATGGCCATCATCGCGCCGGTGATCAGCACTCCGGCGACACCGGCGGCGGTGCCGGCCCAGGCGGCTATGCCGAGGACCGTGTTGACCTTGGAGGTGAGCTCCCCGGGGGCGTTGGCCGCGGGCTGCGGGACGCCGGCGGCGAGGATGTTGGTGGCTTCGTACAGCAGAGAGGACATGAGGATCTCCGAGGGGTTCGGCGCCCGGCACGAGCGGTGGGCGGGAGGGTGACTTGCTGTGCGCGAAGGTGCGGCGGGGTCAGGGCCCGAGGAGCTGGAGGCTGCCGAGGGCCGCGACGAGCGGACCGGCCGACGTGGCGACCAGGCAGCTCAGGGTCACGAAGAAGACGCCGCGGAAGTGCTCGCCGCCCTCGCCGGGATCGCCGCGGCGGAGCTGGAGCGCCATCTGGATGCCGACGATGATCAGTCCGCCGACACCGCAGGCCGAGGCGCACCAGGCGAGCAGGCCGAGGATCGTGTCGGCCTCCACGGGCGGGGTGTACGCGGCCAGGAAGCGCGCGTCGAGGAGGGGCTGGGTCACGACGCGGCTCCCTCGCCGTGGATGTCGGCGCCCACCAGCCTGGCGAGCGTGGCGAGTTGCCTGGGAACGGACCTGGGGCTGCCGCCGGTGCGCCAGGCCGGTATCCACGGGACGCGGTGCACCCGGGCGACGGAGCGGAGCACGCGGACGCGGCGCAGCAGACCGAGCGGGAGCCGTCCGGGGGCGTCGGCCACGAGGACCACGCCCAGCAGTTCGAGCCCCTGGGGGGCGTCGCCGCCGTCGAGCGCGCCGAGCGCCTGGGAGACGGAGCGCAGCCCGCGGGCGCTGGTCCGGCCGACCAGGACGACCCGGCGTGGCTCGCCGCGGGCGGGGTCCGGCCACCGGGCCCCCACCTCCACCCCGCCGAACAGCTCGGCGAGCGAGGTCGCGCCGGAGCCGCCGTGCGCCTTGACCCAGCCGACCTCGTCACGGGACGCGGCGCGGGCCACCTTGGGCGCCTTCGGCCGGCCCCAGGCCGGCTCCGCCCCGGAGGCCGGGGCCGTCCGCCGCCCGGCCCCGGTCCGCGCCGGAACGGTCCTGGACCGCGGAGCGGGCTGCACGACGGGCTGGGCCACGGCCTGCGCCGCCGCTTGCGGTACGGCCTGCGGTACGGGCTGAGCCACGGCCTGCGCCACGGCTTGCGGCGCGGCTTGAGCCACGGGCCGCGGCGCGGGCTGCGCGACGGCCTGTGTCCCGGTGTGGGTGACGGGCTGCGGTGCGGGCTGCGCGACGGGCTGCTGTGCGGCTGCCGTCGACGGGTCGGCGGGGGCCGGTCGTGGTCGCGGTGGTGCCGGTTGCGGGTTCTTCGGACCCCGTACCCATGACCCCGGGCCCGACGGCATCCCCGAAGGAGTGCTCATGAGTGCCCGCCCCCCTCTTCGCTCGTAGATCGGCTGCTCTGGCTCATCTGGTTTCCACTGGTTTGAACTTATTTGCCCCGGGGCCCGTTTGGATCTGTCGAGCCCGTCGGACAGCACAACGGGCCGTGTGGCCGCAGCGGTTCAAGGCGAGGGGAAGAAGGCGGGCGCTCATGAGCCAAGAGAGCGGGGAAGGCGGTTCGTCGACCGCCGTGCGGAACGGGATCATCGCGGGCACCGGCTGCGGCTGCCTGCTGTCACCGCTCGCCCTGGCCGGAACCCTGGTCGTCGTGGTGATCATGGGCGGGTTCGGCGTGCTGCTGGCCCCGCTCATCGCGCTGTACCTGCTGTTCCACGGAGGCGGGGGCGATCCCCCCAGTCAGGACACCGCGGACCAGACCCTCGGCATCTTCCAGGGCGACGGCAAGGGCGAGCTGGACACCTCCACCGTCCCCGCGGACCTGGTGGACCCCATCCAGAAGGCCGGCGAACTGTGCGGGGCCATCGGCCCGATCGTCATCGCCTCTCAGATCGAGAAGGAGTCCGGCTTCAACAGCGCGCTGGTCGGCCCGAACGGCGAACTGGGCCTCTCGCAACTGCCGCCCGACCTCTTCAGCACGTACGGCAAGGACGACGACGACAACGGCAAGACCTCGGCCCTGGACGCGAAGGACTCGATCATGGCGCAGGGCCGGTACATGTGCGAACTCGCCAAGCAGGGCCAGCAGATGATCGACGCCGGCCAGGTGAACCAGAGCGACGGGAACGGGACCACCAACACGGTCCTGGACCTCGCGCTGGCCGGCTACGACGTCGGGATGGACGCCGTCCGCGCGGCCAAGGGGGTGCCGCAGACGAACGAGGCCCAGGGCTATGTCCTCGCCGTCCGCGCCCAGTTCGCCAAGTACCAGGGCATCGGCGCCCCTCCCTCGGGTGCCACTCCGGGAGTCACACCCGACCCGGACGCGACCACGACCGGCCCCGCGCCGACCACCACCTGAGCATGAGGAGGACAGCCATGACCCGCTTCGATGTGTACATCTCCGGCGACGGGCTCGCCGAGATCGACGGACACACCCTGGTCCCCGAGCCCGGCCAGTCCGTGCACGAGGCCGTCCTCGACCGCCTTCAGGGGTACGCGGAGGAGCGGGACGGCGCCGTCGTGGCGACGGTGTACGACGGCCCCGGCGCCGCCCGGTTCCTGCTGGAGGTGCTTCCGGACGGGTCGAGCGGCGTCCTGGAACCGGAGGAGGAGGCGCCCGCCGAGCCGGCCGCCGAAGCTCCCGCCCCCGCCGAAGCGCCCGCCCCTGCCGAGGCCGGCGCCGACCCCGGTGCGCCCACCGGTCCTGTCGCCCCCGCCGCTGCCGACGCTCCCGCCACCGTCGTCGTCCCTGCCCCTGCCGGTGCCGACGCTCCCGCCACCGTCGTCGTCCCTGCCCCCGCCGCGGCCACCGCCTCCGCCGTCGCCACCGCGGTCGCCCGGGCCCGCGCCACGGCCGCCGCCCGGGCCGAGATGCCGGACCCGGCCGCCGTCGCGGCCCCCGCCGTCACCACCCAGCTCCCCGCCGACCTCGCCGAACACATCGCCCGCATCAACGCGTCGGCCTCCGACGGGCGGCTCGACGAGGCGTTCGACGACGCGACCGCGCTGCGCGAGAGCCTGACGGGCTCGATGGGCGCCGAGCACCCGTACGCCGTGGAGGCGCGGGCCGTCGAGGCGTACCTCGCGCATCTGCGCGGCGACCACCGGGAGGCCATCGTGCTGGCGCTGGCCGTGGCGCGGATCCGCTGCGGGGCCGGGGACGGCCGGGCGCCCGCGGAGGTGGCGCGGGCGGCGGCGGCCTGGCAGCAGCTCGACGACGACCGGGCCGTCGTGGCCCACGGGCGTGAACTCCTCCACATGTGGGCCATGTTGGACCGGGGCGGCCTGCTGCCTCCCGGCTACGCGGCACTCGTCGGACAGGTCCGCAGACAGGTCGACGCCCTGGAGGCGTACGTCTGACGCGCACGTCTGACGCATACATCTGACGCGTACATCAGAGAGGTACGGCCGAGCCCGGCCGCCCCGTACGCCTCACGGCTACCCACGGTCACACCGGCCGTGACCGGCTCGTCCATCGCTTCGTACACCCGACGTCAAACGAACGTGGAACGCCCCTCGCGACACTCCGTTCCCCCGGAGGCCCCGGCTCCGGTCCCCTGACCGGGGCCGGTCCTCCCAAGGAACAGGAGCACTCCATGAACGTCACCGTCATCGGATCGGCGAGCGCGGTCTCGTCCGAGGAGCGCGCGCTGCGCGACCTCTACCTGGAACACGGCCCGGCGCTCTACACGTACGTGCTGCGCATGCTGGGCGGGGACACGCACCGTACCGAGGACGTCATCCAGGAGACGCTGCTGCGCTGCTGGAACAAGCGGAACCTGGTCGACGACGAGGGGATGGCCGTACGACCCTGGATGTTCCGGGTCGCCCGCAACCTCGTCATCGACGGCCACCGGACGCGGATGGCGCGGCCGTTGGAGATAGGCGGCGCCACCTGGCTGAACGAACTGGGCGCCGAGGTGGACGACATCGAGCGGATGCTCTCCTCGATCGTGGTCCAGGAGGCGCTGCGGGCGCTCAGCCCCGCCCACCGTGACGTGATCCGGGCGACGTTCCTGGAGGACCGCACGACGCAGGAGGCGGCGGAGGTCCTGGGCATCCCGCAGGGCACGGTCAAGTCCCGGGTGTACTACGCGCTGCGCGGCTTACGGCTGGCGCTGCGCGAGCACGGCGTCGTGCCGGACGAGAACGGCCACCTGCGCCCCCCGGCCCCCGATCCGGACCCGGCGTCGGACCCGGCACCGGCATCGACACCGAACCCGCCGCCGATGCCGAAGTCCCCTCAAGCCCGAACCCCCCAAGCCCGAACCCCTCAAGCCCGAACCGCGGCCTGAATCCCACCCTGTCTCCCTGTCTCCCTGCCCCACCCCGTCCCCCGGCCCCGTTCGGTCACATCCCGCCGGCTCCCGTTCCCGGCCCCCGGGTCGGTTCGTCCGTTCCGGGAGCGGAGCTGTCCAGGTCGCGCAGGGTCTCGCGGAGGTCCGCGGCCTCCGGGTGGGAGTTCTCCTCCAGCAGGGCCAGCGCCGCGCGCAAGGCGCCGACCGCCGCCTCGCGATCGCCGGCGGCGAGCCTGGAGTCGGCGATGTGCCGCAGGGTGTCCGCCTCCAGATAGTGGTCGCCGACCTCCCGGTACAACGCCAGCGCGCGCTCGAAGCGTTCGACGGCGGCGCCGTACCGGCCGAGGTGGTGCAGGGCGTAGCCGACACTGTCCTGGGCCGCGGCCTCGCCGAGCGGGTCGCCGGTCTCCTGGTGCAGCGCGACGGCCTTCTCGCAGTACTCCATCGCCTTGTCGTGCTCGCCGAGCAGGATGTACGTCCAGCCGACCTCGTTCAGGACGAGGGCCTCGTTGCCGACGTTGCCCTCGGCCCGGTACAGCTCGCGGGCGTGCGTGTAGTGGTCCAGCGAGACGGTGAACCGGCCCTCCCCGTTGGCCTGGTAGGCGAGACAGCGCCGGGTCCGGGCCTGGCCGGGCCCGTCGCCCGCGGCCCGGAACAGCTCCAGCGCGCGCCCGAGGTCCCGTCGCGCCTCGGCGGAGTGCGCGAACCGGGTGTGGAAGAAGCCCAGGCCGCGCAGGGCGTGCGCCTCGCCGACCCGGTCGCCGACGGCGCGGGCGGCCCGCAGCGCGGCGCTGTTGATCTCCATCAGGTCGTGCCAGAAGCCGAGCCGGTCGAAGTACAGGTCGAGGCCGACGGCGGTGCGCCAGGCATGGTCCTCGTAGCCGTGGGAGGCGGCGTGCTGCACGACCGCACGCAGGACGTGCCGCTCGGTGCGGAACCACTGCGTGGCCTGTCTGCGGCCGGTGAACCGGAGCGGGCCGCTGTCCGTTGTGTTCGGCGGCAGGGGCAGGGTCTCGCGGCGCGGGCTGATGATCGCGGAGGCGTGGTGGGTGGTGTGGAGGTAGTGGTCGTGCATGCGCAGCAGCGCGGCGCCGCGCCGTTCCTCGGTGTCCTCGGTGTCGGCCAGTTCGCGGGCGTAGGCGCGCAGCAGGTCGTGGAAGGCGTACCGGCCGGGGGCGTGTTCGCCGAGCAGGCTGGCCCCGGTGAGTTCGGCGAGCAGCGCGCGCACCGGGCGGCTCGGTGCCGCGGCCAGGGCGGCGGCGCAGGCCGTGCCGATGTCGGGTCCCGGGTGGAGGGACAGCAGGCGGAACAGTTCCGCCGCGGCGGGCGGCAGCGCGCGGTACGACCAGGAGAAGACGGCGCGCGCGTCGGTGTGGGCGTCGCCGCCGGTGAACGCGTCCAGGCTTCCGTGGGTCTCGCGGAGTTCGCCCGCGATGTCGGCGAGCCGGAAGCCGGGGTGGTGGGCGGCGCGTGCCGCCACGATGGCGAGGGCCAGCGGCAGCCGGGCGCACAGTCCGACGATGGCCTCGGCGGCCTCCGGTTCGGCGTCCACGCGCGCGGTGCCGATGCGCCGGGTGAGCATGGCGCGGGCCTCGGCGCCGGTCAGCGGGCCCAGGGTGAGCGGGTGGGCGCCGTGTCCGGCGACCAGTCCGGTGAGCCGGCTGCGGCTGGTGACGATGACGAGGCAGCCCGGTGTGCCGGGCAGCAGGGGTCGTACCTGTCCGCTGTCACGGGCGTTGTCCAGCACGATCAGGACGCGTCGGCGGGCGAGGACGCTGCGGTAGAGGGCGGCCTGCGCGTCGAGTCCTTCGGGGACGGCCTGCGGGGCCACGCCGAGGGCGACGAGGAAGGTCTCCAGCGCCTCGGAGGGGTCCATGACGGAGCCGCCCTGGTCGTATCCGCGCAGGTTCACGTAGAGGCTGCCGTCGGGGAAGCGGTGGGCGACGCGGTGCGCCCAGTGCACGGCCAGGGTGGTCTTGCCGGCTCCGGCCATGCCGTTGACGAGGCCGATGACGGCGGTGTCCGGGTGGCCGTCGGCGGGCAGCAGTGCGTCCACCTGGGCGAGTTCGGTGTCGCGGCCGGTGAACAGTGGCAGGTCCGCCGGGAGTTGGGAGGGGTGCACGTCCTCGGCGGCCCGGGGCGGACCGTCCCGGCCGGGGGTCTGGGCGGAGTCGGTGTCCGGGCCGTCTTCGGTGTCCGCGGTGCCGCCGTCCACGGCCGGCACCGGTACCGGCGGTGGCGACAGGTCCGGGTCCCCGGCCAGCAGCCGTGCGTGGGCGGCCCGCAGGGACGGGCCGGGTTCGATGCCGAGCTCGTCCACGAGCGTGCGGCGGGTGTTCGCGTAGACCTGCAGGGCCTCGGCCTGCCGGCCGCAGCGGTACAGGGCCACGAGCAGCAGTTCGCACACGGCCTCGCGCAGCGGCTGTGCCGCGTGCAGCGCCACGAGTTCGGGGAGCACCGCTTCGTGGCGCCCGAGTTCGAGCTCCACGCGGAGCCGGTACTCCAGGGCGGTCAGCCGCCGTTCGGCCAGGCGGACCCGCTCGGTCTCCGCGAACGGCCCGGGAACGCCGGTCAGGGGGGTGCCGTGCCAGGCGGCGAGCGCGCTGTCCAGCAGCCGGGCGGCCCCGCGGCTGTCGCCCCGGGCGCGGTGGCGTTCGGCCAGCGTCAGGTCGTCCTCGAACGCGCCGAGGTCGCTGGTGATCTCCTCGGTCCGCAGGGCGTAGCCGTCGCCCATGGACACCACGAACCGGGGCGGGGCGCCCGGGGTCCGTCCGGGCTCCAGCAGCTTGCGCAGCCGGGACACGTAGGTGCGCAGCACGGGGACGGCGCCGGCCGGCGGGTCGTGCCCCCAGATGCCGTCGACGAGTTCGCCGACGCCGACCGCGCGCCCGCGGCGCAGGAGCAGCGCCGCGAGTACGGCCTTCTGCTGGGGTGGTCCGAGTGCCAGTTCCGTTCCGTCCCGCCAGGCGCGCAACGGGCCCAGTAAGGAAAAACGCAGCACTTCCGCACCATGGGTAACTCTCACGGCACCAGAGAGTAGCGAGCGCCGTTGCGAACACCCGGTCGATTCGGCCATTCCCGGATTCGTGTCGTGTGCGCGCCACATTCACGGTCCGGCCGGAATGCGCCGGCGGCCCGCTCGGCTCGTCCGGAATGTCGATCGCGCAAGGGACACTGCGGTCATGGGTGAATCAGGCCATGCGGGGTGAACGGTTCTTCCACAGGGTGTGGATGTACGTGCGCGGTGCGCCGGGCACGTACATCTGGCTGACGATTCTCTTCATCACCACCGTGGCTCTGCACCACATGTCTCCGGATTTCGAAGAGGACTTCCTGCGGCAGCGCTCGACGAACATCCACGAGCTGTCCAGCAACCCGGTGCGGGTGCTGTTCGCCAGCGCGATGTGGATCGACGGCGGCCACTGGCTGCCGTACGCCGTCCTCTACACCCTCTTCCAGGCGCCCGCCGAACGCTGGCTGGGAACCGCCCGCTGGCTCGCGGTCAACGCGGCCGCACATGTGCTGTCCACGCTGGTCAGCGAGGGTGCCCTGCTCTGGGCGATCGAACACGGAGTGGCACCGCACTCGGCGGTCGACACCCTCGACGTCGGGGTGAGCTACGCCCTGGCCGGGGTGGTCGGCGTGCTCACGTACCGGATCGCGGCACCCTGGCGGTACGCGTATCTCCTGGCCGTCCTGGCGGCGTACGGGATTCCCTTCATGATGGAGCGGACCTTCACCGATCTCGGGCATTTCACCTCCGTCCTCATCGGACTCGCGTGTTATCCGCTGACCAGAGGGCGCGGAAAAGCATGGAATCCGAAGGAGACAGTCGACACCCGGCGGAGTTAGCGTCCCGTCATGAGCAGCTCGGCGAGCAGGGTCGTGAACGGTGGCATCTCCTTCTGGTACGCGGACGACGGTCTGCCCGCGCCGCGGGAGCCGCTGCCCGGCGACGCGACCGCCGACGTCGTCGTGGTCGGCGGCGGCTACACGGGACTGTGGACCGCGTACTACCTGAAGAAGGCGGCCCCCTCCCTGCGGGTCACGGTCCTGGAGCAGAAGTTCTGCGGCTACGGCGCCTCGGGGCGCAACGGCGGCTGGCTCTACAACGGCATCGCGGGCCGCGACCGGTACGCGGCGCTGCACGGCCAGGAGGCGGCCGTACGGCTCCAGCGGGCCATGAACGACACCGTGGACGAGGTCGTCCGGGTCGCCGCCGACGAGGGCATCGAGGCCGACGTCCACCAGGGCGGCGTCCTGGAGGTGGCGTACACGCCCGCCCAGCTCGCGCGGCTCAAGGCCTTCCACGCGCACGAGCTGTCGTTCGGCGAGAAGGACCGCGAGCTGTACGGCGCCGGGGAGACCGCCGAACGCATCCGCGTCGCGGACGCGGTGGGCTCGACCTGGACCCCGCACGGGGCCCGGCTGCACCCGGTGAAGCTGGTCAAGGGCCTCGCCGCCGCCGTCGAGGCGCTCGGCGTCACCATCCACGAGCAGACGCCGGTGACCGAGATCCGCCCCAAGCACGCGGTGACCCCGTACGGCACCGTACGCGCCCCCTACGTCCTGCGCTGCACCGAGGGCTTCACCGCGAACCTCAAGGGCCAGAAGCGGACCTGGCTGCCGATGAACTCGTCCATGATCGCGACGGAGCCGCTGACGGACGGCCAGTGGGCGGAGATCGGCTGGGAGGGCCGCGAGACGCTCGGCGACATGGCCCACGCGTACATGTACGCCCAGCGCACCGCCGACGGCCGTATCGCGCTCGGCGGCCGCGGTGTCCCGTACCGCTTCGGCTCGCGCACCGACAACGACGGCCGCACCCAGCAGTCCACCATCGACGCCCTGTACGAGATCCTCGTCCGCCTCTTCCCCTCGCTGACCGGCGTCCAGGTCTCCCATGCCTGGTCGGGCGTTCTGGGCGTCCCGCGCGACTGGTGCGCCACCGTCACCCTCGACCGCTCCACAGGTCTCGGCTGGGCCGGCGGCTACGTCGGCTCCGGTGTCGCCACCACCAACCTCGCCGCCCGGACCCTGCGCGACCTCGTGCGGCAGGACTCGGGCGAGGCGGGCGCGACCGGGCTGACCGACCTGCCCTGGGTCGGCCACGAGGTGCGCAAGTGGGAACCGGAGCCCTTCCGCTGGATCGGCGTCCACGGCATGTACGCCACCTACCGCACGGCCGACCGCCGCGAACGGACCACCCACAGCCCGGAGTCGTCCCGGCTGGCCCGGATCGCCGACCGCGTGGCCGGGCGCCACTGACCGCGGCCGTCACCGGTCCCGGCGTCGGTCCGCCGGCCCCCGGCTTCAGCCCACCGACTCCGGGACCGCCGCGCCCGCCGGCGCCGCGTGCCGGGGGGCCTTGGCCGTGACCATGAGGCCCGCGACCAGGCCGGCCATGAGCATGATCCCGGCGGCCCACCAGATGGCCACGGTGTAGCCGTGGACCGTGCCCTCGCGGACGATCAGCGCCTTCTGCGCGGGATCACGGAGATGGGCGGCGATGTAGGCGGTGCTGCTCGTGGTGGCGATGGTGTTCAGCAGCGCCGTGCCGATCGAACCGCCGACCTGCTGCGAGGTGTTGACGGTCGCGGAGGTCACGCCCGCGTCCTGCGGGGCGACCCCGGCCGTGGCGGTGGCGAAGACCGGCATGAAGGTCAGGCCCATGCCCAGGCCCAGCAGGAGCAGACCGGGCAGCAGCTCGCTCGCGTAGTCGGACTCGACGGTGAGCTGGGTGAAGAACAGCATGCCGCCGGCGGCCAGGATCATGCCCGGCACCATCAGCATGCGCGGGGCCACACGCGGCAGCAGCCGCGCCGAGATCTGCGTCGAGCCGATGATGATGGCGACGGTCAGCGGCAGGAAGGCGAGCCCCGTCTTCAGCGGCGAGTACCGGAGGACGACCTGGAGGTAGTAGGTCATGAACAGGAACACGCCGAACATGCCGATGACGGCGAGTCCCATCGTCAGGAAGCAGCCGGCGCGGTTGCGGTCCTTGACGATGTGCAGCGGCAGCAGCGGGCTCGGCGCCCTGCTCTGCCACCACACGAACACCACCAGCAGCGCCACCCCGCCCGCGAGGAGACCCAGCACCAGCGGGTCCGTCCAGCCGCGCGACTCCGCCTCGCTGAACCCGTAGACGATCGCCACGAGCCCGCCGCAGCCCAGCACCGCGCCGGGCACGTCGAGCCGGACGTTCTTGTGGCCCGGCCGGTCGCGCAGCAGTCCGAACGCGCCGAACACCGCGATGACGGCGATGGGGATGTTGACGTACAGGCACCAGCGCCAGTTCAGGTACTCCGTCAGCAGGCCGCCCACGATGAACCCGATCGCCGCGCCCGAGCCCGCCAGCGCCCCGTAGATGCCGAACGCCTTGCCGCGCTCCTTCGGGTCGGTGAAGGTCGTGGTCAGCAGGGACAGCGCCGAGGGCGCGAGCAGGGCGGCGAACGCGCCCTGGAGGGCGCGGGCGCCGAACAGCATGCCGGACGTGGTGGCCGCGCCGCCGAGACCCGACGCCAGCGCGAAGCCGATCAGCCCGATGACGAACGTGCGTTTGCGCCCGACGAGGTCGGCGATGCGGCCGCCGAGCAGCAGCAGTCCGCCGAAGGCCAGCGTGTAGGCCGTGATGACCCACTGCCGGTTGCCGTCGGATATGCCGAGATCGCGTTGAGCGGAGGGAAGCGCGATGTTCACGATCGTCGCGTCCAGCACCACCATGAGCTGGGCCAGCGCGATGATCACCAGCGCCCACCAGCGGTGCGGGTCGGGACCCACGGGCGCTTCTGGTTCACCTGTCCGGGTGACACTCATTCGCCCAGAAGACCATGAAACGGAATGCGTCGCATCTTTGGGCGATTTCGCTTCGCGGGACGCTTCGTGCCGGCTCGTGGTCATGGTTCCAGCACCACCTTTCCGGTCGTGGCCCTGTTCTCCAGGGCCCGGTGCGCCGAGGCGGCCTCGGCCAGGGGGAAGCGGGTGACGGCCGGGACGAGACGCCCGGCGGCGGCCTCGGCCAGGGCCCGCAGTTCCAGGGTCCGTACGGGGTCGGGCCCGCCCGCCTCGCGCATCATCACGGGGCCGAGCACCTGCTCGGACACCCCGTCCACGAGGTACGGGGAACCGCCCCGCAGGCCCGCGCCCGACCAGCCGAAGACGAGATGCCGGCCGCCGGGTCCGAGCAGTCCGACGGCCTCCCGCGCCACGTCGCCGCCGACCCCGTCGAGCACGACCGTCGCCGCCCGGCCGCCGAGCTGCGCGCGGACCTTCCCCGGCCAGCCGGGATCGGTGTAGTCGACGGCCACGTCGGCGCCGTTCGCGCGGGCCAGCGCCACCTTCTCCGGGCCGCCCGCGAGACCCACCACCGTCGCGCCCGCGTGGTGCGCGTACTGCACGAGGAGCGTGCCGATGCCGCCCGCCGCCGCGGGCACGACGACCACGGAGGAGGGGCCGAGGCCGGCGAACTGCACGATCCCCATCGCCGTACGGCCTGTTCCGATCATGGCGACGGCCTCCGCGAAGTCGAGGTTCCCGGGAATGTCGTGGAGGCGCTCGACCTCCGTGACCGCCAGCTCGGCGTAGCCGCCCGGGGCGAAACCGAGATGGGCGACCACGCGTCTGCCGAGCCAGAGCTCCGCGACACCCTCGCCGAGGGACTCGACGGTTCCGGCGACCTCACGGCCCGGGACGGTCGGCAGGACGGGCTGGGGCGCCGGGCCGCCCCGCATGCCCGCGCGCAGGGCGGTGTCCAGGAGATGGACGCCCGCGGCGGCCACGGCGATCCGGACCTGGCCGGGCCCCGGCTCGGGGTCCTCGGTCCGTTCGAGGACGAGGTTCTCGGCGGGACCGAAGGCGTGCAGTCGGATCGCGTGCATCGGGGGCTCCTCGGGCTGCGGGATCTGCGGGGGTGTGCCGCATGTGCGGATCTGCGGGTCCACGGATCTGCGGGATCCACGGATCCGCGGGGTCACCTCCCCAGGGTTCAACCTCAAGCTCGCTTGAGGTCAAGGCGTTCCCGGATGCCCAGGGCCAGCGACACGGCCTCCATCGCGCTGTTGAAGGACACCTCGGAGAGCACCCCGGGAGCCGCGACCTGGTCGCCCACGAGGTACACGCCGTCCCCCCGGTCGATGCGCGGGCGGTCCCGCCAGGTCGTACCGGGCACGTCGACCGCGCCGGTACGGCCGTCGGCGACGCTCGTACGCCGCCAGGTGACCCGCTCGCGCCAGCCCTCGAAGGCGAGGTCGAGCAACCGCTCGGCCCGCGCGGCACCCTGTGCCCCGGTCTCCCCCGGGGCGATGGGGATCTGCCCCTGGAGGAGCTGCTCGCCGGCCGGGGCGAGGGTGCGGTCCCGGGCGGTGAAGCGCTCGATCCAGCCCGGCGCGTCCAGGTCGGAGACGGCGAACGCGTCCCCGCGGCGGGTGCGCAGCGCCAGGTCGACGAGGGCGGTGCGGCCGCTCGGCCAGGTCAGCGAGTCGTCCTTCAGCAGCCGGCGGGCCGCGTCGAGCGAGGTGGCGACGACGACCGGGCCCCGGCCGGCCGGGACGGTGTCCACCCGGGCCAGCGTCTCCATCCGCACACCCAGGTTCCACGCCCGCCCGGCCATCCGGTCGATGACGTTGGCCCAGCCGCCCCGGGGGCAGTGCACCTCCGTCGGCACCTTCATGGCCCGGCGCAGCCGCTGCTGCACGAACGCCGCCGACAGCGAACCGGGATCGTGGTGGAAGAGGGCGACGGCCGAGTAGTGGGCCGCGGCCCGCGCGCCCTCCTCCCCGGCCTGTCCGGTCGCCCAGGTCAGGAAGTCGACGTCGGCCGGGGCCCGCTGGCAGGAGCGCCGCAGCAGCTTCAGCATCGCGAAGGGCGGGGTGCGGCGCAGCACGCCCTTGTGCCGCAGCCGCAGCCGGGCGGCCTCCAGCGGCGGGATCGGGGCGAGCGCTCCGATCAGGTCCCGCTGCGCGAGCCAGGTCCAGTGCGGGCCCGCGCTGTAGAGGGCGTGCGGTCCCTGGTTCGTCCGGTACGGCCCCTCGGCGGTGCGGGCCCGTCCGCCGAGGGTGTGGTGGGCCTCGTACACGGTGACCTCGGCGCCCGCCTCGGCGGCGGTGATGGCGGCGGTGAGTCCGGCGAAGCCGCCGCCGATGACGGTGATGCGGTGCATGGCTGGAGGTCTCCTCTGCTCGGGGCCGGCTGTCGCGCCCGGGGGCGCGGCGGTGCTGTGACGACAGGCCTTTCCGCGAGTACGACGGGACGCGGCCCCGGAATGTGACATGCGAGGCGTTCTCGCAGGCCGGGGCGCCCGTCGTCACGGTCCGGCGCCCGTTGTCGGTGGGGGCGGGCAGGATGGGGGCATGGCGAGGAGAGTGGCGGGCGGACGCGGCGGTACGGGCGCGAAGGAGCAGGGGGCGGGGCCGAAGGGGGCACGGCGGCCGGAGCTGCGGCTGCCCCCGCTGGAGCCGTACGACGGCGGGGAGCTGGAGCCGGACGGCGACTACGACGGGCTGGAGTTCCGGGAGGCGGACTTCGCGGGGCAGGACGGCGGGGGAGCCCGCTTCATGGACTGCGCGCTGACGGGCTGCGCGCTGGACGAGACACGGCTGCACCGCGCGCGCGTGCTGGACTCGGTCCTCACCGGCATCCGGGGGGTCGGCACCGATCTCGCGGAGTCGACACTGCGCGATGTCGAGCTGATCGACGCCCGCCTCGGCGGGGTGCAGCTCCACGGCTCGGTCCTGGAACGGGTGGTCGTGCGCGGCGGGAAGATCGACTATCTGAACCTGCGCAAGGCGAGGCTCAAGGACGTCGTCTTCGAGGGCTGTGTCCTGGTCGAGCCGGACTTCGGGGGCGCCCGCCTGGAGCGGGTGGAGTTCGTGGACTGCGTCCTGAAGGGGGCGGACCTGACGGAGGCCACCCTGGTGGACGTCGACCTGCGCGCGGCGGCGGAACTCGACATCGCCCGCGGAGTGGACCGCCTCGCGGGCGCGGTCATCAACACCCACCAACTCCTGGACCTGGCACCGGTGCTGGCGGCGGCGCTGGGGGTCAGGGTGGAGGGCTGAGATCCGCTCTCAGGGCGGGGTCACCCCGGGTAGGGGTCCATCGAGGGAGTCTCCTTGTCCCGGTGGCCGCCCTTGCAGCCCGCGAAGGGGCCGGCGGGGTCGCGCAGCGAGGCCATGACATGGGTGAGGTGGTCGCGGTGCCACAGCGCGGGTCCGCTCATCCCGGCCGCGTGCCCGGTCAGCTCCTGCCAGGTCATCCACAGACCGTAGAACTGGGCCACCGCTTCGGGGTGCCGCCACCAGCTCGCGCACCAGGGCGCCGTCGAGGTGACCTCACGGCCGTACACCGGCAGCAGAAGGTGCCGCACCCACAGGGTCAGCCGGAAAAGGGCGTCGTCCTGTTCCGGCCCTTCCAGATACAGGATGAACGGCGAGGGCCGGGGCGACGGCTCCGGGCGCGGGGCGCCGTCGGCGGCCGGGACGTCCTCGGCGACGGCTTCCTCCTCCGGGGGCCGGAGTTCCCGGCCCGGCCCGGGGGCCTCGGGGGCGCCGGGCAGCGTGCTGTTCTCGTGCATGCGGGGATGTCCTCGGGGCCGGAGCGGAACGGGGAGAGGCGGGGGCATCCGGCCGCCGGGACGCCCGTGCAGGGCGTCCCGGGGCCGGCTGTCCGGTCGTTCGCGGCTACTGGGCCAGATTCGTGCGCTGGGTGACGGCCTTCGGCGGCGGCGACGGGAGGGCCGAGGACGTCGCCGCGGGCGCGGTGGAGGTCTCGGCGCCCGGCGACCGCAGGGAGGCCACGCTCGATGCCGACGCCAGGGCCGCCGAGGCCGGCGGCACCCGGTTCATGGGGTAGTTGTCCCCGGGCAGGCTCGTGTTGCTGCCGACGCTCGCCTCCGGCGACGCCGTGGTCGGCAGGAAGCCGCCCTGGGTGGCGCGCTGCTGGTAGCTGGTCAGGGAACCGCCGAGGGTGAGCGTCGTCCCCCAGGTCGTGAGCTGCTGCAACTGCTGCCGGGTCCGGTCGGGATCGGCGGCCTGCGCGCTCATCACGGTTCCGCCGATGGTGGCGGCGCTGCCCAGCACGCTGACCACGGCCCGCGTCCGGTTCACGTCGGGGTCGTGGTACGCCTTGTAGGCGGTGATCCCCAGATTGCCGAGCGCCTCGGTCCCGGCCAGATAGGGCGCCGCCGTCTGCAGCCGCTTCGCCGTGTCGCCCTCGGCGTAGACCGAGGCGATCTGGGCGGCGATGGGGAGGGCCTTCGTCGCGAACGAGATGATCGGTTCCGCGTTCGCCACGACCCAGTTCTTCGCTCCCGTGGTGTACTGCCAGATCTTTCCGGACGTGCCCTGGGCCAGGTAGGACGGGGGCCTGCCGACACCCTCCTGGTAGTAGATGCCCTGTTCACGTTCGGGGTGCGGGCGCTCGGGGAGCTCGGGCATGCCCTCCGGGGCGATGATCGGGACGGGAACGGACGTGCGATCGGTGCCCGCGGTGGCGGCGGGAACGGCCGGGACGCCGACGAAGGGGATCTCGCGGACGCTGTCGACCGACGCGGTCGAATCCTCACCGTCCGAAACCGAGGCGCCCTGCCCCGCCTCCAGGTCGGACCGTCTCTTCTGGGGTGGCATCCGAGATTCCTTCCGTGCGCCGGAGTCGCTCTACGCGCAGCACAACGGACCCGCGGTCCCGTCGGTTCAGGAGACGCGGGGAAAGCGGGCCTGGAGGGTCCAGATGGCCGGGTTTTCGGCGAGGTCCTCGTGCAGGTCGGTGAGGTCCGCGAGCAGGTCGTGCAGGAAGTCGCGGGCCTCGCGGCGGAGCTCGGTGTGGGAGAAGGTCAGCGGTTCCTCGTCGCCCGGCATCCAGTCGGCCTCGATGTCCACCCAGCCGAAGCGGCGCTCGAAGAGCATGCGGTCGGTGGACTCCGTGAAGTCCAGCTCCGCCTGCTGGGGGCGGGAGGCCCGGCTGCCCATCGGGTCGCGGTCGAGCTGCTCCACGATGTCGCACAGCGCCCACGCGAAGTCGAGCACCGGCACCCAGCCCCAGCCCGTGGACACCTCCCGGTCCGTCTTGGTGTCGGCGAGGTACACGTCCCCGCAGAACAGGTCGTGCCGCAGCGCACGGACGTCCGCGCGGCGGTAGTCGGTCTGCGGGGGGTCGGGGAAGCGGTTGGAGAGGGCGTAGCCGATGTCGAGCACGAGGTGATGGTGTCACGCCGGACGCGGTCCACTCCCCGTCCCGGTCGGCGGGAGGGCGGGGCGGCCGGGACGGTCGGGTTCCGGCCCGCCGGGGTCCGGCGGCGGTGGTTTCCGGCCGGAGCCGGGGCACCGGGCCCCCGGGCCGCGCAGCGCACCCCGCGTGAGGCGGAACGGCGGCCTAGGATCGCGGATGTGCCCCGATCCTCCGCCACCGTCCCCTTTGCCCTGGCCCTCGCGCTCGCCGCCGGGCTCACCGCCTGCGGCGGGGACGCCGTGCACGGGAAACCGGGCGCGGCCGGTGTCGGCGACCCGTACTTCCCGAAGATGGGCAACGGCGGGTACGACGTCACCCACTACGGACTCACCCTGTCCTACGACCCCCGGGACAAGCGGCTGACGGGAACCGCCGAGATCACCGCACGGGCCCTGCAGGACCTCAGCGCCTTCCACCTGGACCTGCTGGGTCTGCACGTCTCCGACGTCACCGTCGAGGGCCGCGCCGCCGGCTGGAGCCGGGCGGGCCAGGAACTGACCGTGCGCCCGCACGACGACCTCGACCGGGGAGAGACGTTCAGCACGACCGTCCACTACTCCGGGATCCCGCGGACGATCACCGACGCCGACGCCTCCAAGGAGGGCTGGCTGCGCACGGCCGACGGCGCCCTCGCCCTCGGGGAACCCACGGGGTCGATGGCCTGGTTCCCCGGCGACCACCACCCCTCCGACAAGGCGGCGTACGACGTCAGGATCACCGTCCCGAAGGGCCTCCAGGCCGTCTCCAACGGCGAGTTGACGAGCGAGTCGACCAAGGGCGGCCGGACGACGTACGCCTGGCACACCGCCGAACCGATGGCGAGCTATGTGGCGACCCTCGCGATCGGCCGGTACGACGTCACCCGCTCGACGGCGAAGAACGGCCTGCCGGTCTACGTGGCGGTGGACCCCACCCAGAAACAGGCGAGCGAGAAGGTGCTGGGACGGATCCCCGAGGTCATGGACTGGGAGGAGTACAACTTCGGCCCGTACCCCTTCTCCTCCACCGGGGCGGTCGTGGACCGCCCCGACGACGTGGGCTACGCCCTGGAGACCCAGACCCGCCCCGTCTTCCCCGGCGCCCCCGACACCGCCACCCTGGTCCACGAACTGGCCCACCAGTGGTTCGGCGACTCGGTCACCCCGAAGTCCTGGCGGGACATGTGGCTCAACGAGGGGTTCGCCACCTACGCGGAGTGGCTGTGGCAGGAGGACCACGGCGGCGACTCGGCGGAGAAGATCTTCAACTCCCTCTACCGGGGCGACTACTACGAACCGGTCGACAGCAGCGAGGTCTGGGCCTTCCCGCCCGCGGACCCGCCCGGACCCGCGCAGATCTCCGACCCGCCCGTCTACTACCGCGGCGCGATGGTCCTGCACAAGATCCGTCAACTGGTGGGCGACGACACCTTCTACGACATCGTCCAGGGCTGGGCCGCCACCCGTCGCCACGCGAACGCGGACACGGCCGAGTTCACCGCGTACGTCGAGAAGGCCGCGCCGGACAAGGACTTCAGCGGGATCTGGAAGGACTGGCTGTACGGGAAGGGGAAACCGGCCCACCCGTGAGCGCGCGAGAGGAGCCCCCGGGCGAACCGCGGTCCGGGGGCTCCTCTCGAAGTGCGCCTGCGCGCCGGGCCGTCAGACGCTGACGCCGAAGTCCTGCGCGATGCCCACGAGGCCCGAGGCGTAGCCCTGGCCGACCGCGCGGAACTTCCACTCCGCGCCGTTGCGGTACAGCTCGCCGAAGACCATGGCGGTCTCGGTGGCCGCGTCCTCGGAGAGGTCGTAGCGGGCGATCTCGGTGCCGCCGGCCTGGTTCACGATGCGGATGTAGGCGTTGCGGACCTGGCCGAAGTTCTGCGAGCGGGTCTCCGCGTCGTAGATGGAGACCGGGAAGACGATCTTCTCGACGTCGGCGGGCAGGCCCGCGAGGTTGACGTTGATCGCCTCGTCGTCGCCGGCGCCCTCACCCGTGCGGTTGTCACCGGTGTGGACGATGGTCTGGTCCGGGGTCTGCTTGTTGTTGAAGAACACGAAGTGGGCGTCCGAGTAGACCTTGCCCTGGGGGTTGACCGCGATGGCCGAGGCGTCGAGGTCGAAGTCGGTGCCCGTGGTGGTGCGGACATCCCAGCCGAGGCCCACGGTGACGGCGGTCAGGCCCGGAGCCTCCTTGGTGAGCGAGACGTTGCCACCCTTGGACAGGCTTACAGCCATTGTTGGGAGTCCCTTCCCTCGTGACGTACGGGCTTCGTACTGGGGACGAAGCTACCGTCACCCCTATGAACGCCAAGGGGGGTACCCGAGGTTCCGTCTGTCTTTACCTTTTTTACCGAGACTCACCCCTTCACCCCGGCAGAGGCCGATGTTCACCCCCACGGGCGCCGAAAAGCGGGTGACGCGGACCGGTCGCGCGGGCGACCATGAACACATGTCCGGTCCTTATGTCATCCGCGGCTCCGTCTCCCTGCCCGAGGCCGAGCTCATGTGGCGTTTCTCGCGCTCCGGCGGGCCGGGCGGGCAGCACGTGAACACCAGCGACTCGCAGGTCGAGCTCCGCTTCGACCTCGCCAACACCGAGGCGCTGCCGCCCGTCTGGAAGGACCGTGCCCTCGCGAAGCTGGAGGGCCGTCTCGTCGACGGGGTCATCAGCGTGCGCTCCTCCGAGCACCGCTCCCAGTGGCGCAACCGCGAGACGGCGGCCGTGCGCCTGGCCTCCCTTCTCGCCGAGGCGACCGCGCCGCCGCCCAAGCCGCGCCGCGCCACCCGTATCCCCCGGGGCATCAACGAACGCCGGCTGCGCGAGAAGAAGGCCCGCTCCGAGACCAAGCGCGGCCGCACGGGCCGCGACTGGGGCTAGGGCCGTTCGTAGCCCGTCGGGCCCGTTGCGGCGGCCTCAGCCGAGCTGCCGGTAGCGGCCCTTGAAGTACGTCAGGGGACCGCCGTCCGCGCTCGGCACCCGGGCCGTCAGGACACGGCCGATGACGAGGGTGTGGTCGCCGGCGGTGATCCGCTGTTCGGTGCTGCACTCCAGGGTGGCCAGGGCGCCGCCCACCAGGAGGGCGCCGGACGCCTCGCCGCGGACGTAGGGGATGTCCTCGAAGAGGAGCCGGTCGCTGATGCGGCCCTTCATCGAGAACCGGCCGGCGATGTGGCGCTGGCTCTCCGCGAGCACGGAGACGCCCCACAGCGGCTGCTCGTCGAGCAGGTCGTCCATCCGGGACCCCTCGCGCAGGCTGACCAGGACGAGCGGCGGGTCCAGGGAGACGGACATGAAGGCGGTCGCGGTCATGCCGACGTCCTCGCCGCGCGGCCCGTCCGGGGCCAGCGCGGGCTCGTGGGCGGTCACCAGGACCACACCCGCGGCCAGCCGGGTCATGGCGGCGCGGAACTCGTCGTTGCTCACCCCCTCAGCATGCACGGACGGGGTGGCGGGAAGGGCAGGGGGAGTCGTGAGCACGCCGAAACGCTAGTCTCCGCATCCGGGGCGCCACATCGGACCTCGGTCCGAACCGGGACCTAGGTCCCGGGGCGGAGACGGAGGCCGTACCCTCGTCCCTACTCCTCCGGTGGACACGGGGAGCGCACAGGTTCTGCACAGTCGTCGAATAATGCATTCTGCAAACGCACACCGGAATGCAGAAACTCCACTCAATTGCTCAGGTTCCGCTGTGACTTGAGTCACAGGAGCCATATTTTGTTGACCCTGTGTACCGAGTGGGGAGCGCGCTGTGATTCAGTGGCGGAGGCGTTGAGCGGGGAAGCTACCAAGCAGTACGGCGTGAAGGGGTTCGCGGGGAAGCGCCGGGCAGTCAGCACGGAACCGAAAGAGCACCCAGTACGCCGAAGGAACCCTGGAGTTGCTGCGAGGTCTCGAGGGGAGGGCGAATGGAGACCGAGTCGGAGCCCTACGTCCGTCTTGCGACCCTGAGGCAGCTTCATCAGGTCATGGCGGACATGAACACCGCGCGCAGCCTGGCGGACACGCTGCAGACCGTCGCCGACGGCGTCGTCACCGGGCTCGGCTACGAGCTGGCGTGCGTCAACCTCGTACGCCCCGACGGCGACCTCGTCGTCGCCGCCCTCGCCGGGAACCCGGCCGCCGAAGCCCTCATCACCGGCCGTGTCGGCTCGCGCGCCTCCTGGGACCGCCGGCTCACCATGGGCGAGGCCTGGGGCGACCTGCGGTTCATACCGCACACCGAGGGCTGGGTCCTGGACGAGGACGACGTGCCGCAGTGGTACACCGACGGTCCCGCGCCCCGCTTCGAGGACGAGTGGCACCCCTCCGACCGCCTCTTCGCGCCGCTGTACACCCCGAGCGTCTCCGGCAGCGGCGGCAACGGCGGCGGTAATGGCGGCGGCAACGGCGGTGGGCACGGCGAGCTGATCGGCGTGCTCTCCGTGGACCGGCCGCGCAACGGCCGCAAGCCGGGCGCCTGGGGCCGCGAAGCCCTCCAGATGTACGCCTTCCAGGCCGCCATCGCGATCAGCAATGCCCGTCTACGCGCGAATATGCAGCGCGCCCTGGTCCGCCTGGAACGCGAGCAGCAGGCGCTGCGCGCCAGCGAGGAATCCTTCCGGCAGGCCTTCGAGTACGCCCCCTCCGGCATGGCCATCGCCGAGATGGGCGGCGACCAGCACGGCCGCATCCTGCGCACCAACGACGCCCTGTGCCGGCTCCTGGGCCGGCCCGCCTCCGCGATGCGCCGCTACTCCTTCTCCGACCTCGTCCACCCCGAGGACATCGGCACCCTGCTGCGGACCTCCGCCGAGGGCGGCCGGGCCGAACTGCGGCTCGGGCGCCGCGACGGCACCTATGTCTGGGTCCACCTGCGCAACTCCGTCGTCGCGGACGCCGCCGACGGCCCGCGCTTCCTGCTCACCCACGTCGAGGACATAGAGGACCGCAAGCGCCGGGAGCTCCAGCTCGCGCACCGCGCCTCGCACGACGCCCTCACCGGCCTGCCCAACTCCGCCGAGCTGCGCTCCCGGCTCGGCGCCCGCCTGTGCCGGCGCCCGGCCTCCCTGCCGCCCGGCGCGGTCGCCTCGCTGGACGCCGCGTACGGCCACGGGGACTTCGCGGACCCGCTGTCCGGCGAGTACGACGACACCGGCCACCCCGCCTACGACGGGAACGGTCACGGCTTCGACTTCCGGGCCGGCGCCGAGGCGTTCGAGGCCTTCGACCACCACGTGCACACCGTCGCCCCCGAGGGCGAGACGGACGACGGCACCAAGGGGCTCGCGGTGCTGTTCTGCGACCTCGACGGCTTCAAGTCGATCAACGACAGGTTCGGGCACAACGCGGGTGACGAGGTTCTCATCGAGGTGGCCCGCCGCCTCACCCACGGGGTCCGGGACGGCGACACGGTGGCCCGGCTCGGCGGGGACGAGTTCGTCGTGCTCGCCGACGGTCTCGGCCGGGCGGACGCCCAGGACCTCGCCGTACGCCTGAGGAACGCGATCATCCCTCCCATCAGGGTCGATGGACGGGCCGTCCGCGTGGGCGCCAGCTTCGGCATCGGCTGGGCCCACTGTGGAATGACGGCGGACGAGGTGTTGAAATCCGCTGACGAGCGGATGTACGTCGAGAAACGTTCTCGTCCCAAACAACACAGGCGTGCGGGATAACACGCAGGTCAGTGCGTCGATGCGGTGAAGGACCCCCGTTTGGCCCAGCGAAACCGGGTAGGCTCGCCATTCATTCGTGTACCGAGTCAGAACCGCACCCGCTGAGGAGACCAAGGGATGACGCCCGGCAACAACGGCGCGAGCACGCCCGAGGAGGACGACCCGTTCGGCTATCTCTACGCCGACGGTCAGGCCAACGGAGCCACGCCGCCCTCCGGCGGCGGGGGCTACGGCTACCCGGGCTCGGTCAACCGGGTGCGGGCGGTCGGCGAGCGCAAGTACGGCCAGCAGACCGCTCAGGGCGGCTACGGACAGCAGGCCCCCACCGCCCCGTACGGCCAGGTGCCGCAGCAGGGCGGCTACGGACAGCCGAACGCGCACTACGGAGCCCCCGAGACCGTTCCCGGCGGCGCGCAGACCGCGCGGACGCCGATGCCCGGTCACGGTGACGGCGGCGGGCGCGGGAGCGGCCCGAACACCAAGGGTCTGCTCATCGGCGCGATCGCCGTGGTCGCCGCCGTGGTGATCGGCATCGCCATCGCCATGACGGGCGGCGGTGACGACGACAAGGGCAACCAGGCGGACACGACCCCGACGGCTTCCCAGAGCGCCGCTCCGACCCAACAGGAGACGAAGGGCGCGGACGAGCCCGAGGCTCTCCCCAAGATCGACGGCAAGGCGCTGAAGCTGGAGGGCGGCACCTCCCTCTCCTCGGACGTGAAGGGCGCGAAGGCCGACGGCGGGTTCTACGTGAACGGCTTCAACCAGGTCGGAGCCAAGGTGACCTGGACGTTCAGCGGCGTCAAGAAGGCCGAGGATCTTCGGCTGTACGCGCGATACAGCGTTCCCGGTGCCGATGCCAACGCGACGCTGACGGTGAACGGCAAGGCGAACACCCAGCCCCTCGGTCTGAAGAACTTCATCGGGTCTCCGAAGGGGGACTACGAGAAGGGCTGGCAGAGCACGTGGGCTCCGGTCTCGCTGAACAAGGGGACCAACGTCATCGAGATCAGCTGCGCCGAGGGCAATCAGTGCGACGCGCTCTTCGATCAGCTATGGCTGGAACAAGTGTCTTGAACGGGAACGGTCCGCCGGTGGACCGGCGGACCGTCATGAGCCCCTGGCGGGGTTCGCGGCACTAGCCCCCGTAGACCGCGATCCCCGTGACGGTGTTACCGGGGTTGTCCGAGAAGGTGTGCGGCCGCAGCGTGACCAGTCGGGTGCCGACGTCACAGCCGGTGCCGGGCGTTATGTGCCAGAACTCGATGCGGTAGGACGTCTGGTTCGACACGGACCGGGCCGTGGTGAACGGATAGCAGCCAGGCGTCACGGACATGACGGTCCTGGTACCGGTCCTGTTCTTCCCGGACCAGCCGCAGACCTTCCCCTGCGGGCAGGTGTTGGGGTCGGCGGCGGCAGCCGGTGTGGCAAGGGCGCCGCTCAGCATCGCGCCGGTCACGGCCAGCATCGTCAGGCTCTTCTTGAGCGCGTTCATATGGGTTCCCCTCGATCTTTCGCTACTGGTCGACATAGCGAACGGTGATGATCTGATCATCAGGGCTGCCGCGCGAGGGGAGGGCGTTTCTCGGCCAACCGTCAGACGGGTGCCGGCGAGGGGCGCAGGGACTTCAGGCCGCGGTCACCGAGACGCGTGCCAGCATCTTCTCGTAGGCCGCGCGGTCGAACTCGCCCGCCGCCGGGGATCGCACGGCGGCCGCCGACAGGGCGACCGCGCGGGTGAGGCGGTCCGGCCAGGGGAGTTGTTCCACCAGGCCGGAGAGCAGTCCGGCCACCGCGGAGTCGCCCGCGCCGGTCGGGTTGCCGTGTTCCCGGGCGGGCGGGACGGCGCGCCAGCAGCCCTCCGGGGCGACGGCCAGCAGGCCGTGCGGACCCAGCGAGGCGACGACCGCCCGGGCCCCGCGCCGCCTGGCGTCCTGGGTGGCGCGCGACGGTTCGTGGGAACCGGTGAGTTCCGCCAGTTCCTCGGCGTTCGGCTTGACGAGGTCCGGCCGCGCGGCGACCCCGCGCCGCAGCGGCTCCCCGCTGGTGTCCAGCAGTACCGGGACGGCCGACGCGCGCGCGGTGCGTACGAGTTGGGCGTAGGCGCCGACCGGGACGCCTGGGGGCAGGCTGCCGCACAGGGCCACCGCCGAGGCGGAGCGCAGCAGACGCTCGTACGTCTCCTGGAAGGCCGACCATTCGGCGGGGGTTATCGCCGGGCCCGGTTCGTTGAGCTGGGTGGTGTCACCGGTCGTCGTGTCGACCACGGCTATCGTGCGGCGCGTCGCTCCCTCCACCGGGACGAGCGCGTCCACCACCCCGGCCGACTCGGCCAGTTGGTCCCGCACGATGCGGCCGGTGGCACCGCCGGCGAACCCGGTGACCGTCACCTCGTGCCCGAGCGCGGCCAGCACGCGCCCCACGTTCAGGCCCTTGCCGCCGGGGCGTTCGGTCACCTCGCTCACCCGGTGCGAGCCGTGCGGGCGCAGGGACCGCACGCGATAGGTGATGTCGAGAGCGGTGTTCAGTGTGACCGTGAGGATCACCTGGGCCGACCTCCCCCGAAGAGTTCTGTGACGTGGGCGCCGTTCGGACGCCCGCCGGTGTTTCCGGAGGCTCGATCATGCCAAACACAACGGCGGTCGGCCCAGTCCCCCCGGGCCAACCGCCGTAAGCAACAAAGGTATGAATCACCCCAGTTGGGGATCGACCACCCATTCACCGCCGCGCATGACGCCCTTGAGCGCGAAGTCGGCGTCGAGGACCACGAGGTCCGCGTCCTTGCCCGGCTCCAGGGAGCCCACCCGGTCGTACCGGCCCAGCAGGCGGGCGGGGTTGACGGAGAGGGCTGTCACGACGTCCTCGACCGGCAGCCGGTCGACCGTGACGGCGCGCTGGAAGGCGCGGTCGAGGGTGAGGGTGGAGCCGGCGATCGAACCGCCCTCCACGAGGCGGGCGACGCCGTCCGCGACCTCGACCTCCAGCGGGCCGAGCATGTAGCGGCCGTCGCCGAAGCCGGCGGCGTCCATCGCGTCGGTGATGAACGCGACCCGGCCGGGACCCGCGTGATGGAACGCCAGCTCCAGCGAGGCGGGGTGCAGATGCGTGCCGTCGTTGATCAGCTCGACGGTGATCCGCTCGTCCTCCAGGAGGGCGGCGATGGGGCCCGGCGCGCGGTGCCCGAGCGCCGGCATCGCGTTGAACAGGTGGGTCGCCACGGTCGCGCCGGCGTCGATGGCCGCCTTCGTCTGCTCGTACGACGCGTCGGTGTGCCCGATCGCGGCGATCACCCCGTGCTCGGCGAGCAGCCGTACGGAGTCGAGGCCGCCCGGCAGTTCGGGGGCGAGCGTGACCATGCTGGCCCGGCCGCGCGCCGCGTCGATCAGCTTGCGGACCTCCGCCGGGTCCGGGTCGCGCAGCAGTTCCTCGGAGTGCGCGCCCTTGCGGCACGGCGAGATGAACGGGCCCTCGAAGTGGATGCCGGCGATGTCGCCCTGCTCGGCCAGTTCGGAGAGCATCCCGGCGCGTTCGGCGAGGCCGTGCATGTCGCCGGTGACGGTCGAGGCGACGACGGTCGTGGTGCCGTGCAGCCGGTGGGTGTGGATGCCCCGCAGGACGTCCTCGGCCGTTCCCGAGGTGAAGGACGCGCCGCCGCCGCCGTGGTTGTGGAGGTCGACGAAGCCGGGGACCACCCAGTGGCCGGACAGGTCGGTCACGGTCGCGTCCGCGGGCGCTGCCGCGTGGACTCCGCCGGGCCGCGTCTCGGAGGCACCCGCGGCGGCGATCCGCGAACCGTCGACGATCACGCGGCCGTCGTGCACGATCCCGGTGGGCAGCACCACCCGGGCGCCGGCGAGAACCTTGCTAGGAGCCATCGGGTGGTTACCTCCGGGGAGTCGTAGAAGTGGTGTTCAGGAGGTCCCGGGCGAGGAGCCCGGCACCGAGGCATCCGGCGGTGTCCCCGAGGGCGGCGGGGACGATGGACGGCAGTTTCTGGAAGGTGACACGGCGTTCGACCGCGGCCCGCAGGGGTGTGAACAAGGTTTCCCCCGCCTCCGCGAGCCCGCCACCGATGATCAGGGTGCGCGGGTCCAGGAGGGTGAGCGCGGTGACCAGGCCGTCGGCGAGCGCGTCGACGGCCTCCTGCCACACGGCCAGCGCCCTCGGGTCGCCCGACTCGACGGCCTTGGCGCAGTCCGCCGCGTCCGCGGTGGGGTCGCCCGACGCCTCGGCCCAGGCCTGGCTGACGGCCGCCGCGGAGGCGAACCGCTCCAGACAGCCGCGCTGCCCGCACGGGCACGGGGCCCCGCCGGGCCGTACGACGATGTGGCCGATCTCGCCCGCGAAGCCGTGCGCGCCTTCCTCGACGCCGCCGTTGATGCCGATGGCGCCCGCGATGCCGGTGCCCAGCGGGACGAACAGGAAGCGGTCCGCTCCCCGTCCGGCGCCGATCCGGCCCTCCGCGAGGCCGCCGGTGCGCACGTCGTGCCCGAGCGCGACGGGTACTCCGCCGAGCCGTTCGGCGAGCAGTCGGCGCAGCGGGACGTCGCGCCAGCCGAGGTTGGCGGCGTAGACCGCGATGCCATTCCGCGCGTCCACGATGCCGGGGACGGCGACGCCGGCGGCCAGCGCGCTCTCGCCGAAGTTCTCCTCGCCGTAGGCGCGCAGTTCGGCGGCGAAGTCGAGGATGTCCTCTACGACGGCGTCGGGCCCGCGCTCACGGCCGGTCGCCCGGCGGGCCTGGTGCAGCAGCGCGGGGTGCCCGGAGGCCTGCGGCCGCGGCGCGTCGGGGCGGTCCGGGGAGGGCTCGGCGTCCACCCCGACGAGGGCGGCCTTCATCCCGGTGCCGCCCACATCGAGGGCGATGACGTGTCTCACGGGGGACAGTGTCGCGCTTTACCCCTGGAAAGGTCTAGTCCACTCACGGGATGGAGACCTTGTATCCGCATTCCGAGACATGAGCGGGGCCCTGCCGGTCCCCTGGCGGGCCCGGGCCCGTCGTCTGTCGGTGCCGGGGACTACCGTGCTGTCCATGGAAGAGCTGCCCGCGCGCGAACGGAGCATCCTCGCCCTGGAGCGCCGCGGCTTCCCCGGCCCCGGCGCCAAGGAGCGCGCCATACGCGAACAACTGGGCCTGGCCCCGGTCCGCTACTACCAGCTCCTGAACGCGCTGCTGAACGATCCGCGAGCCCTCGCGCACGACCCTGTCACGGTGAACAGGCTCCGCCGTGTCCGCGAGTCCCGCCGCGACGAACGCTGAGCACGGGCAGGATCCGGCCCCTCCGGCGTCCGAGGAGCGGGGGGTGCGTCCGGCGTCGCCCGGATAGGGTCGCCCCATGGGCAGCCACCCCGAATCCAAGGACTCCTTGCCGACTCCGGTGACCCCCGCCGGGCGCGACGCTCTGGAAGCGATCCTCACGCGTCCCGCCCGGACGGTCGTCGCACTCGACTTCGACGGAACACTCGCCCCCATCGTCCCCGACCCCGACCGGGCCCGCGCCCACCCCGACGCGGTCCCGGCGCTCGCCGCCCTCGCCCCCAAGGTCGCCTCCGTCGCCGTCGTCACCGGCCGCCCGGCCGGTGTCGCCGTGCGCCACGGAGGCTTCGCCGGCGTGCCGGGGCTGGAGCACCTGGTCGTCCTCGGTCACTACGGCGCCGAGCGCTGGGACGCGGTCAGCGGCACGGTCACCGCGCCCGCTCCGCACCCGGGCGTCGCGGCCGTCCGGGCCGAACTGCCGGGGTTCCTCGACGCGATCGGTGCCTGGCAGGGCACCTGGATCGAGGAGAAGGGCCGCGCGGTCGCCGTGCACACGCGCCGGGCCGCCGATCCGCAGGCCGCGTTCGAGGCGTTGCGGGAGCCGCTGGGCGAGCTCGCCGCGCGGCACGGGCTGATCGTCGAACCGGGGCGCATGGTCCTGGAGCTGCGTCCGCCCGGCATGGACAAGGGGGTCGCCCTGCTGGAGTACGTCCGTGAGGTCGGTGCCGAGGCCGTTCTGTACGCCGGGGACGATCTGGGGGACCTGCCTGCGTTCGGCGCCGTCGACAAGCTGCGCTCCGACGGGGTTCCCGGGCTGCTGGTGTGCAGCGGCAGCTCCGAGGTCGCCGAGCTGGCCGAACGCGCCGACCTGGTGGTCGACGGGCCCGCCGGGGTCGTCCGGATCCTCGCCGCCCTGGCGGCCGCGCTCGACTGACGCGGCCGGCGACCCCCGCGCGGGGCGGGCGGGCCACAAGCCGGTTCTCGCCCCCTCCGCCCCTACCCTTCCCGTACCTGGGGCTCCGCCCCAGACCCCGCTCCTCAATCGCCGGAGGGGCTGAACTTTCGCCGGCCGGGGCTGGAACCGTCTGGACCCTGGACCCGCAGCCGGGATCCGGCGGACAGGAACCCCGACCGCCGCCCGCCCCTCCTCAGCTCTCCAGCGCGTGGAGTTGGTCCAGGAACCACTGGGCCGGGGGAAGGGCGGTGGCCGCGGCGGTCAGGCGTTTGGTGCGTTCGGCGCGTTCGCCCGGCTGCATGGTGAGCGCCTCGTACAGCGCCCGCGCCGTCCCGGTGATGTCGTACGGGTTCACGGAGATCGCGTCCTCGCCCAGTTCCTCGTACGCCCCGGCCTCCCGGGACAGGACCAGCGCACAGCCCTCGTCGGAGACGACCGGGATCTCCTTGGCGACGAGGTTCATGCCGTCCCTGATGGGGTTGACGAGGGCGACGTCGGCGAGCCGGTAGGCGGCGAGCGAGCGCGCGAAGTCGTCCTTCACGTGCAGCACCACCGGGGTCCAGCCGGGCGTTCCGTAGTGCGCGTTGATCTCGTCGGCGAGCCGCTGCACCTCGGCCGTGTAGTCCCGGTAGACGGCGAGGTCCTGCCGCGACGGGTAGGCGAACGCCACGTGGACGACCCGCTCGCGCCACTCCGGGTGGTCGTCGAGGAGCTGCCGGTACGCCAGCAGCCCCCGCACGATGTTCTTGGACAGCTCGGTCCGGTCGACGCGCACGATCGTCCTGCGGTCCGCGCCGATCTCCTCGCGCAGCGCGGCCATCCGTTCCCCGACGTCCGCGCGGTGCGAACGCTCGCGAAGGAACTCGGCGTCCGCGCCGAGGCCGTGCACGCCGACCCGGGTCTCGCGCACCGGCGGCCGGGCGCCGTCCAGGTGCTCGATCGTGCGGGGGGTGCCGCCCGAGGGCGAGCCGGCGCGGTAGCGGCCGGGTTCGGTCGCCTCCGCGCAGCGCGTGAACGCGGTGGCCCACCGCCAGGTCAGGAAGGCGACCCGGTCCGCGCCGAGCATGCCCGCCATCAGCTCCGCGCGGATGTCGTCGGGGAGCATCCGGAAGTAGTCCTCGGGCGCCCACGGGGTGTGGGAGAAGTGACCGATACGCAGGTCGGGGCGCAGTTCGCGGAGCATCCCGGGCACCAGGCACAGGTGGTAGTCCTGGACCAGCACGGCCGCGCCCTCGGCCGCCTCCTCGGCCAGCGCCTCGGCGAAGGCGCGGTTGTAGGCCCGGTACGACTCCCACTGGCGCCGGAACTCCGCGTCGAAGACCGGCTCCAGCGGGGTCTGGTAGAGCAGGTGGTGCACGAACCACAGCACGGAGTTGGCGACGCCGTTGTAGGCGTCGGCGTGCGTGTCGGCGTCGATGGCCAGCATCCGTACGCCGTCCTCGTGGACTCCGCGCCGCACGGCCTCCCGGTCGCCGTCCCCGAGGGCGGAGCAGACCCAGAGGGCGCCCGCGTCCGGCCCGATCGCCGAGAGTCCGGAGACGAGGCCGCCGCCGCCACGTCTGGCGTGCAGCGAGTCGTCCTCCCGTACCTCGTAGGTGACCGGGCCGCGGTTGGAGGCGACCAGAATCCTGTGGGCACCGTGCGTTGAAGCCATGCCTCGAAACCTAGCCCCGTCTCGAAACGCTCAAACGCGCCCTTCGGCCGTATGCGATCGGCGGCCGTCGGCGCCGGACTACGCGGCTCTGCGCGTCTGGTACTCGGAGATTTCGCTCATCGGCGGCCTTTCCTCCGTGTCCACGGAGTACGTGCGCGGCCGGAAACCGTCGCGGTCGCGCTCGAACTGGGTGAGGGAGGGACGGATCAGGTGTCCGCGCGCCAGCCGGAGCTGCGCGGCGCGGTAGATCGCGGCGGCCATGCGGCCGAGCGCCTGCCCGTCCTGGTGGCGGTGCTTGCGCACTCCGACGTCGACCTGGGCGAGGGCGTCCAGGCCCACCAGGTGCAGGGCGTCGACGAGCATGCCCAGCTCGACGCCGTAGCCGACGGGGAAGGGGAGCTGTTCGAGCAGCGAGCGGCGGGCCGCGTACTCGCCGCCGAGCGGCTGGACGAAGCCCGCGAGCTGCGGCCAGTGCATGTTCAGGAGCGGGCGGGCCATCAGCTCGGTGACCCGGCCGCCCTGCCCGCCGCCGCCGGCCATCGGGCGGTCGTACATGGCCTTGACCAGGTCGACGCCGGGTTCGGTGAGCAGCGGGCCCACGATCCCGGAGACGAAGTCGGACGAGAACTCCTTGAGGTCCGCGTCGACGAAGCAGACGATGTCCCCGCTCGTCACGAGCAGCGACCGCCACAGCACCTCGCCCTTGCCGGGCACGGCCGGGATCCGCGGGAGGATGTCGTCGCGGTGCACGACGCGCGCGCCCGCGGCGGCGGCGACCGCGGCGGTGCGGTCGCTCGAACCGGAGTCGACGACGACGATCTCGTCGACGAGGGGCACCTGCTGCATCAGATCGTGGCGGATGATCGCGACGATCTCGCCGACCGTCTCCTCCTCGTTGAGCGCGGGCAGCACGACACTCACCGTCGATCCGGTGACACGCTTGGCTGCCATGATCCTGTGGAGCGGGCGGTCGGTCGCGGACCAGGAGCGTGTGCTCAGCCAGCTTTCGACTTCTCTCAGCACCGTCTGCGGCTCCTCACTGTCTGATCACACGCTCTCATCGGCGTGCCCGCTGCGGCCAGCGGCAGATCGATTGCCGTCGTCTCGCGGTTCGGACGACTATCTCAACTGTCCTGGCCTTCGGTTACAGTCTTGAACAACGCGCATGACCATCGCATGTCCTGGATCGTCGGCGCGTATCGTGTTCAACAGTTCAACAATCAAATACCGCTCATCCAGAGGGGCAGAGGGATACGGCCCGATGAAGCCCCGGCAACCCTCCAGCCGGTCTCGTACCGATCGATGTCGATCGCGTCGCGAGGCTCCCGGCTAGGGAAGGTGCCAAATCCGTCTCACGGCGAAGTGCGCCGTGAGGAAGATGAGGAGAAAGGGCCTCGCCTCCATGGCTGCGCAGACAGTTGCAAGCACCACGAACTCCGCCGACGCGGTAGACCTCGGCCCGGCCGCGGCGCTTTCCTGCCGCGAGTGCGGACACCGCGTCCTGCTCGGCCCGGTCTTCGCCTGCGAGGAGTGTTTCGGCCCGCTGGAGATCGCCTACGACTTCTCGGCCTACGACACCGAAGAGCTCCGCAAGCGCATCGAAGCGGGACCCGCGAACATCTGGCGCTACGCGCCGCTCCTGCCCGTCCCCGCGGACGTGGCGGACAAGCCGAACATCAACCCCGGCTGGACCAAGCTCGTCCAGGCCGACAACCTGGCCCGCGAGCTCGGCGTCGACGCCGGGAAGCTCTTCGTCAAGGACGACTCCGGCAACCCGACGCACTCCTTCAAGGACCGCGTCGTCGCCCAGGCCATCGAAGCGGCCCGCGTCTTCGGCTTCACCACCCTCTCCTGCTCCTCCACCGGCAACCTCGCCGGGGCGGTGGGCGCCGCGGCGGCCCGCGCCGGCTTCCGTTCCTGCGTGTTCATCCCGCACGACCTGGAGCAGGGCAAGGTCGTCATGGCCGCGGTCTACGGCGGCGAGCTCGTCGGCATCCAGGGCAACTACGACGACGTGAACCGTTTCTGCTCCGAGCTGATCGGCGACCCGGCCGGCGAGGGCTGGGGCTTCGTCAACGTCAACCTGCGGCCCTACTACGCCGAGGGCTCCAAGACCCTGGCGTACGAGATCTGCGAGCAGCTCGGCTGGAAGCTCCCCGACCAGCTCGTCGTGCCCATCGCCTCCGGCTCCCAGCTCACGAAGATCGACAAGGGGCTCCAGGAGCTGATCAAGCTCGGACTCGTCGAGGACAAGCCGTACAAGATCTTCGGCGCCCAGGCCGAGGGCTGCTCC
Source organism: Streptomyces sp. NPDC056738 (assembly GCF_042790435.1). Classification (NCBI taxonomy): domain Bacteria; kingdom Bacillati; phylum Actinomycetota; class Actinomycetes; order Kitasatosporales; family Streptomycetaceae; genus Streptomyces; species Streptomyces sp. NPDC056738. The sequence goes on from NZ_JBHTZF010000013.1 coordinate 206,911, forward strand.
CCGGTGTCCGTGGCCTACAAGGCCGGTCACGACGTCGTACGGCCGCAGAAGCCGGACACCATCGCCAAGTCGCTCGCCATCGGCAACCCGGCGGACGGCCCGTACGTGCTCGACATCGCCCGGCGCACCGGCGGCGCGGTGGAGGACGTGAACGACGAGCAGATCGTCGACGCGATCAAGCTGCTCGCGCGCACCGAGGGCATCTTCGCGGAGACGGCCGGCGGTGTGACCGTCGGTGTCACCCGCAAGCTCATCGAGAACGGTCTCCTCGACCCGGCCCTCACCACGGTCGTGCTGAACACCGGCGACGGCCTCAAGACCCTGGACGCGGTGGCCTCCGACACCGGGCTGACCGCGACCATCCGCCCGAACCTCGACTCCTTCCGAGAGGCTGGCCTCGCATCATGAGCGTCAACGTCCGCATCCCCACCATCCTGCGCACCTACACCGGTGGTGCCGCCGAGGTGACGGCCGAGGGCGCGACCCTCGCCGAGGTCATCAGCGACCTGGAGAAGAACCACACGGGCATCGCCGCGCGCGTCCTGGACGACCAGGGCAAGCTGCGTCGCTTCGTGAACGTGTACGTCAACGACGACGACGTGCGCTTCGAGCAGGGACTGGAGACGGCGACTCCGGACGGTGTCGGCGTTTCGATCATTCCGGCCGTCGCCGGAGGCTGATCGTTACCCTCGGTAATGCCGAACACAGCGCGTTCACATAATTGCCCCCTCCGTGAGACAAACGGAGGGGGCAATTCTGTTGGGTTGAACGCGCTAGAGTTGGGGAAGTCGCTCCGATTTGGATGTTGGTTTCATGCCGGACGCATATGAGTGACCGTTCTTCGGGCGACAAGAAGTAGCCAAAGTGACTCACCTTTTTGGGCATTTTATGGCATTTGCGGGGCCCGACTTGCCCTGAATCCTTGCGCATTCTCCACATATCATTGATCGGCCATGCCCAGAATTCTCGTCCGATTGACCTGTTGCAGAGGGCAGTTGGACAGATACATTCAGCCGCGGTCGACGCGTTCCGGCGCACACCCCCAACCGTTGGGGGGTGAGGTCTGACCCGGATCCGCGAAGTGTGGATCTGTGCAAGGGCCAGTAATAGGGGAGTTAGGCATGGCTCAGGGCACCGTCAAGTGGTTCAACGCGGAGAAGGGGTACGGCTTCATCGCGGTCGACGGTGGTGCGGACGTCTTCGTGCACTACAGCGCGATTCAGATGGACGGCTACCGCACCCTTGAAGAGGGTCAGCGAGTGGAGTTCGAGATCTCGCAGGGCCAGAAGGGTCCGCAGGCGGACATGGTCAAACTCGCCGTCTGATCGGGCGCGAACGACCACCGACTCAACTCACGCACGAGGGGCCCGCATCCCACCAGGGATGCGGGCCCCTCGTGCGTGTCCAGGGGGCTTCCAGGGGGCTCGCTTCGCGAGCGCACCTTGCTCCCGCCCGTCGCCCGACCGCCACCCCTCGACGAGCTCGCTTCGCGAGCGCACCTTGCACTCGACGGGGTCGAGTGCTAATCATTGGCGTTAGCACTCTCCGAGTGAGAGTGACAGAACTTGGATCGGGCCGGCGAGGCTCGCGGGCCTGTGGGGCAAGGAACCACAGGGCTCGGGGGCCGTCCGTCGCGGGCGCGGGCGCGATCCGGAGCAATCCACCCCGTCCGGGAGGACCACTTCACATGGCCAAGATCATCGCGTTCGACGAGGAGGCACGGCGCGGTCTCGAGCGCGGGATGAACCAGCTCGCCGACGCCGTCAAGGTCACCCTCGGCCCCAAGGGCCGTAACGTCGTCCTCGAGAAGAAGTGGGGCGCGCCCACGATCACCAACGATGGTGTTTCCATCGCCAAGGAGATCGAGCTCGAGGACCCGTACGAGAAGATCGGCGCCGAGCTGGTCAAGGAAGTCGCCAAGAAGACGGACGACGTCGCCGGTGACGGTACGACCACCGCGACCGTCCTCGCCCAGGCGCTCGTCCGCGAGGGCCTGCGCAACGTCGCCGCCGGCGCCAACCCGATGGCCCTCAAGCGCGGTATCGAGAAGGCCGTCGAGGCCGTCTCCGGTGCCCTGCTCGAGCAGGCCAAGGATGTCGAGACCAAGGAGCAGATCGCTTCCACGGCCTCCATCTCCGCCGCCGACACCCAGATCGGCGAGCTCATCGCCGAGGCGATGGACAAGGTCGGCAAGGAAGGCGTCATCACCGTCGAGGAGTCCCAGACCTTCGGTCTGGAGCTGGAGCTCACCGAGGGTATGCGCTTCGACAAGGGCTACATCTCGGCGTACTTCGCCACCGACATGGAGCGTATGGAGGCCGTCCTCGACGACCCGTACATCCTGATCGCGAACTCCAAGATCGCGAACGTGAAGGACCTGCTCCCGCTCCTGGAGAAGGTCATGCAGTCGGGCAAGCCGCTGCTGATCATCGCCGAGGACGTCGAGGGCGAGGCCCTGTCGACCCTGGTCGTGAACAAGATCCGTGGCACCTTCAAGTCCGTCGCCGTCAAGGCCCCGGGCTTCGGTGACCGCCGCAAGGCCATGCTCGGCGACATCGCCATCCTCACGGGCGGCGAGGTCATCTCCGAGGAGGTCGGCCTCAAGCTGGAGAACGCGGGTCTGGACCTGCTGGGCCGCGCCCGCAAGGTCGTCATCACCAAGGACGAGACCACGATCGTCGACGGCTCCGGCTCCGCCGACCAGGTCGCCGGCCGTGTGAACCAGATCCGTGCCGAGATCGAGAACTCGGACTCGGACTACGACCGCGAGAAGCTCCAGGAGCGTCTGGCGAAGCTGGCCGGCGGCGTGGCCGTCATCAAGGCCGGTGCCGCCACCGAGGTCGAGCTCAAGGAGCGCAAGCACCGCATCGAGGACGCCGTTCGCAACGCGAAGGCGGCCGTCGAGGAGGGCATCGTCGCCGGTGGTGGCGTGGCCCTGCTCCAGGCTTCCTCGGTCTTCGAGAAGCTCGAGCTCTCGGGTGACGAGGCGACCGGCGCCAACGCCGTGCGTCTGGCCCTGGAGGCCCCGCTCAAGCAGATCGCCGTCAACGGTGGTCTCGAGGGTGGCGTCATCGTCGAGAAGGTGCGCAACCTTCCCGTCGGCCACGGCCTGAACGCCGCGACCGGTGAGTACGTCGACATGATCGCCGAAGGCATCATCGACCCGGCGAAGGTGACGCGTTCCGCTCTGCAGAACGCCGCCTCCATCGCCGCGCTGTTCCTGACCACCGAGGCCGTCATCGCCGACAAGCCGGAGAAGGCCGCGGCCCCGGCCGGCGGCGGCATGCCGGGCGGTGACATGGACTTCTGATCGACCCCGGTCGATCAACCGTCCTGACGTTCCGAGGGCGGCACCTTCCCGCAAGGGAGGGTGCCGCCCTCGGGCGTTTCCCGGCCCGCCGCCGGACGTCTCCTCGGGCGGGCCGCCCCGGTACGTGGCCCGGATCACAGGGACGAGTCCCGGGGCGGCGGAATGCCTCGCCCGGTGCGGAGGTTGACGCTGAAGAGCAGTTGATGCATGTGCACATACCGCACGGAATCTCCTGTTTCGCAGACCGCTCGACGTCATACCGACCACCTCTCCGAGGAGCCCCCACGTGACCGCTGACGCCGCGTCCCGCGCAGCCGAGATCCTGTCCCGTCCCGTCTCCATCAACGGCCTGAGCGTTCCGAACCGGATCGCCATGGCCCCGATGACCCGGATGTTCTCGCCGGGCGGCGTACCGGGAGAGGACGTGGTCGGCTACTACTCCCGCCGTGCCGCCGCGGGCGTCGGCCTGATCGTCACCGAGGGCACCTACGTCGGCCACGAGTCGGCCGGACAGAGCGACGCGGTGCCGCGCTTCCACGGCGAGGACCAGCTCGCCGGATGGACGAAGGTCGCCGACGCCGTGCACGCGGCGGGCGGCACGATCGTCCCGCAGCTCTGGCACATCGGCATGGTCCGCAAGGCCGGCGAGCCGCCCTTCGTGGACGCCCCGCCCGTCGGCCCCTCCGGCCTCTACAAGGAGGGCGCGCAGGTCACCGGCAAGAGCATGACCCAGCAGGACCTGGACGACGTCATCGAGGCGTTCGCCAAGGCCGCCGCCGACGCCGAGCGCATCGGCTTCGACGGGGTCGAACTGCACGGCGCCCACGGCTACCTGCTCGACCAGTTCCACTGGGCGGGCACCAACCGCCGCGAGGACGCGTACGGCGGCGACCCGGTGGCCCGTACGAAGTTCTCGGCGGAGATCGTCGCCGCGGTGCGCGCGGCCGTCTCGCCCGAGTTCCCCGTCATCTTCCGCTACTCGCAGTGGAAGCAGCAGGCGTACGACGCCCGCCTCGCGGAGACCCCGGAGGAGCTGGAGGCGATCCTCGCCCCGCTCGCCGCGGCCGGAGTGGACTCCTTCCACGCCTCCACCCGCCGCTACTGGGTGCCCGAGTTCGACGGTTCCGACCTCAACCTCGCCGGCTGGACGAAGAAGCTGACGGGCAAGCCCACCATCACCGTCGGCTCGGTGGGCCTGGACGGCGACTTCATCAAGGCCTTCGTGGGCGAGGGATCGCCGGTCAAGGGCATCGACGACCTCCTCGACCGCATGGAGCGCGACGAGTTCGACCTCGTCGCCATCGGCCGCGCGCTGCTCCAGGACCCGGAGTGGGCGGCGAAGGTCCTGGCCGGCCGCTTCGACGAGCTCGCGCCGTACGACGCGGCGGCGCTGGGCTCGCTGAGCTGACAGCTTCCCGGAAACGGGGGGAACGGGGGAGGGACGGCGCCCGCTGTACGCGGGTGCCGTCCCTTTTTTCAGAGGTGCGCGACGAAGGCACCCCAGGCTCGGGCGCCGAAGGCGATCACCGGGCCGGGGTTCTTGGAGTCCCGTACGGGGACGAGGTGTTCGCCGAAGGTGACTTCCAGGCAGTCGCCGCCGCTTGCTCCGCTGTAGCTGGACTTGTGCCAAGTGGCCTTGTTCAGGGCGTACTCAGGGCTGTCGCTCATGCGCGTAATCCTCTGCCACCGAGTGGACCAGAGCCAGTGATTCGTGCGGTGAGAGTGCGCTGGCCGCAAGGAGGTGGAAGGTCAGGTCGTGGTGGGCGACCGTGGCCGGGTCGTCCTCCAGTCGGCCTGTCCCCAGACCCTGCAGGTAGGCGAGAGGCGCAGCGCCGTCGAAGGTCATCAGCTTGAGGGAGCCCTCCATGGCCATGTGGGCTCCTGCTGAGAAGGGCAGCACTTGCACGATGATCCTGCGCTGTTCGGCCAGGGTAGCAATGTGGCGTAAGGCCTCGGCCATGACCGGCCACGCCCCGACCCGTCGGCGCAGTACAGCTTCGTCAAGGATCGCCCACAACAACGGCGTTGTTGGATCGTCGAGCAGGCGTGCACGGTCCAGCCGGGCAGCGACCAACTCATCGATGGCCTGCGCTGTTGCCGTCGGGCGACCTCGTCGGAACATCGCCTGGGCATACCCCCGCGTCTGCAGCAGGCCGGGGACGAGCGCCGGCGCATACTCCCTGATCGCCGTCGCCATGGCCTCCGCCTCCGCGGCTTCCACGAAGTGATCCGGGTACTTCGACCTCGCCAGCGCCCTGCAATTGCGCTCGAAGAAGCCCCTGGTTCCCAGGATCTCGTCTATCCGGACGGCGTATTCGAGCTGGAGGCGGCGGGTGCCCGACTCCAGTTGGCCGATGAAGGAACCGCTGACGAAGAGCGGTTCGCCCAGTTCGGACTGGCTGAGGCCGGCGTTCTCGCGGGCGTGCCGCAACTCCGCGCCGATCATGGCGCGCGGGGAGGAGGAGGGGTCGAGGTCCTTGGGGTGGGGCATGGCGACTTCCCGTCCAACAGGTGGGGTTGTTGGAGCGCCGACTCTGGCCAGGTTACGGGCATGCCGGTCACGCTGGGTGGTGAAAGGGAACACTCAGCGTGGAGGGATCGGTGGGTATGGAGATGACGTCCGGCGAGGAGTACGCGATCGACGTGCGGGACGGACGGCTCGGCCAGGTGATGGGGCGCGAGGGCGGTCTCGTACAACTGCGGCCGCCAGGCGGGGGGATCGAGTGGGACTGTCCGCCCGAGGCTCTCGGGGAGGCTCCGCCGGGCGAGGTGCTGCGGGCCCGGGTGCGGCGGCTCAACGCGGAGGGGCGGCTGCCCTGACCCGGGGAGGGGGCCCGCTTTCGGGCCCCGGCCTGCCTAGAGATTCCCCATGGGCTCGATGTCGACCTTGACCGGGGTGCCCCAGATACGCAGCACCTCGTAGTCGGTGAACTCGTGGACGAGGCGATAGGCCATGCCGGGGCGGGGGGCCCGGCGTTCGGCGGCGAGGAAGCGCTCGGCCTCCTGGCGGTCGCGGCGGGGGGTGCCGCACAGGAGCCACGTCTGGCCGTTCCAGACCTCCGGGAGCCAGCGCTGCTGGGGCTGGGGGCGGTCGCCGCGCACCCCGTAGCGGGACATCGTGCGGTCGGGCAGCTCGTCCGGGGCGGGCGCCCGGCCGTGCGTGTACGCGTCGTTGACCTCGGTGCGGCGGGCGGTGCGGCGGCGGGTCTCGCACAGCAGACAGCGGTCCGGGGCGCTCTCGTCCACCGGGCCGTTCGGGTGCTCGGAGCAGCGGGTGGTCGGCTTGGCCGTCGTCACCGTCTCGTCGAGCAGGTCCAGGGCCCGCTTCAGGTCCGCCTTGACCTCGTGCAGCTTGGCGTCGGGGGTGTCGGCGTTCAGGGCGTCGCCGTGCTCCCCGAGCAGCCGCAGAGCACGGCCCAGGGCGGTCAGCTGTGCGTGGTTCATGCCCCCAGCGTCGCACGCGCCACCGACAGCGCGGCTACACGGCGGCCTGTTCCGCCCGCCGGGCCGGTGACCGGCCGTCGCGGCCGCTGTCGAGCCCCCCGTCGGGACCGGTGCCGCGGATGCCGCCGAGGCCGAGGAAGTACGTGGCCGCGAAGCCGACGGCGTACCCCGTCAGCAGGCCGCCCGCGTAGATCGCCGCGGTGACGGCGAGGCCCCGGTTGCCGGACAGCAGCGGGAACAGGGCCAGCCCGGAGGGGCCGATGGCGGTCGAGCCGACATGATCGCCCAGCATCGAGAAGAAGCCGATGAACGCGCCGCCCGCCGCCCCGCCCGCGCAGGCCGTGACGAAGGGCCGGCCGAGCGGCAGGGACACCCCGTAGATCAAGGGTTCGCCGACGCCGAGGAGACCGGCCGGGAGCGCCGATCTGATGGTCGTGCGGAGCGAGGTGTCGTGGCGCAGCCGGACATACACCGCGAGGGCCGCGCCGACCTGGCCCGCGCCGGCCATGGCGAGCACGGGCAGCAGGACGGTGTAGCCCTGCTGCTCGATGAGCGTGGTGTGGATGGGGATGAGGGCCTGGTGCAGGCCGAGCATCACCAGGGGGAGGAACAGGGCGCCGAGGACGAGCCCGGCGAAGGCGCCGGTGGTGGAGAGCAGCCAGGCGGCGGCGGTGCCGATTGCGGCGGAGAGCTCACCGGCCGCGTACATCAGCGCGTACAGCGTCACCAGTCCGGTCAGCAGCACGGTGAGGGTGGGGGTGATCAGGACGTCCAGGGTGGGCGGGACCCAGCGGCGGCACCACTTCTCCACGTACGTCCCGAGCAGGGCCGCGGCCAGGGCGCCCAGGACGCCGCCCTGGCCGGGGGCGAGCGTCACCCCGAGGACGGTGACCTTGGCGACCCCCGCGTACACGACGATCGCGGCCACCGCGCCGCCGAGGACGGGGGTGCCGCCGAACACCTTGGCCGTGTTGTGGCCCACGAAGACGGCGATCAGCGCCATGAATCCGGAGGCGATGGCGGTCAGCGCGGGGGTGAGGCCCCTCAGCACGCCGAGGTTGATCAGCAGGCCGTTGAGGCCGGCGATCACCCCGCAGCCGATCAGGGCCGGGATCAGCGGCACGAAGACGTCCGCGATCCGCCGCAGGAACAGCTTGAGCGGGGTGGCGTTGCGCCGGGAGCGGGCGGCCTTCAGTTCGGCGCCGCGCAGCGCGAGCCGGTCCGCGGTGGTCGTGGGTCCGCCGGCGGCCGGTTCCGTGTCGTGCGGGGCGTCCGCCAGCAGGGCCTCGAACGCGGGCGTCACGCGGGCGACCGTGCCGGGGCCCAGGACGATCTGGCAGGAGCCGTCGTGCGTGACGAGGCCGAGGACGGCCGGCAGGGCCCGCAGGCCCTGCTCGTCCATCAGGCCGGGGTTCCGCAGACCCAGCCGGAGCCGGGTCATGCAGTGGGTGACGGTGAGGACGTTCGCGGGACCGCCCACGAGGGGGAGGATCGCCGCTGCTGTGGTGGAGTCGGGGATGCTCACCCCCCGAGCGTGCTGGTCAGCCGGCCGAAGCCGCCAGCGCGGCGCGCAGATGGCCCCCCGACTGCTCCAGAAGGCGGGCGGCGGTGGGACCGTCGACTCCGCCGAGGATCGTCAGGATGGCGTTCTTCACCTCGCCGTCCGTCGCGGCGAGCGCGTGCTCGATCTCCTCGTCGGAGGCCCCGGTGGCGAGCTCGACGATGCGCCGGGAGCGGGCCCGCAGCTTCTCGTTTGAGGCCCGGACGTCGACCATCAGGTTCCCGTACGTCTTGCCGAGCCGGATCATCGTGATCGTCGAGAGCATGTTCAGGACGAGCTTCTGTGCGGTGCCGGACTTCAGCCGGGTCGAGCCCGTGAGCAGTTCGGGGCCGACCACGACCTCGATGCCGTGATCCGCGGCGGAGGCGAGCGCGCTGTCCGCGTTGCACGACAGGCCGATCGTGAGGGCACCCTGTTTGCGGGCGTGCTCGACCGCGCCCACGGCGTACGGGGTGCGGCCCGAGGCGGAGACCCCGACCACGGTGTCGTCGGCCGTCAGCGCGAGTGCGTCCAGGTCGGCCACCGCGAGTTCCGGCGAGTCCTCGGCGCCCTCGATCGAGGTGACCACGGCCTCGGGGCCGCCCGCGATCAGGCCGACGACCCGGGAGGGATCGGTGTTGAACGTGGGCGGGCACTCGGAGGCGTCCAGGATGCCGAGGCGGCCCGCGGTGCCGGCGCCCGCGTAGATGAGGCGGCCGCCGCGGGCCATGCGTTCCGCGATGCCGTCGATCGCGGCGGCGATGCGCGTGAGCTGCGCGGCGACGGCCGCGGGCACCGTCGTGTCCTCGCCGTTCATGATCCGCGCGATCTCCAGCGTGGACAGCCGGTCGATCTCCGACAGTTCGGGGCGGAACGCCTCGGTGGTCAGCGTCTCCAACTCTGCTCGAAGATCGCCGTGGTTGGACATGGAGGTCATGGAGAGGCGGCTCTTTCCGATGAGGTCGTGCGGAGCGGCTACCGGCCGCCGCGCGGGGAGTGGCGGTGCGCGAGGGCCTCGTACGAGGCGGACAGCGCGGGTGCCGCCGTGTCGTAGGTGCGCTGGGCGACCCCGACGAACAGACAGTCCACCACCAGGAGCTGGCTGGTCCGCGACGACATGGCCGCCGGACGCAGCTCGCTCTCACGGGCGGCCGAGGTGGTCAGGACGTGGTCGGCGTACTGCGCGACCGGTCCGCCCGGACGGCCGGTGACCGCCACCGTCGTCGCCCCGTGCTCGAAGGCGACGCGGAGCGGTTCGATGACGTCGCCGGTGGAGCCGGAGTGCGTGACGGCTATCGCCACGTCCTTCGCGCGCAGTTGGACGGCGCTGGTCACCGCGAGGTGCGGGTCGATGTGCGCGAAGGCCATGACCCCGATCCGCATGAGTTTCTGCTGGAGGTCCTGGGCGACCAGCCCGGAGGCGCCGACGCCGTAGACGTCGACGCGGCGGGCGGCGGCGATGGCGGCGACGGCCGCGCCGAGCTGGACGGTGTCGAGCGCGGCGGCGGTGTCGGCGAGGGTCTGCTGCTCGTCGTAGGCGAGCTTGGCGACGACGTCGGCGATCGGGTCGTCGACCGCTATGTCCGCGGTGACGGCGGGGGCCCGGCCCGACTGCTGCTGGGCGGCGAGCCCGGCGAGCGCGAGGCGCAGGTCCCGGTATCCGGGGTAGCCGAGGAGGCGGGCCGTGCGCACGACCGTGGCCTCGCTGGTGCCGGTCAGCTCGGCGAGTCCGGTGACCGTGAGGGCCGCGCATCCGGCCGGGTCACCGGCGACGGCCTCGGCGACCCGCTGCATGCTGCGTGTCATCGAGGGGGCGAGGGTCCGCACCTTGGCCGCGAGGGCCGCGGGGGCGGGGGGTGCCTCACCCGCGAAAATTTCCTTCACGTCATGGGTCACACCATGAAAGATATTTTCCTTTGGGGTGAACGGTCAAGGGTGCGCACAATAGGGACATGAACCCCTCCGGCACCCCCCTCAGCCCTCTGGAGCAGGCGTTGCACGCGGCACGCGCCCGTGTGCTCGCCGACCTGATAGCGGGCCAGGTGGCCGAGGCGGACGTCGTCTCCCTGGTCGAGGACTCGGTGGTGCAGCGCCGCTGGTGGGTCGAGCAGTGGCCGGACGGCGTCGAGTTCGTCGCCGGGCTCGTCGCCCAGGACGTCCAGGACGCGCTCCTGGAGCGGCACGGACGATGGCCGCTGTGCCCGGTGTGCACCTCCGGCGGCCCGCACGCCCTGGACGTCGAGCCCGAACTGGGCCCCGACCCGCACTGGGTGTGCCACGAGGCCGGCGTGAAGATCTCCCCGGTCGGCTCGCTCGGCTCGGCGACCGGCACGAACCCGCCCTCGTGACCGTCTACATCGATCCGCCCATCTGGCCGGGACACGGCCGTGTCTGGTCCCACCTGATCAGCGACGTCTCCTACGACGAACTCCACGCGTTCGCCGAGGAACTGGGCGCGCCCCCGCGGGCCTTCGAGCGCGACCACTACGACATCCCCTCGCACCGCTACGCCGACGCGGTCGCCGCCGGAGCGGTGCAGGTCAGCAGCCGTGAGGTCGTACGGCTGCTGCACGGCGCTGGGCTGCGCCGCCGCAAGCGCGCGCGGTGAACCGGGCGGGGCCGTTCAGGCCTCGCGGGAGTACAGCCTCAAGGACGTCTCCCAGTCGTGCAGTTCGTGGGCGGCCCGCTCCACCTCCTCGCTCGCCCGGGTGAAACCGGCGCGGGCGATGACCCGTTGCGAGGGGGCGTTGTCCTGCTCGATGGCGGCGAACAGGAGCTTGACGTCGTCGCGGGCGAGGGTCGTCTCCGCCAGGGCGCGCAGGGCCTCGGTGGCGTAGCCCCGGCCGCGGGCGTTCTCCGCGAGGTCGTAGCCCACCTCGGCGCGCCCCTCGTCGTCGGGCACTCCGTGGAAGCCGATCGCGCCGACCGCGCGTCCGTCCTCGCGCCGTACGAGCACGAACATCCCCCACTCCGGCCGGTGCACCCCCTTCTCGTAGGAGCTCGCGACCATCCCCGCGGCATCCCGGGTGCCGTGGAACGGGCCGCCCTCGATCCATTCGAAGCCGCCCGTGCCGCCCTCGCGCAGCTCGGCGGCGGCGGCCGGGGTGACTCCCTGGAGGGTGAGCCGCTCGGTGCCGATCACCAGGTTGTTGTTCCAGCGCCACTCGGTGACCGGTTCGCGGGCGGGCAGGTCGCCGCGCCCGGTGGCCCACAGGAGGGTGTCCCACGGGGCGCCGGGCTCGGGCCGCACGTGCGGGAAGATCCGGGTGAGGACCCAGGCGCACAGCTCGGCCGGCGGCTCGTACGGCAGGCCGAGCCCCTCGGCGATGTCGTACGTGTGCAGCAGGACCTCGGCGATCCCCATCGCGGCGAAGCCTTCGCGGTTCGCGCTGCGGAACGGGTACGGGTGGAAGGCGCGGACCTCGCGCGGGGTCGTGCGGACGGCGGCGGCGAGCAGGGCGCCGGTCGTCTCGATCACGTCGACGACGCCCGCGTTGTCCGCGCCGTCCTCCATCGTGATCTCGAACGGTACGTAGGCCGTGGTGGCCCGGCCGGCCAACTGTCCGGCGTACGCGATGAGATCACTGGCGATGTGCTCGGCGGTCCGCCGGCAGTCCCACTCCAGGCGTCCCGCCCGTACCCCGTCCCAGTCGTGTCCGGCCGCCGCCCGCAGCAGCGTGGCGCAGCTCGCGACGGCTTCCTCGATCCGGTCCCCACCCGTGTCAGTCATGCGGCCGAGGATAGGTCGGATCGCCCGGCCGGACCTACGGGATTACCCGCCGGACCGGGGTACCGCCTGAGGGGGCTGGATTTTCGCGGCCGGAGGGACTGCGGCCCTCCCGCCGGAGGGGCTGGGTCATTCGGTCGTCAGTGTTGTCAGTTCGGTCTCCATGTTCCGGCGGGCCGGGGTGGTCCAGGTGCGCTGGCCGTAGGTGGTTCTGAACAGCGCGGGCAGAGCCAGGAGTTGGCGGAGAACCGCCGCACGGCCCACGCGGAAGGCGTCGTCGGGCACGAACGCGTACTCCTCGCGGACGGCGGCCGTGTAGGCGGCGTACGTGTCCGGGGGCGAGGCCAGGATCGCGAGGTCCGCGTCGCACAGGACGGCGCCGTCGGTGTCGTCGTCGGCGGGGTCGTGCGAGACGGTGAGGCGGACGAGCCGGGGACCTCGGCCGTGCGCTCCGGGGCGACACCCAGTTCGTCCAGCGCGCGTTCCGCGAGCCGGGCGGAGCGCTCCTCGTTCTCCGAGCGGTCCGGGAGGTACACGGCGTCGTGGAACCAGGCCGCCAGGCGCACGGCGGCCGGATCGCCGGCGCGCTCCCCGTGGGCCTCCAGCAGGTCGATGTGGTCGAGGACCGCGAGGAGATGGCCGGTGGTGTGGTACCGGCGCCGGGGTTCGGCCCAGCGGCCCAGCAGGTTCTCCGCGTAGGGCCCCGGCGCGGGGCCGGACCCGTCACCGCCCCGTGCGGCCAGGACGGTGTCCGCCCAGCGCTTAGTCAGGTCCTCGTGGGCCGGGTGGCGGTTGCTCTCTGCTGCCATGCGTCCATTGTCCCCGCCGGACTCCCCGCTGCCGTACTCCCCGTCGTGGTGCCGTCCGTGGTGCTCCCGGCCGCCGGGCCCGTGCGCGAGCGGAAGGTGCGGCGGTAGGCGTCCGGAGGCACGCCCACCGTGCGGTTGAAGTGCCGGCGCAGTGTCGTGGCGGTTCCCATGCCGGTGGCCGCCGCGACGGCGTCGATGCCCGCGTCGGTGGTCTCCAGCAACTCCTGGGCGTGGCGGATCCGTTGGGTCAGCAGCCACTGGAGCGGGGTGGTGCCGGTCACCGACCTGAAGTGGCGGCCGAGCGTGCGTGAGCTCATCCGCGCCCGGCGGGCCAGGTCCTCCACGGTCAGCGGACGGTCCAGCCGCTCGATGACCCAGGGGAACAGCTCGGCGAGCGGGTGGTGGTCGGGGGCGGGCACCGGGGTGCTGACGAACTGGGCCTGGCCGCCGTCCCGGTGCGGGGGCACGACCAGGTTGCGGGCGACGGTATTGGCGACGGAGGACCCGTGGTCGAGGCGGACGAGGTGCAGGCACAGGTCCATGGCGGCGGCCTTGCCCGCGGAGGTCAGCACGCCGCCGTCGTCCACGTAGAGGACGTCCGGGTCCACCCGTACCCGGGGATGGCGGTCGGCCAGCGCGCGGGTGTGCGCCCAGTGCGTGGTCGCCCGTCTGTCGTCCAGCAGTCCGGCGGCGGCCAGGACGAACGCGCCGGTGCACAGGGACGCCACCCGCGCACCCGCCTCGTGGGCCGCGCGCACCGCGTCGACGAGGTCGGCCGGCGGCTCCCGGTCCACGTCCGCCCAGCCCGGGACGATCACCGTGTCGGCTTCGGGAAGCCGGTCGAAGCCGTGGTCGGGCTCCAGCCGGAACGGGCCGACGCGCACCGCCCTCGGCCCGCAGACCGCGAGGTCGTACCAGGGGACCCGGACGGCGTCCGGCGCGGAGCCGAAGACCTCGCAGGCCAGACCCAGTTCGAAGTGCAGCATCCCGTCGGTGACGGCCAGCGCGACAGAGGTCATGTCCGGAATTGTATGGGGCGTGTCGTTCCGGACACTCGTGCCGGGCGTCCGCCCTCGCCAGGATGTCCTTACGGATCACGGCAGTTCACTTCGAGTACGGGGGAGGACCCATGAAGTCGGGTCAAGCGGTGACGGTGTTCGGCGCGTACGGGCACACCGGCCGGTTCGTGGTGGCCGAACTGCTGGAGCGCGGGTTCGTCCCGGTCCTCTCCGGGCGGGACGCCGAGAAGCTGAAGGACCTGGCCACCACGTGGCCGGGCCTGGACGTCCGCCCGGCCACGGTCGGGGACCCGGCGTCCCTCGACCACGCGCTGACCGGTGCCGTCGCGGTGGTCAACTGCGCCGGACCCTTCGCCACGACGGCCGCCCCCGTGATCGAGGCGGCCCTGCGCGCCGGGATCCCGTACGTGGACGTGGCGGCCGAGATCGAGGCCAACCTGGACACGTTCACGCACTTCGCCGAGCGGGCCGAGGCGGCGGGAGCGGTGATCGTCCCGGCGATGGCGTTCTACGGCGGCCTCGGCGACCTGCTCGTCACCGCCGCGATGGGCGGGTGGACGGCCGCCGACGAGGCCCACGTCGCGTACGGGCTGAGCGGCTGGCACCCCACTCCCGGGACGCGTGCCGCGGGCGCGGTCTCCCGGGAGCGGCGCGGCGGCCGGCGCGTCCGCCACACGAAGGGGCGGCTGGAGTACGTCCACGACACCCCGCCCACCCTGGAGTGGCCGTTCCCCGAACCGACGGGTCCGCGCGCCGTCATCGGGGAGTTCTCGATGGCCGACGTGGTCACCGTGCCCAGCCACCTCGCCGTCCCCGAGGTGCGCACCTACATGACCGTCGAGGCGGCCGGGGAACTGGCGGCCCCGGACACCCCGGCCCCGCGCGCGGCCGACGAGCGCGGACGGTCGGAACAGACCTTCGTCGTCGACGTCGTGGTGCGCTCTGGTGAGGCCGAACGCCGGGCCGTGGCGCGGGGCCGGGACATCTACGCCGTCACCGCGCCGCTCGTGGTGGAGGCCCTCGACCGCATCCTCACCGGACGCACCCGGACGACCGGCGTGGCCTCCGCCGGCGCGATGTTCGACGCCCCGGACTTCCTCCGCGCACTGTCCCCGCACATCTCCGTCGAACTGCGCGGGTAGCGGGCGGACGCGCGCCGAGCCCCCGCGGACGCCGGAATTTCCGGACGGCGCCCCCTAGCGTGGAGTCATGATTCCTCAAGACGCACACGATGTACGGGACCCGGAACTGCCCGGTCTGCTCCTGCGCACCGAGCGCGACGCGCTGATCCCGCTGCTGCGGGCCCGCCCGGAGGACGACTTCTCCCGTCCGACGCCCGGGTGCCCGGCGTGGACGGTGCGGGACGTGCTGGCGCACTGCTCGGCCGTGCTCACCCGGGTCGTCGAGCGCCGTTTCGAACCGGGGGTGTTCGAGCCCGAGTCCAACGACCGCGACATCGCCGAGCGCGCCGACTGGCCGACGGAGCGGGTGATCGACGAGCTGGAACGCGGGATGACCGAGGCGGGCCCGGCGATCGCCCGGACCAGGGGCGCCCTCGACGCGGTCGCGCTCGGCGAGTGGATCCACGCCGGAGACGTGCGCGAGGCGTTCGGTGAACCCGGCGCCTACGAGGGCGAGGGACTACCGCACGCCCTCGCCCTCCTGGTGCGCCACAGCCGGGAGAGCGGCCGGGTGCCGCTGCACGCCGACGTCGACCAGCTCGACGACCCGCTGCTCCTGGGCGGCGTCCCCGGCGACCGCCCCCCGGCCCGGTACATCGGCGGCGCCGCGACCCTCGTACGGCTCTGCTCGGGCCGGCCGGTCCCCAAGACGACGGTCTACGAGCTGGTGGGGGCGCGGGAGGAGGAGCTCAACCTGTTCGGGTGACCCGGCCGGAGGCCGACTGGGCCCCGGCTATTTGAGATACACGAGCCCGTCGGCCGTGACCGTGGGACGGCCGCCGGTCCCGACGACCACGAGCTTCACCGTGTGCCTGGCGGCGGCGGTCCAGGTCGTCGCCCAGACGGCGTCGCGGTACTTCGTGGTCGTCGACCTCAGGTCCAGGGTGGTGGTCTTCCTGCCGTCCACGTACACGTACACCTGGCCCGAGGTCGCGGCGCGCGAGACCACCAGGGCCGCCGAGCGCCCGGTGAACGTCCAGGTCAGTGACGCGTTCTTCGCGGAGCTGCCGTACGACCCGCCGCCCAGGTAGCCGCTCGACGACTTGGACGTCCAGGAGCCGGACTTCGTGGCCGCGCTCTCCTGGAGGATCACGGGGGTGCCGCTCACCGAGGCCGAGCGGGCGTTGCCGGCCTTGTCGTACGCGGTCATCCTCCAGGTCGTGGCGGCACCGGACCTGGCGGTGAGGCTCGCGCTCGTGACCGTCGGACCGTACGTCCTGGCGATCGGGGAGGTCTGTCGGACCTCCTTGAGCCCCTTCGTGTCGGTGGCCTTCCACTTCAGGGTGACCGGGACGGCCGTGGTGCTCACCGTTCCGGTGCGCAGGGCGAGATTCGGCTTGGTGGAGAAGACGGGCGGGGTGGTGTCGGCGGGGGTGGTGGCCTTCGCCGTGGGGGAGGCCGTCGGCGCGGGGGTGGTGGCCTTCGTGGTCGGCGAGGCGGTCGCGGCGGGTGTCGTGGCCTTGGTGGTCGGCGTGGCCGTCGCGGCGGGGGTGGTGGCCTTGGCGGTGGGTGAGGTCGTCGCGGCGGGAGGGGTCGCGGTCGTCGTGGGCGGGGCGGTCGTGACGGGGGCCGTGAGGGTCGGGGTGGGCGACGCGGACTCGGCGGCGACGGCGACGACGGTGACGTCCTCGGTGACCGCCGTCCTGCCGGACTGGTGGACGCCCCGCACGGCGACCTTGTGGGTCCCCGGGGCCAGGCTCACCTCGGCGGAGGAGACGGTCCCCGCGGCGGTGGCCGCGGCCTCCCCGTCGACCAGGACGTCGTACCGGCCGACCAGCGCGGCCGGGGTGGTGGCCGACCACTTCACGGTGACGGGGGTGCCGGCGAGGACGGTGCCGCCGGGCGCGCCGGCGCCGGTGACCGAGTCCAGGGTGAGTCCCTCGACCGTCCCGCCCGCCCAGGCGCGGACCGTGGGCAGCAGGGCGTAGTAGGCGTCCCCCGGGCACACGGTGTTGTAGCCGTCGCGATGCCCGTGGATGACGGGGAAGGCCATCCGGGTCCCCGCCGTCCACGTCTGGCGGAAGTAGTTGGGACCGCTCGCGCCCGCGGTGAGGGTGGCGGTGCCCGTCGGGTCGACGCCGTACTGGCCGAGCTTCCACGCGGCGAGCCGGGCGACCGAGGTCATCGCCTCCCTGGAGGGCGCCACGTCGCTGTAGTCACCGATGATCGCGATGCCCGTGGTCTCGGAGTTGAAGCCGTAGGCGTGCGCGCCCATCACCGGCCGGTCGACGCCGCCCTTGCGGCCCTCGTAGATCGTGCCGCACTTGTCGACGAGGAAGTTGTAGCCGATGTCCTTCCAGGTCAACTGCTGCACGTCGTAGGCGTAGACGGCCCGGATGACGGCCGGGGCCTCGGCGCAGGTGTAGTCGTTGGAGGTGGCGGTGTGGTGCAGCACCACCGCCTTGATCCTCCCGCCCGGCAGATAGCCGGGGTCCTCCGGGCTGATGGACTCGTCGGCGCCCCAGCCCGCGCGCGAGGTGATCGGCGGGCGGGGCACGGTGGACTCGGGGGCCGGGGGAACGGTCGGGGTCGCGCTCGGCGAGGCCGGCTCCGGCGCCGATCCGGTCGGCGAAGGGCTCGCGCTCTCGGTGGACGGCCGCGTCTGCGACTCCGTGGGTACGGCGGAGGCCGTCGGGTCGGACGAGGGCCCGGAGGGCTCGGAGGTCAAGGACGGGGACGGGTCGGAGGACGAGGTCTGCGCGGGCTCGTCCGTCGCGGCCGGGTCGGCCGGGTCCGTCGGGTCGGCCGCCTCCGTCGGTCCGGCCGGGTCCGTCGTGCCGGTCGGTTCGGCCGGATCGGCCGGGTCCATGACGAACCCGGCGGGTTCCAGCCGGGAGGCCGCGTCGCCGCCCGGGTCGATCATGTCGAGTCTCAGGTCCGCGGGCAGCCGCCGCGACGGCGCGCCGGACATCCGCACCTGCACCCCGTCGGACGGGCCCACCCACGCCGGAGCGGTCCCGCCGCGGGACGCGCCCTCCTCGCCCTCGCCGCTGTCACCGTCCAGCCGAAGCCACTCGGACCACGCGTGGCGCGCGGTGTCCCGGGTCCGGACCTCGATCGCGCCAGCCACCCGTGCCGACGGCTCGGCCCAGGTGATGCCCAGCATGCTGAAGGGAGCGGTGCCCCGGCGGTCCAGCCGGGCGGAGGTGCCGCCGTCGGCCACCGTCAGCGCGGCGGTCGTCGTACGCGTCCGGATCGGCCTGGACACGCCGTCGCCCCCGCCGGTCCCGGCGCCGGTCCCCTGGACCAGCAGGGTTCCGCAGATCGCCGCGACCGTCACCACGGCCGCCGCACCCCACCCACGTCGTCGCACTGCCCCACCCCTCCACGCCGTCATCACATGATCTTCACATGCGAGGAGGTCATATGAAAGATCAACTACAGCGCCGGACGCGATCTTCTCGCGCCCCCGTCCCCGCCCGCGTACTCTTGGATTGGACTAGACCTATAGCGGCCCAAGGGAAGAGGTCCGATGACTGAGCGGAAGAGCGCGGTCCTGGAGGTGATCGCCCTCGGCGTGGAGGACGCGGTCGCCGCTCAGGCCGGCGGAGCGGACCGGCTGGAGCTGGTCACGGACATGGCGGCCGACGGGCTGACCCCGTCGGTGGAGACCTTCGCCGGGATCCGTGTTTCCGTCGACATCGCGCTGCGCGTGATGCTGCGCCTGTCCGACGGCTTCTCGGCGGGCGGCCCCGCGGGCGTCGACGCTCTCGTCCGGGCCGCGGGCGAACTGCGGGCCGCGGGCGCCGACGAGTTCGTGCTCGGCTTCCTCGACGAGCACGGCGGTCCCGACCTGGCCGCCGTCGAGCGGATCGTCGCCGAACTGGACGGCTGCCGCTGGACGTTCCACCGCGCGATCGACCGCGCCGCCGACCGGGACGCCCTGCGCAAGCAGCTCGCGGACCTGCCCGGCCTGGACGCCTATCTGACCGCCGGGTCCCCGGCGGGTGTCGACGACGGGCTCTCCGTCCTGGCCGCCGAGGCCGCCCGCCGCGGTGAGCCGGGGTACGAGCCGCGGATCATGGTCGGCGGCGGACTGCGCCTGGACCATCTGCCGGAGCTGCGCGCGGCGGGCCTCGACGCCTTCCACATCGGCGGCGCCGCACGTCCGGACGGATGGGCGGGGCCGGTCTCCGCGGAGTCGGTACGGCAGTGGCGGACCGCCGTCGACGCGTAGGCGGCCGCTTCTCCGGCCGGAGAGGTCACGGATCCATCTCCGCCTCGTAGTTGTTGTGTTGTGAGAGTCACGCGTCGATCACCGCGCGGCTTTTTGCGTGCATATTTGATCTGCCCCGATCGGCCGGGGCATGACAATCACACGTATGTGCGTGCCGGCGAACGCGGTGCGGCAGCACAGCAGCATCAGGGGGACAGGGCTTCATGCCATCCATACGCAGCCGCACGCTCGCGGGGGCGGCCGCCGTGATCGCGGCCGTCATGATCACCACCACGGCCTGTGACGGCAAGAAGGACGACGAGGGGGCCGCCGCGCGGCCCTCGTCGTCCGCCCAGGCCGACAAGGGCGTCGACACCGGCCAGGACGACGGCTCCGCCTCGCTCGGCGGCTACAAGCTGCCCGACGGCATTCCCACCGAACTCGGCGGCGCCGCCCTGGACAAGTGGAAGAACGGCGGGTGGCAGGACTACAGCGACTGGGCCTCCAAGGCGGAGGACTTCGCCAACCCCTACATCAAGGACTTCTGGTCGCCGGAGAAGATGGCCCGGGCCAAGGCCAGCATCCCCCTCGTCCGGGCGGGCAGCACCAGTTCGGGCTCGGGCAGCGGCGCCACCTCCTACCTGCCCGACGGCAAGGTCACGAAGCAGACCGCCGCCAAGGTCAGGGGCACCTATCACCACTACGCCCCGCCCGTCGGCAAGATGTTCTTCTCCTCGCCCCAGGGCAACATGGTCTGCTCGGCCGCCGTCGTCACCGACCCGGCGCACCCCGGCAAGTCCAACCTGGTGTGGACCGCGGGCCACTGCGTGCACGCGGGCAAGGGCGGCGGCTGGTACCGCAACATCGCCTTCGTCCCCTCGTACAACAACAGCGCGAGCCTGAGCAGCCGTCAGATAACCGACCCGCGCGCCACGTCGGTCTCCCCGTACGGCGTCTGGTGGGCCGACTGGGCCACCACCTCCTCCCAGTGGATGCAGGGCGGCGGCCACACGGGCAACGCGGCCTCCGGCTACGACTACGCCGTGCTCCACGTCAAGCCGGAGAGCGGCGGCAAGTCCCTTCAGGAGCGGCTCGGTTCGGCCCTGCCGGTGTGGTTCGGCGCCCCGGCCGCCAACAAGGTCAAGTCGATGAAGGTCCGCGGCTACCCGGCCGAGTCGCCCTACGACGGCTCGAAGATGTACGACTGCCACGGCGCCACCAAGCGGTTCGTGCTCGCGAGCAACGTCCCCGCCCAGTACATGATCGGCTGCACCATGAACGGCGGCGCGTCCGGCGGCCCCTGGTTCCTGAGCCACGACGGCCGGACCTACCTGGTCTCCAACAACTCCCTGAGCGACCGCAAGACGTTCATCACCGGGCCACGCCTCGGCGAGAACGCCAAGCAGGTCTACCTGGCGACCAGCCGGAAGTTCAAGTAGCCCCACACGTAGGGCGGTTCGCGGCCCCCGGCATCCGTGCCGGGGGCCGTCGGCGTCCGCGCCGGGGCCGCCGGGCGGTCAGCCGAGTTCGGCCGGGAGCGGCGCCGCGTGGGTCACGATCAGCCCCGAGACCGCCCGGGTGAGCGCCACGTACAGGCGGCGCAGCCCGGTGCGTTCGTCCGGCTCGCCGTCGACGACGGCACCCGGCTCGTCCAGCACCACGTAGTCGTACTCCAGGCCCTTGGCGAGGGAGGCCGGCACCAGCGTCAGCCGGGTCTCGGCCGTCGTCTCCTCGCCCGGACCGATGTACGTCCGCCCGGCCGCCGTCAGCGCCTCGGCGAGCACCGGGACCCGGGCGTCGGCGGCGATCAGTCCGACCGACCCCTCCCGGTCCAGCAGCTCCTCCACCGCGGCCAGGACGTCGGCGTCCGCCGTCCGCGCGCGCACCTCGAAGAAGCCCGGGTTCTCCCGCACCGAGGCGACCGGCGTGAGACCGGGCGCGATGTGCGGCAGCAGCCGGGACGCGTAGGTGATGACGTCCGTGGGGACACGGAAACCCGCGGTCAGCTCCTCGACGACCGCGTCGCCCTTGCCCAGATGTCCGAGGGCCTCCTCCCAGCTCCGGGTCGCCCACGGGGTCGTCCCCTGCGCCAGGTCCCCGAGCACGGTCGCCGACCCCGTCGTGCAGCGCCGGCCCACGGCGCGGTACTGCATCGGGGAGAGGTCCTGCGCCTCGTCCAGCACCACGTGCCCGAGGGAGTGCGTGCGCTGGACCAGATCGGTGGCCTCGTCGATCAGCACGGCGTCGGCGGGCGACCACTTCGCGCTCTTCACGCTGCGCACCGGCTTCGCCCAGAGGATCTCCTTCTGCTCGGCCTCGTCCAGCAGCCCCTCCGCGTGCGCGGCCAGGAACTCCGCGTCGCTCAGCAGCCGCAGCACCAGCTTCGCGGGGTCGACCTGCGGCCAGATCGCCTTCACGGCGGCCTTCACGGCGGGGTTGCGGGCGACGGCGTCCTGCACCCGGTCGTCCGGCGCCTCACCGGAGCGCTCCATCTGGACCAGCACGGCGTGCGCGATCCGCTGCGGAAGGGCCTGGTGGGCGGCGCCGTAGCGGATGTCCCGGTCGAGCAGCTCCCGGACGATCTCCTCCAGCTCGGACGCGGGAACGCGCCAGCGCCGCGACCCCCTGACCACCACCACGGGCTCGGTCGGGACGGTCACGTGCGAGCGCACGGCCCGCCGCAGCACCTCGGCCATCCGGGCGTCGCCCTTGATCACGGCCGCCGGGGCGTCGTCGCTCCCGCGCACCTCGACGTGCGCGACGAGGTCGTCGACGGTCGCCTGCTTGACCTCCAGCTCACCGAGCGCGGGGAGGACCTGCTCGATGTAGTGCAGGAAGGACTTGTTCGGCCCGATCACCAGGGTGCCGGTGCGGGCGAGGCGGTCCCGGTGCGCGTACAGCAGATAGGCGACCCGGTGCAGGCCGACGGCGGTCTTCCCGGTGCCGGGACCTCCCTGCACACAGACCGAACCGGACAGCCCGGACCGTACGATCTCGTCCTGCTCGGGCTGGATGGTCGCCACGATGTCGCGCATCGGGCCGACGCGCGGGCGCTCGATCTCCTGCTGGAGCAGCTTGCTGGTCGCCGCGGCCTCGGCCGGGTCGGAGAGGTGCTCGTCCTCGTACGCCGTGAGCTCGCCGCCGGTGTAGCCGAACCGCCGGCGCAGCCCGACGTCCATCGGGTCCTTCTTCGAGGCCCGGTAGAACGGCTGCGAGACCGGCGCGCGCCAGTCGATCACCATCGGGTCGCCGTCGGCGTCGTGGACATGCCGTCGCCCGATGTAGAACCGCTCGCCCTCGGCGCCCTCCGCCAGGTCGGAGCCCGGGGCGTGCAGATAGTCGAGCCGGCCGAAGAAGAGCGGGGTGTGGCTCAGATCGGCGAGGGCCTTGATGCGCTCGGCGATCTGGCGGTGCAGGACCTCGGCGTTTACCCAGTTCGCGGTGACGTCGCGGATGTCGAGGTTCTCCGCGTCCTCGCGCATCGCGCGGAGCGCCGAACGGGACCGGGTGAGGTGGGAGCGTTCGCGGGAGAGGGGATCGTCGGACTCGGAAGGGGCGCCGGACGGACCGTCGGACAGGGTGGACACGGGGAATTGCCTCCGGGAAACCTGCTGTGGGGGTGCTGCGGAAGTGCCGTGGTGCTTCTGGCGGTGCTGCGCGAGTGATGCAGATCGTGAATCGCCACGGATTCCGTCGGGATTCCGCAGGGAATCCCTGCGGAATCCGCGGTGATTCCGGGTGCCGTCCGGTTTCCGGCCGGGCGGCGGCACTCCGTCGAGGGAGGCGGGCAAGAGCGAAGATTCTAGGCGAAGGATGGATGCCGGGGCCAATGGTTTTTTCCGGCGCCCGCGCACCGCGTTCCTCCGGCGCCCCCGGACGTCTCAGGGTCGGGCCCGGGAATCCCTAGGGGGCGGGGTCCGTCGTGAGGTGTACGGCGGAGTGGCCGAGCCGTACCTGAGGGGTGGGCGAGGTTAGGCCCATGGACCGACGCCGTTCGGGTCGGGGTGGCCGCACCATGGAGATATGAGCGCAGCCACTTTCACCCCAGGTCCTGCCCATCCCGGGCCGGTCGCGCGTGGCGCGACGGCCGTCACCTCCATCCAGCACCGCCATCGCCTCGGCGACGCCCTGAAGGCCGTCAAGGTGTTCGGGCGCGCGGCCATCGGAGTCGTCCTGCTCGGCGAGTACGGCGAAGAAGCGGGCGTACGACGCCGCTGAGGTTTCTCCCCGGGCCCACCAGAACTCCGGTCCGGGCCCCTGACAGCGGGCCCGGCCCCGTCGTTCCACCGCCTCGGGGCTCCGCCCCGGGCCCCGCTCCTCAATCGCCCGAGGGGCTGAATCTTCCCCGGCCGGGGCTGGAAGACCGCTACTCGGTGTCTGTCAGTACCTCGTCGGCGTCCATGATCCGGTAGGCGTAGCCCTGTTCCGCCAGGAAGCGCTGGCGGTGGGCCGCGAAGTCCTGGTCGATCGTGTCGCGGGCGACCACGGAGTAGAAGTGGGCCTGGTGGCCGTCGGCCTTCGGGCGCAGGACGCGGCCCAGCCGCTGGGCCTCCTCCTGGCGGGAGCCGAAGGTTCCCGAGACCTGGATGGCCACCGTGGCCTCCGGCAGGTCGATGGAGAAGTTCGCGACCTTGGACACGACGAGCACGCTGATCTCGCCCTCACGGAAGGCGTCGAACAGCTTCTCCCGTTGCGCGTTGCTGGTCTCGCCCTTGATCACGGGCGCGTTCAGATGCTCGCCCAGCTCGTCGAGCTGGTCGATGTACTGGCCGATCACCAGGATCTGCTGGCCCGCGAACCTGCGGACCAGCGCCTCGGTCACCTTCCGCTTGGTCGCGGTGGTGGCGCAGAAGCGGTACTTCTCCTCGTTCTCGGCGGTGGCGTACGCGAGCCGTTCGGAGTCGGTGAGGTTCACCCGCACCTCGACACAGTCGGCCGGCGCGATGTAGCCCTGCGCCTCGATCTCCTTCCAGGGCGCGTCGAACCGCTTGGGCCCGATCAGCGAGAAGACGTCCGACTCGCGCCCGTCCTCGCGTACCAGCGTGGCGGTCAGCCCCAGCCGGCGCCGGGCCTGGAGGTCGGCGGTGAACTTGAACACCGGGGCGGGCAGCAGGTGCACCTCGTCGTAGAGGATCAGCCCCCAGTCGCGGGAGTCGAACAGCTCCAGGTGCGGGTAGACGCCCTTCCGCCGGGTCGTCAGCACCTGGTAGGTGGCGATGGTGACCGGACGGATCTCCTTGCGGGTGCCGCTGTACTCGCCGATCTCGTCCTCGGTCAGCGAGGTCCGCTTCACCAGCTCGTGCTTCCACTGCCGGGCGGAGACCGTGTTGGTGACGAGGATGAGCGTGGTCGCCTTGGCCTCCGCCATCGCACCGGCCCCGACGAGCGTCTTGCCCGCGCCGCAGGGCAGCACGACCACACCGGAGCCGCCGTGCCAGAAGTTCTCCACGGCCTGGCGCTGGTAGGGCCGCAGCGCCCAGCCGGTCTCGTCGAGCTCGATGGCGTGCGCCTCGCCGTCCACGTACCCGGCGAGGTCCTCGGCCGGCCAGCCCAGCTTCAGCAGGGTCTGCTTGATCTGACCGCGCTCGGAGGGGTGCACGGCCACGGTGTCCGGGTCGATCCGGTTGCCCACGAGCGGTGCGATCCGCTTGGAGCGCAGCACCTCCTCGAGGACGGGCCGGTCGGTGGTGGTCAGGACGAGCCCGTGGGCCGGGTGCTTGCTCAGCGTGAGGCGTCCGTAGCGGTCCATCGTCTCGGCGATGTCCACGAGCAGCGCGTGCGGGACCGGATAGCGGCTGAACTCCACCAGCGCGTCCACGACCTGCTCGGCGTCGTGCCCGGCGGCCCGCGCGTTCCACAGGCCGAGCGGGGTCACCCGGTAGGTGTGGATGTGCTCGGGCGCCCGCTCCAGCTCGGCGAAGGGGGCGATGGCCCGACGGCAGGCGTCGGCCAGATCGTGATCGACTTCCAGCAGCAGCGTTTTGTCGGACTGGACGATGAGGGGTCCGTTCACACCCGTCCCTTTCTGCGTGGCGGCACCCGGCGCGGATGCTCGGCCAAACGTCCAGTGTGCCCTACCGGTGGGCGGTCACGGCTGGTCGTCGGCGAGCTCCGCGACCCCCGTGACCCGGTGCAGCGGATACGTGCGGACCTCGTCCGCCGTGTGGTCGTACGCCGTCACGAAGCCGCCCTCGACCCGGATGGGGGCGATGACGCGCTGGCTGGCGGCGCCCTCGGCGTTCACGTAGCCGATCCACACCGCCTCGCCCGTCATGACGGCGGCCTGCATGGTCGCGAGGGTCTCGGCGGAGCTGGTGCGGGGCAGGGCGCCGTCACCGGGACGCCCGGCGGCCGGGTCCTCCTTGCGCGGGGCCGTGGAGGCGAGGTCCCCGGCGCGGATCGCGCGGATCGCGGCGCCGAGGAGCGTGGCGTCGGGGACCGGCGGGCCGTCCGGGACGGGCTCGGGCGCCGTGCGCGGCGGGGTGCGGTGGGCGTGCGCCCGGCTGATCAGCACATCGCCCTCCGCCGACTCGGCGGCCGGCGCGAAGCCCATCGTGCGCAGACCGGCGAGGAGCGTCGTCGGGTCGGTCTGCGCGACCAGCACCGTCGGCGCGATCCGCCGCGCCCCGAACTCCTGGGAGCGCTTGTCCGCGAGGATCTCGTTGAGCACCGCCTCGTCGTCGCAGCGGACGTACGCCGAGGCGGCCCCGATCCGCAGATGACCGTGCCGGCGGGCCATGTCGTCGATCAGGTAGGCGAGGGGCTGCGGGACCGGCGTACGGGAGTGGGCGGCGAGGAAGGCGTGCAGGTCGGACGCGGAGCGGCCCGCGTCGAGCGCCCGGCGCACCGAGGCCGGGGTGAAGCGGTAGACCGTGGCCCCGCCCTTGGACTCGACGTCCGCGAGCACCCCGAGCGTGTCCGCCAGCGGACGCTCCAGCGGGCCGGGCGCGACCGCCGTCAGGTCCGCCTGGAGCAGGACGTGGTCGAGCGGCTCGGGCAGCAGCGGCGCGAGGAGCGCGGCGGCCCGGGTCGCCGCCGCGGCCCGCTCGGCGGGGGAGGGCGTCACGGCGGCCGTCACGGCGGAGGCCGCGGGGAGGTGCCGCCTGTGCGCGGGAAGCTTGGCGCCCGGACCGTCCGGCTCCGCCGCCCGCGCGCCCGCGGAGGAGGGCAGGCCCAGCAGCGCCCGCCCCTGGGCGGACAGCGCGCCGCGGCCGGTCACCCCGAGCAGCTCCGCCTCGGAGAGCGTCCAGCGGGCCAGCCGGGCCCGCAGGTCCTCCGGTGAGGGCCGGGTGCCGCGCGAGGGCCGCTCCCAGTACAGCCGGGCCAGGAGCGAGTCCGGGTCGGGGGAGGCGCCCTCGGGAAGTTCGGCGAGCAGGGCGAGGACGCGGTGACGGACCTCGGGTGCCGCGGAGCGGTCGAGGTTCGGGCCGAGCGCCGAGAGCGTACGGTCCTTCGCGTCCCGCCCGCCGACGAGACCGGACGTGCGGGTCGCCGCGAGCCAGGCGGTGGCGAGCCGCGCCCAGCGCTCCGCCGCGGGCAGCTCCAGCCACGCGTCGTACACGGGCGTCGCCGCGTACCGTTCGTCCGCCTCGCCGTCCGAGGCCAGCAGGCCCGCCGCGTAGGCGAGTTCCACCCAGAACGCGGCGACCGGTTCGGGGACGTCGAGCGCCACCGCCGTCCGCTTCAGGTCCCGCACGCTCAGACCACCCGCGCGCAGCACGGCGGGGCCGCCCTCGTGCCAGTCCTTCAGCAGCTCCTCGACGGTCGCCAGCGTCGTGTACGCCTGGCCGGCCGCGGCGGCGTCCACAGCCTGTGGACGGTGGGCCGTCGCGGTCCCGACCGCGGGTGCCACCGGTTCGGTCACCCGGTGCGCGCGGCCCGCCCGCAGATGCAGGGCGACCTCCCGGGGCAGCACGACCGTGCCCGGCGCCGTCGGCAGCAGCAGCCCGCGTGCGATCAGCCAGCGCAAGTGCGCCGCGGGTTCGGCCGTCACCTGCCCGTACGGCGGACCCCACACCAGCCGGGACAGCACCTCCACCGCCTCGGCGGGTGCCTCGTCGAGCAGCGCCGACATCCGTCTCCGGTCGTCGAACAGGGCGCTCAGCGAGGCCACCGCCGACACGGAGTCGTGGGTGGACGCGAGCCCCGCCGCGGTCACGATCTCCTGGATGCGCCCCGGCGACATGCCCGCCGTGGCCTCGCCGACCGTCGGCCCGAGCCCCGTGGGGGACGGGTGCTGGGGGGAGGGGGCGAGCAGTTCACGTGCCGTGCGGACGAGCCGGAGCCGGTCGTCGGCCCCCCACAGGAGGGCCTGCTCGCGCAGCGTCCCGAGCGCGTGCGGGAAGGCCGCCGTGACCGCCGGGTCGGCGTCGTCGCCCGCCAGCAGCCCGAGCAGTTCGTCGTACGTCGCCGGTTCCCGCGCCACCGCCAGCGCCTCGGCCGTCTGGAGCGTGAAGCGGTCCAGGCGCTCCAGGGCGCGCACGACCGACGCCCGGGTGCCGGCCCGTGTGGCTAGCTGGGTGAGATCCGTGGGGACGGGGGTGATCAGGTCCGGCCGGGACCGCAGGAGGGCGGACAGCGAGGCGTCGTCCCGCGCGCGGAGTGCTTCCGCCAGGGACCGCGGGGCGGTCGTCTCGGGGCTCATCCTGTCAACGGTAGCGGGTGGCACGCCCGCCGGACCCGGCCCCCGGCCGCCGGACCGCCGGGCAACCACGCGATCCAGGACCTGTCCTCCCATTCCCGCCCACCCCGACACCCCGCCGGCCTCCCGGCGGCGGGCTCTTGGCGTCCGGCGCGCCTCCCGGCGGCGGGCTCCGGCGTCCGGCCCCGTCCCGCCTTCCCCCTCCCGGCTCCGACTCCCGCATCCCCCGGCGACACGGGGTGTCTCGCACGGCAGGCCGAGCCCCGGACCGGACGCTCCCGCGCCGGGGAGAACCGGTACCGTCTCCCCACGGGGTATCCAACGCACGCGCCCCGGAGGGGACTTCGTGGGGATCGAGAGCGACCAGCTTGTCTTCGACTACCTGAGCCGGGTCGGCGACCTGGCCCAGCAGCGCCAGTTGCCGTCGGCCACCCGCATGCGCCTGGTCACGGAACTGCGCGAGGAGATCGGCCGCCGCCGGGCCGGAACCGGCGCCGACACCCCCGCCGCGGTCCGCCGCATCCTCGACCGCCTCGGCACCCCGGACGAGATCGTCGCGGCGGCCGGACGGGGCACGGGCGGCGGGCCGGACACCCCGACCCGGGCCGCCGTGCCCTCCCCGCGCGCCGCCGAACCCGAGGAGCGCCCCAAGGGGCTGCGCCGCGTCGTCCCCCGCCCCCGCCCGGCCCAGGAGCGGCCCGCCGAGAGCACCGGCGCCGACGTGCCGTCCCCGCCCCATCTGGCGAGCGCGGCCGAACTGGGCGACAGCGCCACCCGGCCCGACTGGTGGCGCTCCACCGACAGCCCCTTCGGACTCGGCGACAGCGTGCCCGGGTTCGTCGGCGGCGTGGAGATCCCCGAACTGCTCAAGCCGCCGCCCGAGGACAAGGACGGCGGTCCCGGCAAGGAGACGGGCCCGGCCGAGGAGACGGCGGCACCGGACCCCGAGGACGAGCCGGCCGCCGAGGCCGCCACCGCGCGCCGCCCGCTCCGGCGGCTGCTCCCGCGCCTCGGCGGCTACACCAACCCGCTGCTCCTGCTCGCCGCCGCCCTCCTCGTCGCCGGCGCGGTCCTCGGCAACTGGTTCGCGCTCGGCCTCGGCTGGCTCATCGCCTACGGCTCGCGCCGGCTGAGCCAGGCGGAGTCGAAGTGGGCCGTCCTCGTCCTGCCGGGACTGTCCGCCACGGCCGGCATCCTCTGGCTCTGGGGCCGTTCGGACGGACGGTGGGGCGACCCCGTCGCCGCGGGCCACATGAAGGAGGCGATGGCCGAGACCTGGCCCTTCGTCGTCCGCGGCGCGGCGATCGCCTCGGCCCTGTACCTGGTCTGGCGCTCCCAGCGCAGGCGCTGACGCCCGGCCGCCGCGAAAAGGCGTGGACCGTCCTCCGGGAGGTCTGGGCACAATGGCGCATATGACCTCACCTGCGCTGACCGTCGGCTTCGACCTCGACATGACCCTGATCGACTCCCGCCCCGGGATCCACGCCTGCTTCGAGGCGATGGCGGCACGGACGGGGACGTACATCGACTCCGACCTGGTGGTCACGCGGCTCGGGCCCCCGCTGGAGCAGGAACTCGCCCACTGGTTCCCGGCCGAGGACATAGCGGCGACGGCCGACCTCTACCGCGCGATGTACCCCGAGTACGCGATCACCGGCTCGCTCGCGATGCCCGGCGCCCGCGAGGCCGTCGCGGCGGTCCGGGCGGCGGGCGGCCGCGCGGTCGTCGTGACGGCGAAGTGGGAGCCCAACGCCAGGCTGCACCTGGACCACCTCGGCATCGACGCGGACGACGTCGTCGGCAGCCTGTGGGCCGAACAGAAGGCGGTCGCGCTGCGCGAGCACGGCGCGAGCGTGTACGTCGGCGACCACACCGGCGACGTACGCGGAGCGCGTACGGCCCAGGCGTACAGCGTGGCCGTGGCGACCGGGCCGTGCGACGCGGAGGAACTGCGCGCGGCGGGCGCGGACGTCGTCCTCGGCGATCTCACGGAGTTCCCGGCCTGGCTGGAGAACCACCGCTGAGGGCACGCCGGACCCGGCAACGGCCGGAGACGCCGCTGCCGTGGGGAAAGGCCGCCGTCAGGAACGGGCGGCCCGGGCGCGGCGGCGGCCCTCGGCGGCGGACTGGAGCACGCCCGCGGCGGCCAGCAGGAATCCGACACCCATGAGCATGCTCAAGCCGAACATGTAGAACGGAAAAGGCTTCGTGCCGAGCAACAGCGGGGCCACGGTGACCAGTGTGGCCAACGCTCCGATGAAGAACACGATGGCACCGGCACGGATCAGCCCGTCACCGGCTTCGGCGGAATTCGCTTGGGTTTTGTCACGCACCCCACCAGGGTAGTTCCCTGCGCGAAGGAACAATCCGACGACGTCTTGTCACGAGCCGACGGACCATTAGCCTTGGTACCGGCGGGTCGGCGGACCCGCTGTAGTGCTATCCAGAGGCGTTTAACGGGCAGTTGCCCCTGCAACCACCCGAGCCGTTCCCCGAGAAGTTTCCGACGAGTACGAGGACGAGGACAGACGTGCCCACCGGCAAAGTCAAGTGGTTCAACACCGAGAAGGGCTTCGGCTTTCTCTCCCGTGACGACGGCGGCGACGTCTTCGTCCATTCCTCGGTCCTGCCCGCCGGAGTAGACGCCCTCAAGCCCGGCCAGCGTGTCGAGTTCGGCGTCGTCGCCGGTCAGCGTGGCGATCAGGCCCTCTCGGTGACCCTTCTGGAACCGACCCCGTCGGTCGCGGCCGCCCAGCGTCGCAAACCGGACGAACTGGCGTCCATCGTCCAGGACCTGACGACCCTGCTCGAGAACATCACACCCACCCTCGAACAGGGCCGCTACCCGGAAAAGACCTCCGGAAAGAAGATCGCCGGCCTGCTGCGCGCGGTCGCCGACCAGCTCGACGTGTGATCCCCGGGCGAGGACCTGATCCCCGGGCGAGGACCGGGGATCAGGGAAACGCCAGCGCGTCCGGTCCGAGGGGCGGCACCAGCCCCTCGGCCGCCGCACGGGTGAGCAGTCCGCGGACGGCCGCGTATCCGGGCTCGCCCAGATCGGCCGTGAACTCGTTGACGTACAGGCCGATGTGCTGGTCCGCGACGCCCGGGTCCATCTCCTGGGCGTGCTCCAGGACGTAGGCGCGGGAGGCCTCGGGGTCGTCCCAGGCGGCGCGGACGGAGGCGCGGGCGGCCTCGGCGAGCTCCAGGAGCCGCTCGGCCCCCAGCGACCGCCTGGCGATGATCGCGCCCAGCGGGATCGGCAGCCCGGTGGTCCGCTCCCAGTGCTCGCCCATGTCGGCGAGCTTGTGCAGCCCGTAGTCCTGGTACGTGAAACGCGCCTCGTGGATGACGAGCCCCGCGTCGACCTTCCCGTCCCGCACGGCCGGCATGATCTCGTGGAACGGCATGACCACGATCTCGCCGACCCCGCCGGGAACGGTCTCCGCCGCCCACAGCCGGAACAGCAGGTACGCCGTCGACCGCTCGCTCGGCACGGCGACCGTACGGCCCGTGAGGTCGGTGCCGCCGCCCTCCTTCGTCAGGACCAGCGGACCGCAGCCGCGCCCGAGCGCGCCGCCGCACGGCAGCAGCGCGTAGTCGTCGAGGACGTACGGCAGCACGGCGTACGACACCTTCAGCACGTCGAACTCGCCGCGCTCGGCCATGCCGTTGGTGATGTCGATGTCCGCGAAGGTCACGTCCAGCGCGGGCGCGCCCGGGACGCGGCCGTGCGCCCAGGCGTCGAAGACGAACGTGTCGTTGGGGCAGGGCGAGTAGGCGATCCGCAGGGCTTCGGCGGATTCAGGCAGTGCGCTCATGTGGGTTCCAACTCTCCAGGAGGGGCCCCAGCTTCCCGAATGCCTCGGTGAGGGCCCCGAGGGCTTCGCCGACGCGCCACGCGGCGCGGTCCCGCGGCCCGACGGGATTGGACACCGCGCGGACCTCCAGCACCGGCACGCCGTGCGCGCCGGCCGCCTCGGCCACCCCGAAACCCTCCATCGCCTCGGCGAGGGCGCGCGGGTGCCGGGCGCGCAGTTCGGCGGCGCGTGCCGCGCTGCCGGTCACCGTCGACACGGTGAGGACCGTGCCGGCGCGGGCTCCGGTGACGGCCGCGACCTCTCGTACGAGTGATCTTGGAGGCCGGTGGCTGACGGTCCCGAAGCCGAGCTCGGTGACCGGGAGGAACCCCTCCGGCGTCTCGGCGCCCAGGTCCGCCGCGACGATGTCGTCGGCCACCACGAGCGAGCCCACGGGCGCGCCGGGCTGGAACCCGCCGGCGATCCCCGCGCAGACGACGAGGCCGTAGGGCGCCCCGTCGAGGGCGGCGGCGGTCAGTGCGGCGGAGACGGAGGCGGCGGCGAGGGCGGGGCCGACACCGGCGGCGAGCAGATCGAGCCCGCCGGCCCGGTGGAGCGTCGCCCCCGGAAGCCGTATCTCCCGCGCCGTGCCGGACGACGCCGCGGCCACCGCTTCCCGCTCCGCGGAGACGGCGGTGGCCACGAGCACCCTCGGCCCGGCGGCGGCGATCAGTTGTCCGTGTCCTTCTTGAACTTGAACGTCCACAGGCCCTTGACCGTCTTGTCGCCCTCCTTGATGGAGACGAGCGTCGAGGTGCCGGTGGCGCCGTACTGCTGGTTGAAGAAGACGCTGCCCGGAATGGTCATGTACGTCTTCGTGGAGTAGTCGGGCAGAAGCTGCTGCCCGTTCATGAGGATCGTCCAGCCGCTGTCCGCGATCTTCGGGTCCACGCCGAACCGCACGGTCTCGTCCGGGTCGACGGTGATGGACTTGACGTCCTTGGACCGCAGGCAGTCCGTCAGGTCCGCGGTCTTCACGGGGTCGCCGTCGTTGTAGCAGTCGGTCTCGGTGCTCACCGACTTGTCGCCGACCGTGACGGTGGCCAGCGGGGTCGGCTTGTCGCAGGCGGACAGGGCGAGGAGTCCGGCGGAAACGGCGCCGACAGTGGCGACGGCGCGGCGACGGCGCGCAGCGCCTTGTCCATTGGCGGCTCTGCCGCGGGGCAGGGAGGTCATGACCGAAGGCTATCGGGCACGCCCACCGGTGCCCCCACGTGGGGTGCGGCGTGCCGTGTGTGGCCCCCGCGCGGCTCAGGAGACCCGGTTGCGGGCCGATCCCCCGCGGCGGGCCACCAGGAGCAGTCCCCGCACGGTCGTCAGCCATCCCACGGCGACGATCCCGGCCGCCACGGAGAGGCCGAGCGGGCCGTTGAGGGGCATCGCGATACCGATGGCTCCGCCGAGCACCCAGGCCATCTGGAGCAGTGTCTCGGAGCGCGCGAACGCCGAATTCCGGACAAGTTCGGGGACGTCGCGCTGGATCAGCGCGTCCAGGGACAGCTTGGCGAGGGCCTGCGCGAAGCCGGCGACCGCCGCGAGGCACGCGATCATCAGGGTGCCGAAGAAGAGCGCCGCCGTGATCGCGGCGGCCACCACGACCGCCACCACCGTGACGATGATGATCTCCGGGGCGCGCTGCTTCAGCCAGGCGCCGACGGCCGTGCCGAGCGCGTTGCCCACGCCCGCCGAGACGACCACCAGGCCGAGCGAGACCGCCGCGCTCTTGCCGGTGAGCGGGTGCTCGCGCAGCAGGAAGGCGAGGAAGAAGATCAGGAAGCCGGACAGGCAGCGCAGCGAGGCGTTGGCGCCGAGCGCGTGGGTGACCGCCGTGCCCACCGTCCGCAGTCCCGGGCGCGGGGGTTTCTTCAGATGCGGACCGTGCAGATGTTCCGCGTCGGCGGCGAGCAGCGCCGTGTCCTCGCCCTTGGCGGAGTCGACCTTGGGCGGCAGCGAGAACGACAGGAAGGTGCCCAGGATGAAGATCGTGAAGGCGCCGTAGAGCGGATAGCGCGCGCCCGCCGACTGGAGCAGGACGGCGATGGGTCCGGCCACACCGGTGGCCAGGAGCCCGCCCAGAGTCACCCGGGAATTGGCCTTGACCAGGGAGAACGTGGGTGGCAGGAGCCGGGGTACGACGGCGCTGCGCACCACGCCGTACGCCTTGGAGGCGACGAGCACGCCGAGCGCGGCGGGATACAGCTCGAAGGTGCCGGTGACGACGGCGCTCGCCAGGATCAGCGCGAGCATCGCCCGGGCGAGCATCGAGCCCGCCATCGCGGCCCGCCGGCCGTGCGGCAGCCGGTCGAGCAGCGGGCCGATCACGGGGGCGAGGACGGCGAAGGGCGCCATGGTGATGCCCAGGTAGAGGGCGACCCTGCTGCGGGCCTCGTCGGTCGGCACGGAGAAGAACACCGTGGACGCCAGCGCCACCGTGATCATGACGTCGCCCGCGCCGTTCACCGCGTGCAGTTCGATCAGTTTCCCGAGGCCCGACTCGCCCGCCCCGTGCGCGTGCGTGGCCTTGCGGATGCCGCGGGCGGTCCGCGACACGGGGAAGTGCAGGGCACGCCCCACCGCACGGACGGATCCGGTCACCCGGCCCGATCCGCCACTCCGGTTGCTCCCCTTGGCGCCACCGACACCGGTTGCTCCCTGGGGTGACCTTGCGGACGCCACTCCGTCATAGTGCCCCGAGTTCGGGGTGCGTAGTGCGGTTACCGCGCGTATGGGGGCCGAGTGGGGCCCATCGGACTGGGCGAGACGGGTGGGTGAGGGGGCGATGTCCGGCGCGCGGGGCCGCGGAGCGGGGGACTCCGGGGGGCGCGCAGCGCCAAAGATCCCGGCGCGGAGGACCGAAGACGGCCGCCGGTGTGGGCCCAGGGGCCGGGAGAAGGTAGCGTGCGTAACGCGCCTGCGGCGATTGTTCTCGGCCGCGCGCCTCTCGGCCATCCCGCAGAATGGATGGCGTAGGTGCGCCCGAGTGCGATCGGGCGCGGACGTCGACGCGGCCCACCGGTCCGCTCCGTCCGCACCCCCGCCGAGGACTGGCGCACCCGTGAGACGGCGTAGGAGAGAAGCGATACCTGTGAGCGCAGCGACAACGCGAAGCCGCACCCCGGACCGTCTGTGCGCCGAGGCCGTCGACCTCGCCCGCGCGGCAGCCGAGGAGGCCGCCTACCCCGGCATCGTGGGCGAGCATCTCGGGATGGTCTCCGAGGGGGACCGCGTTGTCACGCACTACTTCGAGTGCAAGGAACCCGGGTACCGCGGCTGGCGCTGGGCGTCGACCGTGGCCCGCGCCTCCCGGGCGAAGATCGTCACCCTCGACGAGACCGTGCTGCTGCCCGGCACGGACGCGCTGCTGGCCCCGGAGTGGGTGCCGTGGAGCGAGCGGCTGCGCCCCGGTGACATGGGTCCCGGGGACCTGCTCCCCACGGACGCCGAGGATCTCCGGCTGGAGCCGGGCTGGTCCGGCGAGGACGAGCCCGCGCCGAACTCCGCGGTCTCCGAGGACATGGCCGAGCTGGTCGAGGCGGAGGACGCCGAGGTGACCGCGGGCACGCCCGCGCATCTGCCGATGGCTCCGCGCCGGGGCTCGATCGCCTCCGTCGCCGAGGAGCTGGGGCTCCGCCGGGCCCGGGTGCTCTCCCGGTACGGGCTGCATGTCGCGGCCGACCGCTGGGAGGACTCGTTCGGCGCCAAGACCGCCATGGCGCAGGCCGCGCCCGCCACGTGCGTGAGCTGTGGCTTCCTGAACCGGATCGGGGGCTCGCTCGGGCAGGCGTTCGGTGTCTGCGCGAACGAGTTCTCGCCCGCGGACGGGCGTGTGGTGTCTCTCGCGTACGGGTGCGGGGGGCACTCCGAGGCCGCCGTCATGCCGACGCCGCCGCGGCCGCCGCTTCCCGTGATCGACGAGACCCAGGTGGACCCCTTCCCGCTCCGCCCGTCCCCCGACTCGGGCTCGGTCCCGTCGACGACGGACGATTCCCAGGCAGAACTGGGCCACTCGTAAACGTCCCCGGGCCCGGGTGACCGGGCCCACCCCTTCCCTTCCCCGGCACCCGCACCGCCCCCCTGCCCGGCACCCGCACCACCCCCCTGCCCGGCACCCGCACCGCCCCCGGCACGGCGCCCGCACTGTCCCCGGCCCGGGTGCCGAGGCAGGCAAGCCCAAGCCTCTCCTCGCCCCCTCCGCCCCTACCCGTCCCGTACCTGGGGCTCCGCCCCAGACCCCGCTCCTCAAACGCCGGAGGGGCTGAAAATCTCGCCGGCCGGGGCTGAAAGCTGACTGGCCGGGGCTGAAGGTTTTGGCGGGCCAGGGTTGGAGGCTTTGCCGGGCGGGGTTGGAACCGTCTGGTCACGCGCCCGCAGTCGGGATCCGGCGTGAGGGGACGTGGCGGTACATCAATGGCCGTCGCCACCGACGGTCACTCCTCACCCGACGGCGACGGGCTGATGTACCGGCGCGGCCCCGACCCACCCACCGGTCGACACCGCGACGGGACCCCCGCACGGCGCGCGGTACCTTCAAGCCGCGCGCCGGTGCAGCATTCGCGGTCGCGTCAGGCGAGAGGGAGAGTGAACCCGTGAGTAAGTTCGTGCGGCCGGCTGCCGAGGGTGCGGACCCGTTCGGCACGGCCCGCCTGCGCCGCGGAGTACTGGACGCCTGGGCGGCCAGCCCGGCCAGGTTCCGCGAGGACGCCAACGCCGAGGAGGACCTCGTCCTCGGCGGCTACCGCGACCGCCTCGTCGTGGAACTCGCCCAGAACGCCGCCGACGCCTCCGCCCGCGCCGGCACCCCGGGCCGCCTGCGCCTCACGCTCCGCGACGGCGTCCTGGTGGCGGCCAACACCGGCGCCCCCCTCGACGCCGTCGGCGTCGAGTCCCTCGCCACCCTCAGAGCCTCCGCGAAGCGGGACGCGCACGACACGGCCGTCGGCCGCTTCGGCGTCGGCTTCGCCGCGGTCCTCGCCGTCACCGACGAGCCCGCCGTCGTCGGCCGCCACGGCGGCGTCCGCTGGGCCCTCGCCGAGGCCCGCGACCTCGCCGCCGGCACCGCCGCCGACAGCCCCGGCCTCGGCGACGAGATCCGCCGACGGGACGGCCACGTACCGCTGCTGAGGCTCCCGTTCGCGGCCGAGGGCACCGCCCCGGACCCGTACGACACCGCCGTGATCCTCCCGCTGCGCGACACCGCCGCCGAGGACCTCGCCGAACGCCTCCTGCGGAACATCGACGACGCCCTCCTCCTGGCCCTCCCCGGCCTGGAGGAAGTGGTCGTGGAGATCGGCGACACCGAGGTCCGCACCCTGCGCCGGACCGCCGCCGAGCACGGCGCCGTCATCGACGACACCCGCGACGGCAGCACCCGCTACCGCACGGTCGCGGCGCACGGCCACCTCGACCCCGCCCTGCTCGCCGACCGCCCGGTCGAGGAGCGCCTGCGCCCGCACTGGTCCGTGACCTGGGCCGTCCCCGTGGACACCGAGGGAGCCCCGGGCCGCCCGAGGACCAGCCCCGTCGTGCACGCGCCGACGCCCAGCGACGAAGCCCTCGGCGTGCCCGCGCTCCTCATCGCCTCCTTCCCGCTCGACACCACCCGCCGCCACGCCGCCCCCGGCCCGCTGACGGACTTCCTGGTGGAGCGCGCGGCGGACGCGTACGCCGAACTCCTCGCCGCCTGGCGGCCGGTGGACACCGGGATCATCGACCTGGTGCCCGGCCCGCTCGGCAAGGGCGAGCTCGACGGAGCGCTGCGCCAGGCGATCCTGGACCGGCTGCCGCGCACCGCGTTCCTGCCGCCCGCCGCCCCGCCGGCCCGGCTGCCGGCCGTCGACACCCCCGAGGACTGGCCCGGGAGCAGCCCCGCGGAGGCCCCCGCCGCCCTGCGGCCGCGCGACGCCGAGGTGGTGGAGGGCGCGGGCGCCGAGACCGTCCGGGTGCTCGCCGAGGTGCTGACCGGCCTGCTGCCCGCCGGGCTCGAACGGCGTGTGGAGCTGCGCTCGCTGGGCGTCGCCCGGGTCCCGCTCACCGAGGCCGTGGACCGGCTGGCCGGTCTGGAGAAGGACCCGGAGTGGTGGCACCGCCTGTACGACAGCCTCGCCGGGGTCGACCCGGACCGGCTGTCGGGGCTCCCGGTGCCGCTGGCCGACGGCCGCACGACGATCGGCCCCCGCCAGATCCTGCTGCCCACCCCCGAGGGCTCCCTGGTGGCCCCCGGCACGCTCGCCAGGCTCGGCCTCAAGGTCGCGCACCCCGACGCGGCCCACCCCCTCCTGGAGAAGCTGGGCGCCCTGCCGGCCTCGCCCCGCGCGGTGCTCACGACGCCGCAGGTGCGGGCCGCGGTGGCCGCCTCGCTCGACGACGAGGGCGGCGCGTGGGACGAGGACACCCTGGACGCGGAGGAGCTCGCGGACACCGTCCTCGCGCTGGTCCGTGACGCCGCGCTCGAACCCGGCGACGAGCCCTGGCTGGGCGCGCTCGCGCTGCCGGACGACGAGGGCGAACTCGTGCCCGCCGGTGAACTCGTGCTGCCCGGCAGCGCGTTCGCCGGGATCATGCGCGAGGACGAACTGGCCTCCGTCGACTCCGAGTTGGCAGAGCGCTGGGGAGAGCAGCCGCTCGCCGCCTGTGGCGTGCTCGCGGGCTTCGCCCTGGTGCGCGCCACCGACATCGTGCTCGACCCGGACGAACTGGAGCCGCGCGAGGGGGACTTCGCCGAGCCCGACGACGCGGGTCTGCTGGACGCGGTGGACGTGTGGTGCGAGGACGTCCTGGACCGGCTGCCCGACTCGCCGGTGCCGCCGGTCGCGACCGAGATCGTGGCCGTACGGGACCTGGACCTGGTGGACGACGACCGGTGGCCGCAGGCCCTGGCGCTGCTGGCCAAGCCGCCGCTGCGGGACGCGATCATCCAGCAGGTGCGCGTCCTGCTCCCGGACGGCACGCACGAGATCGTCCGGCCGTACACGGCGTGGTGGCTGCGCGGACATCCGGTGCTCGACGGGCGCCGTCCGGCCGGTCTGCGGGCGGCCGGCGGGGATCCGCTGCTGCGCGGTCTGTACGACGAGGCCGACGCGACCGGCTTCGACGACGAGCAGGTCCTGCGGGCGCTCGGTGTCCGTACCTCCGTGGCCGCCCTGCTCGACGAGCCGGGCGGTGCGGCCGAGCTGCTCGACCGGCTCGCGGACCCCGGCCGTCCGGTCTCGGGCTCCCAACTGCACGGCCTGTACAGCGCGTTGGCCGACCTCGACCCCGAGCAGGTGACGCTGCCGGACGAGCTGCGGGCGGTCGTGGACGGCGAGGTGCGGGTCGTGGACGCGGCCGACGCGGTGGTCGTGGACTCCCCGGACCTGCTGGCCTTCACCGACGGGGTGCCGCTGCTGCCGGTGCCTCCGGCGCGGGCCGCCGAGCTCGCCGAACTGTTTCAGGTGCGCAGGCTCAGCGAGTCCGTCACCGGCGAGGTGACCTCCGAGGGCACCGAGCACGACGTACCGGAGTCCGTACGGGTCCTGCTGGGCCCGGCGACCCCCGCCTCGTACGTCGAGCACGAGGAGCTCGTGGTGGACGGCACCGAACTCGACTGGCGCCGCACCCGGGACGGGATCCTGCACGCCTCCACCCTGGAGGGTGTGGCCGCCGGACTCGCCTGGGCGGCGGGCCAGTGGCCGCGCCGCTTCGAGGTGGCCGCCCTGCTGGAGGACCCGTCCCGAACAGAGGAACTGGCCCGGGACCGCTGGTTCGACTGAGGTCGGACCGCTCGGAGTCGGACCGGTCGGGCAGGTCGGGCAGGCCACGCGAGCCACGCGATCCACGCGAGCCGGACAGGTCCCACCCCATTCGGCCGGCGCATTTAGCCCGGCCCCCGGAATTCCGGGGGCCGGGCTTTTCTCTGTGTTTCGCCATCCCCGCGTAACGCGAACCTAAAAACTGCGCGTTCTCCACCCCACCCGCACAACCAGCCCCACCCCTCACTAATCTCACCTCTTGAGTCAACAGACTCACCGATCACTTGGGTCCCGCGCAGACGACGAGCCGTGAGGAACGACCATCGCCGGGACCCCCTTTCTCCACTTGGGGAACCCCATGCGCATACGAGCCACCGTGGCCGCCGTGACCGGCGCCCTGGCCCTTTCCGCTCTCGCCGTGCCGGCCGCGCAGGCCGCAGGCAACCCGCTGTCCGGCGTCACCTTCTCCAACGTCGTGATCAACAGCGGCAAGAACATCGTGGTCGGCGCCTCCGCGATGGTCACGGTCAGCGCGAGCTACACCGTGACGCACCCCGCGAGCCTCAGCGCGAGCGCCTTCATGAGCGGTCCGCTCATCTACCGCGGTACCGCGATCTCGGACGAGAACGCGGTCATCCTCGGCGGCGACGAGCCCGGCACCTGCACCGCCTCCTCCTCCACCGTGCTCAAGTGCACGGCCAAGATCCAGTTCCGTCCGGACGCCACCGGCGACCACGACGACCTGGCCAACTCCCACGCCGGTGCCTGGAAGGTCGGCGCCGTCGCCGTCGACAACAGCGATCACTTCAAGTGGCAGAGCGACCTGGGCGCCCAGAAGGTCCAGCGTCTGTCCAAGCTGACGGTCGACGCCGCGCCGGAGCCGGTCAAGAAGGGCAAGACCGTCACGGTCACCGGCGCCCTGACCCGCGCGAACTGGGACAGCCACACGTACCAGGGCTACACGGGCCAGTCGGTGAAGCTGCAGTTCCGCAAGGCGGGCAGCAGCACGTACACCACGCTGAAGACGGTCACGACGGACAGCCACGGCAACCTGAAGACGACCACCACGGCCACCGCCGACGGGTACTTCCGCTACAGCTTCGCGGGCACCACGACCACCCCGGCCGTCAGCGCCGCGGGTGACTACGTCGACGTGCAGTAAAACCTGAAGCAACAGAAATCCCCGGCCCCAGGGCCGGGGATTTCCCTTTTTCCCGATCTCGGCCCGATCTCCGCCCGTTCTCGGCCCCGATCTCCATAGGGGCCGCGCAAGGATTTCGTTTCCCGCGCAACGGTTCGAGCACTCCGGCGATCCTTCTCGAAGTCATAAGACTCCGCCATCCCTCGGGCCGTCGCCGGCGACGACTTCCCGTCCGGTCAACGCCGACGTGCGTCAGGCCGTGTCCACGAACGCGCGCGTGCCCGGCTCGGACTGACAACCGACGCGGCCCGGATCCCCGCCCCCGGACGGGGATCCGGGCCGTTCTCGAAG
Source organism: Streptomyces sp. NPDC056738 (assembly GCF_042790435.1). Taxonomy (NCBI): domain Bacteria; kingdom Bacillati; phylum Actinomycetota; class Actinomycetes; order Kitasatosporales; family Streptomycetaceae; genus Streptomyces; species Streptomyces sp. NPDC056738. Next base: position 247,817 of record NZ_JBHTZF010000013.1, read on the forward strand.
GCCTGCACGAAAAGTTCACCTGGCGTACAACCTTTTGGGCGCCTCGGCGATCATGTCTTCCGAGTCAACAGACTCCAAGATCATTTGGGCCCCGGGCGACCACGAGCCGTCAGGACCGACCGCCGTCGGGGCCCCTTTCTCCACGTGGGGATCGCATGCGCATACGTGCCACCGTGGCCGCCGTCTCCGGCGCCCTGGCTCTCTCCGCCCTCGCCGTGCCCGCCGCCCAGGCGACGGGTGGCCACTCGTACAGCCACGACGACGTCCAGAAAGCCGCGCAGGCCGCGCGCGCGGCCACCGACGGCAAGTCGGCCTACACCGGCTCCACGGGCGAGGACGGCGAGCCGTACCCGCTGGACGTGACCTTCTCCTCCGTGAAGGTCAACAGCGGCAAGCCGATCGTTGTGGGCACCACCAACAAGGTCACGGTCCCCGTCACCTTCACCGTGACGCACGCCGCCGACGTCGACATCCACGCCGCCGACACCTACCTGGACGTCGAGCTCTACCGCGGCTCCTACGAAACCCAGGACAACTGGCTGGTCGGCCCGGACTGGCCGGTCTGCACCGACGTCTCCGCCACGAAGGCGAACTGCAAGAGCACCATCGAGGTCGACCCGACCTGGGACCTGGTGGGCAACGTGGACGCCACCACCTGGAAGGCCGACGGCTACATCCTGGACTTCAACGACCAGGACCCGCTGGGTGAGGACATCGACTGGAGCCAGGTCGGCTTCGCCGGTGCCGGCGACCTCGCCACCACCAAGCTCCAGCGCTACTCCAAGCTGACGGTCAACGCCGCGCCGGAGCCGGTGAAGAAGGGCAAGACCGTCACGGTCACGGGCAAGCTGTCCCGCGCCAACTGGGACGACTTCGCCTACCACGGCTACACCGTCCAGCCGGTGCAGCTGCAGTTCCGCAAGAAGACCAGCAGCACCTACACCACGCTCAAGACGATCAAGTCGGACAGCACCGGCAACCTGAAGACGACCACGACGGCCACCGTCGACGGTTACTACCGCTACAGCTTCGCGGGCACCTCGACCACCCCGGCGGTCAACGCCACGGGTGACTACGTCGACGTGCAGTAGTCGATGACGTAATCCCTACGCGGGGACGCGGCGGTCGACCCACCTCCAGAGGAACTCCAGGACGGCCGCCGCCGTCACCGATATCAGCACCGCGATCCACGGCATCGTCGTGCCGACCAGCTTCAGCGCGAAGAAGTGCTGGAGCCCCGGCACCACGAGCACGAGCAGGAACGCCCCGCCCATCGAGGCGACGAGGCAGATCCGCCACCAGGTGTACGGCCGGGCGATGATCGCGAGCACCCACATCGAGACCAGGAACAGCGTCAGCGTCGCGGCGCTCGTCTCCGCCTCCAGCGAGCCCTCTCCCGTGTAGTAGTGGCGCGCGATCAGGTACATCGCGAAGGTCGCGGTGCCCGCGACCACACCGCCCGGGATCGAGTACCGCATCACCCGCCGCACGAAGTGGGGCTGGGCGCGCTCCTTGTTGGGGGCGAGGGCCAGGAAGAAGGCCGGGACCCCGATCGTGAGGGTCGACAGCAGCGTCAGATGACGCGGCAGGAACGGGTACTCCACCTGCCAGCACACCACCAGTACGGCCAGCAGCACCGAGTAGACCGTCTTGACCAGGAACAGCGTCGCGACCCGGGTGATGTTGCCGATGACCCGGCGGCCCTCCCCGACCACCGAGGGCAGGGTCGAGAAGCTGTTGTTCAGCAGCACGATCTGGGCCACCGCGCGGGTCGCCTCGGACCCGGAGCCCATGCTCACCCCGATGTCGGCGTCCTTCAGCGCCAGGACGTCGTTCACGCCGTCACCGGTCATCGCCACCGTGTGCCCGCCGGCCTGAAGGGCGCCCACCATGTCCCGCTTCTGCTGCGGGGTGACCCGCCCGAAGACCGTGCCCTTCTCCAGGGACTTGGCCATCTCCTCGCGCTCGTCCGGCAGCCGGCGCGCGTCCACGACCTCACCGGTGAGCCCCAGCTTTCCGGCGACCGCTCCCACCGACACCGCGTTGTCGCCCGAGATGACCTTGGCCTTGACGTCCTGCTCGGCGAAGTAGCGCAGGGTGTCGGCCGCGTCCGGGCGCAGCCGCTGCTCCAGCACGATCAGCGCGGCGGGCCGTGCGGCCTCCGCCACGGCGGGGTCGTCCAGGTCCTTGGTGGTCCGCGCCAGCAGCAGCACCCGCAGGCCCTCCTCGTTGAGCCGCTCGGTCTCGGCGAGAGCGGCGTCCCCGGGCTGCAGCAGTACGTCGGGGGCGCCGAGCAGCCAGGCGCTCGACTCGCCGTTGCCCTCGCTGAAGCCGGCGCCGCTGTACTTGCGGGCGGAGGAGAAGGGCAGGGACTGGGTGCAGCGCCACTCCTCGCTGTCCGGGTAGGCGGCGATGATCGCCTGGAGGGAGGCGTTCGGCCGCGGATCGGACTCGCCGAGCGCGCCGAGGACCTTGCGCAGATACGACTCGTCGGCGCCCTGGAGCGGGCGCAGCTCGGTGACGTCCATGCCGCCCTCGGTGAGGGTGCCCGTCTTGTCGAGGCAGACGGTGTCGATGCGGGCGAGGCCCTCGATGGCGGGAAGTTCCTGGACGAGGCACTGTTTTCGGCCGAGGCGGATGACGCCGATGGCGAAGGCGACGGAGGTGAGCAGCACCAGGCCCTCCGGGACCATCGGCACGATCCCGCCGACGGTCCGCGCGACGGAGTCCTTGAAGCCGTGCTGCTTGACGACGAGCTGGCTGATGATCAGGCCGATGGCCGTCGGGATCATCATCCACGTCACGTACTTGAGGATCGTGGAGATACCGCTGCGCAGCTCGGAGTGGACGAGCGTGAACCGCGAGGCCTCCTCCGCGAGCTGTGCCGCGTACGCCTCCCGGCCCACCTTCGTCGCGGTGAAGGCGCCGCTGCCGGCCACGACGAAGCTGCCGGACATCACCGCGTCGCCGGCGTGCTTGACCACGGGGTCGGCCTCACCGGTGAGCAGGGACTCGTCGATCTCCAGCCCGTCGGCCTCCGCGCAGGTGCCGTCGACCGCGACCTTGTCGCCCGGCCCGATCTCGATGAGGTCCCCGAGCACGATCTCCGAGGAGCGCACCTCGGCGGCGACCCCGTCCCTGCGGACGGTGGGTTTCACCTCGCCGATCACCGCGAGCGAGTCCAGCGTCTTCTTGGCGCGCCACTCCTGGATGATGCCGATCCCGGTGTTGGCGATGATCACGTAGCCGAACAGGCTGTCCTGGAACGGTGCCACGCACAGCATGACCAGCCAGAGCACGCCGATGATCGCGTTGAAGCGGGTGAACACGTTCGCCCGGACGATCTCGCCCACGGAGCGGCTGCTGCGCACCGGGACGTCGTTCACCTCGCCGCGCGCGACCCGTTCGGCCACCTCGGCGGCCGACAGACCCTCGGCCCGCCGGGAGGCGGGTAGGGGAACGGGGTGAACGGGATCCAGTCCGGCGCCCGCGTCGGTGTGGGTCATGCCTTCGACGGTACGTGCGGATATGCGGCTTCACCCGCCGAGTGCGCCAAAGTTCCGACCTGGGGAGGACCGGGGGCGGCGGGTCGTGCTGCCGTGGGTGGAGAAGTCCCCTAGTCCGTCACGGGGGTGGCGGGGGAGCCGCCCGCCTGGGCGCGCTTGATCGCGGCGTCACGCTTGCGGACGTACCAGATGCCGATGAGCCCGAGGCCCGCGCCGGCCAGGCAGGTCCACAGCCACCACAGGTGTCCGTGGTCGTCGAACCAGCCGTAGAACGGGAGCTGCACCAGGAAGAGGACGAACCAGAGGATCGTGCCGCCCGTGATGGTGGCGACGACGGGGCCCTCCAGGGGCTCCGGCGCCTCGTGCTTGGGGGTCCACTTCGCCATGTGCACAGCTTACGAGGGTCGGCGACCGGTTGTGTTCGGGCCCCGTCCCCCTTGTGCCACAGGGGTCTACGCGCGGAGATAGCGATTTCTGACTCATATGTTCATACTGAAACGGTCCGAGTCTGGCCAGTTGTATTCGTAGAAAACACCAACAGCGACCTGGGGGAACCTGCTGGTGCACGACCACTGACCAGGCTCGATCACGTCCCGTCCCCCTGCACGCTTGAGGACCCGCATGTCCACCTCGGCCGCCACCAAGGCCCCCGCCCCGCAGCAGCCGGAGTCCCGGCCCGCTCAGGGCGCTCTCGACCGCTTCTTCAAGATCTCCGAGCGGGGCTCCAGCCTTCCGCGCGAGATCCGCGGCGGTTTCGCCACCTTCTTCGCGATGGCGTACATCATCGTGCTGAACCCGATCATCCTGGGCAGCGCGAAGGACATGTACGGGCACCACCTCGACAACGGTCAGCTCGTGACCGCGACCGCGCTGACCGCGGCCTTCACCACGCTCCTCATGGGCGTCATCGGCAACGTGCCGATCGCGCTGGCCGCCGGCCTCGGCGTGAACACGGTCGTCGCCCTCCAGCTCGCGCCCCGGATGTCCTGGCCGGACGCCATGGGCATGGTGGTCCTCGCGGGCTTCATCGTGATGCTCCTGGTCGCCACGGGTCTGCGCGAGCGCGTCATGAACGCGGTGCCGCTCGGCCTGCGCAAGGGCATCGCGATCGGCATCGGCCTGTTCATCATGCTGATCGGCCTGGTCGACTCCGGCTTCGTCACCCGCATCCCGGACATCGCCCAGACGACCGTCCCGCTCCAGCTCGGCACGGACGGCCACCTGCACGGCTGGCCCGTCCTGATCTTCATCCTCGGCACCCTGCTGACCCTCGCGCTGATCGTGCGCAAGGTGCCCGGCGCCATCCTCATCTCGATCGTGACCATGACGGTCGCCGCGGTGATCATCAACTCCGTCACCACCATCCCGTCCTGGGGTCTGACCACCCCGAAGTGGCCCGGCAACCCGGTCGCCAGCCCGGACTTCGGCCTGATCGGCCAGTTCAGCCTGTTCGGCGGCTTCAGCAAGGTCGGCGTGCTGACCGGCATCCTCTTCGTCTTCACCGTGCTGCTGTCGTGCTTCTTCGACGCGATGGGCACGATCATGGGCATCAGCGACGAGGCCAAGCTGACGGACGCGCAGGGCAACATGCCCGGCATCAACAAGGTCCTCTTCGTCGACGGCATCGCCGTCGCCGCGGGCGGCGCCTCCTCCTCCTCGGCCACCACGTGCTTCGTGGAGTCCACGGCCGGCGTCGGCGAGGGTGCCCGCACGGGCTTCGCGAACGTGGTCACCGGCGCGCTGTTCGCCGTCGCCCTCTTCCTGACCCCGGTCGCCACGATGGTCCCGTCCCAGGCGGCCACCCCCGCGCTGATCGCGGTCGGCTTCCTGATCATGTCCCACTCGGTCAAGGAGATCGACTGGGCGGACTACACGATCGCCATCCCGGCCTTCGTGACCATGATGATGATGCCGTTCACCTACTCGATCACCAACGGCATCGGGATGGGCTTCATCACCTTCGTCGTGCTGCGCCTGGCGGCGGGCCGGGGTCGTGACATCCCGGTCGCCATGTACGTGGTGTCGGCGGTGTTCACCTTCTACTACCTCATGCCGGCCCTCGGCCTGACCTGAGCGGCATCGGCCGTGCGGGGGGCTCACTGACCCCCGGCGGCGCACACGGGATCAGGTGACCCCGTAGAACTTCTCCGTCTCCTCGACGGCGGTCTGGAACCGCTCGTCGAAGTCGTCGCGAATGAGCGTCCGGACCACATAGTCCTGGACGCTCATTCCGCGTTTCGCGGCATGGTCGCGGAGCCGGTCGAGCAGCTCCCCGTCGATACGCAGGCTGAGCACGCTGGTCCCCATGAAGTCGAGGGTCGCCGCTTCCCGACCGGATTCGGGTCACTTTCCGGAGCCATCTCACTCATATGAGTGATCTCCGCGTCCGATGGCGCGTTTCACGCGGGCCCAGTTGTTCTTTAGCGAGAGTAATGAGTTAAGCTAAAGAACATGCCTGACCTCACCCATGGCGACGACGAGGCCGCCGTGAACGCCTTGCGCTCCGCAGTGATGCGGTTGTCGCGTCGACTCAAGCACCAGAGAGTCGACGAGTCGCTGAGCCCCACCGAGATGTCGGTGCTCGGCACCCTCGCCCGTTGCGGCAGCGCCACGCCCGGCGAGCTCGCCCGCAAGGAACATGTGCAGCCGCCGTCGATGACCCGCATCGTCGCGCTGCTCGAAGCCAAGGGGCTGGTCAGGCTGGAGCCGCACCCCGAGGACCGGCGCCAGAAGGTGGTGACGCAGACCGACAAGGCCGAGGCGATGCTCGAGGAGAGCCGCCGCCGGCGGAACGCGTTCCTGGCCGGACTGGTCGAGGCCCTCGACGAGGACGAATGGGCCAAGCTCCGCGAAGCCGCTCCCGTCCTGGAGAAGCTCGCGCACATCTGACCGACGGCGGCCCCTCTCACGCTCCCCGATCCGGCCCGGATCACCGGTCTCGACTCGGATCAGCGGTCTCGACCGAGATCACCGATCTCGGTCCGGATCACCGGTCTCGTCCAGGATCGGCGATCTCGGTTCCGATCGCCGGTCACGGCCCGGACCACTGGTCACCGACCAGATCACCGATCTCGGTTCGGATCACCGGTCACGGTCCGGATCACCGGTCACGACCGAGATCACCGATCTGAAACGGGATCACCGATCTCGACCGGGATCACTGATCACGGAGCAACGGAGGGTCCGCTCTTCCCCGCAAGCGCCGACGCCCCCCATGACGCCGACGTCCACGATCGCAATGGAGGCGAGCCCTTTTGAGTACGGGATCCGGAGCACACTCCGCCCCCGCACCAGCCACCCCCGATTCCCCGGCCACCCGCGACTCCCCCCGCTCCTCCTCGATGTTCAGCTCGCTGAAGATCCGGAACTACCGCCTGTTCTTCCTGGGCCAGGTCGTCTCCAACACCGGCACCTGGATGCAGCGCATCGCCCAGGACTGGCTGGTGCTCAGCCTCACCGGCTCCTCCGCCGCCGTCGGCATCACCACCGCGCTCCAGTTCCTGCCGATGCTGCTCTTCGGCCTGTACGGCGGTGTTCTCGTCGACCGCCTCCCCAAGCGGCCCACACTCCTGGTGACGCAGACGGCGATGGCCCTCACCGGCCTCGTGCTCGCCTTCCTCACGCTCTCCGGACACGTCCAGGTCTGGCACGTCTACCTCGCCGCGTTCGCCGTCGGCATGGCCACCGTCGTCGACAACCCGGCACGCCAGTCCTTCGTCTCCGAGATGGTCGGCCCCGGCCAGCTCCAGAACGCGGTCAGTCTGAACTCGGCCAACTTCCAGTCCGCGCGGCTGGTCGGCCCCGCCGTCGCGGGTCTGCTGATCACCGGCGTCGGCACCGGCTGGGCCTTCCTGCTGAACGGCGTGTCGTTCGTGGCCCCGCTGGCGAGCCTGCTGCTGATGCGGTCCCGCGAGCTGCACGTCGTCGAGCGGGCGCCGCGCGCCAAGGGCCAGCTCCGCGAAGGCCTCCGCTATGTCGCCGGGCGGCCCGAACTGATCTGGCCGATCGTCCTCGTCGGCTTCATCGGCACCTTCGGCTTCAACTTCCCGGTCTGGCTGTCGGCGTACGCGGACGACATCTTCGACTCGGGCGCCGGGGCGTACAGCCTCTTCAACACGCTGATGGCGCTGGGTTCGCTGGCCGGAGCGCTGCTCGCGGCCCGGCGCGGCACGGCCCGGCTGCGCGTGCTGATCGCGGCGGCGGTGGCCTTCGGCGCGCTGGAGGTGGTGGCCGCCACGGCTCCCACGCTCTGGCTGTTCTCGCTCCTGATGGTCCCGATCGGCATCTTCGGCCTGACGGTGAACGTCACCGCGAACACCTCAGTCCAGATGGCCACCGACCCGGCCATGCGCGGCCGGGTCATGGCGCTGTTCATGATGGTCTTCGTGGGCGGCTCACCGCTCGGCGCGCCGCTGATCGGCTGGGTCACCGACGTCTACGGACCTCGCGTGGGCTTCGCGCTCGGCGGACTGGTCTCGATGGCCGCGGCGACGGCGATCGGTCTGGTCCTGGCCCGTCTCGGCGGGCTGCGGGTCGCCCTCGGGTGGCATCACGGCCGCCCCCGGATCCGCTTCGTCCCGCGTGCGCGGAGCGAGGAGCAGCTCGCCACGGTGTGATTCCACCGCGGCACGACCCATCCCGGGTGGGACCAGGAGGCTCGGAGGCGGCCGGCCCGCGTGAAGCGGCCGGCCGCCTCGTCCACTCCGGTGTACCGGACGGCGTTCCCTGGAAGGCTGGGGCCCATGAGACTCTTCGCGGCGGTACTGCCCCCTGCCGGTGCGGTGCGTGAACTGGCCCCGGACGTGGACGCGTTGCGGCGGATGCCGGGAGCGGACGCCTTGCGCTGGACGGGCCGTCCCGGCTGGCACTTCACGCTCGCGTTCTACGGCGAGGTCGCCGACGAGACCGTCCCGGACCTCACGGAGCGGCTGCTGCGGGCCGGCCGGCGCACCGACCCGTTCCCGCTGTCCCTGCGCGGCGGCGGGCACTTCGGCGGGCGGGCCCTGTGGGTGGGCGCGGCGGGGGACGTCGCGACCATGCGGCTGCTGGCGGACCGGGCGGAGGCGGCGGGCCGCAAGGCGGGCGTCGAGATGGAGGAGCACCGCCGCTACCGTCCGCATCTGACCGTGGCCCGCAGCCGCGACTCCGCGGACTTCAAGCCGTACGTCGCCGCGCTGGACGCGTTCGCGGGAGAACCCTGGACGGTGGGTGAGCTGTGTCTCGTCCGCAGCAACCTGCCGAGGTCGGGAGTGCCCGGTGAGCAGCCCCGATACGAAACGGTGGCCGCGTGCCCGCTGGGGGCGGGCGACGGGGCGGGCCCGGCGGACCGTTAACCTCGTTGGCGTGAACCCGAAGACCCGTAACCGGATCATGGCCGGTGTGCTCGTGCTGATGTTCTTCGTCGTGGCCATGGCGGCGGCGGTCAGATAGCGACCGCCACCGCCGGACGCGCGGCGGGGCCGCGAGACGAACGCCCCACGGCCACAGCCACGGCCACGGCCACGGCCCTCGCTCCGAGGCGAACGCCCCGCGCCCGCTGCCCCGGCACGAGGCGAACGCCCGCGATCGCGGCCCCCGCTTCAAGGCGAACGCCCGGCGGGGACGGCTGCGCTGCGAGGCGGACACCCCGCGCCCTCGGCCCCGGCACGAGGCGAACGCCGCGATCGCGGCCCCAGCTGCGAGGCGAACGCCCCGCGGCCGCGGCCTCGCGACGAGGCGAACGCCCTGCGGGAACGGCCCTGCTACCAGGCGAACGCCTCGGGGGACGGACCCGGGCCCGGGAAGATCTCGTCGAGACCCTCCAGGACGTCCTCCGACAGTTCCAGCTCCACCGCGCGCAGCGCCGACGCGAGCTGTTCCGCGGTGCGCGGGCCCACGATGGGTCCCGTGACGCCGGGACGGGTCAGCAGCCAGGCCAGCGCGGCCTCTCCGGGCTCCAGACCGTGCTTCTCCAGCAGATCCTCGTACGCCTGGATCTGGGCGCGTGCGGCCGTGTCGGCGAGGGCGTCGGCGGCCCGGCCGCTCGCCCGGCGGCCGCCCTCGACCTCCTTCTTGATCACTCCGCCCAGCAGTCCGCCGTGCAGCGGCGACCAGGGGATGACACCGAGGCCGTACTCCTGGGCGGCCGGGATGACCTCCATCTCGGCGCGGCGCTCGGCGAGGTTGTAGAGGCACTGCTCGCTGACCAGGCCGATGGTCCCGCCGCGGCGTGCGGCGATCTCGTTGGCCTGGGCGATCTTGTAACCGGGGAAGTTGCTGGACCCCACGTAGAGGATCTTCCCCTGCTGTACGAGGACGTCGACGGCCTGCCAGATCTCGTCGAAGGGGGTGGACCGGTCGACGTGGTGGAACTGGTAGACGTCGATGTAGTCCGTCTGGAGCCGCTTCAGGCTCGCCTCGACCGCGCGCCGGATGTTCAGGGCGGACAGCTTGTCGTGGTTGGGCCACGGGTCGCCCTCGGCGCCCATGTTCCCGTACACCTTGGTGGCGAGGACGGTCCGGTCCCGGCGGTCGCCGCCCTGGGCGAACCAGTTGCCGATGATCGATTCGGTGCGGCCCTTGTTCTCGCCCCACCCATAGACGTTGGCCGTGTCGAAGTAGTTGATTCCCGCGTCCAGCGCCGCGTCCATGATCGCGTGGCTGTCGGTCTCGTCTGTCTGCGGGCCGAAGTTCATGGTGCCGAGGACGAGCCGGCTGACCTTGAGCCCCGTGCGTCCGAGCTGTGTGTACTTCATGGTTCACCAGCCAACGACGTGGAGTGCGCTCTAGGCAAGAGCGGACCGGGCGACGGCGGGGGAGTGCCGGACGCGGTGGTCAGGCCGGCTGGGCCGCGTACGGCTCGCCCAGGTCCCAGGCCTGGTACATCGCCTCGGCGAAACCCTCCGCGATCTTGTGTTCGCCGCTCGCGTTCGGGTGGGTGCCGTCGTAGGTGTCGAAGGCGATGTCGTACGAGGAGGGCGGGGAGGCGAGCAGCAGCGGGGAGCGCGGTTCGTCGAGGTCGGCGACCGTCTTGGCGAGGAGGTCGTTGAACGCGGCCACCTCGGCGGCGAAGGGCGGGTCGTCCTGGGCGCGGACGTTCGGTATCACCGGGAGCAGGACCATGCGGACGCGCGGGTTCGCGGCGCGGGCCTCGGCGACGAAGGCGCGGACGTTGTCGGCGGTCTGGGCGGCGTTGGTGTAGAAGCCGAGGTCGATGAGGCCGAGCGAGACCAGCAGGACGTCGGCGCGCTGGGCGCGGACCGCCTCGCGGATCAGCGGGGCCATGTGCAGCCAGCCCTCGCCCCAGCCGGCCAGGTGGGCGCGGGGGAACTCCGGGTCCGCGTACTCGTAGGAGTCGGCGGACCCGGTCGCCTGGTCGTAGAGCGTCTCGCGCGGGCCGACGATCTTGAACGGGCCCCCGTACGCCGCGCGCAGGTGCTGCCACATCCGGTAGCGCCACGTGTGTTCGCCCGCGCTACCGATCGTCATGGAGTCGCCGACGGGCATGAACCTGAGCATCCGATCATCATGGACGATCGGCCCAGGCGCCATGGGCGCGGACGGTGTGAGGCTGGACACGCCCGCGCGGGGTCCGCGGCGGTGTGCCGGTGCGGGCGGGGAGCGAGGGCCTGGCGGGGTGCGTCCGGGCGGGCCGCGACGACGTGAACGGGCCGGTGGGATGGCAGGCTTGGGCCATGCGCCGATCCCACTCGTACGTGTCCGGAGCCGCCGCCGGAGCCCTTGCCGGAGCGGCCCTCGTCCTCGCCCTGGCGGCGCCCGCCCTCGCCGACGGAGGGGACGGGGGATTCACCATCAAGGACCCCCGGATCAAGGAGTCCAGCGGCCTCGCCGCCTCACGCATCCACCCGGGCGTCTACTGGACCCACAACGACAGCGACGACGGGCCGTACCTGTACGCGGTCGACAGCCGTACGGGCGAGACCGTCGCCAGGATCACCATGAGCGGGGTGGGCGCGCCCCGGGACGTCGAGGCGATCTCCCTCGGCCCGGACGGCGACCTGTACGTCGGCGACATCGGTGACAACCTCGGCGGCAAGTGGGACCACGTGTGGGTCTACAAGCTCCCCGAGCCGAAGGTGCTCAAGGACCAGACGATCCGCGCCACCCAGTACGTCGTGAAGTACTCGGACGGTCCCCGCAACGCGGAGGCGCTGATGGTGCATCCCAAGACGGGGCGCGTCTACATCGCCGACAAGGACGAGGACGGCGGCCACCTCTACGAAGGTCCCGCCGAGCTCTCCGCCGGCTCGACCAACGTCTTCAAGCCGGTCGCCACGATCGACCTGTGGGTCACGGACGGCGCGTTCTCCCCCGACGGCCGGCAGCTCGCCGTGCGCGGCTACTTCGGCGGTATTGCCTACGCGTGGAACGACGGCCGCATCAAACGCCTCGAGCGCCTGAACGTGCCCCTCCAGGGCCAGGGCGAGTCGATCACCTACACGCCCGACGGATCGAAGCTCATGTACGGCAGCGAGGGCGCCGACAGCCCCGTGGAGCCGGAGGACGCGCCGGGTGCCTCGGGGTCCGGCTCCAACTCGTCCTCCAAGGGCGGCGGTTCGGCCTCCGGGGGCGGGAGCGGGGACGGGATGGGCGGTGAGGTGAAGGTCGGCGCCATCGCGGTCGCGGCCCTGTTCGCCGTGGTGTTCGGCTTCAAGCGGCTGCGCCGCCGCTGAACGCGGCCACCCCGTGGACACGGCCGAGGGGCGCCCGGCGGATGCCGGACGCCCCTCGGCCGTCGTCGTGCGGTTACAGCTTCTCGATCACGTAGTCGATGCAGTGCGTCAGCGCCTCGACGTCCGCGGGGTCGATCGCCGGGAACATGGCGACGCGGAGCTGGTTGCGGCCGAGCTTGCGGTACGGCTCGGTGTCGACGATGCCGTTGGCGCGCAGGGCCTTGGCGACGGCGGCGGCGTCGATCTCGTCGGCGAAGTCGATCGTGCCGATGACCTGCGAGCGCTTGGCCGCGTCGGTCACGAACGGGGTGGCGTACTTGCTGTCCTCGGCCCAGCGGTAGAGGCGGGTCGAGGAGTCCTTCGTACGGGCCGAGGACCAGGCGAGGCCGCCCTGGCCGTTGATCCATTCGAGCTGCTCGTTGAGCAGGAAGATCGTGGCCAGTGCGGGGGTGTTGTACGTCTGGTTCTTGCGGGAGTTGTCGATCGCCGTGGGCAGCGAGAAGAACTCCGGGACGTGCCGGCCGGAGGCGTGGATCCGCTCGGCGCGCTCGATGGCGGCCGGGGAGAACACGCCGATCCACAGGCCGCCGTCGGAGGCGAAGGACTTCTGCGGGGCGAAGTAGTAGACGTCCGTCTCGGCGATGTCGACGGGCAGGCCGCCGGCGCCGGAGGTGGCGTCCACCAGGACGAGGGCGCCCTCGTCGGCGCCCGCGACCCGCTTGATCGGGGCGGCGACACCGGTGGAGGTCTCGTTGTGGGTGAAGGCGTAGACGTCGGCGCCCGCCTCGGCGACCGGCTCGGGGTGCGTGCCCGGGTCGGAGGAGATCACGGTCGGGTCGGCGAGCCACGGGGCGAGCTTGGCGGCCTTCGCGAACTTGGAGGAGAACTCGCCGAACGTGAGGTGCTGCGACTTGTTCTCGATCAGGCCGTGCGTCGCGACGTCCCAGAACGCGGTGGAGCCGCCGTTGCCGAGGACGACCTCGTACCCGTCGGGCAGGGAGAACAGCTCGCGCACGCCCTCGCGCACCTTGCCGACCAGGTTCTTGACCGGGGCCTGGCGGTGGGATGTGCCGAGCAGCGAGGCGCCGGTCGCGGCCAGCGCGTCCAGTGCCTCCGTCCGCACCTTGGAGGGGCCGGCGCCGAATCGTCCGTCGGCGGGCTTGAGGTCAGCGGGGATCTGGATATCAGCCACGCCAGGAGCCTAGCCGTTCGGGGAAACCTCGGTGAAACGTCGTCCGTCGGCTGAGACGGCGCGTGTTGACGGGGCGTGGCGAGGGCGCGACCGCCGGAGGGGCCGTGGGGGCTCCTCCGGCGGCCGAGCCGTCACACCTGGTCAGTTCACTCGGCGGTGAGCCGGACCGGCAGTTCGAACAGGTCGTTCTGCGTCACCACCGGCTTGTTGCGCAGGTCCGACACCGGTACGGCCAGGTCCAGGGACGGGAAGCGCTCGTACAGGGCGGGCAGGGCGACGCCCGCCTCCAGGCGGGACAGGGCCGCGCCGGGGCAGACGTGGGGCCCGTGGCCGAAGGAGATGTGCCGGTTCTTGCCGGTGCGGGTGATGTCGAACTCGCCCGCGGTCGGCCCGTGGGCGTTCTCGTCACGGCCGATCGCGCCGTACGACACGATGAGCGCGTCGCCCGCCGGGATCACCTTGTCGCCGACCGGGACGTCCTCGGTGGCGAAACGGATGAGGACGTGGGAGGTCGGGGTGGCGTAGCGCAGGGTCTCCTCGACGACGGCGGACCAGTCCGTCTCGCCGGACAGGACGAGGGCGCGCTGGTCGGGGTGGGCGGACAGGTTGACGACCGCGTTGACGATGAGGGAGATCGTCGTCTCGTGGCCGGCCGCGACCATGAGCTGGAGGGTGGAGACGATCTCCTCGTCGGTGAGGTGGTCGCCGTCCTCCGAGGCCAGGATCAGCGCGCTGGTCAGGTCGTCGCCCGGCTCGGCCCGCTTGGCCGCCACCGTCTCCGCCATGATCCCGGCGAGCTCGGTGAGGGTCGCGATGACCTCGGCGGGCGGGGTCTGCGTCGAGAAGAACTTCTCGAAGAGCTCCTTCAGACGCGGCAGCCGGGACTCCTCGATGCCCATGAGGTCGGCGATCACGTACATGGGCAGGGGGTAGGCGAAGTCGGCCTTCAGGTCGACGACGTCCCCGGTGAGGTTGTCGAGCAGACTCTCCGTCAGCTTCGCGATCCGCTCCCGCATCTGCTCCACCCGGCGCGGGGTCAGCGCCTGCGCCACCAGGGTGCGCATCCGGCGGTGGTCCGCGCCGTCCACGGTGAGCATGGAGCGGCCGGGGTTGGCGAGGCCGATCAGCGGCCAGTCGGCGGCGATCTCGCCGCGCTGCCAGGCGCCCCAGACGTTGATGTCCTTCACCAGGCGGGGGTCCGTGAGCAGGGCGCGCGCCTCGGCGTGGTGGGTGACGGCCCACACCGGGACTCCGCCGGGCAGTTCGACGGCGGCGAGCGGTCCCGCGGCGCGCAGCGCGGCGCTCTCGCCGTCCAGGTCGGCGACGAAGGGGTCCAGGGCTATGCGGGTCTCTTCGGTACCGGTGGTCATGCGGGGGTGCCTCCAAGGGGCTGGGGTGGGGGTGAAGCGTTTTCCCCCGGGGCATGGGGACAGCCCCGGGCCCCGGCCGGGCGGGGTGCGCCGGCCGGGTGCACAGGGCGTCTCAGAGGACGGGTACGGGCGTGAACCGCACGGGCAGTTCGTTCAGTCCCCGCAGCCACGGGGAGGGGCGCCGGGTGAGCGAGTCGGCGGGTACCGCGAGGTCGATGTCCGGCAGCCGGTCCAGTACGACCTCGATGCCGGTCCGCGCGATGACCTCGGCGACCTCCTGGGCCGGGAACGGGCAGCGGTGCTCGCCGTGGCCGAAGGAGAAGTGGGCGTTGTTGCCGCCGGTGAGCGCGGAACTGTCGGTGCGGACCTGGGGGTCGGAGTTGGCGCCCTGGAGCCCGAGCAGCAGCAGGTCGCCGGAGCGGATCCGGCGGCCGCCGAGCTGGGTGTCGCGGGAGGCCCAGCGCCCGGCCACGTTCTGGGTCGGGGTGTCCTCCCACAGGACCTCGTTCATGGCCTCTGCGACGCTGTGCCGGCCGCCGAACAGGGAGGCGGCGAACCGCTCGTCGGTGAGCATCAGCCGCAGCGAGTTGCCGATCCAGTCGGCCGTCGGCTGGTGGCCGGCGGCCATCATGACCATGAGGTCCTGGACGATCTCCATGGCGTCGAAGCCCGCGGTGTTCGCGAGCATGCGGGAGACGACGTCGTCGGCGGGTGTCTCCGTGCGGTCGGCGATCAACCGGGCCATGGAGGAGGCCAGGTGCTGCTGTCCGGCCAGCGCGCCCTCACGCCCGTTGATCATGTCGTTCAGGGCGGTGACCAGTCCGGGGCCCTGCTCGTCGGAGAAGCCGTAGAGCGTCGCGAGGACCCGTACGGGCAGCAGGGCCGCGTAGTCGCCGATGAGGTCCGTCTCGCCCTTGGGGCAGATCGCGTCGATCAGCTCGTCAGCGAACTTCTCGGCCTGGGACCGCAGTTCGAAGGGGTCGACGGCTTCGAGGGCGTCACTGATCATCGCGGCGCGCTCGCGGTGGCGCTCGCCGACGGTGTACAGGATGGAGGGCTGTTTGCGGCCGATCATCGGCAGCAGCGGCCAGTCGTCGGGGATGCGCTCCCACTGGCTCCACAGGTCCGAGTCCCGGCTGAAGAGCTGGGGGTCGCCGGTGACCTGGTGCAGTTCGCGGTAGCCGAGTACGAGCCAGGCCGGGATGTCGCCGTCGAGGACGACCGGTACGACCGAGCCGTGGTCGCGCCGCATCTCCCGGTACAGCTCGGCGGGTTCGGTCTGGAACCGCGGTCCGCCGAGGGGGACGGGCGCGGTGGTGGGGGCGGAGGTCACAGCGCGGGCTCCGGTGATTGAAGGGCGCCTTCCGCGGCCGCGGCGCCATGACGGGCGTAGTGGGTCTGGAGGTGCTCGACCAGCGTGATCAGCACCTGCTTGCTGGACTCCCGGGAGCGGGCGTCGCAGTCGAGCAGCGGTACGTGCGGGTCGAGGTCGAGGGCCTCGCGGATCTGCGCCGGGGTGTGGGCGGGCCCGCCGAAGTCGTTGCAGGCCACGATGAAGGGCGTGCCGTGGTGCTCCAGCCGGTCGATGGCGTACCAGGACTCGTCGATGCGTCGGGTGTCGACGAGGACGATCGCGCCGAGGGTCCCGGAGAACAGCCGGTCCCACAGGAACCAGAACCGCTCCTGCCCGGGCGCGCCGAACAGGTACAGGATGTTGTGCGTGTCCAGCGTGATGCGGCCGAAGTCGAAGGCGACGGTGGTCGCGGACTTGCCGCGCACCTCGCTGATGTCGTCGACGCTCTCGCCGGCCTGCGTCATCGTCTCCTCGGTGTTGAGGGGACGGATCTCGCTGACCGAGCGGACCAGGGTCGTCTTGCCGACACCGAAGCCGCCCACGATCACGATCTTGAGGCCGTTGTCGGCCGACGCGGACAGGGGCGCACGAGCGTCAGAGGTTACGGAGTCCAACGAGCACCTGCTCCAGGATGTCGGGATCGGGAAGACCGGAGGGAACCGTCGTGTGCGGGTGACGGGCGCTGACCCGGCCGGTGGAGAGCAGGTCGGAGAGCAGGACGCGGGTGATCGACACCGGCAGCCTCAGCTCCGCCGCGATCTCCACGACCGCCGTGGGCCGTTCGCACATCCGCAGGATCGCGGCGTGCTCGGACTGCATGCCCACCGCCGGGTCGCACTCGGCGACCACCAGGGTCACGAGGTCGAAGGGGGTGTCCGGGCCGGACCGGGTGCGTCCTCCGGTGAGGGTGTACAGCCGGTCCGGCGCGTCGTCCCTGCCAGGACGGCTCATGACGAACGGGGCGGCGCGGTCAGGTGCTCGCCGAGCTGTTCCACCAGTTCGCTCATGTTGTGGCCCACCAGTCCGGCGTCGGCGTCCTCGGCGGTGACGACGGCCAGGTGCGCGCCGTCGCCGGCCTCGACGATGAACAGGACGCCGCCGTAGAACTCGGCCATGGCCGAGCGCACGCCGCCGCTGCCGTCGCCGAACTCCACGGAGGCGCCGTGGGACAGCGACTGGATGCCGGCGGCGATGGCGGCGAGCTGGTCGGCCTGGTCGACCGAGAGCTCCGGGGTGCGGCACAGCTTCAGTCCGTCGCGGGAGAGCACGAGCGCGTGCCGTGCGCCCGGGGTGCGCTCGAGGAGGCCCTCGATGAGCCAGGTGAGCTTCTCGTCGGCGGTGATGGTGCCGGTCATGAAGTGGTGTCGCCTTCCGGGAGCGCGTGTGTGGGGGTGGTGGGGGTCGGAGTGGGTGCGGTGGTGGACGCGGACGCGTGGTCCTCGGTCCGTGCCGGTGCTTCCGCCGGGGCGGGTGCGTCGGCAGCGACGGGTCCGGGGGCGCCGGGTGCCGTGCCGCGGACCGCCTGGCGGAAGGTGCCGAAGCGGGCCGCCGGTCGGTTCTTGGGGTCCTCGCCGGTACGGGGTTCGGGGGCGGCCGGGGGTGTGACGTGCGAGCGGCTGCGCTCGGCGTGGGCGAGGGTGCGTCCGCGGCGGCGCTTGGGCAGGCCGCCGGTGGCCGCGAGGCCCTGCTCGTGGCGGGGCGAGTCGTGGGCCGGGACGGGGTCCGGGTCGAGGTCGCCGGGCGCGTGGGCCGCCGCGTACGAGACGGGCGACGCGGGCGACACCGGGTACTCGGCGGATTCCCGGTGCGTACGGGACTCCTGCTCTCCCGTCGCCCGCGGGCCGTCCGGGGACCTCGGCGCGGACGGGTGGCCGTCGACCGCGGCCGGGGCGGCGGGGACGGGCTCGGGTCCGGCGGGCGGCGGGGCCGCGGCGAGGGGGAGGTTCGGCTGCGTGAGGATGTCCTGCGGGATCAGGACGAGGACGCCGGTGCCGCCGCGGGCGGAGGGCCGGAAGGACACCTTCAGGCCGTGCTTGCGGGCCAGCCGGCCGACCACCGCGAGACCGAGGCGGGTGCCGGTGAGGCCGCCGAGCCCGCCCGGGCCCGCCGCCTCCCCGGAGACGGCGCGTTCGGCGCGCCGCAGTTGCACATCACCCATGACCAGGCCGCTGTCCTCGACGGAGACGATGACGCCCGCCGGGACCTCCTCGACGTACACGTGCACTTCGGCGGTGGGCGGCGAGAAGTTGGCGGCGTTGTCGAGGAGTTCGGCGAGCGCGTGCATGACGCCCTCGGCGGCGTGGCCGGAGACGGCGGCCTCGCTGGCGGAGTGGACGCGTACCCGCTGGTAGCCGCCGATGCGGCCCATGGCGCCGCGCAGGATGGACTCCATGACGATCGGGCGGGCCCAGCGGCGACCCGAGCGGGCGCCGGTCAGGACGGCGACGGAGTCGGCGAGGCGGCCCGCCTGGGCGGTGCGGTGGTCGAGGTGGAGGAGGTCGGCGAGGACGTCCTCGTCGGAGTGCCGCTCCTCCATGGCCCGCAGGTCGGCGAGCATGCCGGTGGACAGCGCCTGCATGCGGGCGGCGGCGTTGGCTGTCGCGGAGATCGCGGCGGCACGGTCGCCGACGGCACGCCGGGTGCGTTCGGAGAGTTCGGCGTTGCGCTCGGTGAGCCGGGCGCGGTCCCCGGTGAGCAGCTCCCGTTCCGCGGCGAACTGTTCGGTGAGGAGGGCGCGTTCGCGCTCGGCCGTCTCGGTCAGACGGGTCCGTTCGCGGGCCGCGGCCTCGGCGGCGCGGGCGCGTTCGCGGGCGGCCTCGTCGGCGAGCCGGGCCCGCTCCTGGCCGAACTCCTCGGCCAGCCGGGCGCGTTCCTGCAGCAGTCGGCCGGTGTCCTTGGTCACGCTGTCGAGGCGCCGGAGGGCGATCCGTCTGGCCTGCACGGCGTGGGCGGCCACCGCGACGGCGACGCACAGCAGTAACGCGGCGGCGCCGGTGCCCCAGGCGAGGGGCACGCGTGCGGGCTCGGGGGCCAGCAGGACGCCGGCCACCACGGCGGCGGCGGCCGGGACGGCGGCGGTCAGAGCGGCTTTCGCCGTGGCGCGGGGGGTGGGTCGTTCGCCGGAGGGCTGGGGCGGGGTCATCAATCGGTCCTCGGTCGTGTTCCTGGGGGGAGAACGTGTCCTCGGTCGTGTCCTCGGTCGGGCCTGGGCGAGAAGCGACACATGATGCTCAACTCGTCGTCACTATATGAGAGTTCGTGATCCGATTGGGAAGCTTCGAAAAGCGGTTTCATGATCGCCCCCGCATATCGGGGCCTTTCGGGTGCGCGGCCGAAGGGCCGGTGCCGAAGCCCGGCGGCATCCTGGAGACATGACGGATCTGGGTGGACGGCCGGAAGGAAACGCGGACGAGGGGCTCGCCGGACGGCTGCGGTCCGAACTGGCGCGGGCCGTGCGCGGCGAGGTCTCCTTCGACGCGACGGCGCGGGCGCTGACCACGATGGACGCGTCCAACTACCGGCGCGTGCCGCTCGGTGTGGTGGCCCCGCGGGACGCCGACGACGTGGCCGCCGCGCTCGCCGTGTGCCGCGCCCACGCGGTGCCGGTCGTGGCGCGAGGCGGTGGCACCTCGATCGCCGGGCAGGCCACGGGCACCGGCGTCGTCCTCGACTTCACCCGGCACATGAACCGGATCCTCGCCGTCGACCCGGAGGCCCGTACGGCCGTCGTCCAGCCCGGCGTCGTACTCGACCGTCTCCAGGAGGCCGCGGCCCCGCACGGCCTGCGTTTCGGCCCCGACCCCTCCACGCACGGCCGCTGCACCCTCGGCGGGATGATCGGCAACAACTCCTGCGGCTCCCACTCGGTCGCCTGGGGCACCACCGCGGACAACGTGCGAGAGCTCACCGTCGTCGGCGCGGGCGGGGACACCCGCCGCCTCGGCCGCGCCTGGCAGGGCGCCCCGGACGGTCTGAAGGCCCTGGTGGAGGGCGAGTTGGCGTTGCTGCGGACCGGCTTCCCCGAGCTGCCCCGGCGGATCTCCGGATACGCCCTCGACGCGCTCCTGCCCGAGCGCGGCGCGGACGTGGCCCGCGCGTTCTGCGGCACCGAGGGCACCTGGGGCCTGCTCGCCGAGGCGGTCGTACGCCTGGTCGAGGCGCCTCCGGCGCGGGCGCTGGCCGTCCTCGCCTACCCCGACGAGAGCGCGGCCGCGGACGCCGCGGCCGGCCTGCTCGGGTACGGGCCGCTGACCGTGGAGGGGATGGCCGCCGATCTCGTGCCCGCCGACGCGGGGCTGCCGCGCGGCGGGGCCTGGCTGTTCGTGGAGACCGGCGGCGGATCACCGGCCGAGGCACGCGCGCGTGCGGACACGATCGTGCGGGCCGGTGACGTACGGGACGCCCTGGTGGTCACCGACCCGGCCGGGCAGCGGGCGCTGTGGCGGCTGCGGGAGGACGCGAGCGGCACGGCGACCCGGATGCCCCACGCGGGGGACGACGCCCTGCCCGGCCGGGGGCACGGGCTCGGCGGTGAGGCCTGGCCCGGCTGGGAGGACTGCGCGGTGCCGCCCGCCCGGCTCGGCGCGTACCTCCGCGACTTCCGCGCCCTGCTCGCCGCCCACGGTCTGCACGGCACCCCGTACGGGCACTTCGGCGACGGCTGCATCCACGTCCGGATCGACTTCGACCTGATCTCCCGGGAAGGCGTCACCCGCTTCCGCCGCTTCTCGGAGGAGGCCGCCCGCCTCGTCGTCTCCCACGGCGGCTCCCTGTCCGGCG
Source organism: Streptomyces sp. NPDC056738 (assembly GCF_042790435.1). Taxonomy (NCBI): domain Bacteria; kingdom Bacillati; phylum Actinomycetota; class Actinomycetes; order Kitasatosporales; family Streptomycetaceae; genus Streptomyces; species Streptomyces sp. NPDC056738. Next base: position 268,690 of record NZ_JBHTZF010000013.1, read on the forward strand.
AGCACGGGGACGGGCAGGCCCGCGCGGAACTGCTGCCGGCCATGTACGGCGCCGACCTGGTCCGCCTCTTCGAACGGGCCAAGGACCTCTGGGACCCGAGCGGCCTGCTCAACCCCGGCATGCTCGTCCGCCCGCACCGGCTGGACGAGAACCTGCGCTTCGCGGTGCTGCCGCACCGGCCGGTGGACGTGGAGTTCGGCTATCCGGCGGACGGCGGCGACTTCTCGGCGGCGGTGCGCCGCTGCGTGGGCGTCGCCAAGTGCCGTACGGCAACGGTCCCGGGCGGCGACGAGGTCATGTGCCCCTCCTTCCGGGCCACCGGCGAGGAGGCGCACTCCACGCGCGGCCGGGCCAGGCTGCTGCACGAGATGCTCGCCGGCGAGATCGTCACCGACGGGTGGCGTTCGACGGAGGTCCGTGACGCGCTCGACCTGTGCCTGTCGTGCAAGGGATGCCGGTCCGACTGCCCGGTCGGCGTCGACATGGCCACGTACAAGGCGGAGTTCCTCCACCACCACTACGCCGGCCGCCGCCGTCCCGCCGCGCACTACGCCCTGGGCCGGCTCCCCTTCTGGCTCGCGGCCGTGACCCGCACCCGCTCGGCCCGGCTCGTCAACCTCCTCGTGTCCCTGCCCCCGGTGGCCGCCGCGGCCAAGCGCCTGGCCGGCGTCGCACCCGGACGGGACATTCCGCGGCTGGCCCCGGAGACGTTCAGCCGGTGGTGGTCGGCCCGGTTCCGGGACCGGGCACGGGCCTACGTGCGTGAGCGGCGCCGGGGCGCGGCGGGCGCGGCGGGACGCGAGGGGCGGCCGCCCGGTGCCGGACTGTTCCCGGGGTTCGAGGGCCGGACGGTCCTCCTGTGGCCGGACACCTTCACCGAGCACCTGGAGCCCTCCGTCGGACGGGCCGCCGTACGGGTCCTGGAGGCCGCCGGACTGGCCGTGCTGCTGCCGCCGAGGACGGTGTGGCGCCACGGGCCCGTCGGCGACGGGGTCACCAGGGGCCCCTTCCGGCCGGGCACGCTGCTCCCGCGCCGCCGGCACCGGGTCTGCTGCGGACTGACGTACGTCTCGACCGGCCAGCTCGACCGCGCCCGCGCCGTCCTGCGCCGCACCCTCGACCTCCTGGAGCCCTACCTCTCCATGGACGGCCTCCCGGTCGTCGTGCTGGAGCCGAGCTGCGCCGCGGCCCTGCGCACGGACCTGCCCGAGCTGCTGCCCGGCGACCCGCGCGCGGCGCGACTGGCGGCCTCGGTGGTGACCTTCGCCGAGGCACTGGAACGGCACGCGCCGCACTGGACCCCGCCCCGCCTGGACCGTCCGGTGGTGGGCCAGACGCACTGCCATCAGCACGCCGTCCTCGGCGACGGGGCCGAACGCCGGCTGCGCGAGGCGGCGGGCCTGACCGGCACCCTCGCCGGCGGCTGCTGCGGGCTCGCGGGCAACTTCGGCTTCGAGAGGGGCCACGAGGAGGTGTCGCGGGCCTGCGCGGAGGAACAGCTCCTGCCGGCGGTCCGGGCGGCAGGCGGCGCCGCCGTGATCCTCGCCGACGGCTTCTCCTGCCGCACCCAGTTGGCCCAGCTCTCCGGCCGCCGGGGCCGCCACCTGGCGGAGGTGCTGGCACGGGCGCTGGACGACGGCCCGCGGAACGAGGGGCCCGCGGCGACTCCGTAAGTACGCTGGCGTCTCACCGGCCGAAGGACTCCGAGGAGCGACCCGCATGACCCTCCGCCTGCAGTCGATCACCCGCGACGAACACCTGGCGTTCGTCCGCTCGCGGCCCTCGGCCAGCCATATGCAGGTGCCGTCCTGGGGGGACGTGAAGCCGGACTGGCGGGCGGAGAGCCTCGGCTGGTTCGACGCGGACGGCCGCCTCCAGGGGGCCGGCCTCGTGCTGCTGCGCCCCCTGCCGAAGGTCAAGCGCTACCTCGCGTATCTGCCCGAGGGTCCCGTCATCGACTGGCACGACCCGGACCTCGCCGAACGCTGGCTGCGGCCGATGGTCGCGCATCTGAAGTCACGCGGCGCGTTCACCGTGAAGATGGGCCCGCCCGTCGTCACGCGCCGCTGGAGCGCGGACACGGTCAAGACGGCCATCGCCGATCCGGCGGCGCGGCGCCTCGGCGAAGTGACGGCCTCCTCGCACGAACCGGGCGCCGCCGAGATCGCCGAGCGGCTGCGGGCCATGGGCTGGCAGCGGACCGAGCCGGGCGGCGAGGACGGCTTCGCGGCAGGCCAGCCCCGCTACGTCTTCCAGGTCCCCTTCGCCGGACGCTCCCTGGAGGACATCCACAAGGGCCTCAACCAGCAGTGGCGCCGCAACATCAAGAAGGCCGACAAGGCCGGCGTCGAGGTGGTCAGGGGCGGATACGACGACCTGCCCGCCTTCTACGAGCTCTACGCGGAGACGGCGGAGCGGGACCGCTTCATCCCGCGCCCGCTGCCCTACTTCCAGCGGATGTGGACCTCGCTCACGGCCGAGGACCCCGACCGCATGCGGCTGTACCTCGCCCGCCACGAGGGCGACGTCCTGGCCGCGGCCACCATGCTGACCGTCGGCAGCCATGTCTGGTACTCCTACGGCGCCTCCACCAGCCGCAAGCGCGAGGTGCAGCCCAACAACGCCATCCAGTGGCGCATGATGAGCGACGCCCACGCGCTGGGCGCCGCCGTGTACGACTTCCGCGGCATCACCGACACCCTCGACGAGAGCGACCACCTCGTCGGACTGCTGCGCTTCAAGGCCGGCGCGGGCGGCGAGGCCGCGGAGTACCTGGGGGAGTGGGACCTCCCCATCAACCGGCTGCTGCACAAGGCGCTCGACGTCTACATGTCCCGTCGCTGAGGAGGGCGTCCCGGTCCCGGTCTCAGCATCCAGGACAGCTACATGAGCGGTTCACACTCCTGACGAAGTCCACTACCCTGGACTCGGTAGTGCACCGTGATGAACACCTGACCGTAGCCAGCCCCCAGGACCGCCCGTGAGCACCCCCAGCGCCACCACCTCGCCGTCCGCGCCCGTTCCCGGGACGGACCACGCCCCCGTGTCCCCGGGCGGCGCGCCCGGCCGTCTCGGTTCCCTCGGGCCCGTCGGGCTGGTGCTGGCCGGGGGGATCTCGGTCCAGTTCGGCGGCGCCCTCGCGGTGACCCTCATGCCCAGGGCCGGCGCGCTCGGCGTGGTCACCCTGCGCCTGCTCGCCGCCGCGGTGATCCTGCTCCTGTTCTGCCGTCCCCGGCTGCGCGGCCACTCGCGCGCCGACTGGGGGACGGTCGCCGTCTTCGGCATCGCCATGGGCGCGATGAACGGTCTCTTCTACGAGTCGGTCGCCCGCATCCCCCTCGGCGCCGCCGTCACCCTGGAGGTGCTCGGCCCCCTCGCCCTGTCGGTGCTGGCCTCCCGCCGCGCGGTCAACGCGGTGTGGGCGGGCCTCGCCCTGTGCGGGGTCTTCCTGCTGGGCGGCGGAGGGTTCGGCTCCCTCGACCCGGTGGGCGCGGCCTTCGCGCTCGGGGCGGGCGCGATGTGGGCGGCGTACATCGTCTTCAGCGCCCGTACGGGCCGCCGGTTCCCGCAGGCCGACGGGCTGGCGCTGGCCATGGCCGTGGCGGCGCTGCTGTTCCTCCCGCTGGGGATCGCCGAGTCCGGCACCCGGCTGCTGGACCCGACCACGGTGGCCCTCGGCTCCGCCGTCGCGGTCCTCTCCTCGGTCCTGCCCTACACCCTCGAACTCCTCGCCCTGCGCCGGCTGCCCGCGTCCACCTTCGCGATCCTGATGAGCCTGGAGCCCGCCATCGCCGCGACAGCGGGCTTCCTCATCCTCGACCAGTCCCTGTCCGCCCCCCAGGCGGCCGCGATCGCCCTGGTCATCGGCGCGAGCATGGGCGCGGTCCGCACCCAGGTCGGCCGAGGCAAGGCGACCCTCCCGCTCGACGCCCCCTGACCCGCACGCGTCACGGGGCCTCCGGCCGGGCGGTCCGGCACGGCCGCGGCCCCGCGGTGCGACACCCCGGGCACCCGCACCCCGCCCGGAGCTCCCGGCGCCCCGCTCACCCGGCGCCCCGCCCGCCCGGCGCCCCGGGTGCCGAGCGCCCGGGGCAGGCACCCCGGGGCGCGCCCGGTTCAGGAAGTCGACTCCAGCCATTCGGCGAACGCCGGGCCCGCCAGCCGGGCGTCCGCTCCGGGGAGCAGGCCGCCGTTCTCGAACAGGTCCCGCTCCGGGTTGTCCGGGTCGCTCACGGCGATCAGCTTCGCGGCCGGGTCCCGGCGGGACAGCAGCAGCCGGGCCGCCTCCTCCAGGCTCTCCTCGCGCGGACCGGCCACCTCCGGGAACGGGGCCCGCGCCCCCGGCGCCTCGTCCGCCTCCGCCAGCTCCACCAGCGCCTCCGCCACGGCCCGCGCCGCCACGAGCTGGGTCCGCATCCTCGGGACGTACACGGTGTCGCCCTGGCGCCCCCACTGCGTGAACTGCTCCACGAGCTCGTGGAACTGCGCCGCCCGCAGCACCCGCACCGGCACCGGTCCCGCCAGCACCGCGCGCTCGTGCTCCAGCTTGGCCGCGTTGTAACCGGCGACCGAGGCGTCGATGCCGATGATCGACACGACCACCAGCCGGCCGACCCCGGCCTTCTCCCCGGCCTCGTGCAGACTGCGGGCCGCGGCCGTGAAGAACTCCGTCGCCACCTCCTGGTCCGCCGAGGGCGTGCTGGACGCGTCGATCACGACGTCCACACCCTCCAGCGCCTCGGCCAGTCCGGCGCCGGTGACGATGTCGACCCCGGTGGCCCGGGACATCGGTACGACGGCGTGCCCGCGCTCCGTCAGCACGTCCACGACATGCCGCCCGAGCCGCCCGGTCGCCCCGGCCACCGCGATCTTCTTGGTCTCGCTCATGCTCATGTCTCCCTCTGCGTCCCTCGTGTCGCGTCGTCATCGGTATGACGGACCGGGGGCCGGAGATGTGACGGGTCCGGGGCCGACGGCGGGAAATAAATTGATGCAAGCATGCTTGATTGTTTCTGGGGGCGCTGACATGCTCCCCCCATGTCCGATCCGACGCCCGTGTTCGACGATCTGCGTGACGAAAGCGAAGAACTCGACCGGCTCGTGGCCGAGTTGAGTCCGCAGCGGTGGGCGCTCCCGACGCCCGCGCCCCACTGGACCGTCGCCCATCAGATCGCCCACCTCGCCTGGACCGACCACTCCGCCCTCCTGTCCGTCACGGACGCCGACGCCTTCCACGGCCTCGTCGAGAAGGCGCTCGCGGCGCCCACGACGTTCGTGGACGACGGCGCCGCCGCTGGGGCCCGGCTGCCGTCCGCCGAACTGCTGGCCCGCTGGCGGGCGGGGCGCGCCGCGCTCGACCGGGCCCTGCGGGCGTCCGTGCCGGGCACCCGCTTTCCCTGGTACGGCCCGCCCATGTCCGGCGCCTCCATGGCCACCGGCCGGCTCATGGAGACCTGGGCCCACGGCCAGGACGTCGCCGACGCCCTCGGTGTCGTCCGCGCCCCCACCGACCGGCTCAGGTACGTGGTCCGCATCGGGGTGCGCACCCGGGACTTCGCCTTCGCCGCGCGCGGGCTCGCCGCGCCCGCCGAGGAGTTCCGGGTCGAGATCCTCGCCCCCTCGGGCGACACCTGGGCCTACGGCCCCGAGGACGCCCCCCAGCGGGTCACCGGCACCGCCCTCGACTTCTGCCTGCTGGTCACCCAGCGGGCGAACCGCGCCGACGTCGACGTGCGCGCCGAGGGCCCCGACGCCGAGCGCTGGCTCGGCATCGCCCAGGCCTTCGCGGGCCCGCCCGGCGACGGACGCCCGCCGAAGGAGGGGGCGGCGTGACGCTGCGCATCGGCAACGCCTCCGGCTTCTACGGCGACCGCTTCGACGCCCTGCGCGAGATGCTCACCGGCGGTGAACTGGACGTCCTCACCGGTGACTACCTCGCCGAGCTGACCATGCTGATCCTGGGCCGGGACCGGCTGAAGGACCCCGCCGCCGGATACGCCCGTACCTTCCTGCGGCAGTTGGAGGACTGTCTCGGTCTCGCCCACGAGCGGTCCGTGAAGATCGTGACGAACGCCGGGGGCCTCAACCCGGCGGGCCTCGCCGGCGCCGTCCGGGACCTGGCCGGCCGGCTCGGCATCCCGGTGCGCGTCGCCCACGTCGAGGGCGACGACCTCACCGCCGCACTCCCCCAAGCTCTCGACTCCGCTCGACCAGGGGGGACCCCCATCGGCAGCCTCGCCGCGCACGCCTATCTCGGCGGCTTCGGCATCGCGGAGTGCCTGCTGGCGGGCGCGGACATCGTGGTCACCGGACGGGTCACCGACGCGGCCCTGGTCACCGGGCCCGCCGCCGCCCACTTCGGCTGGCGGCCCACGGACTTCGACCGGCTCGCGGGAGCCGTCGTCGCCGGGCACGTGCTGGAGTGCGGTACCCAGGCCACCGGCGGCAACTACTCCTTCTTCGCCGACGGCGACGTGCGCCGCCCCGGTTTCCCGCTCGCGGAGATCCACGAGGACGGAAGCTGCGTCGTCACCAAGCACCCCGGCACCGGCGGCTTCGTCGACGTCGGCACGGTCACCGCGCAACTCCTGTACGAGACCGGGGGAGCCCGGTACGCGGGACCCGACGTCACCGCCCGCCTGGACACCGTCCGGCTGGTCCAGGACGGCCCGGACCGGGTGCGGATCGAGGGCGTGCGCGGCGAGGCACCGCCCCCCACCCTCAAGGTCGGCCTCAACAAGCTCGGCGGCTTCCGCAACGAGGTCACCTTCGTCCTGACCGGACTCGGCATCGAGACCAAGGCCGCGCTGGTGCGCGAGCAGATGGGCGACGCGCTCGCCAAGACGCCGCCCGCGGAGGTGCGCTGGGAACTGGTGCGCACCGACCGGGCCGACGCGGACACCGAGGAGACGGCCAGCGCCCTGCTGCGGCTCGTCGTCCGCGATCCCGACCAGGCCACCGTGGGGCGCGCGCTGAGCGGGGCGGCCATCGAGCTGGCACTCGCCAGCTACCCCGGATTCCATGTGGTGGCGCCACCGGGCAAGGGCGCGCCCTATGGGGTCTTCGAGGATGTGTACGTCCCCCAGGGCGCCGTGGACCAGGTGGCCGTCCTCGACGACGGGAGCCGCCTCTCGGTGATCCCGGCCCAGGACACGCTCGTCCTGGAGACACTCGAAGAGCCGTCCCTGCCCGAGCCGTTGCCCGCGGGTCCCACCCGCCGGGCCCCGCTCGGACTGATCGCGGGCGCCCGCAGCGGCGACAAGGGCGGCAACGCCAACGTCGGCGTCTGGGTCCGCACCGACGAGGCCTGGCGCTGGCTCGCCCATGAACTGACGGCCGACCGTTTTCGGGAGCTGATCCCGGAGAGCCGCCCGCTGCGGGTCGTCCGGCACGTCCTGCCGGGCCTGCGCGCCCTCAACTTCGTGGTCGAGGGGATCCTCGGCGAGGGCGTCGCCTCCCAGGCCCGCTTCGACCCGCAGGCCAAGGCGCTCGGCGAATGGCTCCGCTCCCGTCACCTCGACATCCCGGAGGTCCTGCTATGACGGTCCTTTCGTCCGCCCTGGACGTGGGCGGCCAGGACTACCAGGCGAACCGCGAGGTCATGCTCGCCAAGCTCGCCGACCTCGACACCGAGCACGCCAAGGCCCTCGCGGGCGGCGGCGAGAAGTACGTCGAGCGGCACCGGAAGCGCGGCAAGCTGCTCGCCCGCGAGCGCATCGAGCTGCTGCTCGACCCGGACACGCCCTTCCTGGAGCTGTCGCCGCTCGCGGGCTACGGCAGCGACTACACGGTGGGCGCCTCGCTCGTCACCGGCATCGGGGTGGTCGAGGGCGTCGAGTGCCTGATCACCGCCAACGACCCGACCGTGCGCGGCGGCGCCAGCAACCCGTGGAGCCTGAAGAAGGCGCTGCGGGCCAACGACATCGCCCTCGCGAACCGGCTGCCCTGCATCAGCCTCGTCGAGTCCGGCGGCGCCGACCTGCCCTCCCAGAAGGAGATCTTCATCCCCGGGGGCGCGATCTTCCGCGACCTCACCCGGCTGTCGGCGGCCGGGATCCCCACGGTGGCCGTGGTCTTCGGGAACTCGACCGCCGGCGGCGCGTACGTCCCCGGCATGTCCGACCACGTGATCATGGTCAAGGAGAAGGCGAAGGTCTTCCTCGGCGGTCCGCCGCTGGTGAAGATGGCCACCGGCGAGGAGAGCGACGACGAGTCGCTGGGCGGCGCGGAGATGCACGCGCGCGTGTCGGGCCTCGCGGACCACTTCGCCGTGGACGAGCGGGACGCGCTGCGCCAGGCCCGCCGGGTCGTCGCCCGGCTCAACCACCGCAAGGCGTACGGCGATCCGGCCCCGGCCGAGCCCCCCAAGTACGACGAGGACGAACTGCTGGGAATCGTCCCCGGCGATCTGAAGCACCCCTTCGACCCGCGCGAGGTGATCGCCCGGATCGTCGACGGCTCGGACTTCGACGAGTTCAAGCCGCTGTACGGGACGAGCCTGACCACCGGCTGGGCGAGCCTGCACGGCTACCCGGTCGGCATCCTCGCCAACGCGCAGGGCGTGCTGTTCAGCGCCGAGTCCCAGAAGGCCGCCCAGTTCATCCAACTGGCCAACCAGCGCGACATCCCGCTGCTCTTCCTGCACAACACCACCGGCTACATGGTCGGCAAGGAGTACGAGCAGGGCGGCATCATCAAGCACGGCGCGATGATGATCAACGCGGTGAGCAACTCGCGGGTCCCGCATCTGTCGGTGCTCATGGGCGCCTCCTACGGCGCCGGCCACTACGGGATGTGCGGCCGGGCATACGACCCGCGGTTCCTGTTCGCCTGGCCCAGCGCCAAATCGGCCGTGATGGGACCGCAGCAGCTCGCGGGCGTCCTGTCGATCGTCGCCCGGCAGTCGGCCGCGGCGAAGGGCCACCCGTACGACGACGACGCCGACGCGGCGCTGCGCGCCATGGTGGAGCAGCAGATCGAGTCCGAGTCGCTGCCGATGTTCCTGTCCGGGCGGCTGTACGACGACGGGGTCATCGACCCGCGCGACACCCGCACCGTCCTCGGCCTGTGCCTGTCCGCGATCCACACGGCGCCCTTCGAGGGCGCGCGCGGTGGCTTCGGCGTCTTCCGGATGTGAGGGATCACGTGATTGCGAGTCTGCTGGTCGCCAACCGGGGCGAGATCGCCTGCCGGGTCTTCCGCACCTGCCGTGCGGCCGGGGTGCGCACGGTCGCCGTGTACTCCGACGCCGACGAGAACGCCCTGCACACCCGCGAGGCGGACGCGGCGGTGCGACTGCCCGGCGCGACCCCCGCCGAGACGTATCTGCGGGGCGATCTCGTCGTGCGGGCCGCGCTGGACGCGGGCGCCGACGCGGTGCACCCGGGGTACGGGTTCCTGTCGGAGAACGCGGACTTCGCGCGGGCGGTGATCGACGCCGGGCTGGTGTGGGTCGGGCCGTCCCCCGAGGCGATCGAGGCGATGGCGTCCAAGACGCGGGCGAAGAAGCTGATGGGGCTCGCGCCCCTGGAGCGGGTCACCGCCGCGGACCTGCCGGTGCTGGTCAAGGCCGCCGCGGGCGGCGGCGGCCGTGGGATGCGGATCGTCCGTGAACTGGAGCATCTGGAGTCCGAGTTGGAGGCGGCCAGGGCGGAGGCGCTGAGCGCCTTCGGCGACGGCGAGGTGTTCGTCGAGCCGTACGTCGAGGGCGGCCGGCACGTCGAGGTGCAGATCCTGGCCGACGCGCACGGCACGGTCTGGCCGCTCGGCACCCGCGACTGCTCCCTCCAGCGCCGCCACCAGAAGGTGATCGAGGAGGCGCCCGCCCCCGGACTGGGGGAGGAACTCACGCGACGGCTCCACGAGTTGTCGGTGCGCGCCGCCCGCGCCGTGGACTACGTCGGGGCCGGCACGGTCGAGTTCCTCGTCGCCGACGGCACCGCGCACTTCCTGGAGATGAACACCCGGCTCCAGGTCGAACACCCGGTGACGGAGGCGGTGTTCGGGGTCGACCTGGTGGCCCTGCAACTGCGGGTCGCGGAGGGGGAGCGGCTGGAGGGCGAGCCCCCGCCCGCGCGGGGCCACGCGGTGGAGGCCCGGCTGTACGCGGAGGACCCGGCGGGCGCGTGGGCGCCGCAGACGGGCACCCTGCACCGGATCGCCGTCCCGGACGGCGTCCGGCTGGACACCGGGTTCGCCGACGGCGACTCGGTGGGCATCCACTACGACCCGATGCTCGCGAAGGTCGTCGCGCACGCCCCCACCCGCGCGGAGGCCGTGCGGAAGCTGGCGGGCGCCCTGGAGCGGGCCACGCTCCACGGTCCGGTCACCAACCGGGATCTGCTCGTACGGTCGCTGCGGCACGAGGAGTTCACCGGGGCCCGGATGGACACGGGCTTCTACGACCGTCACCTCGCCGCGCTGACCGAGCCCGCCCCCGATCCGTACGCCCCGCTGGCCGCGGCCCTGGCCGACGCGCACGGGCGCTCGCGGTTCGGCGGCTGGCGGAACCTGGCGTCGGCTCCGCAGACCAGGCGCTACCGGATGCACGGCTCCGAGCACGAGGCCGCGTACCGGCACACGCGGCAGGGACTCGCGGCCGACGGGGTGCGCGTGCTGCACGCCGACGCCGGCCGGGTCGTCCTCGAAGTGGCGGGAGTACGGCGGACGTTCGAGGTGACGCGGTACGCGGACGGCCGGGTCTTCGTGAACGCGACCGCGCTGACCGAGCTCCCCCGTTTCCCCGATCCGGCCGCGGACCGGGCTCCGGGCTCGCTGCTCGCGCCGATGCCCGGCACCGTGGTCCGGGTGGCCGAGGGGCTCGCCGAGGGCGCCGCGGTGCGGGCCGGGGAGCCGCTGCTGTGGCTGGAGGCGATGAAGATGGAGCACCGGATCTCGGCGCCGACGGCGGGCACGCTCACCGCTCTGCACGCCGTCGTCGGGCAGCAGGTGGAGGTGGGCGCGCTGCTGGCCGTCGTACGCGAGGACGCGACGCCCGGGGAGACGCCACCGGCCGACGCCGGGTGAGACGGCGCCCCGCATCTCCCGGATCTCCCGAACCTTCCGCATCTCCCGAACCTTCCGCACCCCTCGTACTCCCGCACGTTCCGTATCTCCGTACCGAGGAGCCCTCATGAGCCCTGTCACAGAGACCGACGAACACAAGGCGCTCCGTTCCGCGGTCGCCGCTCTCGGCAAGCGCTACGGCCGCGAGTACCTCACCAAGGCCGTCGCTGAAGGCGGTCACCCCGACGAGCTGTGGGCCGAGGCGGGCAAGCTCGGCTACCTCGGGGTGAACCTGCCGGAGGAGTACGGGGGCGGAGGCGGCGGCATCGCGGAACTGTCCATCGTCCTGGAGGAGCTGGGTGCGGCCGGCTGTCCGCTGCTGATGCTCGTCGTCTCGCCCGCCATCTGCGGCACGGTCATCGCCCGTTTCGGCACCGAGGAGCAGAAGCGCACCTGGCTGCCGGGCCTGTCCGACGGCTCCCGCACGATGGCGTTCGGCATCACCGAGCCCGACGCCGGCTCCAACTCGCACCGCATCACCACCACGGCCCGCCGCGACGGCACCGACTGGGTCCTGACCGGCCGCAAGGTCTTCATCTCCGGCGTCGACATCGCCGACGCGACGCTCATCGTGGGCCGCACGGAGGACGCGCGCACCGGCAGCCTCAAGCCTTGCCTGTTCATCGTCCCGCGCGACGCCGAGGGCTTCGGGCGGCGGCAGATCGACATGGAACTGGCCAGCGCGGAGAAGCAGTTCGAGCTCACCCTGGACGAGGTGCGGCTGCCGGCCGACGCCCTGGTCGGCGACGAGGACGCGGGACTGCTGCAACTGTTCGCCGGTCTCAACCCGGAGCGGGTGATGACGGCCGCGTTCGCGATCGGCATGGGCCGCTTCGCGCTCGCCAGGGCCGTGGAGTACGCGCGGGACCGCACCGTCTGGAAGGCGCCCATCGGCGCGCACCAGGCCATCGCCCACCCGCTCGCGCAGGCCCACATCGAGCTCGAACTGGCCCGGCTGATGATGCAGAAGGCCGCGTACCTGTACGACATCGGCGACGACATCGGGGCCGGGGAGGCCGCCAACATGGCCAAGTACGCGGCCGGGGAGGCCTGTGTGCGGGCCGTCGACCAGGCGGTCCACACCCTCGGCGGCAACGGCCTCACCCGGGAGTTCGGGCTCGCCTCCCTCATCACGGCGGCGCGCGTGTCTCGTATCGCGCCGGTGAGCCGGGAGATGATTCTGAACTACGTCTCCCACCAGACCCTGGGCCTGCCCAAGTCGTACTGAGCGCTCTAGGAGGAACCGTGTTCCGCAGCGAGTACGCAGATGTTCCGGCCGTCGAGGAACCCATTCACGACGCCGTCCTGGGACACGCCGCCGAGCGCGGCGAGACGCCCGCCCTCGTCGACGGCGTCGACGGCACCACGCTCACCTACGCGCAGGTCGACCAGTTCCACCGGCGGCTGGCCGCCGCGTTCGCCGAGGCGGGGCTGCGCAAGGGCGACGTGCTCGCCCTGCACAGTCCCAACACCATCGCCTTCCCCGTGGTCTTCTACGGGGCCACGCGCGCGGGGGCGTCGGTCACCACCGTGCACCCGCTCGCCACGGCGGAGGAGTTCGCCAAGCAGCTCCAGGACTCCTCGGCCCGCTGGATCGTGACCGTCTCGCCGCTGCTGGAGACGGCCCGCAGGGCCGCCGAACTCGCGGGCGGCGTACGGGAGATCTTCGTCTGCGACCAGGCCGAGGGCCACCGGTCCATGGTCGACCTGCTGGGCGGCACCGCGCCCGAACCGCGGGTGGACATCGACCCCGTCGAGGACGTGGCGGCGCTCCCGTACTCCTCGGGCACCACGGGCGTCCCCAAGGGCGTGATGCTCACCCACCGCTCCATAGCCACCAACCTCGCCCAGCTCGAACCGGCCATGCCGATGGGCCCGGGCGAACGCATCCTGGCCGTACTGCCGTTCTTCCACATCTACGGACTGACCGCCCTGATGAACGCGCCCCTGCGGCAGGGCGCCACCGTGGTCGTGCTGCCCCGCTTCGACCTCGACACCTTCCTCGGCGCCATCCAGGAGCACCGCATCACCGGCCTGTACGTGGCACCGCCGATCGTCCTGGCGCTCGCCAAGCACCCGGCCGTCGCGGAGTACGACCTGTCCTCCCTGGAGTACATCGTCTCGGCGGCCGCGCCCCTGGACGCCGCCCTCGCGGCCGCCTGTTCGGCCAGGCTCGGGCTGCCGCCGGTGGGCCAGGCCTACGGCATGACCGAACTGTCGCCCGGCACGCACGTCGTCCCGCTGGGCGCCGAGAACCCGCCCCCGGGCACGGTCGGCAAACTCGTCGCCGGCACCGAGATGCGCATCGTCTCCCTCGACGACCCGGACAAGGACGTCGCCGTCGGAGAACGCGGCGAGATCGTCGTCCGGGGGCCCCAGGTCATGAAGGGCTATCTGGGCCGGCCCGACGCGACGGCCGCGATGATCGACCCGGACGGCTGGCTGCACACCGGGGACGTCGGTCATGTCGACGAGGACGGCTGGCTGTTCGTCGTGGACCGCGTCAAGGAGCTCATCAAGTACAAGGGCTTCCAGGTGGCCCCCGCCGAGCTGGAGGCACTGCTGCTCACCCACCCCGGCATCGCCGACGCCGCCGTCATCGGGTCCTACAACGAGGACAACAACGAGGTCCCGCACGCCTTCGTGGTGCGCCAGCCCTCGGCCGCCGACCTCTCCGCGAACGAGGTCATGCTGTACGTCGCCGAGCGCGTCGCCCCGTACAAGCGGGTCCGCGTCGTCAGCTTCATCGACGCCGTCCCGAGGGCGGTCTCCGGGAAGATCCTGCGCCGCGAACTGCGAGGCCTGTCATGACCGTCGTCCGCACGGAACACGAGCGCGGCGTCACCACGCTCACCCTGGACTCGCCCGCCACCCGCAACGCGCTCTCGGCCGTCCTCGTGGGCGAGCTCGCCGACGCGCTCACCCGCTGCGGCAAGGACGGCGACGTACGCGCCGTCGTCCTGACCCACACCGGGAACACCTTCTGCGCGGGCGCCGACCTGCGCGACCCGCCGCCCCCGGAGGCCTTCGTCGGCCTGCTGCGGCAGATCGTCGAGCTGCGCAGACCCGTCGTGGCCCGGGTGGCAGGACACGTCCGGGCGGGCGGCCTCGGCCTGCTCGGGGCCTGTGACATCGCGGTGGCGGGCGAGGCGTCGACCTTCGCCTTCACCGAGGTACGGATCGGGGTCGCCCCCGCCGTCATCTCACTGCCGCTGCTGCCCCGCGCCGACCCGCGCGCCCTCGCCCGCTACTACCTCACCGGCGAACGCCTCGACGCCCCCGAGGCCGTCCGCACCGGGCTCCTCACGGCGGCCGGGGACGACGTGGACGCCGTCCTCGCGCCCGTGCTCGACGGGCTGCGCCGGTCGGCCCCCGACGCCCTCGCCGAGACGAAGGCACTGCTCACGGCTAAGGTGCTGGAGACCTTCGACCGGGACGCGGCGGACCTGACCGCGCTCTCGGCCCGGCTGTTCTCCTCCGCGCAGGCCCGCGAGGGTATGACGGCCTTCCTCGAACGACGGGATCCCGCATGGGTGGTGTGAGCGCGACGGAACACGCGGCACGTACTCCGCACGTCCCCAAACAGGACCGCAGCCGGGCCACCCGGCAGCGGCTCCTGGCCGCCGCCGTGGCCTGCCTCGCCGAACACGGCTGGGCGGGCTCCACGGTCTCCGTCGTCGCCGAGCGCGCCGGGGTGTCCCGGGGCGCCGCCCAGCACCACTTCCCCACCCGCGAGGACCTCTTCACGGCAGCCGTCGAGTACGTCGCCGAGGAACGCTCCAGCGCCCTGCGGGACCTGTTCCCCGACGGTCCCGCCGACCGGCGTGCCGTCGTCGAGGCCCTCGTGGGCCTCTACACCGGGCCGCTGTTCCGTGCCGCCCTCCACCTCTGGGTCGCGGCCTCGAACGAGGACCAGCTCCGGGCGCGGGTGACCGAGCTCGAAGGGCGCGTCGGCCGGGAGAGCCACCGCATCGCGGTGGACCTGCTGGGCGCGGACGAGTCCCGGCCCGGGGTGCGCGAGACGGTGCAGGGGCTGCTGGACATGGCGCGCGGTCTCGGCCTGGCGAACCTGCTCACCGACGACACCGCCCGCAGGGAGCGGGTCGTGGCGCAGTGGGGGACGATCGTGGAGGAGACCCTCGGCTGACCGGCCCCGGCCCCTGGTCAGGATCGGCGGCCCCGGTCCCGGGTCAGGGGCTGAGCCGCTCGACCCGCCAGCCGCCGTCGGGCCGGGCCACGTAGCGGAGCCGGTCGTGGAGACGGTTCTCGCGGCCCTGCCAGAACTCGACCGTCTGCGGGGCGATCCGGAAACCGCCCCAGTGCGGCGGCACGGGCACCTGCTCGCCCTCCGGGTAGCGGGCGTCCAGCTCCGCGTACGTGGCGTCCAGCTCGCTGCGCCCGGCGATGACCGTGGACTGGGCGCTCGCCCAGGCGCCGAGCTGGGAGCCGTGCGGGCGGGTGCGGAAGTACGCGGCGGTCTCCTCCCGGCCCGTGCGCCGGGCCGTCCCGGTGACGATGACCTGCCGGGCCAGCGGATGCCACGGGAAGAGCAGCGAGATGTACGGGTTGCGGGACAGCTCGCGGGCCTTGCGCGAGTCGTAGTTCGTGTAGAAGACGAAGCCCTGGTCGTCGTACCCCTTGAGCAGCACCGTGCGTGAGCTGGGCCGGCCCTCGGCGTCCGCCGTGGAGACGACCATCGCGTTCGGCTCGTGCACGAAACCGTGCACCGCCGCCTGGGCCGCCTGCTCGAACCAGCGGGAGAACTGCTCCATGGGGTGCGCGGCGAGATCGCTCTCGTCGAGTCCCTCGGCGCGGTAGTGCGCCCGCATGGAGGCCGGGTCGGCGGCGATCTCCTCGTGCGCGGCCTCGGCGGCCTCGGCCGCGGCCTGGATGAGGGGCTCGTTCGTGGATTCGTCCGGGACACGATCGTTCACGCGGTCATCCTGCCGCATCGGGGCCCCTCGCGGGCCGGGTGCGAGGGCGGGTGGGCTTCGTCACGCAGTGGCACTCAGTGCCGCGTTCTCTCCCTGAAGATGGCACTCGGGGATATCGTGCTGATGCCGTTCCGGTTGGAGGACCAGTCGTACGGGGCATCACCGGGGTGACCGCTTTCGGACCGCGAGCCGGCGGAGACCGACCGAAGAGCATTCGGGAGTCTTCGCGGACGACCGTGGAACCGGCCGGCGCAGCACCTCCCCGTCGACCGTCGCCCCCACAGGGGCGCAGGGTCACCACAACCCCGACAACACCATCCGTCGCACACATCACGAGGAGCCGCCTGATGTCCGACTTCGTACCCGGACTCGAAGGAGTCGTCGCGTTCGAGACGGAGATCGCCGAACCCGATAAGGAGGGCGGCGCTCTTCGCTACCGGGGCGTCGACATCGAGGACCTCGTCGGCCACGTCTCCTTCGGCAACGTCTGGGGACTCCTCGTCGACGGCGCCTTCAACCCCGGTCTGCCGCCCGCCGAGCCGTTCCCGATCCCCGTCCACTCCGGTGACATCCGTGTCGACGTGCAGTCCGCGCTCGCGATGCTCGCACCCGTCTGGGGCCTCAAACCCCTCCTCGACATCGACGCCGAGCAGGCCCGCGAGGACCTCGCCCGCGCCGCCGTCATGGCCCTGTCGTACGTCGCCCAGTCCGCCCGCGGACAGGGCCTGCCCATGGTCCCGCAGAACGAGATCGACAAGGCCCACTCCATCGTCGAGCGGTTCATGATCCGCTGGCGCGGAGAGCCGGACCCCAAGCACGTCGCCGCCGTCGACGCCTACTGGACCTCGGCCGCCGAGCACGGCATGAACGCCTCCACCTTCACCGCCCGCGTGATCGCCTCGACCGGCGCGGACGTCGCCGCGGCGCTCTCCGGCGCGGTGGGAGCCATGTCGGGCCCGCTGCACGGCGGCGCCCCCTCCCGCGTCCTCGGCATGATCGAGGAGATCGAGCGCACCGGGGACGCCGACGCCTACGTCCGGCAGGCCCTCGACAACGGCGAGCGCCTCATGGGCTTCGGCCACCGCGTCTACCGCGCCGAGGACCCCCGCGCGCGGGTGCTGCGCCGCACCGCGCGCGAGCTGGGCGCCCCCCGCTTCGAGGTCGCCGAGGCCCTGGAGAAGGCCGCGCTCGCCGAGCTCCACGCCCGCCGCCCGGACCGTGTCCTCGCGACGAACGTCGAGTTCTGGGCGGCCATCGTCCTGGACTTCGCCGAGGTCCCGGCGCACATGTTCACGTCCATGTTCACCTGCGCCCGTACCGCGGGCTGGTCGGCCCACATCCTGGAGCAGAAGCGCACCGGCCGCCTGGTGCGCCCCTCCGCCCGCTACGTGGGACCCGGCACCCGCGGTGTCCAGGAGATCGAGGGGTTCGAGGACATCGCGCACTGACCCGGCGCGGGGCGCACCGGCCCCGCACCGGGACGACCGCCGTCACGCGGGAGCGAGCAGCTCCGCGTGGTGGCGGGCGGCGACGAGCGGGTGCGCCCGCAGCTTGCCCTTGAGCTCGTTGAAGCCGTACTCGGCGAAGAGCGGATTCGACGGGTCGTCGGTGACGCCGGGCGCGCCGGAGGCGTGCGGGAACGGCAGCGGCTCGATCCGGGCGTCCAGGCGCGGGTTGTAGAAGAACGGCACCGAGAACCGCTCGGTGGCCCCGGCCGGGCTCACCACCCGGTGGTTGGTGGCTACGAGATAGCCGTTCGTCGCGACCTCCAGGAGCTCGCCCAGGTTGACCACGAAGGCGCCCGGCAGCGGCGGCACGTCGTGGAAACGGCCGTCGTCGCGCTGCACCTGGAGCCCGCCGATCCGGTCCTGGAGCAGCAGCGTCAGGAATCCGTAGTCCTTGTGCGCGCCCACGCCCTGATCGGCGCCGTCGCCGGCGCTCCCGGGGTAGCGCACCAGCTTCAGGTGCGGGTGGGCCCGCTCGCCGAAGATCGGGTCGTAGAAGCCGGCGGGGGCCCCGATGGAGGTCAGCAGCTCGCGCAGCAGCCGGGCCGCGACCGCGCTCAGCCGCTCCATCCAGGCCAGCGCGGCCGTCCGCAGCTCCGGCAGCGCGGCCGGCCACTGGTTCGGACCCTGGAGCCACCAGTACGCGGGTTCGCCGGGCAGCGGCGCCCGCGCGGGCCGTTCGGCGCCTATGTCGAGCTGGTCCCGCCAGTCCCGGCTGCCGCCGGTGCGCTCGTCGCCCGTGCGCGTGTACCCGCGGAAATGCGGTGAGAAGACGTTGTCGAGGGCCAGCCGGTCGGCCTCGGGGAGCGCGAAGAACCGGTGCATGGCCCGCAGCAGCGCGCCGGTCTCGGCCTCGGTCACGCCGTGCCCGACGAGCTGGAAGAAGCCGACGTCGTGGGCGGCGCTGTGGAGCTGCGCGTGCAGCAGCGCCCGTGCCTGGGGGCCGCGGTCGGCCGCCGAGAGGTCGATGATCGGAAGCTGCTGGTACGGGGCGTGGGAGCGCCCGTTCGGGGCAGCGGTGGAAAACGTGGAAGACGTGTTCGTCGTCATGAGGTGCGTCCGCGGGGTCTACGGGTGCCCGGGGCGGCCGCCGGGGGTGGGGCGGGGGCCACGGGTGCCGGGGAGGGAAGAAGCCGTGCGAAGGGGGCCGGTCAGGCGGAGCGCCGACAGCCCATGCTCGTGACGCGCACGAAATCCACGTGGCGGCGTCGGACGAGCATCGGAAGCATGGCCACAGCGTACTGCTCTCCCCGCGAACCACCTGTGACCCGGGTCACTCGACGATCGATGATCGCTCGGAGGTCCGGACCGCGGAGGTCCGCGATCACTCGGAGGTCCGCGATCGCCCGGAGGCGGGCGCGCGGGCCGGGAGACGCGGACGACCCGTGAGCTCGGGTCCCTCCGCCTCGCGGCGACGGGGCCGGCCGGACGTACCGGCGAGCTCACGGGTCGGGTGACTGCGTTGGATTGGGCCGGCTGCATGCGTGTCGCATGCCGGTCCGGCGCCGAACCGAGTCCGACAGCGGGCCGCTAGCCCGCAGTCACCTCGTATGTCCGGGTTTCCGTCATGAGCCGAACCACCTCCTCTCCTACGTGTGGAGAACTCTAGGAACCCGTCCCGGAAGGCTCAAGCGATTTATTCGCGGTCCTCGCACGGTTCGCGGCACAGAGGGATTTCCCTCTTCTTCGGGCATCTTCGAGGAACGAGGTGTGGGCTGGGTCACGTTCGAGTTGAATGGTGACGAGTGAGCGAACTGTCGCGCCGTACACAACGGACGCAGCCTGCAGGGGGTCCAGGTGAGTGCTTCCCGGCGTAGTGGGACCACCGACGAGCTGGGGCCGGACGAGCCCGAGCGGGACGGCTCCGACCTGCTGGCCGCGCTGCTGGACGGCATGGACGCCGCCCTGTGCGCCTTCGACGCCGACGGGGTCCTCACCCACTGGAACCGCGAGGCCGAGCGCATCCTCGGGTGGACGGCGGCCGAAGCGGTGGGGCGGCGCGGATTCGCCGGCTGGGCCGTGCGGACCGCCGACGCCGAGGAGGTCGAGGGCCGGCTGATGTCCGCCATGGAGGCGCCCGGCCGCCAGGTGCACGAGTTCGCGCTCCTGACCAAGGACGGCGGCAGGGTCCTGGTCCGCACCCAGTCCGCCGCCGTCCGCGGCCCGGAGGGCAAGCCCGCCGGGCTGTACTGCGCCTTCAGCGAGGTGCACACCCAGATCGACCTCGAACGGTCGATCGCCCTGAGCGAGGCGCTCTTCGAGGACGCCGGCTGGGGCGTGGTGCTGGTCGACGCCGACCTGCGGCCCGCCGTGGTCAACGCGTACGCCGCCCACGCCCTCGGCGCCGGCCGCACCTCCGCCCTCGGCCGGCCCCTGGGCGACCTCCTCTCCCAGGGCGTCGAGGAGCTGGAGAGCGCCCTCACCCACGTCCTGTCCGAAGGCGCGCCACCGGCCCCCGCGGAGATGTGGGTGGGCCTGCGCACGCCGGAGGGCGAGAAGCGGCGGTGCTGGCGCAGCGGCTTCGTGCGGCTCGCCTCGCCGCTCGCGGAGGAGCCCGTACCGCTCGGTGTCGGCTGGCTCTTCCAGGACGTGACCGAGGCCAAGCAGACCGAGCAGGAGGCGGCGCTGCTGCGCTTCCGCGCCAACCAGTTGCACCGGGCCGCGCGGGCTGCGGCCGAGTGCGAGAACCCGGGCGAGGCCGCCGCCGTCCACCTCGACTTCGCCCTCGCGGGCTTCGCCGACCACGCGCTGGTCGACCGCGTCGCCCCGGGCGGTCCGGCGAACGGGGAAGGGCCCGTCCGGCTCGTACGGACCGTCGCCACGCCCGCCGGATCGCCCGGACCGAGCCACATCACCGGCAAGGCCGGACTGCCCCTGCGCTACGGGGAGGGGCACCCCGCGCTCCAGTGCGTGGACCGCGCCGGTTCGGTCCGGGCCGACGCGGCCGCCGCCGACCCCGAGCAGGCGCGCGAATGGGCGCTGGCCCGGCAGTGGCCGCGCGACTCCGTGCACGCCCTGTGCGCAGTGCTGCGCAGCCGCGGCCGGACGCTCGGGGTCGTGACGTTCCTGCGGAGCGCGGGCCGCAGCCGGTTCGAGCGCTCGGACGCGATGTACGCGGAGGACGTGGCCGTACGGATCGCGATGGCCCTGGACCTGGAAGAGCTGACGGACAGGCCCTAGGGCGGGTTCGCGCCTGGGCGGGTCCGCACCCTAGCGGCGGTAGAAGATCCGGTCCCCGTACTCCGTCATGACGCGGCCGTTCCACTCGTGGCCGCCGTCGACGTTGCCCGAGCGGAGCAGGGGCGGTTCGATGCCGCGGTCCGCGAGGGCGCCGGCCGCGGTCGCCATCACCGCCTGGAGGAGGGCCGAGGTGACGACGGTCGAGGCGGGTGCGAAGGGTGCCTCGATGGAGTCCAGGGTGAGTTCCGCGTCGCCGACCGGGATCCGCGAGTCGAGGACGACGTCGCAGTGGTCCTTGAGGTAGGTCCCCGACACGTGCCGTGACGTCGTCTCGGTGGCGTAGGCGACGGAGGTGACGCCGATGACCTTCACGCCCAGGGCGCGGGCGTTCATCGCCATCTCCACGGGGAGCGCGTTGCGGCCGGAGAGCGAGATGATCACCAACAGGTCGCCGGAGCGCAGCGGGCTGGAGTCCAGGACCGCGCTCGCCAGGCCGTCGACCCGCTCCAGGGCGGAGCCCAGGGTCGCGGGCATGACGTCGACGCCCACCACCCCCGGTACGGCGAGCAGGTTCATCAGGGCCAGGCCGCCCGCGCGGTAGACGATGTCCTGCGCGGCGAGCGAGGAGTGACCGGCGCCGAAGGCGAAGAGCCGGCCGCCGTCCACGACGGTGTCCGCGATCAGGTTCCCGGCCGCCCCGATCTCCCCGGCGTCCTCGTCCCGCACCTGCCGCAGCAGGCCGATCGCGGCGTCGAAGAACTGCCCGGCCAGCTTGCTGTCGCTCATCGGCGAAGCCCCTTTGAAGTCTCGTCGGCTTGGAGATCTCGTCGGCGCCGGGTCGGCGCAGGGCGGGCGGACGGCCGAACCGGTCGCCCGGCGTGGCCGCACATCCTCGTGTCGCGGATCACGTTGCGGTCTGGACCACTGCCCTGTCAATACGGCTTCCGGGGCGCCCGAGGGCACGGCGACGCGGGCCCCGGCGGCCGGACGGGACCTGATTCACGGGGATTCCGAGGCGATCGTCGCCAAGCGGTTCGGACGGCGAGGCACGGTTGTCAGTGCTATGCGTCAGAATTGAGTCCAGGGCCAGCGCACACGCCGGTGGACCATCGAGTCTCCGGCAGAGCTAATCGAGGGGCACGAATGTCCGGACTGATCGACACCACGGAGATGTATCTCCGCACCATCCTCGAGCTGGAGGAGGAAGGCGTTGTCCCCATGCGCGCCCGGATCGCGGAGCGGCTCGACCAGAGCGGCCCGACGGTGAGCCAGACGGTGGCGCGCATGGAGCGCGACGGTCTGGTGGCGGTGGCGAGCGACCGGCATCTGGAGCTCACGGACGAGGGGCGGCGGCTGGCCACCCGCGTCATGCGCAAGCACCGTCTCGCCGAGTGCCTGCTCGTCGACGTGATCGGCCTGGAGTGGGAGCAGGTGCACGCGGAGGCCTGTCGCTGGGAGCACGTGATGAGCGAGGCGGTGGAGCGGCGCGTGCTCGAACTGCTGCGCCACCCGACCGAGTCGCCGTACGGCAACCCGATCCCGGGCCTGGAGGAGCTGGGCGAGAAGGACGGGGCCGACCCGTTCCTGGACGAGGGCATGGTGGCGCTGTCCGAGCTCGACCCGGGTGTGGACGGCAAGACCGTGGTCGTCCGGCGGATCGGGGAGCCGATCCAGACGGACGCCCAGCTCATGTACACGCTGCGGCGGGCGGGCGTGCAGCCCGGTTCCGTGGTCAGCGTGACCGAGTCGGCCGGCGGGGTCCTCGTCGGCAGCGGCGGTGAGGCCGCGGAGCTGGAGGCGGACATCGCCTCGCATGTGTTCGTCGCCAAGCGCTGACGCATCTTCCGGTACCCGCGAGGGGCAGCTCCCGGGCGCCGACCGAGAGGCCGGCAGTCGCTGACCTTGAGGTCGGCGTCCGGGAGCACGCCGGACACCGTGGGGCACCCCCGTCCCCACCACCCCGGACGCGTCAACTGCTGTGGCGGGAGGGGCAGTTGTGATGTCTCCGCGACCATCTCGAAACCAAGATTCAGTGTGCCGAATCGCAGCGCCGAGACCGTTTGCGTGCAAGGCTGTCGCGTGAGGCATATGACTTGAGGGCTCTTGACCGTGTCCGGGAGCGATCGTGCACGGTCGGGGAGGGGGCGTGAGGATGTGCCGCAGATGCGGAGAGGGCCCCGGCGCCTTCCGGCGCCGGGGCCTGTCCTCCCCTGTGCTGACCCGGAGCCCCGAGCTCCCAGGGTCATTCCCTTCGGACCGTTTTCCCCGAGCGGTCCGCCTCCCGCAGAAGATCTCCCCCGGGCGACGGCGGTCAATCCTGGTGGGCGGTCACTCGAACGAGGGGTGTTGCGGCCGGAGAGGCCATTTTCGAATCCCCATTCGATAACGTGACGATGTGGCGGCGTGCGTGAGGGCATCGCCCGCACACCGGGAACAGCGGCAGAAAGCGGTACGAGTGGACCGGCCGGGAAGAGCGGGAGTGAGCGGGTCCGAGCGAGCCAGGGGGGTGCCTTTACCGATGGTGCGGCGCATCGACGTGACAGGGGCCGGCGGTGTGCGCCTGGCCGCATGGGAGTACGCCGACCCTCCCAAGAGCGACCAGCCGAAGGCGTCCGAGGCGCCCGGCGTGCTGTTACTGCACGGCCTCATGGGCCGCGCCTCGCACTGGGCGTCCACCGCCCGCTGGCTCTCCGAGCGGCACCGCGCCATCGCCCTCGACCAGCGCGGTCACGGCCAGAGCGACAAGGCCCCGGAGGCCGAGTACACCCGTGAGGCCTACGTCGAGGACGCCGAAGCCGCCCTCGACCAGCTCGGCCTCGGACCGGCCGTCGTCGTCGGCCACGCGATGGGCGCACTGACCGGCTGGCAGCTCGCCGCCAAGCGCCCCGATCTCGTCCGGGCCCTGATCATCTGCGACATGCGGGCCTCGGCGCTCGGCTCCGCCTCCCAGCGTGAATGGGAGGACTGGTTCAAGGCCTGGCCCGTCCCCTTCGCCACCCTCGCCGACGTACGGAAATGGTTCGGCGAGGACGATCCCTGGGTGGAGCGCCCGAATCCCTCCCGCGGCGAGTTCTACGCCGAGGTGATGCACGAGTCCCCCGACGGCTGGCGCCCCGTCTTCGAACCCGAACAGATGCTCAAGTCCCGCCAGACCTGGGTGTACGACGCCCACTGGGAGGAGCTCGCCCAGGTCCGGTGCCCCGCCCTGGTCGTCCGCGGCCTTGACGGGGAACTCGGCCGGGCCGAGTCCCAGGAGATGGTCCGGGTCCTGCCGCGCGGTCAGTACGCCGAGGTCGCGGACGCCGGCCACCTCGTGCACTACGACCAGCCCGAGGCGTGGCGCGCCGCGATCGAGCCGTTTCTGGACGGAGTGCTCACCGGCTAGGGCCTGTCTGCCGACGCAGTCCGGCCGTGTCACAAGGTGATCACGAAGCTTCACCGGATCTTCATATTCCGCTGCTGTGTGGTGCCCAATAGCGCTGCGGCGCGGTGTGCCGTCCCGGCCGCTCAGCTCACCTTTCAGGGGGACGCGCACCGCAACGCCGCACGACCACCGGCGGCGGCCCGCGGTCAGCCCTTGCTGACCGCCGTCAGGATCTCCGGCAGGCGCCCAGCCGTCCGCGGCGCGGCGAGCCGGAGTCCGAGCAGGGTGATCAGCGCCCCGTAGACGGCGCCCACGGGCAACAGCAGCCAGGTCCAGCGGTCGCCGTCGGCGCTCACGTTCAGCCAGATCGTCAGGGCGATGACGGGAGAGGCGAGCAGGGCGGCCGAGATCAGGCCGCCGAAGATGGCGATCCAGGCCAGACCGGCCTGACCGGGCGCCACGTTCTTGTAGCCCTCCTGGGGGATGGAGTACGGGAAGCGTGCCGAGGACCACGCGCCGGTCGCCAGCATCGCGCCGAGCAGCGCGAAGGACAGCCCGAGCACCTCGGGCAGCTTCCCCCACGCGCCGAGCAGCCCCGTCGTCACGGTCGTCACGAGCGTCGCGTACGGCAGGGTGATCAACAGCAGGGCCAGCGCCCGCCCGCGCAGCTCGACGTACGCGTCACGGGTGGAGGAGATCGTCAGCGCCACCATCCAGAACGCCGACGTGTCCTGCCCGAACTGGTTGTACATCTGGATCCCGAGCATCCCGGCCGCGAAGCACGCGAAGTAGACCGAGCCGGTGCCCTGGAGCGCGTTGAACACCGGCACGATCAGCCCGATGGCCAGCGAGGTCACCCAGGCCGCCTTGGTCTTCGGGTCGCGCCACACGTACCGCAGGCTGCGCTCCATGACCGTCCCGGTGCGTCCGGCCGGCAGCAGCCGCCCGAGCCCCGAGGAGCCGCGCTCCTTGGCGGCGGGCTCCGCGGCCTGGAGCGTGGACCCGTCGGGCGAGGTCATCAGCCGCGTCAGATGACGGGACCAGAGCGCCAGCAGCCCCGCCAGGGCGGCCGCGCACAGGGCGAGCTGGACGATCCCGGCCCCGTACGACCCGTCGCTCACCGAGTCCACGGCGCCGATCGCCGACGCGGGCGGGATCCAGCGCAGCACGTCCGTCACCGGGTCCAGCGCCGACAGCCCGCCCGCCGAACCCAGGCGCTGGGCGCCGAAGTTGACGAGCTGGGCGCCGATCGCGACGACCAGCCCGCTCAGCACCGCAAGATCGCGGCCCTTGCGGCTGGACAGCAGCCGGATGTTGGCGGCCGCGACGGCCCGGGCGAGGGCCACGCAGACCAGCAGGGCGAGCACCAGCGCGACCACCGCCGTCGCGTACGCGGCCGCCCCGTGCGCGACCGCGATCACCGAACCGAGCAGCAGGCAGAACGTGAAGAGCGGCCCGACACCGACCAGGGAGGCGGCCAGCAGCGCCCGGACGAGCGGCCGCGGCCGCAGCGGCAGCATCACCAGCCGCGTCGGATCGAGCGTCTCGTCGCCGCTGGGGAAGAACAGCGGCATCACCGTCCAGCCGAGCGCCAGGATCGCCACGAGGAGGACGCCGACGGCGGTGGCGTGCTCGTTGCCGCGCAGCGCGATCAGGCCGAGCAGTTGGAGCGCGGCGAAGAGCAGCACCAGCACCGTGGACGCGATGAACGCGGCCCGCCGCCCGGCGGACTGCCGCAGGCCGTTGCGCAGGAGCGACAGCTTCAGTCGTACGACGACGGGAGTGATCGACGCGGCGGAGACGCCGGTGGCCGCGCTCATCGGGGAGCACCGCCGCCCAGCCAGTCCAGGTCGGTCGTGACGCCGCGCCCGTGCGCGCCGACCAGTTCCAGGAAGGCCTGCTGGAGCGAGGGCGCGGCGCCGCGCACCTCGGCGAGCGGACCGTGCGCGCGGATGCGCCCGGCGGCCATCACGGCGACCCAGTCGCACAGCGACTCGACCAGCTCCATCACGTGGGAGGAGAAGACGACGGTGGCGCCGGATGCGGTGTACCGCTCCAGGACGCCCCGGATGGTCTGCGCGGAGACCGGGTCCACGCCCTCGAACGGCTCGTCCAGGAAGAGGACTTCGGGGTTGTGCAGGAGCGCGCAGGCCAGGCCGATCTTCTTGCGCATGCCGGTCGAGTAGTCGACGACGAGCTTGTGCTGGGCGCCCGCGAGGTCGAGGACGTCCAGGAGCTGGGTGGCGCGCTTGTCGACCTCGGCGCCGGGCAGCCCCCTCAGCCGGCCGGTGTAGCCCAGCAGTTCGCGTCCGGAGAGCCGCTCGAACAGCCGGAGCCCCTCGGGCAGCACCCCGATCCGGGCCTTCACCTCCGCCGGGTCGCGCCAGACGTCGTGACCCACGACCTCGACCGTGCCCTGATCGGGTCTGAGCAGACCGGTCACCATCGACAGGGTGGTGGTCTTGCCGGCGCCGTTCGGCCCGACGAGCCCGATGAACTGCCCCGCGGGAAGCTCCAGATCGATCCCGGCCACGGCGATCTGCTCACCGAACCGCTTCCAGAGCCCCCGCACACGCACGGCGGGCACGCCGCCGTCCTTCGCTCCCTCGCTCATACAGGCACCCTAAGGGCCCCCGGCCGCCCGCCACCGGTCCCCGCCGAGTCCCGGTCGATCTACGGACGCCGGCCGGCTCCGCCCGTCACCGGTCCCGTCCGCAGGCGTAGGCCAGCGGGGAGATCAGTTCCTCCGCGTCCGGCAGCCAGCGGTTCGCGGGCGTCGGCCGGCAGGCCCACTGCACGGCACCCCGCGATCCGACCCGGGTCGGCGGCGCGGCCACGTAGGAGCCCTCGCCGCGCACGGTCAGATCGAGCGAGACCGGCGGCCAGCCCAGCGCCCGCACCAGGTCGGGAACCTTCGCCGCGGCTCCGGGGAGCACGAAGAAGTGCATGCGGCGGTCCGGGGTGCACGTCACCGGCCCGAGCGTGAGCTCCATCCGCCGCATCCGGGCGAGCGCCAGGAACCCGGCCGTCTCGGGCACGTCGATCGCGTCGAACGCGCGCCCCGTGGGCAGCAGGATCGACGCCTCCGGCCGCACCGACCAGAGCCGCCGCGCCACGGTCGCGCTGCCCGTGGCCTGGGCCGCCCAGTCCTCGCGCGCCGGATGCGCGCCGGGCGCGGCACAGGCGGGTTCACCGCAGGAGCAGAGCTGCACCCCGCCGGACGTCACCAGCCAGGTGCCGGGGAACACGTCCCAGTGGCGTTCCTCGGCGTAGCGCACGGCGGTTTCCGGCAGCGATTCGCCCCGCTGCTGGGGAATGTGTGCGGACTCGGTTCCTGTGATGATCTCTTCCACGTCGATCTCAACTTCCGCGTCCACCCAGGGTTACGGGGGACACGCGCGCGGGGGAGGAGCATCGATTCCCCGGCTGGGGCGCATGGATGCACGTGTGGGGGCGCGCGGGGGCGGCGGCAGCCGGTAGCGGGTAATCAGGGATGGGGTCGGGCGACCGTCCTTACCCCGGCAATCCTCACATGTCTCGCATCTTCGGTATGTCTGCGGGGCATCGATCTTCCTGGCCGGTCTCCTTCGGTGCGCCGGCCGGTGAGGACACATCAACTCGGTGCGTGGGCAGGCACCGCAGCCACAGGGGGTACGCCATGGCCGCAAGGCCTCTCATCGCCAGGCAGCCGAACGAACGGCTCCAGGCGCTCATCCAGGAAGCGGGCTGCTCGAACGCCGGGCTGGCCCGCCGAGTGAACATGTGCGGAGCGGAGCACGGACTCGACCTGCGCTACGACAAGACGTCGGTCGCGCGCTGGCTGCGCGGGCAGCAGCCCCGGGGGAGGGCTCCGGCGATCATCGCCGAGGCGCTGGGGCGCAAGCTCGGCCGGACGGTCACGATCGACGAGATCGGCATGGCCAACGGCAAGAACCTGGCGTCCGGCGTCGGTCTCCAGTTCTCGCCGACGATACTGGGCGCGATCGAGCAGGTCTGCGAGCTGTGGCGCAGCGACGTGGGGCGACGGGACTTCCTGTCCGGGTCGTCCGTCGCCGCCTCCGCGCTCGTCGAGCCGAGCCGCGACTGGCTGATCTCGTCGCCGGACTCGCAGGTGGCCCGGTCGGCGGGCCCGCGCGTCGGCCTCTCGGACGTGGCGGCGGTCCGCGCGATGACCCAGGCCCTGACCGACCTGGACCACCAGTACGGCAGCGGGCATGTGCGCCCGGTGGTCGTGCACTACCTGAACAGCGTGGTCTCCGGGCTGCTCGCCGGTTCCTACCGCGAGGCGGTCGGACGTGAACTGTTCGCGGCCGTCTCCCAGT
The DNA here is from genome assembly GCF_042790435.1 of Streptomyces sp. NPDC056738. Taxonomy (NCBI): domain Bacteria; kingdom Bacillati; phylum Actinomycetota; class Actinomycetes; order Kitasatosporales; family Streptomycetaceae; genus Streptomyces; species Streptomyces sp. NPDC056738. The sequence continues at coordinate 297,059 of NZ_JBHTZF010000013.1, forward strand.
TGACCGAACTCGCCGGCTACATGGCCATCGACACCGGACAGCCCGGGCTCGCCCAGCGCTACTACATCCAGGCGCTGCGGCTCGCGCAGGCGGCCGGTGACCGCGCCTACGGCGGTTACGTCCTCGCCGCGTCCATGAGCCACCTGGCCGCCCAGCTCGGCAACCCGCGCGAGATCGCGCAGTTGGCGCGCGCGGCCCAGGAAGGGTCGCGCGGCCGGGTGACACCGCGGGCGGAGTCGATGTTCCACGCCGCCGAGGCGCGCGGGCACGCGCTGTTGGGCGACGCGCGCGCCGCGCAGGTGGCGTCCGGGAAGGCCGTCACGGCCCTGGAGAACGCCGACGCGGCCTCCGGGGACGATCCGGCGTGGATCGCGCACTTCGACGAGGCCTATCTGGCCGACGAGTTGGCCCACTGCCACCGGGACCTCGGTCAGGCCGAGGCCGCCGCACGGTGCGCCGAGGAGTCCCTGGCCGGTCTTCCCGAGTCGCGCGCCCGCCGCCGGGCCATCGGCTACGTCCTGCTCGCCACGGCACAGGTCCAGAAGCGCGAGGTGGAGCAGGCCTGCCACACCGGTCTGCGCGCCGTCGAACTCCTCGGCACGCTCCGCTCCAACCGCGGCGCCGAGTATCTGGAGGACCTCCAGCAGCGCCTGGCGCCGTTCCAGGACGAGGCCGTGGTGCGGGAGTTCGGGGCGCGCATGGAGCTGCAGGCGGCCGCGTGAGCGTACGCGCGGACCCGGCACGGAAGTGACCGGCGGCGCGGGTGTGATCATTTCGCTTCGCGGTCTTCGGGGCCCGCCTGCGTGAACATATGGCCCTTAGAGGCGTGAACGCCGGGAAAACGAGAGCGCCGTGGGGGAAGGGAGTGAGATACAGCGCATTCGGGGGCGGTTTCGTTACCCGCGTCACAGGGCGCCGCGGTCACCGCCGGTGCTGCGTGGCACCGGGTTGTGGGGACCCGGTAGCGTGAGCCGATGATTCCGAAGGTCCCCCATTCGTAGGAGTCCCGGTGACGCAGAGTGGACAGGGCGAGGAGCCCTCGGCGCGGCCCGCGCACGAAGGCATCGTGCTGCCCTCCGACGGTAGCGAGCCCCTGCTGCCGGGCACGACGGGTGACCGTGTGACCCCGGCCAGTGGCCCGGCCTGGGGTGGGCAGTGGGGTCCCGATCAGTCGGCCGCCCCCGCCCCGCAGTCCGCTGACGGCTGGGGCGCGCCCGCGAACGCCGATCCGTCCTGGGGCGCCCCCACGCCCTCCGGGGCCCAGGGCTGGCCGGCCGCGGACCAGCACGGCGCACAGCAGGCGCAGGGCTTCGGCGCGCCCGGATCCGGCTCCGCACCGCTGCCGCCCGAGAGCGCGTCGTCCTCGGCATACGGCGCCCAGAACGGCTATGCGCCGGGGGCGCACGGCCCGGGCGCCGCCGCCGGATACGACGGCTACGGCGCGTACGGGACCCAGGAGCAGCAGGGCGGCCACGGGACCCCGCTCCCGTCCGGCGGCGAGGACGGCGCCACCCAGTACATTCCGTACATACCGGCCGCCCCCGGTGCCGACGAGGGGGCGACGCAGTTCATACCGCCGGTCGCCGCCGCGCCGGACGAGGGCGCCACCCAGTTCATTCCGCCGGTCGGACCGGGCGCTCTGCCGCCGGAGGTCGCGGCCGGTACCCCGCACTACCCGGGACAGGCCGCGCCGGGCGGTTCGGACGCCGACGCCACGCAGTACATCCCGCCCGTCCCCGCGCAGCCCTCGGGCTCCTACGGGATGCCCTCCGGAGCGCACGAGGAGCGGCAGCCCCCGGCGGAGTTCGACAATCTCTTCCGCAGCGAGCCGGAGGTCGCCGGGTCGACGCAGATGCTGCCCCGTATCGACGCGGGCGGCCCGCAGGACCCGTACGGCCCGCAGGACCCCTACGGCCAGGGTGACCGGTACGGCGCCCAGCCGGTGCCCGGCGCCGGCGGCGGACGTGCCGCCGGGCGGCGCGGCGGCCCGTCGGGCGGTGACGCGGGCGGCGGTGGCCGCGGCCGTTCGCGCGTCCCAGTGATCGCCGCGGTCGGCATCGGCATCATCGTGCTCGGTGTCGGCGCGGGCGCCCTGCTCAGCGGCGGTGGCGGTGGCGACGACGCCAAGGACGACACCGGCAAGACGGTGGCCGCGACCGCGCCCGCGACGGCGGGTTCGTCGGCGCCCGCCGGTGCCGATCCGGTGAAGGCGCAGGCCGTCGAACTGGACAAGCTGCTCGCGGACAGCGCCAGCAGCCGCGACTCGGTGATCAACGCCGTGGCGAACGTGAAGGCGTGCGGCAACCTCGACCAGGCGGCCAGTGATCTGCGGGACGCGGCCAAGCAGCGCGGCGAGCTGGTCACCCGGCTCGCCGGCCTCTCGGTCGACAAGCTGCCGAACCACGACGAGCTGAGCGCCGCCCTCAACAGCGGCTGGAAGGCCTCCGCCGCGGCCGACAACCACTACGCGGCCTGGGCCGACCAGGTCAAGAACGACAAGAAGGGCTGCCGCAAGGGCCATGCCCGCACCACCGGGCAGACCCAGGCGGGCGACCGGGCCAGCGGCACGGCCTCCGCCCAGAAGGGGAAGGCCGCGACGCTGTGGAACGCCATCGCGTCGAAGTACGGCCTGACCCAGCGGGCCCGCACCCAGCTCTGACCGGGCGCACGCTTCCGGCAGCACGCGCCCCTTCCGACCGCGCACGCCGGTACCGGACACGTACGAAAGCCCGGCCCCCGCACCGAACGGTGCGGGGGCCGGGCTTTCGTCGTGAGCGGTGTCCCGCCGGGGGCCGGCTAGTCCTCCCCGGACAGGGTCTTCGTCATGTTGACGAACCCCTTGCGCTGCGAGGTGAGCAGACCGCCGTTGACCACCTGGAACGTGACGTTGGCGTTGACCAGGCGCGGGAAGTCGGCGGCGGCGGTGTCCGCGTCGAAGCGCCAGCTCAGGACCGGGGTGAGCCCGCCGGTGTCCACCTTCAGGCCGTTGTCGAGTTCGCGCCGCAGAGTGAGGGGCGAGACCTCTCCCGCACCGAGGGACTCGATGGCCTTCCTCAGCACGGTGTAGGCGATCCAGGTGGTCTGCACCCCGGCGTCGGCGGGGTCGATCCGGTTGTCGCCGAAGGCCTGTTCCTTGATCACCGCGCGCATCGGGTTCCAGCGCGAGTCGTCGGCGGTCGGGTACCAGCCGGTGACGTACGAACCCTCGTAGGGGCCCGACTTGCCTCCGGTGGCGTCGATGAGCGACTGGTCGACGTTGCCGATGACCGTCCCGGTGTGCACCTTCGGGTAGTCCTTGGCGTCGCGCCGGAAGGAGTCCATGAAGGTGTTCGTGCGGTCGCCGAGCGCGGGGACCACACAGCCCGGCTTGCTCGGGTCGGACGTCGCGTGGTCGAGCGCCTGCTGGGTCGGCCGGGAGTACTCGGTGGCGTCCTCGGCCGCCCGCTGGTCCGCGGCCTGCGAGTGGCCCAGCGCCTTCAGGCCGGAGTCGAGCAGCACCGGCAGCTCGTCACCGGCGATCGTGTCGGGGCGTATGAGCGAGACGGCGCCGCAGTTCTTGGCGAGCTGCTCGCCGAGGCCGGCCAGCAGGACGCCCTGACCGCCGTTGACGGGGTAGGAGACGGGGCTGGTGAACTCGTCGTCGGTGACGCCGAAGCCTCCGATGTAGGGGATGCCGGCGCTCTCCAGCGGGGCGAGGAACGCCCGGCTGTGCTGGCTGTAGGAGCCCACGACCGCGACGACGTCCTCGTCGACGGCCCGCTCGGCGCAGTGCGCGGCGGCGACCGAGTCGTTGTGGTCGTTGCAGGTGAGGACCTCGAGCCGGCGGCCGTTGATACCTCCGTGCGCGTTGACCCAGCGCGCGTACGCCTTCGCCAGGGCCGGCATTCCGGGCTTGTTCGTCGCGTTGGTCTTCTCGGGGGCCCAGGTCATCACCTTGACGGGGCCATCCCCGGAGCCCCCCGTGGCACCAGGGATGACCCCGCATCCGACGGCGACCGACGCGCACGCCACCAAGGCGCTCGCGTACAGCAGCTTGGCCTTGCGGGGCCGGGGCGGGGTGGGGGAGGTGGTGCGAGTACGTCGCCTACCGGTCATGGGCATGCACGATTCCGCCACATCAAAAATATTTATGTGACCCGTGGTCGACACCAGGTGACGCAGAGGTGAATTACAGGGGTCGATGAACTGTTTTTCACAGGGAACGTACGATCGATGACCGTGCAAGACTCGGAGAACTCTTCCCGCCGCGGCCGTCGCTCATCCACCATGGGCGGCATGCCACTGAACGACATGCCCTGGTGGCGCTGGCGCAGCAATGTGCGCTCCGCGCTGCACATGCTTTCCGACCCCGCGTTCCAGAGAGACGTCTGGCTCGCCGGCGTCGACGGATATGGCGACGTCACCGACGCCGTGTACCGCCTGGTCGAGGACACCTGGCTGGACAACTGGTCGGCCGAGAAATACGTCGGCACGATCTTCCGCGACTCCCAGGAGGCGGCCCTCGTGGACAGTGCCGTCCTGCGGGTCCTGCGGATCATGCACCAGGTCGGACCCGACGCCCCGGTCTCCGCCTACCTCGACCACCAGGGCTGGCCGGACGCCCTCCAGGCCGCGCGTGCCGCGCACATGCGGCTGGCGTCGAGCGACGGAGAGGACCCGGACGCGCCTCCGCGCACCCTTGAGGTCCTGCGCATCCTGACGCGGTCGGCGTAGCTCCACGCGGCGTCGCGACGCGGTCGGCGCGGGGGCCCGGGCGGCGTCCGCGTGGCGGGACGGCACTCCTGCGCGGGCGCCCGGTATGAAAGCCTGTCCCGCATGAATGAGCCGTCCGTCCGCGAGACCGTGCCCTCCGCCGAGCAGTACGTCCTGACGCTGTCCTGCCCCGACAAGCAGGGCATCGTGCACGCCGTGTCGAGCTACTTGTTCATGACCGGCTGCAACATCGAGGACAGCCAGCAGTTCGGCGACCACGACACCGGTCTGTTCTTCATGCGCGTCCACTTCTCCGCCGAATCCCCGGTGACCGTGGAGAAATTGCGGGCGAGTTTCACAGCGATCGGCGACGCGTTCCACATGGAGTGGCAGATCCACCGCGCCGAGGACCGGATGCGGGTCGTCCTCATGGTCAGCAAGTTCGGCCACTGCCTGAACGACCTCCTCTTCCGCGCGCGGATCGGCGCGCTGCCCGTCGACATCGCCGCCGTGGTCTCCAACCACACCGACTTCGCGGAGCTCGTGGGGTCGTACGACGTTCCCTTCCACCACATCGCGGTGACGAAGGACACGAAGGCCGAGGCCGAGGCGCAGTTGCTGGAGCTGGTGCGCGAGAAGGGCGTCGAGCTGGTCGTCCTCGCCCGCTACATGCAGGTCCTCTCGGACGATCTGTGCAAGCAGCTCAGCGGCCGCATCATCAACATCCACCACTCCTTCCTGCCGAGCTTCAAGGGCGCCAAGCCCTACCACCAGGCACACGCCCGCGGGGTCAAGCTCATCGGCGCCACGGCGCACTACGTCACCGCCGACCTCGACGAGGGCCCGATCATCGAGCAGGAGGTCGAGCGGGTCGGCCACGACGTCACCCCCGACCAGCTCGTCGCCATCGGCCGTGACGTGGAGTGCCAGGCCCTGGCCCGCGCCGTGAAGTGGCACGCGGAGCGCCGCATCCTGCTCAACGGGCGCCGCACGGTCGTCTTCGCCTGACCGCCTGACCGCCTGACCGCCTGACCGCCTGACCGCCTGACCGCCCCATGTCCGGGGCGCGGGGCGCGGGACTACATCCGGCTCAGCGAGGCCGCCGCGGACAGGACGTCCCTGATGACGTCGCGGTCGCCGTCCTGTCCGGCGGCCGCCTCCTCCGGGGAGACGTGGCCCGCGGCCAGGCGGCAGAACTCGACCCCGTCCAGCGCGACATGGGCCACCTCGTGGTCGGCGGAGCCGACGGCGCCGGGCGAGTCGAGCGGGATGAGCCACTCACCGCCCCCGGAGCCCTCGATCTCCAGGCGCAGACTGCGTCCGGGAGCGCCGGCCGCGACGAGGTGCCGGACCGACCGGGCCGACAGCCCGGCCCGGCGCCGCTCGGCGAGGGAGACGGGCAGCATCCGCGCGGCCAGGTCGATCATCCGGTGCAGATGCCGGGGAGCGGGCGGCTCGTACGGGTAGTCCACCGCGTCGGCGATGTCCCCCGCGTGCACCCAGCACTCGAAGGCCCGGTCCAGCATCGCGTCGCTGAGCGGCAGCTCGAAACCGCCGTACGCCACGGTGAGCCGCCCGGAGGCCTCCCCGCCCGCGACCCCGCCCGCGGCCGGGGCGCCCTCCTCCACGAACGACACGCTCCGGACGATGTCGTGGCTCTGCTCCCGCCAGGGGGCGCGCACGGACCGGGTGGGCGGGACGCGCGAGGAACGCCAGTACGTCTCGGTGCGCTCCTGCGGTGTCGGCCGCTCCGCTCCCGCCGTGCCGACCGGGTCGTCCAGACCCAGCGCGACGGCGACCAGTCCGTCGACGCTCAGCAGATGGGCGATGACCCCGGCGACGGTCGTACGACGGCTCACGGGCCCGTCGCCCTCGAACCAGCGCAGCCGCACGGGCGCGTGCCATTCGGAACCGCCGATGTCCTGGAGCAGGGCGTCGAGACGCGCGGTCTCCGCGTCGTACGGGGCGGCCCACTCGGGTACCGGGATGCGCGGCGGGCGCCGGTCCAGGCAACTCGTCAGGACGCGGGTGCGCAGCGTGGGGTCCAGGTCGAGGCTCTCCGCCGGGTGCAGCAGGCCGACCGCCTCGCGCAGCCGCAGCGCCTCCTCCGCGCACGAGCCGCAGTTCCCGAGGTGCTCCTCGACGGCGTTCGTCTCGTCCGCCGAGCAGGCGGCCAGCGCCCAGGCGCCCAGCAGCGACTTCAGGACCCGGTGTTCGAGGACCGGCGGTGCCGGTGTGCCGGCCGGTTCTGGCAGCGGCAGTCCGGTGTCCTCCACGGAGGCGCGGGGCGGCGGTATGCGCGGCGGTCCGCCCGGCCGCGGCCCGGCGCCACCGCCGTCGGCGTCGTCGTGCGCGTCCTCGTGCATGCCGCTGTGCCCGTCCTCGTCGTTCGCGTCGTTCTCGTTCGTCTTCCCGTGCCTGTCCCCGTGACCGTCCTCGTACCCGCCCGCGCGGCCCTCCTCGTCGTCGGGCGGCACGAACCGGCCGGGTTCCTCGCTCACCGCGCACCCCCGGGTTCCGGCGGGGTGCCGGCCGGCCCGGCGTCGTGGGCGGTGGACAGCAACTGGAGGCCGAGGCGCAGCCTGCGGCGGGCCTCGTCCTCGGTGACGCCGAGGTCGGCGGCCGCCTGGCGGTAGTCGCGGCGCTGGAAGTACGCCAGTTCCAGGGCGGTCCGCAGCGGGGTGGGCATGGACGTGACGATGTAGTCCGCGCGCGCGGCGACGGACGCGCTGCGCACCTTGCGCTCCAGTTCCTCGGCGCTGCCGTCGCCGTCGCGGGCGAGGGCGGCGGCCTCGGTGGCGCGCAGACGCTGCACGGCCAGGCGGTGGGTCAGGGTGGCGACCCAGGAGCGCAGCGGGCCCTGCTTCGGGTCGTAGGCGTCGGGGTTCTCCCAGACGTGGGTGAAGACCTCGCGGGTGATCCCGTCGGCGGCCCGCTCGTCCCCGAGCACGCGATGGGCGAGGCCGTGCACGAGCGAGGCGAACCGGTCGTAGAGCTCGCCGAGCGCGGCGGCCTCCCCGCGCGAGAGCCGCTGCTGCATCTTGCGGTCCCAGCGGGGCGGTGCGTCCTGCGTCGCCATACGGCCCCCTCACCCCTGGTCGTGCCCGGTGCGCGTTCCCGCGTCCGGCCCGTGTACCGGCCGTGTCCCCTGTCCCTGTCCAACCATGCGGTGCTGCCGTCCAGCCTGGGCGCGTCCGCTGTCTTGAATGTAGTCGGCACGTCCGTCGTCGCACGCCCCTTTGCGCCAATGTGCGCCCCTGGGCGGGCCGTGGATGGTAGGAGCGCGCCCTTTCCGGCCCCGCACCTGACCGCAACTGGTCGTATGCGACCGAAAGAGAACCCTCGTGAAGCATTTTCGACCGTAGACAGACGTTTCTTCCTGGCGGGATCCGTGTTTCATGGAACTACGGCGGGGCAGCCGCGCTGGAAGGAAGCGTACGGAGTGCTTCCGTTTCTGCTGGGCGAGGCGAGCGAAAGGCGTGGCGGTGACGCTCGAAGTGACGCACGTGACCGACGTGACCGACGGCGAGTGGGCCGTGCTGCGGGTGTCGGGCGAACTCGATCTCGTGACGTCGCCGGGGCTGCGGCAGAGCGTCCACGACGTGGTGGCCGCGGGCCGGCACAGCATCGTCCTGGATCTGTCCGAGGTCGTGTTCTGCGACTCCAGCGGGGTCGGCGTCCTGATCGCCGCCCGCCGTCTCATGCGCTCCTGCCGCGGGCGGCTGCGTCTGATCCTGCCCGCGCGGGGCGCGGTCGACGGCTCGCATGTGAACCGCGTCCTCGGGGCCCTCGGCGTGCGCCGGCTCTTCGACGTGTACCCGGACGTCGACGCGGCCACGGACGAGGAGTCCCGCCCGCTGTCGGCCTGAGGGCCCGGTCGCGATCGCCCGGCACAGCCCGGAGACGGCCGCTTCCCGCCCTCTTCGCACCCTCCTCCCGTCCCTTTTCGGCCCCTTTCCCTTGTCTCGGAATTCTTGCGGTCTTGGTACAACCGTCGCTTTCCGGCCCCCCGGACGGTTCCGTCGTCGTACGCTCCGTCCCAGATGAACCGCAGTCCGGCCGCGGCCGGCTGAGTAGTGAGGCGGTCCGAACACACCATGGTCAGTTCCGAGTACGAGCGCAGGATCGCCGCCCGGTTCGCCGGCTTCGACCAGGACGGCAACGGCTACATCGACCGGGAGGACTTCAACGCCGCGGCCAAGGCCCTGCTCGCCGAGTTCGGCACGACTGCCCGGTCGGACAAGGGGCAGGCCCTCTACATCGGGGCCGAGGCGTTCTGGCAGGGGATGGCCGGGATAGCGGACCGTGACGGAGACCAGCGGATCACGCGCGAGGAGTTCGTGAGCGGCGCCGTGAAGCGGCTGCGCGACAACCCCGACCGGTTCGCCGAGATCGCCCGTCCCTTCCTGCACGCGGCCCTCGCCGTGGCGGACGCCGACGGGGACGGCGCGGCCACGGTCGGCGAGGTCACGCGCGTCCTCGGGGCGCTGGGAGTGGGCGAGACCCTCGCCACCGGCGTGGCCGCCGCCCTGGACACGGACGCCGACGGACGGATCGGCGAACCGGAGATCGTGACCGGCTTCGCCCGCTACTTCACGGTGCCGGAGTAGCCGACCCGGCCGGCTCAGCCGGGACTGCCGGTCCAGCCGGGACTGCCGGTCCAGCCGGGACTGCCGGTCCAGCCGGGACTGCCGGTCCAGCCGGGCACGCCGGTCCGGCCGGGTCAGTCGGGCGTGCCGGGGCGGTCGGGTGTGCCGGGTCAGCCGGGCAGTCGGGCGTGCCGGGGCAGCCGGGGCAGTCGGGCGTGCCGGGTCAGCCGGGGCAGTCGGGATAGTCGGGGAAGCCGGACCCGCCGGACCCGCCGGACCCGCCGGGTCGGCCAGGTCAGCCGGACCTGCCGGGTAAGCCAGGTCGGCCGGACCTGCCGGACCCGCCGGGTCAGCCGGACCTGCCGGGTCAGCCGGACCTGCCGGGTCAGCCGGACCTGCCGGGTCAGCCGGACCTGCCGGGTCAGCCGGACCTGCCGGGCTGCCGGGCTGCCGGACCCGCCGGGTCAGCCGGGTCGGCCAGGCCAGCCGGACCTGCCGGGCGTGCCGGACCGGGCCCGCGTTGGGGGATCACCCCGAGAAGCGGTCCCTGAGCCGGTACTTGAGTACCTTCCGCAGCGTCTCGTTGCGCGGAAGGGCGTCCACCACCTCCAGTTGCTCCGGCAGCTTGTGCACGGACAGCCCTTCCGCGCGCAGATACGACGTCACCGCGACCAGCGTCAGCTCCGGCGCACCCGGCGGCTGCTCCACCACCGCGCACACGCGCTCCCCGCGCTCGGCGTCGGGCAGTCCGATCACGGCGGCGTCGCCGACCGCCGGGTGCCGGTGCAGCAGATCCTCGATCTCCTTCGCGGAGATGTTCTCGCCCTTGCGGATGATGATGTCCTTGACCCGGCCGGTCAGGACGAGATGACCGCTCCCGGTCAGATGCCCCACGTCCCCGGTGATCAGGAACCCGTCCCCGTCGAACGCCTCCGCGGTCTGCGCCGGGTCCAGATACCCCTGGCACACGGCCTCCCCGCGCAGCCGCACGTCGCCGTCGACCCCGCACGGCCGGGCGGCGCCCGCCGCGTCCACGATCCGTATCTCCATGCCCTCGGGGGGCCTGCCCTCCGTGGTGGCCAGGTTCTCGGCCGTGTCGTCCGGCGCGCCCATCGTGATCATCGGGACCTCGGTCATCCCGTACCCGTGGGTGAGCTGCACGCCCATCTCCCGGACGACCGAGTGGTAGACCTCGGGCGGCTTCGGGGCCCCGCCGCCCGCGAGCAGCCGCAGCGTGGGGATCACCGGCTCCCCGGGCCGCTTGCGCTGTTCGGCCAGGAACATCGAGTAGAACGCGGTCGACCCGCCCGCCACCGTCACGCCGTGCCTGCGGTACTCCGCGAGCGCGTCCGGCAGCGCGAAGTGCTCGAACATCACCGCCGGGAACCCGTACAGCAGCAGCATCACCGTGTAGTCGGGCCCGGCGATGTGCGCGTACGGGAAGGCCATCGAGCCGACGTCGTCCTCGGACAGCCGCAGCGCGTGGGCGAGGCAGGAGCCGCCCGCGATCAGTGAACGGTCCGTGTGCAGCACGCCCTTGGGGTCGGACGTGGTGCCCGAGGTCCAGTAGATCCAGCGGACGGAGGTTCCGTCGGCGGGCGGGGGCGGAAGGACGGCGGGATCGCCGTCGGGCAGCGTGTCGTAGGCCTCGAAGACGTTCTTCGCGTCGAGCCGGTGGGCCATCGCGGTGTGGTCGAAGCCGCGCCACTCGCCCGGCACGGCGACGTACTCGGCCTTCGACTCCCGCAGCGCGAAGCCGACCTCGCGGTCGCGGTAGAAGGGGATGACCGGCGACTGCACGGCGCCGATACGGGCCAGCGCGAAGGACAGCAGGGCGGTCTCGATCCGGGTCGGCAACTGCCAGGCGACCACCGTGCCCGGCCGCACGCCCTTGTCGTGGAGTCCCGCCGCCACCCGCTCGGCGCGGTCGCGCAGCTCGCCGAAGCTCAGGGAGCGGTCGCCCTGGAGCAGGACGGGCCGGTCGGGGGTGAGGCCGGCCCGGCGGTCGACCAGTTCCCACAGCGTGCGCGCGGAGCTCAGGGCGTGTGCGGTGTCGTTCACTTCGACCCCCTGTGGTCGTTCTCTTCGACCCGGCAACTGACGGTCAGTCAGATCGTGGGCAGAGCGTAGGGCCCGGCGCCTTGTCGGTCCATAGGCGCGGGGCTAGCCTGCTTGTGGAGTTGAATCTGACGGGTCATCAGAAACGTACGCCAGGCGGAGGGGACCATGACCGAACTGCCCCGCATCATCAGCGTCGACGACCATGTGATCGAGCCCGCGCACCTCTTCGAGACCTGGCTGCCGCGCAAGTACCACGACCGGGGACCGAAGCCGCTCACCGCCGGCATCGGCGAACTCGCCTACGTCGGGGGCAAGTACCGGATCACCATGGACCCGGACGGCCCGCCGACCGACTGGTGGATCTACGAGGACCTCTCGTTCCCGTACAAGCGCAACATCGCCGCCGTCGGCTTCGACCGCGACGAGATGACGCTGGAGGGCATCACCCGCGCGGAGATGCGGCGCGGCTGCTGGGACCCCGCCGAGCGGCTCAAGGACATGGACCTCAACCATGTCGAGGCCAGCCTCTGCTTCCCCACCTTCCCGCGGTTCTGCGGCCAGACCTTCGCCGAGGCCCACGACAAGGAGGTCGCCCTGGCCTGCGTGCGGGCGTACAACGACTGGATGGTCGAGGAATGGTGCGGCGACAGCGCCGGCCGGCTGATCCCGCTGTGCCTGATCCCGCTGTGGGACATCGACCTCGCCGTCGCCGAGATCCGCCGCAACGCGGCCCGGGGCGTGAAGGCCGTCACCTTCTCCGAGATCCCCACCCATCTGGGACTGCCCTCCATCCACTCCGGCTACTGGGACCCGTTCTTCGCGGTCTGCCAGGAGACCGGGACGGTCGTGAACATGCACATCGGCTCGTCCTCCCAGATGCCGGCCGCGTCCCCCGACGCACCCCCCGCCGTCCAGGCCTCGCTGTCCTTCAACAACGCGATGGCCTCCATGATGGACTTCCTGTTCAGCGGCGTCCTGGTGAAGTTCCCGCGCCTCAAACTCGCCTACTCCGAAGGCCAGATGGGCTGGATCCCGTACGCCCTGGAGCGCGCCGACGACGTCTGGTCGGAGCACCGCGCCTGGGGCGGGGTCAAGGACCTGATCCCGGAGCCCCCGTCGACGTACTACTACCGCCAGATCTTCTGCTGCTTCTTCCGCGACAAGCACGGAGTGGCGTCCCTGGACGTGGTGGGCCGCGACAACGCCACCTTCGAGACCGACTACCCGCACGTCGACTCGACCTTCCCGCACACCAAGGAGGTCGCCCTCGACCACGTGAAGGGCCTCGACGACGAGACCGTCCACAAGCTCATGCGGGGCAACGCCATCCGCATGCTGGACCTGGACCTGTAGTGGACCTGACGTACACCCCCGAGGAGGAGGAGTTCCGCGCCCGCCTGCGGACCTGGCTCGCCTCGGTCCTGCCGACGCTGCCGCCGAAACCGTCCCCCCGCGACTGGCCCGCGCGACGGGCCTACGACCTCGGCTGGCAGCGGATGCTGTACGACGCCGGGTACGCGGGCCTGCACTGGCCCGTCGACGCGGGCGGCCGCGGGGCCACGCCGACCCAGCACCTCATCTACCTGGAGGAGACCGAGAAGGCGGGCGCCCCCTACGTGGGGGCCAACTTCGTCGGGCTGCTGCACGCCGGGCCGACCATCGCCTCCGAGGGGAGCGCGGAGCAGCGGGCGCGCTGGCTGCCGCCCGTGCTGCGCGGCGACGAGGTCTGGTGCCAGGGCTTCAGCGAACCCGACGCGGGCTCCGACCTCGCCTCGCTGCGCACGCGCGCGTGGCGCGATGGCGACGACTACGTGGTCAGCGGGTCCAAGATCTGGACCTCCCACGCCGAGGTGGCCGACTGGTGCGAACTGCTCGTGCGCACCGACCCCGCCGAGCGCAGGCACCGGGGCATCACCTGGCTCGCCATGCCGATGGACGCGCCCGGCATCACCGTCCGCCCGCTGCGGACGCTCGCGGGTTCCACCGAGTTCGCGGAGGTCTTCCTCGACGAGGTGCGCGTCCCGGTCGCCAACCGGGTCGGCGCCGAGAACGACGGCTGGCGCGTGACCATGGTGACGCTCTCCTACGAGCGCGGCACCGCCTTCGTCGGCGAAGTGGTCGCCTGCCGCCGCGTCCTGGCCGAGATCGCCCGTGAGGCGCGCAAGAACGGCCGCTGGGATGACGCCGTCGTGCGCCGCCGCCTGGGCAGGCTCAACGCCGAGTTCCGCGCGCTGTGGCGGCTCACCCAGTGGAACGTCAGCGAGGCGCAGGGCACCGGGGGAGTGCCCGGCGTCGGCGGTTCGGTCTTCAAGCTCGGCTATTCGCACGCCCGCCAGGAACTGTTCGACGCCGCCGCGGAGGTCCTCGGCCCCGAGGCCCTGGACCTGGGACGGGAGTGGACGCTGGACCGGCTCTCGTCCCTGTCGTACACGATCGCGGCCGGCACCTCGCAGATCCAGCGGAACATCGTGGCCGAGCGGATCCTCGGCCTTCCCAGGGGGAGGTGACCGTGGACTTCCGGCTGACGGCTGATCAACGGGCTCTGCGGCAGGGCGTGCGTGACCTGCTCGAAGGCCGGTTCGGGCGGGAGGCGCTGCGCGCGGCCGTGGAGCGGGCGGACGAGAAGGGCGCCCGGGTGCTCGACCGGGAGCTGTGGCGCGAGCTGGGCGCCGCCGGGTTCTTCGCGCTGCGCCTTCCCGAGGCCGCGGGCGGCGTCGGGCAGGGCCTCCCGGAGGCCGTGCTGGCCTTCGAGGAGGCGGGGCGGGTCCTGCTGCCGGGACCGCTGATCGCCACCCATCTCGCCGCGGGCGCCGTGCCCGGAGCGGCCGCCGGGGAGGTGGTCGTGACCCGCGCCGACGGGGGGCTCGTGGAATGGCTGGACGAGGCCGACGTCGTGCGGGGCGACGCCGCCGGGGCCGAGCCGCTGGACCCGGTGGACCCGCTGACGCCCCTGCACCGGCTGCCCGGGACCGGCGCCCGGCCTCCCGGGCGCGGCGCACCCGGGACCGCCCCGACGCCGGACCGGCTGCTCGTGTCGCTCCTGACCGCCGCCGAACAGCTCGGCAGCGCCGCCCGGACCTGCGAGACCGCCGTGCAACACGCCCGGACGCGCGAGCAGTTCGGGCAGCCGATCGGCGCCTTCCAGGCGGTGCAGCATCTGTGCGCGGGCATGCTCGCGCGGGTCGAGACGGCCCGCGTGGCCGTCTACGCCGCCGCGGTCACCGCCGACCCGGCCGATGTCGCGGCCGCCCGTCTGCTCGCCGACGAGGCCGCCGTGCGCGGTGCCCGCGACTGCCTCCAGGTGCACGGCGGCATGGGCTTCACCTGGGAGTCCGACGTCCATCTGCACCTGAAGAGGGCCTGGACGCGGACACATCGTGCCGGCGGCACTACGCAAAGTGAGGAGGAGCTGGCGGACGATCTGGTGTCCGCCGAGGCGTAGAGGGCCGCTGTCCTGGGGTGTCGCGGGAGGAACGCGGGCGGATGTCGCGGATCGTGGCAAACCGGGATCACGGAGCGTTGAGACCTGGTTGTGTCCTAGGCGTGACTTGTCACGGCCTGGAGTCGGCGCCGGGCTCCGGTACCTTGTGTGGGATGCGAGTGGTTCTGAGGCTGAGCCATCCCGGTGTTGCCCCCGAGGCCGCGCCGGACCCGGCGATGCGCGCCGCTCGTGAGGCAGGGCGGACCCCCGCACCTGCCTGTTCGACTCCCCGTGGCGAGCGTCGCACAGTATGCCGCACGCGTACTCCTTCGCGCTGGAATATGCCCGAAGCGCTTGTTGGGGTGACTGTACGTCAACCATGCTGTCTCGCAAGGGAATCACGTTCCGTGATCCTTGTTCTGGCCATGCAGAAAATGGCTACGATCGTGGCCCTTGTGAGGCGCGAGGCGATGTGTCCGCCGGTTCGGATGGTGTGAGCGGTGCAGGTGCTTCAAGTGCAGCTGGAGATCCGGCCCGACCCCGCAGAGGTGGGGCGAGCCCGGCGGTGGGCCCGTTCGAGGCTCGCGGGGTCCGGGATAGACGCCGATGAACCACTCGCCGAGACGCTGATCCTGCTGGTCTCCGAGCTCGTCACCAACGCCGTGGTGCACACCGGGTGTCCGGCCGTGCTGCGCCTGTGTCTGCCGGGTGGTGCCGGAGCCGCCACGGTGCGTCTCGAGGTGGCCGACTCCAGCGCCCGCCCGCCGATGCCCCGTCACGCGGACGGCGACGAGACCAACGGCCGCGGCCTGGAACTCGTCGACGGCCTCGCGGACCGCTGGGGCTGGAATCCCGAGGGTGCCGGCAAACGCATCTGGTGCGAACTGGACCGGTGCGCCGCGGACGCCGCGCAGGACTCCCCGTACGGCGCCTACGGCGGCTTCGCGTACGAGGCGGTCTAGGCCGCCCCGTCTCCCGGGCGGGCGTCTCGCGTTTCGTGCGTGCGTCTCGCGTTTCGTGCATGTATGCACGAAACCGCTGTACACGGCCGCGGTCGTGGCCGAATGCGCCGGGTCGTGCTTCCGTACGCGCTGTCTCAAATAGGGTGGAACACCGCAAATCCCCGATCGACTGTTGACGTGGCGTGTCCGTTTGATCACGCTTGTGTTCAGCGATTCGCCGCGAGGGGACGACGAGGGTTCCGGTGACGGGGGCCCTCGGCGAGTGTGGGTCGTGATTCGGCGTCGGCTCCCCCACGGCCAGGGGAGGCAGGGCGGGTACGCCGGAGGCGGATGGCGGCGCGCGGTGCCGTGCCCGGGGTGAGGTGGGGACCTTCGGCCGGGCGCAGTCGAGAGTGGGGGAAGCGCGCCGCCAGTCGGCCCTCGTACGGCAGGCCCCGGACTGCTCTCGCGCCGGCCGGACGTCAGAGGATCGCGACGGGTGCCACCGGTGTGCCGGTGCCGCCGACGAACGGTTCCGGCATCGCCGACAGCAGGAACGCGTACCGGCCTTCTTGTCCACAGGCTGTGGACAACTCTTCGAGATTCCAGTTCTGGCCCTGCAGCATCCCCATCTCGACGAGGTCGAGCGCGTGCACGGGCAGCCACAGGTCCTCGATCTCGGGCGGGAAGATCTCGAAGGTCAGGGTGTCGTTGGCGACCGCCGCGACATCGCGCGCGTGGAACCATTCGGGGGTGCGCACCGACAGACCGGGCGACGGATACCCGTACCCGTGCTTGTCGCCCGCCAGGTACACCTGGATCTGACCGGTCCGTACGAGCACGATGTCGCCCGCCCGTACCCGCGTCCCCGCCAACTCCTCCGCCGCCTCAAGGTCTTCGGGGGTCACGGCGTGCCCGCCGGCCAGCCGGTGCTCACCGCGCGCCCGCGCCACGTCGAGCAGGACGCCCCGCGAGACGATGTGCCGCGGCTTGTCGATCCCGCTGAACTCGGCGCCGCCGTGCGGGGTGACGGTGGAGGCGGGGCGTCCGTTGTAGAGCCGGCCGGAGTGCGAGACGTGCGGCAGCGCGTCCCAGTGGGTGCCCGCCTGAAGGCCCATGGTCACCGCGTCGTCGCTGCATGCCACCGTGCCGGGGCCGAAGATCTCCTGGTTGATCTGCACCATCGCGTGCAGCGGATTGACCCGCCCCGGGATCATCCCGGTCTGCACGCCGTCCTGCTGGAGCGGCAGGGCGAGCGGCACCCGGAGCCCCGTCCGTACCGTCGCGGCGGCCTCCCGCACCACCTCGTCCGTGATGAGGTTCAGCGTCCCGATCTCGTCGTCGGCGCCCCAGCGCCCCCAGTTGTTGACGCGCTTGGCGATCTCGTGGAACTCCGGACGGAGCGCCGGCTGCGACATGAGTCCTCCCCGGGGGCTTGTCTCCAGGTATCTGACGGGTCGTAGAATCCGAGTTGAATCTAACGGACCGTCAGAAACTGCGGGAAGGGGCCGGGCATGGGGAACTTCCTTGCGGGCAAGGCCGTCGCCGTCACGGGCGCGGGCCGGGGGATAGGCCGGGCGGTCGCCCTCGCCGCGGCCGCCGAGGGCGCGCGTGTCGTCGTGAACGACTACGGCGTGTCCGTCGAGGGCGGCGAGCCCACGAGTTCGGTCGCCGAGGCCGTCGTCAAGGAGATCGAGGCGGCCGGCGGGGAGGCCGTCGCGGTCGCCGACGACATCTCGACGATGGCGGGCGGGCAGCGCGTCGTCGACACCGCGCTCGCCTCGTACGGACGGATCGACGGAGTGGTGTGCGTCGCCGGCATCCTGCGCGAACGGATGCTCTTCAACATGTCCGAACAGGAGTGGGACCCGGTCGTCGCCACCCATCTCAAGGGCACGTTCACGCTCTTCCGCGCCGCCTCGGCGGTGATGCGCAAACAGGGCTCGGGCACCCTGATCGGCTTCACCAGCGGCAACCACCAGGGGTCCGTGGCGCAGGCCAACTACAGCGCCGCCAAGGGCGGGATCATCTCGCTGGTGCGCAGCGCCGCCCTCGGTCTGCACAAGTACGGGGTCACCGCCAACGCCGTCGCGCCCGTCGCCCGTACGCGCATGTCGGCGAACGTACCGATGGAGCTCAAGGAGATCGGCGAACCGGAGGACGTGGCCGCGCTCGTGGTCTACCTCCTGTCGGAGCGGGCCCGCGCGGAACGCATCACCGGGCAGGTCTACACGATCGCCGGACCCAAGATCGCCGTATGGGCCCAGCCCCGCGAACTGCGCGCCGGATACGCCGAGGGCGCCTGGACCCCGGAGAAGATCGCCGACTTCCTGCCCGGGACCGTCGGCGTCGATCCGATGCCGCTGCTGGAGCAACTGGAGGCGATGGCAAGGGCGGCCGCGGACAAGGCGCGCCCCAACGCGTGACCGTTCCCGGCCCGGGTGTCCCGGTCCGGAGGGGAGGAGAGCGCGTGGATTTCGCATTCGGTCCCGAGGACGAGACCTTCCGGCGCGAGGCGCGGGCCTGGCTGGAGGAGCATCTGGACGGCTCTCCCGGGCGCCGCGACTGGGAGCGGGAACTGGGGAAGGCCGGCTGGATCGGACTCGGCTGGGCGGAGGACGGGTACGGCAACCGGCGCGCGGACCTGACCCGGCAGGTCGTGTGGGCCGAGGAGTACGCCCGCTCCGGGGCGCCCGCCCGCTCCGGGCACATCGGCGAGAACCTGCTGGCACCGACGCTCATCGCGCACGGCACCCCGGAACAGAAGCGCCGCTTCCTGCCGCCGGTCGCCGAGGGCCGGGAACTGTGGTGCCAGGGGTACAGCGAGCCCGGCGCCGGCTCGGACCTGGCCGGCGTCCGCACGACCGCCGTACGGGACACGGGGGCCGGGCCCTCCGGGGTGTACCGCATCACCGGACAGAAGATCTGGACCTCGCTCGCCCACGAGGCCGACTGGTGCTTCGTGCTCGCCCGCACCGAACCGGGGTCCACCCGCCACCACGGCCTGTCCTTCCTCCTCGTCCCCATGGACCAGCCCGGCCGGATCGAGGTCCGTCCGATCCGCCAGCTCACCGGCACGAGCGACTTCAACGAGGTGTTCTTCGACGGGGCGGTGGCGCGGGCCGGGCACGTGGTCGGCGGCGAGGGCGAGGGCTGGAAGGTCGCCATGAGCCTGCTCGGCTTCGAGCGCGGGGTCTCCACCCTCGCCCAGCAGATCGGCTTCGCCGAGGAGTTGGGGCGCGTACTGCGCACGGCCCTCGCCACGGGAGCGGCCGGGGATCCCGTCGTGCGCGACCGGCTCGTACGGCTGTGGGCCGAGCTGCGCACGATGCGGTGGAACGCTCTGCGCACGCTGGGCGGTCCGGGGAGTCCCGGCGGACCGGGCGCGCCCAGCGCGGCCAAGCTGCTGTGGGGCGGCTGGCACCGGCGGCTCGGTGAGGTGGCCGTCCAGGTGCGGGGGGCCGCGGGGGCGGTGGGTCCGCGGGACTGGTCCGCCGCGCGGCCCTACGAACTGGACGCCTCCCAGAACCTGTTCCTGTTCAGCCGGGCCGACACGATCTACGGCGGCTCGGACGAGATCCAGCGCACGATCATCGCCGAGCGCGCGCTCGGCCTGCCGAAGGAGCCCCGGGGCCGGCCCTGACCGGCCCCGGAACCAACAGCCCAGGAACAGCCCGGGGCGGCCCGGGGAGAGGGGAGCCGGCGCGATGCGAGGCGTGATCTTCGACGGGAGAAGGACCCGGGTCGTGGACGACCTGGAGGTACGGGACCCGGGACCCGGGGAGGTGCGGGTGGCGATCTCCGCTGCGGGGCTCTGCCACAGCGATCTGTCCGTGGTGGACGGCACCATCCCCTTCCCCGTTCCCGTGGTGCTCGGCCATGAGGGCGCGGGCGTGGTGGAATCCGTGGGCGTGGGCGTCACCCATGTCGAGCCCGGCGACCATGTGGCGCTGTCCACTCTCGCCAACTGCGGGACCTGCGCCGAGTGCGACCGGGGGCGGCCCACGATGTGCCGCAAGGCGATCGGCATGCCGCAGCGGCCGTTCGCGCGCTCGGGCGAGCCGCTCCACCAGTTCGCCGCCAACTCCGCCTTCGCGGAACGCACGGTGGTGAAGGCGGTGCAAGCGGTCCGGATCCCGAAGGACATCCCGCTCACCTCGGCCGCGCTGATCGGCTGCGGGGTCCTGACCGGGGTCGGAGCGGTCCTGAACCGGGCCCGGGTCGACCGCGGCGACACCGTCCTGGTCATCGGCACCGGCGGCATCGGACTCAACGTCCTCCAGGGCGCCCGGCTCGCGGGCGCGCTGCGGATCGTCGCCGTCGACTCCAATCCGGCCAAGGAGTCCGTGGCCCGGCAGTTCGGCGCGACGCACTTCCTGACCTCGGTGGACGGCGTGAAGGACATCCTGCCCACCGGCGCCCAGCACGCCTTCGAATGCGTCGGCCGCGTCGAACTCGTCCGCCAGGCGATCGACCTGCTCGACCGGCACGGCCAGGCCGTCCTGCTCGGCGTCCCCCCGGCGACGGCCGAGGCGTCCTTCCTGGTCTCCTCGATGTACCTCGACAAGTCCATCCTCGGCTGCCGCTACGGCTCGTCCCGGCCCCAGCGGGACATCGCCCTGTACGCCGAGCTCTACCGCGAAGGCCGCCTGCTCCTGGACGAGTTGGTGACCGCGACGTATCCCGTCGAGGACTTCGAGCGGGCGGCGGAGGACGCGCACGCGGGGAAGGTGGCGCGGGCTGTGCTGACGTTCTAGGACACCCTCGCGCGGGAGGTGGGGAGGGGTTCGGGGCCGGACGTCCCGGACCCCCTGGCGCGGGGAGGGGGCCAGAGGTCCGGGGCCGACGTCCGGGAACCCCTGGCGCGGGGAGGTGACGACGAGGCGGGGGCCGCAGGTCCGGGGCCGCCCGCCCGGTGGTCAGTGGTCGGCGGGGGTGCCGGATCTGAAGGTGCGGCGGTAGGTGGTCGGGGTGACGCCGAGGGTCGCCTGGAGGTGCTGGCGCATCGACTGGGCCGTGCCGAAGCCGGCGTCGCGGGCCACGTGGTCGATGGACAGGTCGCTGGACTCCAGGAGATGGCGGGCGTGCTCCACGCGCTGCTGTGTGAGCCACTGGCCGGGGCTGACCCCGACCTCCTCACGGAAGCGCCGGGTGAAGGTGCGCACCGACATGGACTCCTGCTCGGCCATGTCGCGCAACTGGATCGGCTCGTGGAGGCGGCCCAGCGCCCAGGCGCGGGCGGCGGTCGTGCCGGCCGAGCGCGCCTCCGGGACCGGGCGCCGGATGTACTGCGCCTGTCCGCCGTCGCGGTGCGGCGGTACGACGGTCCGGCGGGCCACCTCGTTGGCGACCGCGGCGCCGTGGTCGCGGCGCACGAGATGCAGGCACAGGTCGATCCCGGCCGCGACCCCGGCCGAGGTGAGGACGTCTCCGTCGTCGACGAACAGCACGTCCGCGTCGACACTGATCCTCGGGAAGAGCCGCTGGAAGTGCTCGGCGTGCATCCAGTGCGTGGTGGCGGGGCGGCCGTCGAGATAGCCGGCGGCCGCGAGGACGTAGCTGCCGGTGCAGATGGAGACCAGACGCGTGCCGGGGCGGATGTGCGCGAGGGCGGCCGCCAGCTCCGGCGTCAGGATGCCCTCCTGCTGCACGGGACCGAGCTCGTACGAGGCCGGGACCACGACCGTGTCGGCGCCGGCCAGCGCCTCGGGCCCGTTGCCGACGAGGACCGAGAAGTCCGCGTCCGTCTCGACCGGGCCCGGCGGCCGGACCGAGCACGTGACGACCTCGTAGAGCGGGCGCCCCTCCGCGTCCCGCGCCTTGCCGAAGATGCGCTGCGGGATGCCCAGCTCGAAGGGCAGCAGACCGTCGAGGGCGAGGACGACCACGCGGTGCGGAGGCGGCGTATCCGGGAGAGCCATGGCCCGATCCTAACGAATGCTGTCTCTCGGGCCAGTGGTTCGTCCTTGTCCGTTCCCCGAAGCTCTAGGGCGTGACCCAGACAACCGAAGCCGCGCAGGCCCCGGAGGACTCCCGGCCCGTCCGCCCCGCCCCCTCCCACCGCATCCACCGTGCCTGGTTCGTCGCCGCCGTCACCTTCGTGACGATCATCGGCGCGGCCGCCTTCCGGTCGCTTCCCGGACTGCTGATCGACCCGCTGCACGAGGAGTTCGACTGGTCGCGCGGCACGATCGGCGCCGCGGTCTCGATCAACCTCGCGCTCTACGGGCTCACGGCGCCGTTCGCGGCCGCGCTCATGGACCGCTTCGGCATCCGCCGCGTGGTGGCGGTCGCCCTGACCGTGATCGCGGTCGGCTCCGGGCTTACGGTCTGGATGACGGCGGCCTGGCAACTGCTGCTGTGCTGGGGCCTGCTGGTCGGTCTGGGGTCCGGCTCGATGGCCCTCGCCTTCGCGGCCACCGTCACCAACCGCTGGTTCACCGAGCGCAAGGGCCTGGTCACCGGCATCCTGACGGCGGCCTCGGCCTCCGGCCAGCTCATCTTCCTGCCGCTGCTGTCCTGGATCGTCACCGAGCACGACTGGCGTCCGGCCGCGGTGACCGTCTCCCTCGCCGCCCTCGCGGTCGTCCCCTTCGTCTGGCTGCTGCTGCGCGACCACCCGGCCGACGTGGGCCAGATGCCGTACGGGGCGAAGGAGTTCGTGCCCAAGCCCGAACCGGTCCGCGGTGCCGCCCGGCGCGCGGTGACCGTCCTGTTCTCCGCCGTCCGCACCGGCCCCTTCTGGCTGCTGGCCGGGACCTTCGCCATCTGCGGCGCCTCGACCAACGGGCTCGTCCAGACCCACTTCGTGCCCGCCGCCCACGACCACGGCATGCCCATCACCGCCGCCGCCTCGCTCCTCGCGGTCATCGGCGTCTTCGACGTGATCGGCACCGTCGCCTCGGGCTGGTTCACCGACCGCTTCGAGCCGCGCCGCCTGCTGGCGGTGTACTACGCCCTGCGCGGCATCTCGCTGCTGTTCCTCCCGATGCTGCTCGCCCCGTCCGTGCACCCGCCGATGATCTTCTTCATCGTCTTCTACGGCCTCGACTGGGTCGCCACCGTCCCGCCGACCCTGGCCCTGTGCCGTGAGCAGTACGGCGAGGACAGCGCCATCGTCTTCGGCTGGGTCCTCGCCTCCCACCAGGTCGGCGCCGCGCTCGTCGCCTTCCTCGGCGGTGTCGCCCGCGACCGCTTCGGCTCGTACGACGTCGTCTGGTACGCCTCGGGCGCGTTGTGCGCGGCGGCCGCGTTGATGGCCCTGGTCATCCGCCGGCGTCGTCCGGGGGCATCGGCGGCATCGGCGGCGCCGGTGGTGGGACCGGCCACCGCGTGACGGGCCTCGGGTGACGGGCCCCGCGTGACAGGCCTCGGGCCAGAGGCCTCAGGTGAGGAAGCGGCCCTTGTGGAAGAGCAGGGGCGGCACGTCGTCGTCGCTCGCGCCCAGGGCGTCCACCCGGCCCACCACGATGAGGTGGTCCCCGCCCGTGTGCACCGCGTGGATCGTGCAGTCGATCCAGGCCGCGGCGCCCGCGAGGCGGGGGGATCCCGACACCGGAGCGGCGTCGTGGGCGACTCCGGCGAACTTGTCGGCGCCGCTCACCGCGAAGCCGCGGCACAGGTCGCCCTGGTGCGCGCCGAGCACGTTGACGCAGAAGACGCCGGCCCGGGCTATGCGCGGCCATGTCGTGGACGTACGGCCGACCATGAAGCAGATCAGCGGAGGGTCGAGGGAGAGCGAGGCGAACGACTGGCAGGCGAAGCCGGCCGGGCCCGCCGGATCCCCGGCGTTGGCCGCGGGCGCCGTCACTACCGTCACGCCGGTCGCGAAGTGGCCCAGTACGTGACGGAACCGGGCCGGATCCACCGGCGCCCGCTCGTCCTCGCGGACCGCGCGCAGATCCGGGCGCGGCAACGCCTCGACGGGCCCCGCGACGGTGGGGGCCCCGGCCGACCTGAGGTAGCGGACGGCGGCGGCCGCCATCCCTGCGTGTCCCATCACATCCACCATTGAAGCTGACGGAGTGTCAGATAGGAAGGGGTGCGCGAGAGCGGGGCTCACGGCGGGCAGGGCGGGAGGCGGGGCCCCCTCGCGGGGTGGGGTGTTTCGCCCGCGTATCTTTTCGCCTCATGAGGTCGGCGAACTCCGGGAGGCCCACGCTGTCCCGGTCGGCATGGACCGGCGCGGAGGTGAACCTCGCCGCGGCGGTCTGCGCGGCGCAGTTCGCGGTCGCCGCCGCCGTCTGGTGGGTCGGCACGTTCGACGACGACGACCACGGGGCGGGCCTCGGCGGCGGTCTCGCCGCCGTCGGGCTGCTGTGCGTGATGGTCTTCGGGCCGCCCCTGCTCGCGGCTCTGGGCCTGCTGCACACGGTGACCTTCACGATGCCGGCGGCCACGCTCGCCCGTCTCGCGCGCCGTCGCGCACCCGGCCCCGAGGGTGCCTGGCACCTGGGCTTCGTCCTGCTTCTCGGCGCCTTCTGGTCCGCGCTCGCGGTCCTCCTCGGTCTTCATCCCACCAGCACCGAGGCCCTGCTGCTCACCGTGTCCGGTGTTCCGCCCGTCCTGGCGGCCGCCGGGGCGCGGCGGCGCGAACGGGCCGGCGGACGAACGCCGGACCGCGTCTGGTTCCGCTCGGCGCTCGCCGCCCTCGGGGCCTGCGTCCTCGTCGTCGCTGCCGGCACGGTGGGACTGGCCACGGGGCTCATCCAGGAGTACGAGCCCCCGAAGCTCGGCGCCGACCGGCTCACCGGCGTCTGGCGCGGCGATCACGGGGCGGTGCTGCGGCTGCGGGCCGGGGGCAGGGCCGAGCTCTCGTCCGTGCCCGCCCAGCCCGAGTTCGGGGACGTGACCACCAAGGAGTTCACGCGCTGCGACGGCGCGGGTACGTGGTTCCTCGACACCGCCGGCCGCTACGACCCGTACGCCGACGGGCCCGACTCCGAGCGGCGCGACGGCGTCGTCGTCCGCGTCGGCGACTGCGGCCACGACACCTACTGGACCATCGGCGGCACCGAGACCCACCCGGAGCTGTTCGTCCTGTTCGGCGACCCTGACGCGGGGGATCTACGCATATTGCGGCGGGGCTGACCCGAACCCCCGTGCCGTACACCGATGCCCGCAGCCACCACGAACCACCCGCACCCGGCCACGCACGGAAGGGGACCGTGCCGGTACGGCGATGCCCGTAGCCACCACGATGCACCCGCACCCGGCGACGCACGCGAGGGGCCGTGCCGGTACATCAATGGCCGTCGCCACCGACGCCCACATCTCCGCCCAACGGCGACGGGCTGATGCACCGGCACGGCCCCGACCCACCCACCGGCCGAACCCGGGGCCGAACCCGGGCCTCCGGCCCCGTTCCCGCCGGGTTCGGTTCGTCAGCGGCCCCTGAAGCGGGGACTACGGCGTTCGACGAAGCTCGCCACGCCCTCGTTGGCGTCCGCCGTCGTCATGTTGATCTCCTGCGCCGCGGCCTCCGCCGCGAAGGCGGTGGCGCGGTCGGAGTCGAGGGACGCGTTGACGAGCTGCTTGGTGAGCGCCAGCGCCCGAGTGGGCCCGGCGGCCAGCCGCTCGGCCCAGGCCCGTGCCGCCTTCTCCAACTCCTCAGCCGGTACGACCCTGTTGACGAGCCCGATCCGCTCGGCGTCCGCCGCGCTCAGCGCGTCCCCGAAGAACATCAGCTCCTTGGCCCGCTGCGGGCCGACGAGGCGGGGCAGCAGATAGGCCCCGCCGCCGTCCGGTACGAGGCCGCGCCGCGCGAACACCTCGATGAACCGGGCCGGTTCGGCCGCGAGGACGAGGTCGCACGCGAAGGCGAGGTGCGCGCCGATCCCGGCCGCCGTGCCGTTCACCGCCGCGATCACCGGCTTCTCGCAGTCGAGGACGGCGGCGATCAGGCGTTGCGCGCCCTGCCGGATCATGCGGGCGACGTCGCCGGGCACCCGCTCCCCGGCGTGCGGACCGCCGCGTAGATCCGCTCCGGCGCAGAAGCCGCGGCCGGTGGCGGTGAGGACCACGGCCCGCACCTCGGGGTCGGCCGACGCCGCCGCGAGCAGCTCGATCACGCGCTCCCGCTGGTCCCAGGTGAGCGCGTTCATCGCCTCGGGCCGGTCGAGGGTGATCCACGAGACGGCGTTGTCGGTGGTGTGGCGTATCGATGAGTCGAGGGGCTTCTCGGATGGCGCGGGGGGTTCGGACGGTTGGTGGGGTGCACGGGGGGAGTCGGTCATGAGGGTGCTCCGTTGCGTGCGGGTCGGAAGTTCTGGGTCAGCGGCACAGCACCAGTGCGTCCAGGGCGACGGCGCCCTGACCCCGGGGCAGCACCATCAGGGGATTGATGTCCAGCTCCGCGATCTCGTCGCCCAGTTCGAGCGCCATCCGCTGGACCCGGATCACGACCTCGACCAGCGCGTCCACGTCCACCGGCGGGCCCCCGCGGACCCCGTCGAGCAGGGCCCGTCCGCGCAGCTCGGACAGCATGGCCCGCGCCTGGTCGTCGCCGAAGGGCGGCACCCGCACGGCGAAGTCCTGCAGGACCTCGACGAGAACCCCGCCGAGCCCGACGGTGACGGTCGGCCCGAAGAGCTGGTCGTGCGTGACACCGACGACCATCTCCACACCCCGCTCGACCATCTGGCACACGAGCACCCCGTCGAGCGAGATGCCCTCGTAGCGGGCGATGTCGGTCAGCTCGCGATAGGCGTCGCGGACCTGGCTGGCGGAGGTCAGCCCGATCTTGACCAGGCCGAGTTCGGTCTTGTGGGCGATCTGCGCGCCGGAGGCCTTCATGACCACCGGGTAGCCGACCTGGCTCGCCGCCCGGACGGCCGCCGCCGCGCTGGTCACCAACTGTTCGCGTGGCACGCGGATCCCGTACGCCCGCAGCAACTGTTTGGCGCCGTGCTCGCTGAGTTGCTGGCCCGGGCGCATCAGGGCCTGTGCCTTGCGGAAGGACGGCGACGGGGTGCGCGGCGCCTCGTCGAAGGGCGAGCGGTAGGCCGCGGTGAACCGCGCGTGGTCGAGGTGGGCGCGGACGGCGGTGATGCAGTTCGCGAACGTACGGAACGTGGCGACCCGGGACGAGCCGAGCAGCGTCTCGCGGTACGCGGCCTCCGTGCCGACCGGCGATCCCCACACCACGCACACCAGCTTGTCCGTCTGCTCAGCGGCGTCCACCAGGTCCTGCGCCAGCTTGTCGCTCATCGGCGGGAAGGGCCCGGTGATCGGGCAGATCAGGACGCCGACGGCCGGATCGGCGAGGATCGCGTCGATGATCTTCCGGCCGCGCCAGTCGCCGACCGGGTGCCCGCCGTTGTCGACCGGGTTCGCGACGTTCAGGTAGTCCGGTATCCAGGTGTGCAGTTCGGCCTGTTTGGCCTCCGAGAGGACCGGCAGGTCCAGGCCCGCCTCGCTGGCCAGGTCCGCGAAGTGCGCGCCCGTGCCGCCCGAGATCGAATAGACCACGACCCCGTCGGCCCGGGGTGCGCGAGCCCGCGCCAACAGGGCCGCGGTGTCCTGGAGTTCGTCGAGTCCGTCCACGCGGATCACGCCGAACTGCCGCATCGCCGCGTCCACCACCGCGTCGGCGCCGGTCAGCTTGCCGGTGTGCGAGGCGGCGGTGCGGGCGCCGGTCTCGGTGCGGCCGACCTTCACCGCGACGACGGGCACCTTGCGGCGGGCGGCGCGGTCGGCGGCGAGCAGGAACGAGCGGCCGTCCTTGAGTCCCTCGACGTAGCAGGCGATGGCGCCTACCTCGGGGCGCTCGGAGAAGTAGGAGATGAAGTCCGCGGTCTCCAGGTCGGCCTCGTTGCCCGTGGGTGCCCAGTGGGACAGGCGGACTCCCAGTTGCTGCATCGCGAACACCGGCCGGCCCTGGTGGCCGGACTGGGTGATGAGGGCGACCGCGGGGCCGTCGAGGTCGTCGCGGAAGTGCTCGAACGCGTTGAGGTTGGTGTTGGGGCCGAGCAGGCGCAGGCCGGAGCCGTGCACGGCGGCGGCGAGGCGGGTCTGCGCGGCGGCGCCCTCGGTTCCCGTCTCGGCGAAGCCGGACGCGAACGCGACGGCGAACTTCACCTTGGCCTCGGTGAGTTCCCCGATCACGGGGAGGGGGTCGGCGACGAGGAGCACCGCCAGGTCCACCTGTTCCGGGACGTCCGCCACGGAGGGGAGGCACGGGAGGCCGAAGACCGTGCGGCGGGTGGGGTGGACCGGGTGGAGCCGGGCGCCGACCCGTTTGGCCCAGGCGATGAGCTGGCGGGTGATCCCGGTGTTCGGCCGTCCCTCGGTGTCCGAGGCGCCGATGACGGCCACGCACTCGGGACGGAAGAAGCGGTCCAGGTCGGGGACGGTGGCGTACAGCGGGCGACCGCTGACGTCCAGGTCGTCGACCTCGGCCGGGCGTCCGTGCACGACCGGGGAGGGCTGCTCGCCGCAGGCGATGACCCTGGCCCGGCGGGAGTCGGTGGTGAGGGTGCCGTGGGTTGATCCAAGCATCGGTCCGCCCGCTCCTGTGTGACAGCCAATTGTTAACTGACGCACTGTCAGATTACGCAACTGACGCCGTGTCAGGAACCGTTGTGCAGGGGTGGGCTTCTGTTGAGTACCCGGCGGGGGGCTCGGCCTACCGCGGTCGCGGTTCCCGTCCGGTGGGTGGGTCGGGGCCGTGCCGGTGCATCAGCCCGTCGCCGTCGGGTGAGGAGTGACCGTCGGTGGCGACGGCCATTGATGTACCGG